>CALXRI010000001.1 GCA_944390795.1 uncultured Victivallales bacterium
TCTCCTTAATCAAATCTTCACACGCATGCGCGTACATATATGAAAAAGTTTTTCCGAAAAAGCGTCCGAAACGTCCGGGCAGCCTCAAAATACCGGATTTCATCCGTCCGAAAGCCGTCCGGGAAACGTCCGGAACTGTCCGAAAGCGTCCGAGGGACCTCAAGACACGGGAGCAAGCAGAATAACCGTCAGGATAGAGTTGTGAGGCTATCCTGGCGGGGACAAAGGAAACTTGAAAAAATTCAAGTTGAAGCTAGATTCAAAAAGTGGTGGACGTTCGGTAGACCTTCACGGTATTTTGACACTCGAAAAGAAAGGAAAACATTCGGAAAACAATGAGAGACTAACGACAAGATATTAAATTTTATAAGTGGCTTGCAAAAAAGAACTTAGGCATAAAATAGAATGGTGCACCCGGCGAGACTTGAACTCACGACCTTCTACTCCGGAGGCAGACGCTCTATCCAACTGAGCTACGGGTGCACTCTTGGAAAACCTGGTATTATAATACCGCAATTGCCGTTATGCAATCGCATTTCTCAATAAAGAGTAAATTTTATTGAGCAGGGTAAAATGAAAATCCCGGAACACACTGCCGACAACAGAAACAGATCCCCGGCAGATCCCGGTCATGGCAAAAAAAATGGCGGAAGCGACGGGGCTCGAACCCGCAACATCCACCGTGACAGGGTGGCACTCTAACCAATTGAGCTACGCCTCCGCAATTCCTGCGATTCGCATAATGTATGCTTGAATTTCAGAATTTCAAGCAGGATTATTAAAAAAAATCGAATTTTCCTTTTCGCTGAAAATATTCGGAATCCGGCATTGACTAAATTGAATTTCGAAACTAAAGTTATGCTCCATGGAGATTCTCAATGAACAGGCACAAACTCAGGCAGCACAGGTCTCACGGCCCGCGGACCTTGTATGATGTCAAAATTGATCTGCACGGCATGTATTCCGAGGAAGCCATGCGTCTGGTGGAAAGAACGGTTGCTGCCAATCCGGGGTGCAGCATTCTTGTGATTCACGGACACGGGACCGGAGTGCTCCGCAACGCCGTCCGGACTGCCTTGCGCATGCATCGCATGCCTGCGGTCCGCGCCTATGTCTTCGGCGAAGACATCAATGCGCCGGGCCTGGACGGAGTCACGGTTGTGTACACTTGATGCATCCTCTCCACCGCTGCAATCATATTACTGTCAACGAAAGGAACAGACCATGAACAACGATTCTTTATGCGCCAATATCCGGGAACTGGTCGATGTCATGAAAAAACTCCGCTCCCCCGACGGCTGCCCGTGGGACCGCAAACAGACACACGAATCGCTGATGCCCTATATCATGGAGGAATGCGCGGAATTTCTCGACGCGGTCGCGGAACAGGATGACGCCAATATGCGCGAAGAGCTCGGAGACGTCCTGATGCACATCGTCCTGCATTCCGTCATGGCGGAGGAGCGCGGAGCATTCACCTTCACGGATGTCGTCCATGACATCGCCGCCAAAATGAAGCATCGCCATCCCCATGTGTTTTCCGATGAAAAAGTCACCGATGCCGAAGAAGTCGTCGGACTCTGGGAAAGAGTAAAAGCGGCGGAAAAGGAACACGCCCCGGAAAAACGCAGTTCCGCGCTGGACGGCGTCCCCATGCACTGCCCCGCGCTGATCCAGGCTGAAAAACTCCAGAAAAAAGCGGCGAAGCTCGGGTTCGACTGGTCGCGCCAGGAGGAAATCCTGGATAAAATCCAGGAGGAACTGGACGAACTCCGGGCGGCGATGAACGCCGGCGACGATACGCATGCGGACGAGGAGCTCGGCGATCTTCTTTTCGCCGTCTGCAATCTTTCCCGTTTCCGCAAACGCCGCTCGGGCGAACTCCTGCTCGCCGCGGCAAACCGGAAATTCAAGAACCGTTTCATGTTCATGGAAAAAGAACTCGCGAGTCGGGGCAGAGACATGAAAGACTGCACGATTGACGAACTGGAAGAACTCTGGAAAAAGGCCAAGCGGCACGCAAAACCGGAAATGTCTGCCGCAAATCCGGCGGAAGGCGAATGACAACCCCCTGAAACCGGAAGATTATTCCGCCGCCGGAATGAAAAATTGGAAAAATTTTCAGGTTTTGCGATTTCGCTTTCCGGAAAACAGGTGTATATTATTCTCCTTTGGAAAATTTGGACGGAAAGGCGCGGCCGTGAAACGCCCCGCCGGAAAAGAGGAAATTAAAATGATGAAGTACCCGATCCCCGAAAAGATTCCGGTTCAGAACCGTGAATGGCTGAATCGCGAACTCACAAAGGCGCCAATCTGGTGTTCCGTTGATCTGCGCGACGGCAATCAGGCGCTCCCGATGCCCATGAATCCGGAGAAAAAACTCGAGTACTTCCGGCTTCTCTGCGCGATCGGATTCAAGGAAATCGAGGTTTCATTCCCGTCCGCATCCCAGGATGATTTCGACTTCGTCCGCAATCTGATCGAAAAAAAGCTGATCCCGTCCGATGTGCGCATTTCCGTGCTGACGCAGGCGCGGGAACCGCTGATCCGGCGCACGGTCGAATCGCTGATCGGAGTGGACCGCGCGATTCTGCATCTGTATGTGGCAACCTCCGACCTGCATGAGCGGATCGTCTTCGGAAAGACTCACGAGGAGACGCTGAACATGGCCGTTGAAGGCACGAAGCTGGTCCGGCGTTTTCTGAAGGAATACGGTCTGGAGGGGAAAATCGCCTATGAGTTCTCGCCGGAAGAGTTCACGGACAGCGATCTGGATTATGTCATTGACGTCTGCAAGGCCGTCAAGGAGGCGTGGGGGCCGTCCGCCAAGCACGACTTCATTGCGAATCTGCCGCAGACCGTGGAACGGCGTCCTCCGCACCACTACGCGGATATGATCGCCTATTTCATCGAGCATTATCCGTATATGAGCGAAACGACCGTCAGCGTCCATTCCCACAATGACCAGGGTTGCGCGGTCGCCTCGACGGAATTCACGATCATGGCGGGAGCCGAACGCGTGGAAGGCACGCTGTTCGGACACGGGGAACGCACCGGCAATGTGGACATCTGCACGCTGGCGCTGAATCTCGCCTCCCGGAACATTCCGACGGGGCTGGATTTTTCCGACATGCCCCATATCGTCAAGGTTGTGGAAAATGCGACCGGCATCGACGTGCATGAGCGTCATCCCTATGCGGGGCAGCTTGCGTTCACAGCCTTCTCGGGTTCCCACCAGGATGCGATCCGCAAGGGAATCGACCGTCTGGAGGATGCGCGGAAACTGTTCCACGTTCAATGGAAAGTGCCCTATCTGCATATCGACCCTGCCGACGTCGGTCGGAAATATGAAAAACTGATCCGCATCAACAGTCAGTCCGGCAAGGGCGGTGTCGCCTACGTTCTGGAACATGACTTCGACATCTACCCCCCCAAGGGAATGCATCCGGAGATCGGCTCCGCCGTGCAGAAGTATGCCGATGCAAAGGGAGACGAACTGGACGCTTCCGAACTGCTCAAGGTCTTCAATGAAACCTTTGTCAACGTGAAAGGACCGTTCGAACTTCTCAAATTCTCCCGCATATCCAAAGGAGATGAACATGACGAATCCAAGGAAGGCGCGCTTGTCGAGGTAAGCCTGAATCTGAAATTCGACAACGAGACCAGGGAGATCCGCGGTGTCGGGAACGGCCCGATCTCCGCAACGGTGCACGCAATCCGCAACGAAGCGAAGCTGTATTACTTCATTCTGGAGGACTTTTCGGAAAAAACGCTCGGCACAAACGCCGATGCGGAGGCAATCGCATTCGTCGGCATCCGCCGGAAAAGCGACAACCGTCTCTTCTACGGCGTCGGAGAACACCAGAACATAGATCTGGCGGCAATCTTCGCACTCTTCTCCGCACTGAACAGGGCAATCCTCAACGAACGGGAATGACGGGGAATGAAATTCCGGTATATTCTGCTGATTGTTCTGATCATCATCGCGCTGCATCTTGCGGCGGTCTGGTTTTTCATGCGCGGAACCGGAACCTCCCCGGCGACCGCGTCCGGCGCCACGGAACAGAGCATCGCCGCAGCCATCGCCGAAGCCAAGGCGAATGCCAGTCTGAAAGATACATTGCAGGGGAAAAACGCTCCCGGAAATCAGGCGCAGTCCTCCGCGCCTGCGGCAGCGCGGCCCCTGCGGAGCAATCCGGGCATTCACACGCCTTACGATTACCGCTATGCGGTGCGCGGCAACATTCCGGGGCTGCCTTCCAGCAGGAACGCGACCTCCGGCATTCTGGTCGACGCCGACAAGCGGATTGTTCTCTGGGCGAAGAATCCGGACCGCCCCTTTCCCATCGCCTCCATGACCAAGGTGATGACACTGTTTCTCGCATATGAAGACATTGAGGCGGGGAAGGTGACTCTGGACACTCCGATCCGGGTGACAAACGCGGCGGCGAAAATCGGCGGAAGCCAGGTCTGGCTGGATCCGAGGGAGACGTTCCCGCTTCAGGATCTTCTTATGGCCGTTTCTCTGAAAAGCGCGAATGACGCCGCTTATCTGGTCGCGGAATACCTGGGCGGAGGGGATGTTGCCGCCTTCGTGGCGCGCATGAACCGCCGCGCGAAGGAACTGGGCATGACCCGCACGCGCTATTACAATCCTCACGGGCTTCCCGGCGCTACGAGACGCACTGACAATGCGAGTTCCCCGGCGGACATGGTGACACTCGCGGAATATTTCATGGAACATCCCCTTCTGATGGAATGGGTCTCCGCCCGGCGCGCCGGATTCCGGAAACCCGGAACCAGGGGATACCTTCAGCTGATGAACCACAACAATCTGCTTCCCGGCGGCAAGTATGCCAGCCCGGGCGTCGACGGGATCAAAACCGGATTCATCGCGCGCGCCGGCTACTGCGTTACCGTCACCTGTCTGCGCAACGGCAAGCGCATGATCGCCATGGTAACCGGTTTTCCGACCGCCAGGGAACGCGATCTGTTTCTCCGGAAACTCCTGAACTGGGGATATGCCCGGGCGGACGATCCGGCCGCGGCTCTTGCGGAAACCCGTGTTCAGGCGGTGAAGGCGGCCGCGCCCGCACCAAAGAAAAAAGTTTCCCGGAAAACCACCGTGCAGAAAAAAACGGGAAATCGCTGAATCCGCCCTTCCTCCGCATCCGGTTCAAATGCGCCTTCTGCGCTCCAGAGGCTTGACGCAGGTCTCCTCCAGAGAGACATAGTCGTTGTCCTGTGCGGCAATTCTCATGCGCTTGGAATAAATGCACTCTTTTGAGGTGTGTTCGCATTCCCCGCCGGCTTTCGAGGCGCCGCACGGACCGTTCGCCATTCCCTTCGGACAGGTTTCCGGACAGACAAAGGCGGTCTGAGGAAGGCGGCATGACGGGCAGGCACGGCAGGAAACCAGGAGTTTTTTGGTAAGATACCGTTCTCCCGCCGGCAGTTTGTCCGCGTTTGCAAAAAGCTTTTTCGCCAGATTCAGACGGAATTTCTCTCCCCCCTCCAGGGGAGGAATCTCCGCATACGCCATCCGCGGCATATCCGAGGGATGCGCTTTCGAAAACAAATCCTCAAATTCATAGAAACGATAGGGATAGGGCGCCATGTCAAGCCGCGCATAATATTCCAGATAGGCGCTTCTCCACTCTTCAAATCCGGTGAACTCATGCAATGCCTCTCCGATCCGGTTGAGCATGATGTTGATCTGGCCCGGCCGGTCCAGACCGGCGATCTGGATTCCGCTGTATCCGAGAAAACGCGCTCCCGCGGCATGAATCTGGATTCTGCGCCACTGCGCCGCTTCGAACTGCGCCATGGAGTGCATGGTTTCCCGCCGGAGCATTGCCTGAAAGTCCGGTGAAATATGAACGCCGGGCAGTTTGCCCGAGCAGATTTCCTCCGCCTTGTCCGGAGTCAGCACCAGAAAACGCGCAATCGACGGAATGTGAAGCGAACGCCGGAACAGCGACCAGCGCAGTTCCTGAAGCTTCAGCATATCCCAGCCGAACTGCGTGACAATGAAGGAAGCGCCGAAGTTGATCTTCTTCATCAATTTGAAGTACTGCGGAAAGCAGGTGCACGGCGTATATTTGTAGGGATTCACGGCACACCCGGCGAACAGGGATGCGCTGAACTTCTCCCGGACGCTCCTGAGCGTATGGACGCTTTCCGTAAAGAGACGCGACTGCACCTGTTTCAGAGTATCGCCCTTCACGCTTTCCCCTGAAACGGCGATGATGTTTTTGAATCCTTCTCCGGCCGCATGTCCCAGCAGTTTTTCAATCTCGGAAAGCGTGCGGTCCCGTCCGCTGACGCAGAGCAGATGGCGGTCGCGGTCGGTGCGGCAGAGCGCGGCGGCAAACTGAACATTGTCCAGCGAATCCGGATAGGCATAGCGGTCGGTGAATGCAAGAGCCGCATTGATCTCCCGTTTCGCGGAGACCAGGTACTCGATCTCGGAAAAACGTGCAACTGCATCCGCAAGATCGGTTTCCGACGGCGGTGCGTTGACTTCTACAAGCACCTGAAAGTCACCGTTGTCCAGTTTTTCCTTGAAGCGGTTTCCCATCGCTCCGTCGAAATTCATTTCCAGCTGTATTCCGTTAGCCATCTTCCGTCTGTCACAGTTTGTTTTCCGCGAGAAATTCCCGCATGATTGCGTTTACCTTTTCCGGAGCGTCCTCCTGAATATATCTTCCCGCGTCCGGAAGCAGATGCACGGAAGCGTTCGGCAGACAGCGTTCCCAGCGTTTCAGGGATTTCACATTGTAAAGCCAGTCGCGCATCGCCCAGATGATGCAGGACGGCTTGTTGTTGAACATCCAGAGTCTGGTTTCAATTGTCAGAATGGTCTGTGCGGATTCCGCTTCCGGGGTCACGGGAATATCCTCAATGAAGCGGAGCAGCGGAATCCTGCTCTCCTTGCTCCGGAACGGATAGCGGTAGGCCTCGGCAATCTCATGCGGCAGTTTATTCACGCCGAACTGGAGCATTTTCAGGTCGAGGATGATCTTGGCTCCGAGCCACGGCGCCCGGCACGGATACAGCCGCCACGGAAGGGGAAAATCGGAAAACGCCATCGAATTCAGCACGACCAGTCCGGAAATCAGGTTCGGATGCCGCACGGCAAAGCCCATTCCGATCGTGCCGCCCCAGCCATGCATGACCAGTGTAATGTCCTTCAAGTCCATTGCCCCGATCAGACTCTCAGTCAGATTGATGTGACCCGTCAGCGTGTAGTCGAAGTCATGCGGCTTGTCGGAAAGTCCGAACCCGAGCATATCAAATGCAATGACACGGTGGTCTCTGGAAAACTCGGCAATCTGGCTGCGGTAGGCAAAGGACCACATCGGACATGCATGAAACAGGACAAGGGTGCGTCCCTCTCCCTCGTCAACGTAGTGAATCCTGTTCTGGCCGACTGTGATGTAACGGTGTTTGAACGGGAATAAGTGTTCCAGCTCCTGATAATCCATTTCCGCCTCCGGGCATTCTGGCGCCGGGAACCTCTCCGGCGGACAGTAACTTAGCACGGCTCTTCTTTTTCATCAAGTCGCATTCAGGGAATATCGCCCGGCAATTAATTTTATTTTTAAATTATTTTATTCCTATAATTTTCCTGTTTTTTCTCAAATTACACTTTACATCCTGTTATTTCGGATGTATATTCACTCTCTGATTTGAAGTTTATGATACCCGGAAAATGCAGCTGCATTTCCACTAACGACGGAGAAGACGACCATGGCGGAAGATTTACAGGGACTGCTGAACAAAATTCATACGGACGGAATTCAAAAGGCCGAGGAGGAAAAGGCCGCGATTCTGGCGGACGCGAAGAAAGAGGCCGCGAAAATCATCGCCGAAGCGAAGACGCAGGCGGAATCCGATATGGAAAAGGCCAAAGCGTTCGCCGCCGCGGAACAGGACAAGGCAGTCAAGGCGATTCAGCAGGCCGCACGTGATGCCGTGATCGCCTTGAAGGCAGACCTTCTGGCAAGACTCAACGCCGTCGCCCGTGACTGTGCGGGCAGAGCGATGACGCCTGAGCTTATGGGACAGATCATCCTGGAAATGGCAAAGGCCTACGGGAAAAACCCCTCCGCTGAAGCAAGCATCGAGCTCCTGCTCCCGCAGAAGGAACAGGCGGAAGCCGAAGCCCTGCTCAAGTCCGCGCTTCTTGCGGATCTCAAGGCGAAACCGAAGATCAACCTGACCAGCGAATTCGGAGCCGGACTCCAGATTTCCTTTGCCAATGACGAGGTGTTCTTCGATTTCAGCGACGAGGCGCTTGCCGACATTCTCTGCAAATTCGTGGGTCCCAAACTTGCGGCTGTCATCAAGGGCTGACCGTTCCGGCAGGGATAGGAGTGGTTTCTGACCATGAGGAAAAATTATTATGCACTGAAGGCTTCGCTGCCTCTGCTTCTCTTCGACGGCCCTCCGCCGTTCTCCCGGGAGACGTTTCTGGAATACTGTTCGGCATATCTTCCGGAAAAACAAATGGAGATTCTGCGGGCCCTGAAAGCGGCTCCGCACAATCTGCCGGACGGCATCGGACCGGATTCCCCGACCGGCGAATACATACTCTGGGAAATCTGCCTGCGCAACACCCTCGGCGCACTGCGTGCGGGAAAGCTCGGCATGGACGCGGAACCCTATCTTGTAAAATTCGCCGCGTTCGAAAGCGACGCATTCCGCGTTGCGAACGAGGCGTATTCGGCACAGACAAATCCTTTCGAGCGCGAACGGGCGCTTGACGCAGCACGCTGGTACAAGCTGGACTCCGTGGAAGGAAGGCACACCTTCGACTTCGACGCCTTCTGCCTTTACCTTCTGCGCCTGATGATTCTGGAAAAATGGGCGGCTCGGAACCCGAAGGCGGCGCCGGGAAATCTGGAAAAAGCCGCCGACCGCGCGGAACATGCGGAAAAAGAGTTGAAACAATCATAATATATTAACAGCAGGAGTGTTTTCATGCTTGAAAACAACACAGGACGCATCGTCGGCGTCAACGGCAACATGCTGACGGTCGAGTTCGAGACCGCCGTCACGCAGAACGAGGTGGCATTCGCGGTGCTTGGCGACATCCGGCTCAAAGCCGAGGTCATTCGCGTAAGGGGCAACCGGGCCGACCTTCAGGTTTACGAGAATACCGCAGGTCTCAGGATCGGCGACACCGTCGAGTTCACCAACGACCTTCTCAGCGTCGAACTCGGTCCCGGGCTTCTCACCCAGGTTTACGACGGACTTCAGAATCCCCTGAACAAACTTGCGGAAAAATCCGGATTCTTCCTGCAGCGCGGCGTCTACATGCATGCGCTGGACTACGAGCGCGAATGGGAGTTCACGCCACTGGCGAAAGTCGGCGACCGGCTTTCGGCGGGAAGCTACATCGGGTATGTGCCGGAAGGCATCTTCAAACACTACATCATGCTGCCGTTCCTGTTCCGCGGCACCTGGGAGCTGACCGATGTCGCCGCGCCGGGTCCGCACAAACTGCTCGACTGCGTCGCAAAGGCGAAAAACGAAAAGGGCGAGATCCGCGAAATCACGATGGTGCAGAAGTGGCCGGTCAAGATTCCGATCTCCTGCTACAAGGAAAAACTCATGCCGGTCAATCCGCTCACAACCCAGCAGCGGATCATCGACACCTTCTTCCCGGTCGCCCAGGGCGGCACCTTCTGCACCCCGGGACCGTTCGGCGCGGGCAAGACGGTTCTGCAGCACGCGATCAGCCAGCACGCGGAGGCGGACGTCGTCATCATCGCGGCGTGCGGCGAGCGCGCGGGCGAGGTGGTGGAAATCCTCCGCGAGTTCCCGCATCTGGAGGATCCGCGGACCGGAAAAAGCCTCATGGACCGTTCGATCATCATCTGCAACACCAGTTCGATGCCGGTCGCCGCGCGCGAAGCCTCCGTTTACACGGCGGTCACTCTTGCGGAATATTACCGCCAGATGGGACTCAACTGCCTGTTGCTGGCGGACTCGACCTCCCGCTGGGCGCAGGCGCTCCGCGAAATGTCCGGCCGTCTGGAGGAAATTCCCGGCGAGGAAGCCTTCCCCGCCTATCTCGAGTCGCTGATTGCAAGCTTCTATGAACGCGCCGGTCTTGTCCGGCTCAATGACGGCGGACAGGGCTCCATCACGATCGGCGGTTCGGTCAGTCCCGCGGGCGGCAACTTCGAGGAGCCTGTGACACAGGCGACGCTGAAGGTTGTCGGCGCGTTCCTCGGACTCTCCCGTGAACGCTCTTCGGCGCGGCGCTTCCCCGCGATTCATCCGCTTGACAGCTGGAGCAAATACAAAAGCATCGTGGAACCGGAGAAACTCGCTTATGCCAAGCACATTCTCCGCCGCGGCAACGAGGTCAACCAGATGATGAAGGTCGTCGGCGAGGAAGGCACCCACATCGACGACTTTGTCATCTATCTCAAGAGCGAATTCATCGACTTTGTCTATCTGCAGCAGAACACCTTCGACAAGGTGGACGGCGCGACCAGCCGTGAACGCCAGGTCTACATGTTCGACAAAGTGATCCACGTTCTGAAATCGACATTCAAATTCGAGGACAAAGAAGTCGCCCGCCGTTACTTCCTTGAACTCCGTCTCGCCTTCACCAACCTGAACTATGCCGAATTCCAGTCCGCCAGGTTCAGGGAACTGGAAAAGGCCGTGGATGAAAAAATCAGCGAAAGGAAGGAAAATGCGTAAGGTTTATCACAAAATCATTCAGATTGCCGGCAACGTCATCACGGTGGAAGCCGACAATGTCGGATACAATGACCTTGCGGAAGTCACCGGCGCGCGCGGCACGTCGCTGGCGCAGGTGATCCGCCTTCAGGACGGCAAGGTGTTCCTTCAGGTTTTCACAGGCTCCCGCGGCGTCAGCACCGGCGACGAAGTCCGCTTCCTCGGGCATCCGATGCGCGTTTCGGCCTCGGAAAATCTGCTGGGAAGAATCTTCACCGGAGCGGGGCGCCCACGTGACGGCCGTCCCGCGATCAATGACGACATGATCGACATCGGGGGGCCTTCCGTGAATCCCGCCAAACGCATTATTCCGCGCAAAATGATCCGTACGGGCATCCCGATGATCGATGTCTTCAACACGCTGGTCGAATCGCAGAAGCTTCCGATTTTCTCCGTCGCCGGAGAACCCTACAATGAACTGCTCTCGCGAATTGCGATGCAGGCGGAAGTCGACGTCATCATCCTCGGCGGAATGGGACTCAAATACGACGACTACCTGGCATTCCGCAACACGCTGGACGAGCACGGCGCGCTTTCGCGTTCGGTTCTCTTCATCCATACCGCGTCCGACCCGATCGTGGAGTGCATGCTTGTGCCCGACATGTGCCTTGCGGTCGCGGAGCAGTATGCGCTGCAGAACAAGCGCGTGCTCGTGCTGCTGACCGACATGACGAACTTTGCCGACGCGATGAAGGAGATTGCGATCACGATGGAACAGATCCCGTCGAACCGCGGCTATCCCGGCGACCTCTACAGCCAGCTTGCCGCCCGTTACGAGAAGGCGGTTGACTTCGACGGCGCGGGATCGATCACCATTCTCGCCGTCACTACAATGCCCGGCGACGACGTGACGCACCCTGTTCCCGACAACACGGGCTACATCACCGAAGGCCAGTTCTACCTGAAAAACGGCCGCATCGAACCGTTCGGCTCCCTGAGCCGTCTGAAACAGCAGGTCAACGGCAGGACCCGCGCCGACCACCGCGCCATCATGGATACGATGATCCGCTTCTACGCGGACTACAAGGAGACCATTGAAAAACAGTCGATGGGCTTCCAGATGAGTGCATGGGACCGGAAGCTGCTGAAGTACGGACGGCTGTTTGAAGAGAAGATGATGGATCTTTCGGTCAACATCCCGCTTGAAGAAGCGCTTGACCTCGGATGGAAAATTCTTGCGGAGTGTTTCGACAAGACCGAAACCGGCATCAAGTCGGATATGATTGACGAATTCTGGCCGAAAGACGCGAACTGATTCGAGAGGCACTCGACATGGCAAAAGTCAAACTGACAAAAACGGCATTGAAACAGCAGCGGGACGACTTGAAACAGTTCCAGCGCTTCCTGCCGACGCTTCAGCTCAAGAAGCAGCAGCTCCAGATGGAAATGCGGTCCTGTCAGGAGCGCATCCGGAACAACGAGGAGCGGGAAAGGGAGAGCAAGGAGCAGCTCTCCTCATGGCTGGTTCTTTTCGGTGCGGAGCCCGATGCGATGCGTGTCGCGGACACCGTGCGCGTGGAACGCGTCGAAACGGACATGCTGAATATCGCCGGCGTGGACGTGCCCCGCTTCCAGGGGGTTGTGTTTGAAAAGCATGACTATGACGTTTTTACGGAAGAACCCTGGTTCGACGACGCTGTCGCGGCGCTCCGGAAAATCGTGGAGCTCCGTGCGGAACGCGAAATCATCCGGAAACAATATGAACTCATTGAAAACGAACTGCGGGTGACGACGCAGCGGGTCAATCTTTTCGAAAAGGTGAAGATTCCCGAATGCAAGGAAAACATCCGCATGATTCAGATCTATCTCGGCGACATGGACACCAGCGCCGTCGCGCGCTCGAAAATCGCCAAGAAGAAACTGCAGGAGACGGCGGCATGATAGTGAAAATGAAAGATGTGACGCTGCTCTGTCTGGAGCGTGACAGGAACGGGGCGCTTGAGGCGCTGCGCGATCTCGGCGTCATGCATGTGAAACAGCTCGGGCGCGTCGACTCTCCCGATGTCGCCGATCTGACCGCGAAAGTGGCAAACACGGTAAAAGTCCACAACATTCTGAGCGGACGGAACGCCTCCGGAACTCCCGAAAGCACGGTCGAACCGGAAAAACTCGTCACGGACGCGCTGCGTTATCTGGACGAGGAGGCAACTGTTGCAAAACAGCGTGAGAATCTTCTCAAGGAGGTGGAGAAACTCGAACCATGGGGCGATTTCGAACCGGAACTGCTTCGGAAACTTCGTGCCTCCGGTCTGCATGTGTGCCTTTGTTCCGCATTCAGAAGCGATTTTCCGAAAATGAGGTTTCCCGAAGGCGCATCCGTCACGGAGATCAGCCGGAAGGGGAATGACGTCTATTTTGCAGTCGTATCGCGGACGGAACCCGATCCGGGCTCGCTGCACCCGGTCTCGCTTCCCGACATCCCGCTCTCGAAACTGCGGGAACAGGTCGGCGAATGCGACAGGCGTCTTTCAGAAATTGGAAAACGCCTGGATACGCTCGCGCTGTCGATTTCCTGTCTCCGCGCTTACAAGAAGGAAACGGAACAGGACCTTGAGTTTGCGCAGAACCGCGACGGAATGGTAAAAGAGGGAGAAATCGCCTATCTTCAGGGATATGTTCCCGTTCCCGCCGTGGAAAAGCTCCGCGCGGAGGCTCTGAAACAGGGCTGGGCGCTCCGGATCGAGGATCCGGCGGAGGACGACATCAAAGTCCCGACCTTCATTCGCAAACCGAAATGGATGAACATCATCGATCCGCTCTTCGACTTTATCGGCATTGCGCCGGGATATCGGGAAAACGACGTATCCCTTTTCTTCCTGATCGCCTTTCCGATCTTCTTTGGAATGCTGATCGGCGATTTCGCCTACGGCGTCATGTTCATGGCGACGGCGTTTCTCTGCAAGTATCTCTTCCGCAAAAAGGAAGAAGCGCGTCTGCCGCTGAATCTCCTGATTCTGCTGTCGGCGTTTTCGATTGTGTTCGGACTGCTCCAGGGTTCCTGCCTCGGACTGCCCCGCGAGATTCTGCCCGGCCCTCTGAAGGGACTTGACTTCCTCGCCGATCCGGCAAAGAGTCCGGCGGCGTGCCGTCTCGCCGAAAAGCTGGATATCGCCAACCCGATGGATCTGAAGGACAAGTTCATCCAGTGGTTCTGCTTCCTGCTTGCGGCGCTTCATCTCTCCTCGGCGCGGATTTTCAAGACGATCACGGAAATCCGGAACTGGCGGAGCTGGGGCAATCTCGGCTGGGCGTTCCTGATCTGGGGGAACTTCTTCACCGCCGTGAATCTCATCGTGTTCCCGGGAACATTTCCGCTCTATTTCGCGGGAACGCTCTACGGTGTCGGACTGCTTCTGATCGTCATAACAATCAGCGGGGAGGCCGCACTGAACCTGCCCTTTTCTGTCATCGGCAGTTTCGTTGACGTGCTCTCCTATATCCGTCTGTTTGCCGTGGGGCTCTCCGGTGTCTATGTCGGAACATGCTTCAACAACATGGGAATGATGGTGCTGGACTCCCTTCCGCGTCAGCTGACGGTGCTGGGTGTCGCAGGCCTGATTCTGGTCGCAGTCTGCGGACACGCGCTGAACATCCTTCTTGGAATCATGGGAGTTCTGGTGCATGCGATCCGTCTGAACACGCTGGAGTTTTCCAACCACGTGGAGATGCAGTGGACGGGAATCCGCTACCGTCCGTTCGCCAGAGGAAATAAAACGGAAATTCAATAAACACAATCAAATAGAAAAAGGAGAATGTCAAGATGTTTCTTGAACTCGCAGCAGATGCAACGGCGGCGGCAGCCGCGACGACGGGCCTGAACGAACAGGCAAAGTTTACCGTGCAGCACCTTCGGTATCTGTTCCAGGCATTGACCTATGCCGGAGCGTTCTCGGCAATCGGTTTTGCCGCGATCGGATCCGCTTACGGATGCGGAACCGCGTGTTCCGCCGCGGTCGGCGCATGGAAGAAATGCTACTCTCAGAACAAACCCGCGCCGTTCCAGCTTCTTGTGTTTGCCGGAGCGCCGCTTTCGCAGGTGATCTACGGCATGATCATCATGTTCGTCATCATGGGAAAACCGGATGTGACGCAGGCTGCGTGGGTGGTCTATCTGCTGGTAGGCGTCATCAGCGGCGTTGCGATGGGCATTTCCGCGGCCTGGCAGGGAATCGCCGGAGCGGCGGCATGCGACGCGTTCGCGGAGAACGGGAAAGGTTTCACAAACCAGCTGATGGTGCTGGGTATCGTCGAGACCGTCGCAATCTTCGTGATGGCGTTTGCGATCGTGCTGCTCGGCAAGATCTGAGAACTGTTTTCCCCAACCGCCGCATCCTTCAGGAGACGGCGGTCTTTTTTCTCTCAAGACTAATATGCACGAGGAGTTACCATGAAGATCATCGTTTTCGGAGGCACCGGCTGGCTGGGGCACAATGTCGTGCTGGATCTGATGAGGGGCGGTTATGATGTCACCATCTGCTCACGCGGACAGAAAGCGACATTTCTGAAGGAAGTCACCGGTGTGAACGCCATCTCCGCCGACAAGAGCAGCGAAACGGCAATGCAGTCGATTTTTGCAGAACGTTACGACGTGGTGATCGACACGGTTCCGAACACCAGGTCGATCGAACTCGTGCACAAATATGCCGCGGGACTCAAACACTACATTCACTGCTCCTCGACCGGCGGCTATGCGCCGCTCCCGTTTGTTCCCTGCGATGAGACTGCGCCCTATCTCGGATTTGACGGCAGTTCCGGATGGAAAGCGAAAGCCGATTATGACCATGCCGCCCTCTCGCTGTTCACAAGCGCGGGTTTCCCCGCAACGGTGATCCGCCCCTGCTATATCACGGGACCGGGAATGCTGCCGCTGGACAACCTGGGAGGACGACGGACGGATTTCATTCCTGACATCCTTGCGGAGAAAACGCTGGATCTGCCGGACAACGGACTTGCGCTGCTCCAGCCGGTTCATGTGAAGGATCTTGCGCACTCGTTCCGCCTTGCCGTGGAAAACCGCCGGAGCGTCGGACAGATCTACAACATCTGCCTTTCGCACGCGGTTACGCTGAACCGTTATCTGGAGATCACGGCGGCCGCACTCGGGAAGAAAGCATATATCAGTCACCTGCCGCTGGAAGAGATGCTCGCCAAATACGGCGACACGATCCATGCGACCGGGTTGCGCTTCCTTGCCACACACATGTGCTTTACGATCGAAAAAGCGCGGCGCGATCTCGGCTATGTGCCGCACTGCACGCCGGAAGAGGCGATTGAGGAGACTGCCGTCTGGGCGGCGGAGCAGAAGGCCTGAGCGGGTTTTTCCGGAAACAGCCGGGAAAAGCGATTTCAGCGGTCAAGCGTATCGTCTTCCAGAATCCGCCGGTAATTCACGGCGTTCAGCTTGCAGCCGAGTTTCCGGAAGGACTTGGCGCCGGAAGTGCGCCGCCCGGAAAGTTCCGGATTCAGGATCATTGTCGCATGATTCAAATGATCCATATAGCGTGAGAGTTCCGCCACAGGCAGGAATTCAAGTTCATACCCGGCATTCAGAAGATGTCTGTGGATGGAGCTTCCCGCGCATTCGCCGTCGCCGAATCCTTTCGTATATTTCTTCAGGAGATCGGTCCGGTAAAGCGCGCAATGACTCCTGAGAAACCGGAACTCATGATGCTTTCTGCCGATCAGAGTTTTGAATCCGTCCTCCACCGCCTTTCCAATGGATTTCCAGAGAGGAACCGTTTCCAGCTTCCAGCTTCCAGCTCCCGACTCCGGCAATTTTCTCAGACCGGGTGATATGTTTCATCAGGTAGTCCAGCCATTCCGGATGATGCACAATGGTGTCCGTATGCATGGAAATCACATACGGAGCATCCACCTCCCGCAAAGCCAGATCCAATGCGGAGGAATGCATCAGCGCCGGAGACATTCCATGAATCTCGGATTCGGAACGTTCAATAAGCCGGATCCAGGAGAGGGAACGCAGATAAGCAAGGGATTCATCACCGGAGGCATTGTCGACGGCAATAACCCGGATTCTGCCGCAGTCGGTATATTTGCGGAGAGAACGCAGGCACAGTTTCGTCAGTTCCGGGGTTTTATAATTGGGCAGCAGAATTGCAAGCATGGTGTTCTCCCCTTGTTGTCTTTCTCCCTGCACGGATATTACTCCGGCTGGAAAATGCATTTGCAAATCATTTCCGACTGTCCGGAAACATGCACCGGGAAATCAGAAAATGAAGGCTTCGGATGCGGAAACGGCAAGGCGGCGCAAGCGCTTCCGGATGGACCGCAAACCGTCCGACGGGAGTGAAACTTTATTTCTTTTCCGCCGTCTTTGCCGCGGGAAGCGCCGGTTCGGCTTTTTTCTCAGGCGTCTTCACCGGAGCCGCAGCAGCCTGTTTCGCGGAAGCGGCAGCCGTTTCCCCTGCCTGTTCCGCGGAAGCTGCGGCATCCTTACCGGGCACAGCAGGCGCCTCTGCAACGGAAGTTTCCTTCGAAATCAGGGACTTGGAAGCGGCCTTGTGACCAGTCAGCACAGCAAGGGCAAGAGTCAAAACAAAGAAGAGGGCCAGGAGAACAATCGTCAGCTTGGAAAGCTGTCCCATTGCCTGGGCGCCGAAGACACTTTCTCCGACGCCTCCGAATGCGGAACCGAATCCGCCGCCTTTGGACGGCTGGACAAGCACTAACACGATAAGAAGAACCGCAATTAAAACAACCGCCGCATAAATGATCGCACTGATGACAGTCAACATGTTTGAAAATCCTCAATCAAGTTAAAAAACGCAAACCGGAATCCGGAAATCACAAGATTCATAAGATAACACAGCCACATGGATTTTTCAATCCCCTTCGCGCAGATTTCCGGAAAGTTTCAGAAAGGCGGCGGGCGCCGCGGAAACGGGAGAGGGCGGCAGGACGCGCGTATGCATGTATTTTTTCCACACCGGATTCCGCAGAGTTTTACAGAGACAGAATGGCGGACAGATCCGATTTGATGCTGTCGAATTCCAAGCCGCCCTTCAGGACTTCCAGAGCATTTTCATAAAGCTTTCGGGCCTCCGCACGCTTTTCCGGAAGCATGTATTTCATTGTTCTGGCCGTCTTCTGAGCATAGAGCCGGATCATTGCACTGATTTCGAGATCGGTCGGATTCGCCGTCTGAGCAGCGCCGAGCCTGCCTTTCAGAAGTTCCAGCCCCGCACGGACCTCTCTCTCCCTCGCGGAGAAAAAGGGATTTCCGGAGAGAATCTGCCATGCGGCATCCGCCGGAAGCTGATCCCATCTGATCTGGCGCACACGGTTGTCCTGATCCTGATAATCAATGAACCCGCTGGAGATCATGATGATCTTTCCCAGGCCGGGCAGCTCCTTCGCGGAATACTGTGTGCCGCTCTCCGCAATCTCCGCCAGAATCCGCATCAGAAGGACATTTTCCTGTTCCAGCGTGTTCAGCCATTCCGCACGGCGCGGATACTGGACGGATTCCACGGCGAGCAGCGCGCTGATTTCCCGCAGACGCTGCTGAGGCCGGAGTTTCATGATTTCCATGCGGATGCCGTCGCGCCAGTTCTCCTCCAGCGTAAGTTCCAGAGAGGAAATCCGCTGCTGAAGCGCATTCCGCTCCCGTTCCAGAGACTGGATTGCGGTATTCAAGTTACCGATTTTTTTCAGATTCTCCTCATACAGTTTTTTCGTTCTGGCGGTTTCCTCCGCCGCAACGGCTTTGTTCTCGGCTTCTTTCATTCTGACGGACAACCTTTCGCCTTCCGCCTTGAGCACGGCATTGTCCCTGCGGGCATTCCGCAGAGCGTTCAGAAGGTTTTTGTTTTCCAGAACGGAACGTTTATAGGCGGCATCGGTCATGATCGCACGAATGTTGTCCAGCATCAGGCGCTGTGCACGGTTGCGCGGCTTGCCGAATTCCGCAAGAATTTTTTCCCCTTCCTCCTGTATCACCTTCAGAGGCAGGCTGCCGTCATCGGCAAAGCGCCTGAAGTAGGCGGTCTTCTGTGCGATGCGCATTTCCACGGAAGTGTTGATCGGCGTGTTGCCGTACCAGTAAAGTGTCACGATAATGCCGAGAATCAAAGCCACGGGAATCAAGGCCAGCAGAATTCTGAGATACTTCCGCCGTTCCCGAATCTCATCCTCCAGTTTCAGGACGTTTTTCTTCGCTTCGGTGGTTTCATGCTGCATGCCGTAGTCCAGGCGTTTCATGGAAATCGTGTGAATCTCCGGAACCAGAGAGCGGTCGGGAGCCGTCTTCTGGCGGATTTTCCAGATGTCGTTCAGCAGCTCCTCCATATTGCGATAGCGGTCATCCGGATTTTTCTCCATCATTTTCTGGACCAGGCGGGCAACCGGAAGCGGAACGGAGGAATCCACCTTGTTCAGCGGAACGGCCTCTTCCTCAAAGTGCTGGTGCGCCACGCTGCGCACGGTTTCCGCATCAAACGGAAGTTTTCCGGCAATCATCTGGTAAAGCGTGATCCCGAGTGAATAGATGTCGCTGCGGGTATCCAGCGGATCGCCGGCAAACTGCTCCGGACTCATGTAGGAGGGGCTTCCGGAAATATCCATGTCCTTGCGCCATTCGCTGGTTTGCATGGCAAGCCCGAGATCCGTCAGCTTTACGATTCCGTCTTCGGTGATCATGATGTTGTCCGGCTTCACGTCCCGGTGAATCAGGCGGCTTTCCTCCCAGGCGTAATAAAGAGCCTCCGCCACCTGCTGAATGATATGGAGCGACTCATCGACAGGAATCCTGCCTTCCCGGAGAATCCGTTTCCGGAGCGTCTCGCCGGTGACATAGGTCATTGCCATATAACAGATATTGTCCTCCTCGCCGATGGCGAAGGACTGCACCAGATTGATGTGGCTCAGCTTGGCTGCGGCGCGCGCCTCGTTCAGGAAATCATTGATTCCTTTCCGCGTGCTGTATTCAGGGGAAAGTATCTTGAGCGCAACCTGGCGTTCCAGAGAAAGCTGCGTAGCCAGATAAACCGCGCCGATGGAGCCTTCTCCGATTTTCGACTTGATCAGAAAATCGCCGATGATGCAGCCGTTTTCAAAGCGTCCGACAGGGACCTTGACGGTTTTTGCGCAGCTCGGACAGGTCATGCTGTAACCGCGCGCCGACTCGTCCGCATTGATGGCATAAAAGCAGAATGGGCACCTGAACCGCATGAAAACCTCCGGTTGAAACGAGCTGTTTCAAGTGAAAACGAATCCATGGTAATATTCACTCGTCCGCCCTTTTTTTCAAGGCTGCTTCTTTTTTTAAAACAATTTTCCCTCTGCGCCGCTCCGGAACGCTGTTTCCCGTGAGACCGAAAGAAAAAAGATCAAAAATTTCCGATTTCGATTTGAAAAAAAATAAAAACTGAATAAATTAAGTGCATCGTTGAAACTTCTGCCCGATGGTGTAATGGTAGCACAACTGATTCTGGTTCAGTTTGTCTTGGTTCGAGTCCAGGTCGGGCAGCCATTTTTTTTAAAAGCCGATTCCGGTCTTTGACGGCGCGGGAAAAAATTTACAGGCCCGCACTTCTTTCAGCCGGACCGGAAAATGATTCCGGACTGGCCTCCAGGAAGAACAGTTCCACATGCCGTGTGCGCGGACCGTCGAATTCGCAGAAATACACCCCCTGCCAGACTCCGAGATGAAGGCGTCCGTTTACCACCGGCAATGTCAGGCTTACTCCCGTGAGGGTGGATTTCAGATGCGCGGCACTGTTGCCTTCTCCGTGGAGGTAATAACTTTCGTGATGGGGTATCAGCGCATCCATCTTTGCAAGAAGATCATGCTTCACATCCGGATCGGCATTTTCATTCACGGTCAGTCCCGCGGTCGTGTGCGGGCAGTGAACCAGACAGATCCCGCATTGCAGACTGCGCGGAAGCGCACGGTTGATCTGCGCCGTGATATCAATCATCTCATTTCTTCTGCCGGTCTCAATCACAAGTTCCATTTGAAAAGCTCCTTTTTGAAAAGTTCCATCCTGCCGGTACATGAAAATACCCTCCGTGCATCGCTGCCGTGAGGGTATTTCCGCATCGCGGAAGAAGCCGTCTTACTTCTTCGCCGCAATTGCCGCCTGCGCGGCCGCAAGGCGCGCGATCGGCACGCGGAACGGACTGCACGAGACGTAGTTCAGGCCGACAGCATGGCAGAACGCCACGGATTTCGGCTCACCGCCCTGTTCGCCGCAGATGCCGACCTTGAGGTTTTTCCGGGTCGACCGTCCGCCGTTCACAGCGCACTTGATCAGAGAACCGACGCCTTCGGTATCGATGGTCTGGAAGGGATCGCTTGCAAGGATCTTCTTATCCAGATAATCACCGAGGAAGGAACCGATGTCGTCACGGCTGAACCCGAAGGTCATCTGGGTGAGGTCGTTGGTCCCGAAGGAGAAGAACTCCGCCTCTTCCGCCATCTTGTCGGCAAGCAGGGCGGCGCGCGGAATCTCAATCATGGTTCCGACCATGTATTCGAGCGTTTTGAGCTTGAATTTCTTTTTGACCTCTTCGGCCACTTTCGCAACGATCGCCTTCTGATTCCGGAGCTCGTTCGGATCGCAGGTGACCGGGATCATGATCTCGGGCTTGCAGGCCTTCTTCGCCGCGATCAGTTCGGCGGCGCTTTCAAGAATCGCACGGATCTGCATCTCGGTCACCTCGGGATAGGTTACGCCGAGACGGACGCCGCGGTGCCCCATCATCGGATTGCTCTCCTTGAGGGATTCGGCACGTTTGACGAACTCGTCATGGGAAATCTTCAGCGCTTTGGAAATCTCCTGCTGCTGGTCGCGGCTGTGCGGAATGAACTCATGCAGCGGCGGATCGAGCAGACGGATCGTCACCGGGAGCCCGGCCATGGATTCCAGCGTGGCCTTGATGTCCTTCTTGACGAACGGGAAGAGCTCGTCAACGGCTTTTTTGCGTTCCGCAGGGGTGCCGCTCAAAATCATCTTGCGAAGTGCGAACAGCGGCTTTTCCGCTCCTTTGCCGTAGAACATGTGCTCCGTGCGGAAGAGTCCGATGCCTTCCGCGCCGAACTCTCTTGCGCGCTGTGCGTCCGCCGGGGTATCGGCATTCGCGCGAACGCCGAGCTTGCGGAAAGAATCCGCGATCTTCATGAACTTCTGGAAGCGGGGGTTCTCGCTGGAATCCATTGTCTTAACCTCACCCGCATAGGCGTAGCCCTTTGTGCCGTTGAGGCTGATGACATCCCCTTCCTTGAAGGAATATTTCCCGACCTTGAAGATGCCTTTGGCCTCATCGATCTTCATGTCGCCCGCACCGACGATGCAGCACTTCCCCCAGCCGCGGCAGACAAGCGCCGCATGGCTGGTCATGCCGCCGCGCGCGGTCAGGATGCCGTCCGCGGCACGCATGCCCTCGACGTCCTCGGGATTGGTCTCTTCGCGGACGAGAATTGATTTGACGCCCTTTGCGGCAAGCGCAACGGCCCTTTCCGAGGAGAAAACGATTTTCCCGACAGCTCCGCCGGGACCCGCGGGAAGTCCCTTGGTGATGATTTCGGCTTTCTTTTCGGCCTTGGGATCGAGAATCGGATGGAGCAGTTCGTCGAGCTGGTTCGGGGAGATTCTGGTGACGGCGGTCGCCTTGTCGATCAGTTTCTCCTCCAGCATGTCCATGGCCATGTTGAGCGCGGCGGTTCCGGTTCTCTTGCCGACGCGGCACTGAAGCATGTAAAGAACGCCTTCCTGGATCGTGAATTCGATGTCGAGCATGTCCCTGTAGTGCTTTTCCAGCTTGGCGCGGATGGAAGCAAGTTCCTTGTAGGTCTTCGGAAGAAGTTCCTGCATGGACTTGAGATTCTTGTTCTGCTCGTTTTTGGTGTCGTCGTTCAGCGGATTCGGGGTGCGGGTTCCGGCCACGACGTCCTCGCCCTGCGCATTGACAAGCCACTCCCCGTAGAATTTGTTGTCGCCGGTGGCGGGATCGCGGGTGAACGCCACGCCGGTGGCGGAATTGTCGCCCATGTTGCCGAAGACCATGCTCTGCACGTTGACGGCGGTGCCCCAGTCGTCCGGAATGCCCTCAATGCGGCGGTAGGAAACGGCCTTCCGCCCGTTCCAGCTCTTGAACACGGCGCCGATGCCGCCCCAGAGCTGTTTCTCCGCATCGTCCGGAAATTCCGCCTTGAGGACCTTCCTGATCGTTTTCTTGAAATCCTCGCAGAGTTTCTTGAGATCCGCAACGGTAAGATCAGTGTCGGATGCGTATTTTTTCGCCTTCTTGAGTTTTTCAAGCTGGTCGTCGAGCTGCTTTCGGATTCCCTTGCCTTCGGCCGGTTCAATGCCCTCGGCTTTTTCCATCACAACGTCGGAATACATCATGATGAGGCGGCGGTAGGCATCATAGACGAAACGTTCGTTCTTCGTTTTCCTGACAAGGCCGGGAATGGTTTTGGAGGAGAGTCCGACGTTGAGAACGGTCTCCATCATGCCGGGCATGGAGCTGCGCGCGCCGGAACGGCAGGAGACCAGAAGCGGATTCGCCGGATCACCGAACTTCATTCCCATCGCCTTTTCGACTTTTGCAAGAGCCTCCTTCACCTGTTTCTCGAGGATGGACGGATACCGCATTCCGGATTTGAAAAAGTCGACGCAGCATTCGGTCGTGATCGTGAAACCGGCGGGAACGGGAAGATTCAGTTTCGCCATTTCGGCAAGGTTGGCTCCCTTTCCGCCGAGAAGTTCCTTCATGGACGCATTTCCATCGGACATCCCTTTTCCAAAGAGATACACATACTTCTTCGCAGCAGATGCCTGTTTCCGCTTGTTCGAGGCCGTTTTAGCCATGTCTTTTCCTTTCTTTTCTGGTTGATAGACGGATTGATAATTTGCAGCAATATATATTTTTCCGAAAACTTAAAAACTCCGGAACGCCTTGATCAATTCCTTCTTCTTGAGATTCGTGGCGTGGTCAATCATCACAAATGAGCCGTTCACTTCCGCTTCAAACGGAATGCCGCTGATGTAAAGTATGCCTGTCTTCCTGATATGCTCCAGCTTCCGCCGCTGTCTGGAGAAATTCAGGTCATATTTGTAAAACGCCACCTCGCGTCCTTCAATCATCATGGAAACTCCTTCGCTTGCGCGGACAGGATCCGGCAGCATCAGGGCATTGACGTTTCCGCCGACATGCCGGGCAATGTGCATGACAAGATCCGAAAGCGGACGGTCGTTGTTTTCCGTGGCGCAGGAGGGAAAAAACAGGACGGCGGCAAAACACAGAAGAAGGGAGAGGACTGTTTTCGTCATTGCAAGATTCTTTGCGATTTGAATTCATGTTCCGGCACGCGCCTGTACGTTTGTCGGGACTCCCCGACCGGACCGAGCCATAATCTAACCTTCTTTTCATAAAAAATCAAGTTGAATCTCAGGCATTTGTGAAATATATTGACGGATTGCGGCGTTTTCGCGGACAGCGGAAACGGAGGCCCGATCCGCCGCATGCCGAAACGCCGCATGAAACCTTGCGGAAACCGGGAGTCCCGAAGATGAAAAGCGAAGTCATACACGCCGGCTATCCCGGCGACAACACATCGGCAATGCGCAGACGTATGAGACGCGACGTGCTTGCGCACGCCCCCACATGCGTCACGATTCTCTGCGGAACCAACGACGCGGTCAATCCGCGCGCCCTCGTGCCGCGTGCGGAGTTTCTCGCCAATCTCGAAGCCATGACTGCGGCGATCCGCGAGACGGACGCGGACGTACTTCTGATCGCACCGCCTCCCGTCTTTGCCCGGGAAGTGATCGAACGCTACGGTTTCGACCTGCCGCCGGATGCCGAACTCAACCCGCAGATTGCCGCTTATGCCTCTGGAATGCGCTCTCTGGCCGCGCGTCTTGCCGTCCCGTTTCTGGATCTGTTTCATATTTTCACCGAAACCGGCATGGTCGGAGCCGACAGACGCAGCCTCATCCGGAACGAAGCCAATTCCGGAACGAAGGACGGCGCGCATCCGACCGAGGACGGGTACCGCTTCATCGCCGCTCTGGCATATCTGGCGCTGCGCGACAACCGCTTCGACTGCTCGCGCCTGGTCTGCTTCGGAGACAGCATCACGCACGGCTACCCGTATCCCGGCATGGGCACGCTTGAAGGACCCAATTTTCCCGCACTGCTTTCCAAACTGCTCAATACGGAGTCATGAACGGAACTCATGAAAGATTTCTTTTTCCACGTCGTTCTCGTCGCGCCGGAGATCCCGCAGAACACCGGCAACATCGGAAGAATCTGCTCGTGCGCGCGATGCCGTCTCCATCTCGTGAAGCCGATCGCCTTCTCTCTGGACGACCGGCATGTGAAGCGCTCCGGCATGGATTACTGGCGCCATGTGGAATACACGGTCCACGAGTCGTGGGAGGAGTTTACGCGGGCAATGAACGGCGCGCCGATGTATTTCTACTCCACAAAAGGAAAAAAGGAATACTGGGACTGCCCGATGGAGGACGGGGCCTGTCTGGTTTTCGGCAGCGAAGGCTCCGGACTTCCCGCCGCCATTCATGAAGCCTATCCGGAACAGTTCTATACAATCCCGATGCCGGGACATTTTTCCCGCAGTCTGAATCTGGCGAACTCCGTCGCCGTCGCCGTATACGAAGGACTCCGCAGAAGAAGGGATGTTTTCGCCGGGATGTGAGAAAGTCCCGCGCGCCGGAATCCGCATCGCCGTGCTAGGCCTTCTTCCGCATGAGACGGATCAGGCGAACCGCAAGCAGAAGCAGGAGCCCGGCGGAAAGAACGGCAAACAAAAGCAGATTCAGGCAGGAAAACAGCCGCAACAGCACACGCGGTGAATCCCCGGGAGAAAGGTCCGCAAGCAGACCGGCGGGACACGGAGGAGTCCTTCCCAGCAGCCATGCCTTCCAGATGGCAACGGAAACAAGCGCAAGGAGAAACTCAGCGGGAATCAGCGCAAACACCCTTCTGAGCATGGTGCGGAGCCGCCCCTCCGCTTTCCGCTCGCCGTAAAAGAACAACAGGGTCTGAACCTGCGCGAGAAGCAGGAAGAACAGTGCGGCGATGCCGCGGATCACGACGGAAGACGCCGTCTCGGAGGAATCGGGAAAACAGAGCGTCGCGGATAATCCGGAATATGCGGGAAGCGCAGGAGCCATTTCCAGGGTCACGCTGTTTTGCCCTCTGCGGTAATCCAGCTCCGTCTCCGCGAGCACGCAGTTGCGGGAATGCTGCGCAAGGGCCCTCATCTCCGCATAGGGCTCATACAGCTCTCCCATGGAAAGAGTGCGCTCCTCCGTATTGACGCGAATCCGGATCGTATGGGATTCCAGCACCTTGCGGAGCGCAGCGCCATCCGGCATGCTGAACAGGACTCGGACGCGTCCCCGGTGATAACGCCACTTGCAGAAATCCATATCGACCGATGCGGCGAACAGCGTGACGCCGTTCCGCACCGCGGGCTCGCAAGGAATGCGGACAGTCCGGCGGGCCTCTCCGAGCTCGATATGCGCGCACAGCCAGGACACCGTGGAGGCGATCGCCGCCCCCCAGCAGCAGACCGCTGCGAAAAACAGCAGAATCCTGCGGACCACGGACATCAGCGCAGGCCCACCGCTCGGCAGACCTCCTCCATCGTCACAGCGGCAACGGCATTTGCCTTTTCCGCTCCCTTGCGGAGCACTTCGTCGATGTATCCCGGCTCCTTCTCCAGTTCTTCGCGGCGGCGGCGCATCGGCGCGAAATAATCCATATAGGCCTCGAAGAGCGCCTGTTTTGCATGGCCGTAGCCGAAATTCCCCGCGCGGTATTTCGCGGCAAGCGCGGCAATTTCATCCTCATCGGAAAACAGTTTGAAGAGCGCAAAGATATTGCACTTTTCGGGATCCTTCGGCGCTTCAAGCGGAGTCGAGTCGGTCGGAATGGACATGATCTTCTTCCGGATCGCCTTCTCCTCGCCGAAGAGTTCGATGGTGTTGTTGTAGCTCTTGGACATCTTCTGCCCGTCGGTTCCGGGTATCACGGCGACGGACTCGCTGATGATCGGTTCCGGAATCACGAAGACATCGCCGTACATCTGATTGAACCGGATTGCAATGTCACGCGTGATCTCCAGATGCTGCTTCTGATCCTTGCCGACGGGTACCGCGTTGGATTTGTAAAGCAGGATGTCCGCCGCCATCAGAACCGGATAGGAGAAAAGTCCGTTGTTCGGGACAAAGCCTTTGGCGATCTTGTCCTTGTAGCTGTGCGCGCGCTCAAGAAGCCCGAGCCCGGTGATCGTGTTCAGGATCCACGTGAGTTCGCAGACGCCGCGGATGTCGGACTGCCGGAAGAACGCGGTCTTTTCGGGATCCAGCCCGCATGCGAGATAGTCGAGCGCAAGACGCCGGACGCGCATGCGCAGGTCGTCCGGCTTCGGGTTAACCGTCAGCGAATGCAGATCCGCGATGAACAGATACGTATCCCCGGGATTCTGGTTCTGGAGCTCGATCGAGGCTTTCATCGCCCCGAAATAGTTGCCGATGTGCAGAATGCCGGACGGCTGGATGCCGGTGAGAATCCGTTTTCCCATGCCGCACCTCACGCCTTTCTCACTGCGAGTGCGCACGGATGACCGTTGAGGTCGGATTCCGGTGCGTCGACTGTGTCTGAAGGTTCAATGGAAACGGCAAGCGTCTCGTTCGCGACGTAGTCATGGAACGCCTTGACGGCATCGGCGACCTCCGGAGTCGAACGGAAAGTCACGGCGATCCGGTCGGACACGTCGAGATCCATCTCCTTGCGGAGGTTCTGCACCTTGCTGACGAATTCGCGGGCGAACCCTTCCTGCATCAGCGCCGTGTCCAGTTCCGTGTCGAGCGCGATCGTGACACCCTCGCCGGTTGCGACGGGAAGCCCCGCCTTCTCCTCGCGCTGAATGCTCAGATCATCCCTGCCGAGTGGGACAACCGTGCCGGATTTGAGCGTGATCGAAACGGTCTCGCCGCGCAGGACGGAAGCAATCTGTCCGGAAGGCAGCGCCTGAATCAGCGCGGCGGCCTCCTTCATCTGCGGACCGAGCTGGCGCCCGAGCGTCTTGAAGTTCGCCTTGGCGGAGAGCTCGACAAGCTCCTCCTCGTCGGCGCGGACGTCGATTGCCTTCACATTAAGTTCTTCCGCTATGATCTCTTCGGTTTCCGTCAGCATCCTGCGGATCTCCGGATCGGAGGAGACGAGGATCGCCCGCTTGAGCGGCTGGCGGACCTTGAGATTGCGCTGGGTGCGGAGGAAACGGCCCAGTGAAACCGCCTTCATCGCCGCGTCCATCTGTTTTTCCAGATACGCGTCGCGCCGCCAGGTTTCCGCCTCGGGATAGTCGCAGAGATGGACGGATTCCGGCATCGACTCCGTGCGCAGCGTGCGGTAGATCTCCTCGGTGATGAACGGGATGAACGGCGCGGCGCATTTGGTGAAGGTGAGAAGCGCATAATAGAGCGTGGCATACGCCTCGTTCTTGTCGCTGTCGTTCTGGCTCTTCCAGAAACGGCGGCGGCTCCGGCGGATGTACCAGTTCGTGAGGTTCTCCACAAACTTTTCGAAACTGTTCGCCGCCTTCTGAAGATGGAAGGTGTCCATCGCGCCGCGGATCTCCTCGACCATGTCGGCGAGCGACGCGAGAATCCAGCGGTCGAGCGGATTGGAAAGATTGCCCGGCGCCTTTCCGTCGGAAGAGGGCACCCAGCCGTCGACGTTCGCATAGGTCGTGAAGAAGCTGAACGAGTTCCAGATCGGCAGAATCACCGCACGCATGACCTCCTTGACGCCGTTTTCGGAAAACTTGAGGTCCTCCGCGCGGACAACCGGCGATCCGAGCAGGAAAAGCCGCAGAGCATCCGCCCCGTAGGTCTCGACGATGTACATCGGGTCGGGATAATTCTTGAGACGCTTGGACATCTTCTGCCCGTTTTCGGCCAGAATCATGCCGTTGACGATCACATTGCGCGCGGCGGGCTTGTTGAAGAGCGCGGACGCAAGAACCGTCAGCGTGTAGAACCATCCGCGGGTCTGGTCCTGCCCCTCCGCGATGAAGTCGGCGGGGAAGTTCTTTTCAAAGCGCTCCTTGTTTTCAAACGGATAGTGATTCTGGGCGTAGGGCATCGAACCGCTCTCGAACCAGCAGTCGAGAACCTCGGGAACGCGCGTCAGGACCGTGCCGTCACGCCCTTTGAGCTTGATCGGATCGACGAAATGCTTGTGAATGTCGCTGATTTTCTGTCCGGAGAGCTGTTCGAGTTCCGCGACGGAGCCGACGCAGACCGTCTCCCCCGTTTCGCGGTTGCGCCAGATCGGCAGCGGGCATCCCCAGTAACGGTTCCGGCTGATCGCCCAGTCGCGCGCGTTCTCAAGCCATTTGCCGAAGCGTCCTTCCTTGATGTGCGACGGAACCCAGGACATCTGCTCGTTTGCCGCAAGCATCCTGTCCTTGATCCGGTCGATGCGGACGAACCAGGTCGAAACCGCCTTGTAGATGAGCGGGGAGTCGTCGCGCCAGCAGTGCGGATAGTTGTGATTGATCGTGCCGCGGTGGACAAGCTTTCCCTCCTCCTTGAGGCGGCGCATGATCTCCTTGTCCGCGTCCTTGACGTAGATGCCCGCGTAGTCGGGCACCGCGTTCGTGAAGCGGCACTCCTCGTCGATCGGGCAGACGTCGGGAATGCCGTTGGCTTTTCCGGCGGCCGCGTCGTCCTCGCCGAATCCCGGCGCGGTGTGCACGATGCCCGTGCCGTCCTCGGTGCTGACGAAGTCGGCGCAGATCATCCGGAACGCGCCTTTTTCCCGCAGACCGGCGAAATAGGGGAACAGAGGTTCATATTCCATTCCCTTGAGTTCGCTTCCCTTCATCCTCGCGACGATTTCGGGCATTGCGTCCTTCTTGTAATAGGCGGAGAGCCGCGCCTCGGCGAGATAATAGAATTCCTCCCCGTCGCGGACCTTCACGTAATCAATGTCCGGACCGGCGGTGAGCGCCATGTTGGAAGGCAGCGTCCACGGCGTCGTCGTCCATGCGAGGAAATAACTGTTTTCCTCCCCGCACACCTTGAAGCGGATCGTGATCGCCGGATCGGTCACTTCCTGATATCCCTGGTTCGCCTCGAAGTTGGACAGCGGCGTCGAGCAGCGCGGACAGTAGGGGAGAATCTTGTATCCCTCGTAGATCAGCCCTTCGTCCCAGAGGCGCTTGAACACGTTCCAGATGGACTCCATGTATTTGGTGTCCATGGTGCGGTAGCCGTTGCGGAAATCGACCCAGCGGCCCATGCGCGTGACGACGGTCTCCCATTCGGCGGTGTAGCGCAGAACAATTCCCCGGCATGCCTCGTTGAACTTGCCGATTCCGTAGTTTTCAATTTCCTTCTTGCCGGAGAGCTTGAGCTCCTTCTCCATTTCATATTCCACGGGAAGACCGTGACAGTCCCACCCGAAGGTGCGCTCGCAGTATTTTCCGCGCATCGTCTGATAGCGGGGCACGACATCCTTGATGGTTCCCGCCAGAAGATGTCCGTAGTGCGGAAGACCCGTTGCGAACGGAGGTCCGTCGTAGAAAACGAATTCATCGCACCCTTTGCGGTTCTCCAGTGACTTCTGAAAGACATTCCCCTCTTTCCAGTAATGAAGCACGTCGCGCTCCATTGCCGGAAAGTCCGCCTGCCCCGATCTTGTTTTGAACATGGCCTTTTCCCTGTATTGACAAAAGTGATTATTTTTCCTGAAACTGAATACTATACACCGGTTTATGCAAATTTCGAATTCCGGTCCGGATGTTTTTCAAAAAAAGCCGCATCCCGGCGGGAGTGCGGAATGTTTCCGGAATTCAGCGGCCCGCAATCCGGCGGACGGCTTCAAGAAGACGCTCCACATCCGCGTCGGTATGGGCGGCGTTCAGCGACAGGCGGATGCGGGCGGTGCCGCGCGGCACCGTCGGCGGGCGGATGGCAACCCCGAGAATCCCCTCCTCCTGAAGGCGCATCGAAAACTCCGTGGTCCGTTCCGTCTCCCCGATCAGAAGCGGCACGATCATCGTTTCGGATTTTCCGGTGTCGAATCCCAGTTCGCGGAGCCCATTCCGGAGAAAATCCGCGCGGCGGAAGAGCGCGGCCCGCGCCTGTTCCATCTCATCCGTCCGCAGCAGATCGATCGCGGCGTCGACCGCACCGAGCACGGCGGGCGGCAATGCCGTGCTGAAAATGAAGGAAGCGCAATGGTTCACCAGATACTCCTTCATCGCACGGGAGCAGCAGACGCAGGAACCGAACGAACCGAGCGCCTTGCTGAAAGTGGAAAGCGCGACATCGCAGAGTGCGGGCGTTGCGAGACCGTGGCCGTGTTCTCCGAGAACGCCGCTCCCGTGCGCGTCGTCCAGATAAAGAAGGGCATGATGGCGCTCTGCGGTTTCACGGAGCCGTGCGAGATCGGCGATGTCGCCGTCCATGCTGAACACCGTGTCGCTGACAATGAGTTTGTCTCCCTCCCCTGCATTGGCAAGCATCCGCTCCAGGCGATCCCAGTCGCAGTGCGCGTAACGCTTGAATTCCCCGCCGGAAAGCAGGCAGCCCTGATTGAGGCTGGCATGATTGAGCTTGTTCGCGAAAATCGTGCGGGAACGGCCTGAAAGCGCGGCAATTGCGCCGACGTTTCCGGCATATCCGGAAGAGAGAATAATTGCCGCTTCGAACCCTTTCCACGCCGCAAGTTTCTCTTCCAGAAGCAGGCACGCCTCCGTAGTGCCGGAAATCAGGCGGGAGGCTGCCGAACCGGCGCCGAACCGGCGCGTCCATTCGCATGCGCGTTCTATCAGCTCGCCCCGCATGGAAAGCGCCATGTAGTCGTTGGAGGAAAAGTCAATCAGGCGTCGTCCGCCGATCACGATTTCACGCGGAGAACGCCGCTCCGCGGCGCGGAGCGTGCGCTTCAGCCCGAGCGATTCGACGTCCTCCATGGCTTTGACAATGAAATCCGGCAGCATGGCTTGTCACTTCAGGATCATATCCTTGTAGCATTTTCCCGGCGCGATCATCGGGAGCACGTGCTCCTGATAGCCCGTGTGACAGTCGATCAGGAACGGCCCTTTCGACGCGAGCATCTCGCGGATGGCATCCTCGACCTCCTCGCGCTCGTGAATGACGCGTCCCGGAATCTTGTAGCCGCGTGCAATCGTCACGAAATCGGGATAGTACTGCTTGTCGCGGTCTTCGAGAATCGTGTTGCAGTGGAAACTTCCGTAGAAACGGTCCTCCCACTGGGCGACCATGCCGAGATGCTGGTTGTTGAGGATGATCATCTTGACGTCGATCTCCTCGGCGTAGAGCGTGCCGAGCTCCTGGATGTTCATCTGGAAGGAACCGTCGCCGTCGATGTTGATGACCAGCTTGTCCGGACAGGCGACTTTCGCACCCATCGCGGCAGGCAGCCCGAATCCCATGGAGCCGAGTCCGCCGGAAGTGAGGAACTGACGCGGATATTTGTACTTGTAGAACTGTGCCGACCACATCTGATGCTGCCCGACGCCGGGAACGATCACAGCGTTTCCGCCGGTCAGCTCATACAGTTTTTCAATCACATACTGCGGCTGCGGCGGCGTATGCGGCTTCGATTTCACATAGGAGAGCGGATGCTCCTTCTTCCATTCGCCGATCCGGTTCAGCCACTCGGTGTAATCCTTGCGGACCGGTTTCCGGTTGAGTTCGGCAAGAACCTCCCGGACATCCGCGATCACGCCGAGATCGACACGCTTGTTCTTGTTGATCTCGGAAACATCGATGTCGACATGAATGATGTAGGCGTCCTGCGCAAACGTGTCGACGGGCCCGGTGACGCGGTCGTCAAAACGGGCGCCGAGCGCGATCAGAAGGTCGCATTCATTCGCCGCGTAGTTCGCATAGTAGGTCCCGTGCATGCCGAGCCAGCGGAGGGAGAGCGGATCGTCCTCGGGAAACGCGCCGAGCGCCATCAATGTGGTTGTCACGGGAATATTGTAGGAATGCGCGAACGTGCGCAGTTCTTCGGACGCGCCGGAGGAAATAATCCCCCCGCCGGCGTAAATGCAGGGACGCTGCGCTTTGCGGATCGCCTTGCGGATCGCCTCGATGTCGGAGGGCTTTACGGTGAGATCCGCAGTGAGGGACTTGACTTTGACCTCTTCCGGAAACACGGGAACGGCGAGCGCCTGCTGAACGTTCTTCGGAATATCCACGACGACAGGCCCCGGACGTCCCTCTGAAGCGAGCTTGAACGCCTCGCAGAGCGTGCGCGGAATGTCATTGACGTTCAGAACAAGATAGCTGTGCTTGACGACGGGGCGCGTGACGCCGATGATGTCCGTCTCCTGAAACGCGTTTTTCCCGATGAACTGCGCCCCGACCTGCCCGGTTATGAAAACGACCGGAATCGAGTCCATGTACGCGTCTGCGATGCCGGTGATGAGGTTCGTTGCGCCGGGGCCGCTGGTCGCCATGCAGACGCCGGTTCTGCCGGAGATGCGCGCGAAACCGTCCGCCGCGAACGCTCCGCCCTGTTCATGACGAGGAAGAATCACCCGGAGACTGGATTTCCCGAGCGCCTGGTGAAGCTCAATGGACTGCCCGCCGGGATATGCGAAAATGGTTTCGACGCCGAGACGCTCCAGGGTTTTAATCACGATTTCAGCGCCTTTGATCGGCTGCTGCGGTTCTTTTGCTGTGTTTTTCATCATCATGTCACTGATCCGGAATTAAAATTTTTATGCTGGAAACAAGGATTGCGCGAAAATGCGCTCAGACTGGCGAATCTGGACCCGGCCGGGGTGCCACCGACACGGCCGGGCCGCGTACGACGACATGTCTGCCCTCTGGAAATATTCCTGTTTCCATATTTGAAAAACCTCATTTGTAAAAGAAGTTTAAAATATACACGCAATTCGGAAAAGTGTCAAGCCCGGACCGGAAAAGAAGCGCGAAACGGGAAATCGTCCGTTCAGTCGAAATGCGCCTGCGCAAAAGCGATCTTTTCCGCCGCGGAAGGCATTGCGGACGGAGGAAGGCTTTCAATCAGCTCCAGACGGGAACGCAGTCCGGCATGATTGGCGATCTGGATCCCGAGCCCGGGCCGGGCGTTGAGTTCCAGCAGAAGCGGCCCTTTCTCACGGTCGTTGACAATGTCCGCGCCGAAGTAGCCCAGTTTAATCATCTCCGCACAGCGCGCGGCAAGTTCGAGATGCCTGTCCCAGTCCGGTACAACCAGTTCGGAGAGCATCCGGCCGGTATCCGGGTGACGCGTGACCGGCTGGTCGAGCATGACAGCCTTGCGCGGTTTGCCGTTCCGGATGCTCAGACCGACACCCACCGCGCCCTGGTGCAGGTTCGCGCGCCCGTCTGAACGTCTGGTGGCCAACCGCATCATCGCCATGACGGGATATCCCCGGAACACGATGATCCGAATGTCCGGAACACCCTGGAAGCTGAAGTCCGAAAAAATCTCCGAAAAAGAGATGCACTCTTCAAAGAGCGCATAATCCACCTGTCCGCCCAGACTGTAAAGCCCGCTCAGAATGTTCGTGATATGCGAATAAATCTGCTGAAAACCGATGACGGAACCGTCCGCCTTCCGGAATTCCCCTCCGTCATGGCTCCTGATTACAAGAATGCCGCGCCCCCCGCTTCCATGTCCGGGCTTGATGACGAACCCGGGACTGTCCTGCGTCAGGCGCATGAAATTTTTCGCCTCATGCTGAAAACGAATCGCGCCGATCAGACCGGCGGTGGGGACGCCGGCCTTCAATGCCAGTTCCTTGGTGACAAGCTTGTCGTCGACCATCGGATAGTAGCGGCGCCTGTTATATGCGGCGATATAGTCGTGATTGCGCCGGTTCATGCCGAGAACACCCGCATTCCGCAGCGCGGCAGGCGAGGCGAAAGCGCTCAGGAGTGATCCGAACATGAAGACACCAGCGGTTTGAAGCGTTTCAATTCCGTCAGACGGTAGCCCGTATAGGTTCCGATCAGCAGAATCAATGCGAGAATCACCAGATTGAACTCCTGGAACGTGAAAAAGAGATACTGAAGATAATCGTTGTTCAGAATGAAATAACAGGGAATGCACGCGGCCAGACTGACTGCAAGCTGCCGGAACATGGCGCCGGGACCGTCCTCCTCCCACACCATCGAGGCACGCTCAATTGTCCATGCCAGGATAATCAGCGGAAAAAACGTGATCGACTGTCCCTGTGTGAAACCGAATGCGTAGGAAAGCACGCTGATCGCCTTCATCAGCAGAATCACAATCACCACAACGGCGGAAATGCGCGGCACCATCAGGAGATTCATATGCGTCAGCAGCGCACGCGCCGAAAGACCGACTGCCAGAATCAGGAGAAAGGCGATCAGACCCGCAGTCAGACCTGTTTCCAGAAACGCCAGCGCAATCAGAACCGGCATGAACGTCCCCATGGACTGCAGCCCGATGATGTTGCGCACCACCACAATCAGAAGCACCGCCAGTGGAAGAAGCGCAAGGCGCTTGAACACGTTCTGTTCCGAAATCGGCAGCTCATAACCGATGATGTCCATCAGCCACGAATGCTCAATGAAACTTCCCCGCAGACGGTTCAGGCCGGCCGCGCTGATGTTGGTCTTCAAAGCGGAAAAGCGCAGTTTCGCCTGCCGCCCTCCGGAGAGCGCAAACAGCGGTTCATCGCCGCGCCGCAGCGGGATGAAATCCTTCTGCGTGCCGAGCGTGCCGGAAACCGGATCATACCTGTGATAGGTCCCGTCATAATAAACCTCCAGCATGAAACTTGGCGACTGGCGGCGGCGTTTGTCCGTCAGAAAAACCCCTTCCGCCTCCCGGGAGGCGATTTTTCTCATTGCCAGCAGATTCCGGACAACCTGAAGGAAAGGCGTCCCCTGACGCTTGTCCGCAAACAGCACGGACACCGCCGGATTGTCCCCTTTCCGGATCTGTTTGAAAAGAGCGCTGACAAACTGCGGAATGGAAAGTTTTCCTTCAGGATCCACGCTCCGCAGCAGCTGTTCGGCGAACTGTTTCTGCCCGGATGGCCAGCGGGGACGTTCCGGCGCCTCCGGTTTCTCTTCGGCGGCCGTTCCCGCACCGCCGTCCGGAATGAAGGATATCTGGCAGGAAAGCGACTGCGGACCGCTGCGTTCCGCACCCTCCCAGACGGAAAGAGTCCGTCCCCCATGTTCCTGAACGGAAAACGCATATCCCGGCGTCTGACTTGTCACAACAAGGTAATATCCCGGAATTTCATAAGGCAGCGAAAGCCTTGCCGCAACAGGACCGCCGTTCGCCATGAAACGAACCCTGCATTCCATAACCCAGAGCTCCGCATTGACGGAACGCGAAAAGGAATAATGCAGCACGCAGATCTTGAATGCCGCAATCGCAGCGGCCAGCAGCACCAGAAGACCGGCAATCATGCAGATGCTCTTTCCCGGACGCGACATCATCATAACGCACCTGTCTGATTCCGCCGGGAGGGATCGACGGCCGCCATGCCGGAAATGATGTTTCTGCCGATCAGAACCTGATAGCTGAAGTTTTTCCGGTTTGCCAGCGAAAACTCGCGTTCCATGGTCAGAGATCCGATCCGGACTGTCAGCATGACAATATACCGCGTCTGCGATTTGCCGCCATGCCGGACAATGGAAGTCCGGCGTTTCAGCGGAAGTTCGTAGGAGTGTTCCTCGCCCGTGCCCCGCTGGCGGATCCTGAACGATACGAATTTCCCGCCGTCGCGCTGAATCAGGCGGATCCCCTCCGCATCAATGGACGAGGTATCCGCGCCGGTGTCGATCTTTGCGGGAAACGGCGACGCAAAAGGTGTCACAAATACAGGCTCCTCGATTCCGACAATTCCCAACGGAAGACTCCGAAGCGGATCCTCCGCACTGTGACAGGAGCAAAGAAGAAACGCGGAAACCGCACAGACCGGAATCAATAAGGAAAAAACTCTCATCCCTGATCCCCCCTTTCCGAATGAATGATGTTTGAAAGTCAGCACTGCGATGCAGGACTCCGGAAGTCAGACAGACCTCCGTCAATCCGCCGCCTTTTCTCCCAGAGCCGAGGTGCCCGGATTCCATTCGAACTTGCAATCTTCGATTTTCATTCTGCAGGTCAGAGGATGAATTGCGAATGTCTTTGCAATCAGGTAAGTCTTCGATCCCTCCGTAAAAACACTGGTCGGCATGGCCCTGACATCTGAACCGCTTTTGATGACCGTTCCTTCAATCAGCCGGAACCGCAGCTGTTCGCCCACATCCACATCCGCCAGCTGTCCGTTCGGCTTGAAAATGATGGCCCGGCAGACCTCCCGCGGTTCATCGTCATCCGATTCCGATATATTCTTAAGCGGACCGAGAGGAACATTGCTGATACTTTTCACAGCCTGTGTCGTTCCGCCGCTCCAGAGATTTTCCTCCCGGGCGAATTCCGGATCCGTCGTTCCGGAGGTGTGGGGAATCATGGCAATTCCCTTGTGCAGAACACTCCATTGCTCCCCGTCAATCCAGGTGTCGAAAAACCAGTCTCCGTTCGCATCCCTGTAAACAAGACACGGGCGGTAGACGCACGAATTCATGGAAAGGCGGATGCCGTTCCAGTCCTTTTCCGTCGGAAACACCACCGCGACGTAAGAATTGTTCGTCACGGCATAGGAGCGGGCGGCCTTGATTTTTGCGGCAAGCTCACGGGTGGAGCTTGTCATGGCGCCCCCCTTCATCATGACGGAGAACGCGGGAGTCGCAATCCCCAGAATGACGGCGGCAATCGCCACAACGACCAGGAGTTCCACTAAGGTGTAGCGATGAATTCTTCTCATAATTTCTCCTCTCCGGTTGTCCGGAAGCGGACAGATTCCCGTTCAAACTTCTCCGAACAATACTATTGGGAATGCGCTTTGTCAAGTTCCCAAACAAAAAAAGCGGTCTCTCCGGGATGCGGAGAAACCGCTGAAAAGGCATCTTAACAGAACAAGGTCACTTTTCCGTCGGGACAACAATGCCCTTGATAATGATGTTCTGGCAGAAGACAAACACCAGAAGAGTCGGAATCGCGGCAATGATCAGCGCGGCGAACCCCACTGCCTGGCTCGAGCGGATCTGCAGCTGATACAGATGCACCATCATGGTCCACATGGATTTGTCCTGGCAGAGCAGAAACGCCATCATGAAGTTGCCGTATGCCAGCGTGAAGGTGTTCAGCGCAAGAACGGAAAGGATCGGCGTGGAAAGCCCCATGGCAATCTGCCAGAAGACCGTCCATTCACTTGCACCGTCAATTGCCGCGGATTCAAAAAGCTCCTTCGGCAGACTGTCGAAGAATCCTTTCAGAAGAAAGATCATGTAACCGTTCGCCATCGTCGGCAGAATCAGAGCTCCGAACGTGTTCAGAAGATTCAGATTCTTGATCAGAAGGAACTGCGGAATTCCAAGCACCATCGGTGGAAATGCCATCGGAAGCATCAGAAACAGCAGGATCTTGTATGCGGGCGCCATTTTGTAGCGGGAGAGCGCATAAGCGCACAGCGGATTCACGATCAGCGCCGCAAGCACTGCAAGCGCACAGTAAATCAGCGTGTTCTTCGCGGCATTGCCGTTGGTGATGATCGTATCAACCACCATGACATAATTCCGCTTCAGATATTCCTTTACAAGGTCCCACTTATGATCCAGAACGGAAAACCATTCATATTCCCGGATGGGAGGAGCGATTCTGTCCCAGGTCGTGTAGACCGTCCCCCAGGCATTGTTGACTGCGGCGACATCCTTGTATTTGTTTTTCAGGAACTTGTGCCAGAGCGGCTGCATTTTCGCAACATCCGCAATAAGACGGAGGTTGGCATGGGCGGGATCCTTCACAAATTCCTGGTAATGCTCCTTCACACTCATGCTGATGTCCGGAGACGCCGGATATTTGGAATGGAACGGAATCTCAAGTTTGCTCCTGATCGTGCTCTTGTAATCCATGGACATCTTCTTGTAATCCACGCTCTTGTCCGGCAGCATATATTTGCTTTCGATGAAATCACGGTAATCGGAAATAGCGGTTCGGACAAGGGAGATTTCCTCAGCGCCCATCGTATTGACGAATTCAGTCCAGTCTTTCGCCAGTGCCAGATTCTCCGCAGGATGCTCCTCGGGAAGCGGAATGGAATCAATGGACTTGTAACCCATGTCATACACATCGTTCAGGCGGGCAATCGTGCCGTATTTCTTTTTCAGCCAGTCACGGTATTCGCCTGCAAGTGTGTCAAGATGAATGTATTGCGGCGGAAGCACGAGAGAGACAAATTCGTTCCAGTCGGTCTTGAGCTGCCCGCTTTCCGGCTCCCTTGCCGGCAGTTTGATATCATCAAAAGTCTTGGCATTGCTTTCGTGAAGGGCATTGACCTCTTTGATGTCTTTATATTTCTCCCTGAGAAATTTGATCCAAAGCGGGGTGGCGGCAGAATCCAGACGCAGGAAAGCGTAGTTCACATCCTCACGGACATACTTGCTCCACAGTTTGGTAAATTCACCCTTCCCTTTCGGATAGCTTCTGGGCAGGGCGATGTCAAGCCAGGAGTTGTATTTTGTCCCGAGCTTCCTGTTCAGATCGGTGAGATCCCGCGCAACATTCTTGCGCAGGCTGTCTACGAAAAATCCGTCAAGATCCACCCAGTATGTGTGAAGCCCGCTGATCTGGGTATTTTTGAATTCAAGAATTTCCTTGAGAATTCCCTTGCTGTAATCCGTTGAAATCTTCCTGGTATGAAAGCGTTCCACCGGAAGTCCGACGGCATCCCAGGAGGTGTAATCCGTGTCGCATGCCTCATTCAGCTTTTTGATCCCCTCTTCACCCTTGCCGTATTTTTTGGAGAGCCAGGTACGGAAATCGCGAAGCACCATTGGATAAACTCCGGTTTCGTTCGCCATGCCGATCCCGCGCCAGTAATGCGGTTTCCGCTCCTTCATCTCCGCAAGAAACGCCTTGTAGTCGTCAAATCTCACACGGGACGGGTTCTCGGGCTTCCGCACATTGTTCACGGCTCCGACTGGCTCCCGGAACGCGTTGAAAAACAGATTGTTCTGACCGTTGAATTTCGTTGCAAGATGTTTCTGAAACAGGAGTTCATGATTGTAAATGAACTCGGGCAGCAGGGAAAACTCCGAAAAGTCAACCTCGCTCTTGAAGGATCCGGAAACCATCAGGAGAAGCGGATAAACCATCGTGACCGCTCCCAGAAGAAGCAGCACGTGAATTGAAATATTCAGAATCTTGACTTTCAGACTCTTTTTTTCTACTTTGCCGATAATAGCCATAATTATTTCCCCGTAGTCTTGAATTCCATCTTGGAAAGTCTCTTGAGATTGTAAATGGTGAACAGCAGCGTCATCATTCCAAGCACCCACGCCATGGAAATGGCGCTTCCGAACTGCAGATTCGTATAGGCTTCTTTGAAGATATGCAGCTCGGCCACTTCGGTATTCGCGCGCCCGAACGTCATAATAAGGATCATGCCTCCGGACTGCGCCGACGCAATAAAGGCTCCGACAAAGTTGATGATAATCAGGGCTTTCAGGGTCGGAAGCGTCACATGCCAGATTTTCTGGAAGAAGTTCGCCCCGTCGATCTCAGCCGCCTCGTAGGTCTCATCCGGGACACCCTTCAGCGCGGCCAGATAGATCAGACATCCGGGACCCGCGCCCGCCCAGATTGTCGGCAGCACGCATGCCATCATGGCCCATTTCGCATCGTTCAGCCAGTCCTGCGGCGTGAATTCCAGACCGATCAGTCCGGCAAGACTGTTGAGAGTCTGATTGAGGATTCCCGAAGATCCCGCCTGATAAAACAGCTTCCACATGAAAATCACGACAAGACCGCTCATCACCGCCGGCAGATAATAAAGCGTCCGGTAAACGATTTTGCCGTGGGAAACCTCCTGAAGCAGAATCGCCAGAATAATCGGAGCGAGAAAACCTATGGTCAGAATGAACATCATATAGCGGAACGTATTCCAGATTGCAGACCACCACTCATCGCTGAACAGAACCCCGGCAAGATTGTCAAATCCCACCCAGCGGCTGTCGCCTACCACGCGGTATTCCTGGAAAAACAGCTGCGAACCCGTTATCATGGGATAATATGTCCAGATCAGGATGCTTGCCAGTGCGGGGATCATGATCAGATACCCGGGCCAGTTCCGCCGGAAATCCCACCCGCGCTTTTTGCCTGAATAGGAATCCTTCGGCGAAAAGACCTTCCAGATATTGTAAATCACAAAACAGAAGAGACAGGCGATCAGAATCGCCACAACAACGGCAACCGTCGTGCGTTTCTGCTGTTCCTGCGGGGAAATATACCCGATCATCCGTTCATTGGTGCGGTTTTCCGCCTTCTTCAGAATATCCTGAAGGATCTGAATGCGTTTCTCCTTGATCTCGGGAGAATCGCCTTCCGGAAGTTTTCCGTCGCGGAAAAGCTGCATGGCCTCGTCCAGCGGCTGGGTCAGATAGATATACACCATCTGGCAGTTCCGTCCGTACGGTTCGGGCTTTCCATCCTTCAGCGCCTGATTGAACGCCTGCTCCCAGGACGGCGGAAAATATTTCAGGTATTCCGTATAGCCGAACTCCCGGAGATAAACCGGCGACAGGGAGCGTCCCTGACCGAGATTGACCATGGTTTCCGCGTAAATCTTACGCGCGGCCTTGGAATTCATGAAACTGATGTATGCCCAGGCGGCATCCCGGATTTTCTCCGCCGGAACATATTTGCCCTCCGAATTGCTTCTGCCTGCAATGCCGGCAAAGATTCCGCTGAGCGTTGCATTGATCTCAGAGGCGCCCTTCCCCGAAGGACCGGCCGGAAACGGAGCAATGCCCACAAGCGCGGGATCGATATCCCCGCCCATCCGGTCGTCGCCCAGATACTGGGAATACATGCCGAGTTTTCCTGCCTGCTGGGCAAGTTTGACGGAACGTTCATCTGAATTCAACGTGGAATAGCCGTGCTGAATCGTGCCGTCGGAATCCTGCCAGCGCTCCGTTGCAAGACGCATGTAGAAATCCAGTGCCGTTGCCGCTTCCCGGGAACCGAACGCAGCCTTCCACTGCCCGGTTTTCGGATCCTTCACCACCGCATCCCCGCCGGCGCTCCAGAGATAAGACATGAAATCCCATGAGGAGGAAGCGCCGCTCGCCATGCTGATTCCGTATTTATTGCGGGCCGGGTCGGAAATCCTCCGCGCGCATTCCAGAAGCTCGTCCCAGGTTCTCGGCGGCTTCTCCGGATCAAGCCCCGCATCCTGAAAGATGTCCTTCCGCCAGAACAGCGCCCGGACCAGAATTTTGCTTCCCACCGCCCAGACATGTTTTCCCGCCTGAAAACCGCCCACTGCGGGGCCGTCGCGGTAAACGATCGGACGAATTGCTGCTGGAAGACTCTTCAGAAAGTTGTCAATGCTTTTCAGCTCGGGGTCGTTTTCAATATATTTGTCGAGCGGCCAGAGGAAGTTCTGCTGAATATAGGTGTCAGACATGCGGAAGTTCACATTGATCACATCCGGAGCCGCACCGCCCGCGATCGCCAGCATCAGCCGGGACTCCATTCCGATATTCTGAATCTCAATTCCGCTGAACGGAGAAAGTTCAATATTCGGATGCAGTCTGCGGAATTCTCGAAGGATTTCCAGCTGGACTTTGGTATTGGGGTCCGTCGACTTCGGGTCGGGAAGCGACATGACCCTCAGCGGTATCTTCAGAATCTTGCCTGGCGATGCGACCTTTGCGGAAGCCGGAGCGGCTTCCTTTTCGTCGGCGGCATTCAAGTCTGGAACAAACAGAAGGGATGCGGTTGCAGCAATCCCCGACAGCAGCGTTGCGAAAAAGACTCTGCGTTTCATTTTATTGCCGGTCCCCATGAACAATGGGGAATCTTGCCCCCGTACTGTTGCCCGCTGCAACTTTTCCGGAAGCCGTTTCATGTTGATTTTACGACAGGAGCAGCCAACTCCTCACCCACCGGCCATGCGGAGAATACATAGCCTGAAAAGTTAAAAATAATACGGGTTCGGCATTTTACAAGCTTTTTCGTACCGGGAATCATGAAAAATACTGAAAAAACAAAGTATTTGGAGACAGAAAAATACAGAATATCACATTTCCGGCATGAAAGACGGATTTTTCGGATCCAGTTTTTGAAAGACGGAGAGATAAGCCGCATAAGCCTTCTCATATCGTTCCATTTCAGATTTTGTAAGAAGTTTGCGCGTCTGCGTCCGGGATGCCTGAACCGTGGCTTCCGCGTCGTCCAGCATTCCGATCAGCAAGTTGTAAATTCCGATTTCGCTGTTGGAAAACGTTCCGTCCGATATTTTGAAATTGCCGATGAGCCTGTTCCCGAAAAAGGCGGCCATTCCATCCACCGAATGGTCAATGGAATACTGATAATCCGCAAGATCCCCCAGCGTCCCCAGAAGACTCTTCACTAGAGTGACAAACCGGATCATCTCCGGATACTCCAGAACACGACGCTCGTTCCGGGCGGCTTTGTAAATGCGCTCCGCTTTTTCAAGGGAAATCCCGATCAGGGCTTCCGCAAGGGAGTAGATATCCCGCCGCTCCTCGTCGGAATGGGAAAAGAGATTGACTCTCAGCAGTTTCAGGGCACAGCAGTATGCGGCGTCGCGCTGTGCCATTTCAGGCGGAAAATTGATGGATGCCAGGGAGCCGGATCTTCTGGCTCCTCCGAATTCAAACGGTGAGGTCATACGCAGAAAACTGCGCCTGACCCGGTCAATCATTCCCGTCTTGTTTTTCTGATACTTCATAATTCGTATCGCATCCCGCTTCGTTTGCACCACAGCATGATACTGTCAATTTACTGCAGAATCCTGAATTTTCAACAAAATACCCGAAGGGCGGCGGACTTTCCCGGGCCTTGTCCGGAACGGCTTGCACAAGGCAGATGCGCGGATTCGCGGAGAACGGTGCGCCGCCGGGGACATGGATCCGTCCCGCCGGAACGGATACGGAAAAAACTTATTCGTTCAGGGCGTTTTCCAGTTTCTTGTTGTAATCGGAGCTTGTCCGGTCAAGCTTCCGCGCCATTTTCCGGCCCTGTTCGACAGACTTGTTCCCGCTCAGATAATCCGCCGTCTTATCTGCACTTTTCATCGCTTCCGACTGGTCGCTCTCGCCGCATGCGGACAACAGCGCCGCGGTTCCGGCACAGAGAAGAAGCAGTGCAAGCCATCTTTTCATCATGAAACCTCCATTCTTTCAGTTCCGCTGGGATTCACATTTTTCCCCGCAGGTTAAAAATAACCGTCAAAAGACAAAAAAGCAAGCAGCTTCGCCGGAAAAGAATCAGGAAGTTCCGCAGGAACAGCTTCTGTTTCCGCGGAAAAACAGGATGGAGACAGACAGGCAAAGCGCCAGCGCATAGGGATAGCAGAGAAATTTCATCACTTCCGAGGCGCTCACAGCGGCGGCGCCTGCAAGTCCGACGGCGGACAGAATCTGCGCTCCGTAGGGAATCATCCCCTGCACGATGCATGACGTCGTGTCCAGAATGCTTGCGGAACGCGCCGGAGTCACATCGAAGCGTTTCGCCAGATCCTTTGCAATCGGGCCGGCAATCACGATCGCCACAGTGTTGTTCGCGGTGAAGACGTTCACGACTCCCACAAGAAGCGCGATCCCGAATTCGCAGCTCCGCCGCCCGCGGACCAGACGCTCAATCTTCCGCATCAGATATTCGATGCCGCCGTTATAACGGATCACCTTCAGCAGTCCGCCCGCCAGAAGCGCGACGATCAGCGTATCCGCCATGCTCCTTGCCCCCACTCCCGCGGCGGCGAGAAACTCCCAGAAACTGAACGAACCGTTCACGATCCCGATCACTCCGGCAAGCAGCGTGCCGAGCATCAGCAGCGCCATGACGTTCAGTCCGGTCAGCGCCAGCACAAGAACGCAGAGATACGGAATCACGTCGAGAACCATTTTCAGAGTCAGGGGCTTCGCTGTGACCGCGGCTCCCGCATGACTCAGAATCAGATACAGAATCACGGTTACGACCGCAGCCGGAGCCGCAATATGAAGATTCGCGGTGAATTTCTCCCGCATCTCAATGCCCTGCGTCCGGGTCGCGGCGATGGTGGTGTCCGAAATCATGGACAGATTGTCGCCGAACATGGATCCGCCCACCACAGCGCCGAGACAGAGCCCCCCGGAAATGCCCAGTGTCTGCGTCACGCCGAGCGCAATCGGCGTCAGCGCCACAATCGTCCCGACCGACGTTCCGATCGAAAGGGAAATGAAACAGGCGACAACGAACAGGCCGCACAGCATCAGGTCGGGAGGAACGAACGAGAGCGCAATCTGAATGGTGGAATCCACGGCCCCCATCCGCCGCGCGGTTTCGGCAAACGCTCCGGCCAGGACAAAGATCAGGCACATCGTCATGATGTTGATGTCGCCCATGCCGTGTGCGAAAAGGTCGATTTTGCTCCGCAGCGAAGCCTTGTGGTTCAGCACCAGCGCGGAAGCCGAGGCGACGAGAAACGCAACCGTCATCGGCACCCGGTAGAAATCGCCCGAGACAATCGAAAGCCCCATGTAAAACACGAGGAACACGCCGAAGGGGATCAAGGCCCTCAGACGAGGCCCGCGGTTCGCGGAAAAATCTTCAATATCCATTGAATCATCCTTTTTTCATCCCGGCATTCACTCCCGTCAGCGCATTCGCGGAAGAAACGGCGGAAGCGGAAACTGTTCCGCTTCCGCGTGCGTGGAAAAGCCGTTTCAGCGCAGTTCGACGCCGAGGCCGGAAACCAGTTTCGCGCGCAGTTTTTCATGCGCCTCGTTGACCTCCTGGTCGGTCAGCGTCCGCTCGTCGGAACGGAACGTGAGCGTGTAGGCCATGCTCCTCGTTCCCTCTTTCAGCGGCGCGCCCTTGAAGAGGTCGAAGATTTCGACGCTGACCAGATTCGGCACCCGGGCGTTCCGGATGAAGTCGATCACGGTGCTGTTCTCCATCTCCGCGGGAGCGAGAAAGGCGACGTCGCGCGTCACCGGGGGGAACTGGGAGAGCGGGACGTAGAGACCGGATTTCTCCTTCGCGTTCAGCAGCTGATCCACCTGGAGCACCGCGCCGTAGAGATCGTGCTGAAGACGCATGCCATGAGTCATCTTGTCGTTCAGCTTGCCGAGCACGCCGGCAGCCTTGCCGTCGATCATGAGCTGTGCGCAGACGCCGTCCGTGAAGCGCGGATCCTTCGCCGCGACAAATTTATAATCCGCCGTCCGGCGCGTTTCCAGAACGGACTCCAGCACTCCCTTTATGTCGTAGAAGTCATACATGACGGCGCGTTCCGCCGAGTAGCGTTCGGGGTGCGCCCGTCCGGTCATGAGGATGGCGAGCTCGTCGCGCTCTTCCGGATATTTCGCAGGGTTCTTGCAGAAGACGCGTCCGATTTCGAAAAGCGCCAGATCACTGTTCTTGCGCGAGACATTCCGCTTGACCGTCGCCAGCATCCCCGGCAGCAGGGAGGGACGCAGGATCGCGAGATCCAGACTGATCGGATTGTTGACGGCGAGCAGGTCGTCCTTTTCAAAGATCAGGTCGCCGAGCGCCGCCTTTTCATCAATCAGGCTGGTGTTCACGCATTCGTAAAGTCCCGCGGAAACGAACTGATTGCGGAGACGCTCCAGCGCGGCATAGGCGTCGGTGCGGAACGAAGCGGTCCGCTTGGCATTGACCGGAATGCGCGGCAGTTTGTCCAGGCCGTGAATGCGGGCGACCTCCTCGGCGAGATCGGCGGTCTCGCGGATGTCCGCGCGGAACGAAGGAATCGTGACAAGACAGGTGTCGTCCGTGATGTCGGAAACGCCGAGCCCGAGCGCACGGAAAATCTCCACCATGCGCATGTTCGGAACCTCCATCCCCAGAAGACTCGTGATTTTCGAGAAATGGCAGAGAATGCGCGGATGCTCCTCCTTGAGTGTCGCAACCTTCACCAGCGGGCTGACCAGTTTTCCGCCCGCCAGTTCCAGAATCAGCGATACGGCCCTGGCGCTGGCATTCTCCAGCATGTCGCGGTCCACGCCGCGCTCGAAGCGGTAGGAGGAATCGCTCGAAAGCCCGAGCTTGCGCGAGGTCATGCGGATGCTCGTCGGATTGAAATAGGCGCTCTCGATCAGGACCTCGGTCGTGTCCGGAAGCACGCCGCTGTATTCGCCGCCCATGACGCCGGCGATTGCGACCGGCTTTTTCGCGTCGGCAATCACCAGCATGCTGCTGTCAAGCTCATATTCCTTTCCGTCAAGCGCAACGATCCTCTCCTTGTCCGCTGCACGGCGGACAACGATTTTCTTCCCCTCCAGAAAACGCGTGTCGAATGCGTGAAGCGGTTCGCCGAGCTCCATCATGACGAAGTTGGTGATGTCGACGATATTGTTGATCGCCCGGATGCCGACGGCTTCCAGACGGTCCTTGAGCCACTGCGGGCTCTCCCTGACCGTGACTCCCCGGACGACGCGCGCCGTGTATTCCGGGCAGAGATCCTGCGCTTCGACCGTGACAAGATTGCTCCAGTCTTCGAATCCCTCCGGAGAGGGCAGACTCATGTGCGGGAAGGAACGCCTTCCGCCGCAGAGCGCCGCAATGTCGCGCGCGACGCCCCAGTGGGAAAGCCAGTCCGGACGGTTCGGTGTGATCTCCACCGTATAGACGGTGTCCTTCTCGATCAGGTCGTTGAGCGGCGTTCCGGGAACATAGTCCGCGGGCAGAATCATCAGTCCGCCGTGCTCATCGCTGATTCCGAGTTCGCGTTCGCTGCACATCATGCCGAAGGATTCGACGCCGCGCAGTCTGCATTTGTTGATCACGAAGTCCTTTCCCCCCTCCGGATCGGGGAAAACGGTGCCGATGGTCGCCAGCGGCACCACATTGCCCGCATCGCAGTTCGGAGCGCCGCAGACGATCTGAAGGATGTTCCCGCCGCCCGCATCGACCTGGCAGACGGACAGATGGTCGGAATTCGGGTGTCTTTCGCGGCTGACGATTTTCGCGACAACTACGCCCGCGGGAATCATGCCGCGGGTTGTGATCTCTTCCACTTCAAGTCCGGTCATCGTCAGCGTGTTCGCCAGTTCCTCGGGCGTGGACTTCAGTTCGATATAATTTTTCAGCCAGTTCAGTGATACTTTCATCTGGAATCGCTCCTTCTTAGAACTGTTTGAGGAAACGCAGATCGTTCTCGGAGAAGAGTCTCAGATCGCCGATCCTGTGTTTGAGCATTGTCAGGCGTTCAATTCCCATGCCGAACGCGAATCCCTGCCATTTTTCGGGATTGATCCCGACGTTGCGCAGCACATTCGGATTCACCATGCCGCAGCCGAGAATCTCCAGCCAGCCGGAATTCTTGCAGACGCGGCAGCCCTTCCCCCCGCACATGACGCAGGAGAAATCGCACTCGACACTGGGCTCCGTGAACGGGAAGAAATGCGGGCGCATCCGGATGGCGACCGAATCGCCGAAAAATTCCGTCGCAAAGGCCTCCAGCGTGCTCTTGAGGTCGGCAAGGGATACGTCATGGTCGATGTAAAGTCCCTCAATCTGGTGGAAGTGCACGCCGTGCGTGGCGTCCGGGGTGTCGCGCCGGAAGCACCGTCCCGGCGAAACAATCCGGATCGGCGGCTTCTGGGCAAGCATTGTGCGGATCTGCACGGTGGAGGTCTGTGTCCGGAGCAGTCTCCCGTCGTCGAAGTAGAAAGTGTCCTTCGGATCGCGCGACGGATGGTCGACCGGAGCGTTCAGCGCATCGAAGCAGTTCTTCACCGTCTCGATTTCAGGACCTTCCGCAACGACAAACCCCATTCTGCGGAAAATCGCGCAGCACTCGTCTATGGTCTGGCTGACCGGATGTTTGCGCCCGATCGGCCATCTGCGTCCGGGGAGCGTCACGTCAATGGCCTCGGCGGAAACTTTAGATGAGCCGAGGCGTTCGCGCGCCGCCTCAATCATTCCCTGAACAGTGTTCTTCGCTTCGTTGAAGGCCTTTCCCGCGGTCGGCTTGTCCTCTTTCGCGATTTTGCCCATCATCGGAGCGAGCGCAGTAAGGGCGCCGTTCCGTCCGGTCAGTTTGTTTTTGGCGTTTTCGACGTCCGCGGCAGTTTTCGCATCGGCGAGAAGCGTTTTCGCCTCGGCTGTGACGGCGTCGAGTTTTGCAAGCAGTTCATTGAGCATGGTCGTGTCTCTTTCCTGTGTAAAATAAAAAATGCGGGCCCACCGTCTGCCGGCAGCCCGCATTGATTAGAATACTTTTTGAAATATGGTCAGCAGGCGGCCTTGGCTTTTTCGACCAGGGCTTTAAACGCTTCCATATCATTGACCGCGAGATCGGCGATCACTTTTCTGTTGATGTTGATATTTGCTTTCTTGAGACCGTTCATCAGCTTGCTGTAGGTGAAATCCATCATTCTGCAGGCGGCGTTGATGCGGACGGTCCAGAGTCTTCTGTACTGGCGCTTCTTCTGCTTCCTGCCGACATAAGCATGAGCATCGGCCTTGTCAATCGCGTCATATACGGTGCGGATTCTCTTGCTGCTCGCACCGTAAAAACCTTTGGCTCTTTCAATTGCGCGTCTGCGGCGCTTTCTGGAAGGAACTGCGGCTGTAACTCTCATTTCAACTTGTCTCCGGTGTTAAGGGGTTTGCGTCAGCCGTAAGGCAGAGCCTTGGCGATGCGTTTCATTTCGCTGGCCTGAAGAATGCCGTCTCTTCTCAGATGACGTTTTCTCTTGCCGCCCTTACCGGTCATCAGGTGTCTGCGTCCGGCCTTGTAGTACTTGAACTTGCCGGTTCCCGTGCGTTTCACGCGCTTGGAAATGCACTTCCTCGTCTTCATCTTAGGCATCGTTTTTCTCCTTCTTGCTTGATAGAGTTTTCTCTTCTGAGACGGCAGATGCCGCTCGGCCTGTCTCAGTGGCCCTTCGGATTGAAGGACATGTTGATATTCTTACCCAGAAGCTTCGGCGCGCCTTCGACGACGCCCGCGTCTTTCAGGTCTTCGGCGATTCTGTTCGCGAGATCGAAACCGATCTCAGGATGCGCCATTTCCCTGCCCTTGAAGGTGATCGTGACTTTCAGCTTGCAGCCGTCGCCAAGGAATTCCAAACCCTGGTCGATCTTGTGCCCGTAGTCGTGATCCGCGATATTCAGGCGGAACTTGATCTCCTTGACCTTCTGGGCCTGCTGATTGCGTTTCTGATCCTTGAGCTTCTTCTTCTGCTCGTAGCAGAGCTTTCCGAAGTTCATGATCCGGCATACGGGCGGATCGCTGGCCTCCGCGACCAGAACAAGATCCAGACCGGCATCCTTCGCCGCCTGACACGCCGGAATGAGTTTCATCAGACCGAGTTGCTCCCCCTTCGGGCCGATGACCAGCAGATTTTTGTCCGCATACGCCCGACTATCCGTTTTCAGCAGCTTACTAATGGCATGACCCTCCAGTTAGAGTTCTTTATTCCAGAAAATGGCTCACAAACCTTTAAAATAGCACGCTTACAGTTTGTTTTCAACGTCGTTCCGCAATTTTTTTACAAAAGTTGCAAGATCCATCGCACCGAGCTGATCCTCGCGCCGCGACCGGATGGAGAAGGTGTTCTCCTGCATCTCACGGTCGCCGACAACCGCCATGAACGGCACGCGCATGTTCCGGGCGTCCTTGATTTTCGCGCCCATGCTCTCCTTGCGGGTGTCGCACTCGACGCGGAATCCGGCCTTTTTCAGTTCCTTCGCGGCGTTCAGACAGTATTCATGCTGCCGTTCCGTGATCGGAATCAACCGCACCTGCTCCGGCGCGAGCCATGCGGGGAAGGCTCCGGCGTAATGTTCGATCAGGATGCCGAAGAAGCGTTCAAGCGATCCGAAGAGCGCCCGGTGCACCATGTACGGCTGATGGCGCTGTCCGTCCTCGCCGATATAGTGAATCTGGAAGCGTTCCGGAAGATTGAAGTCGAACTGAATGGTGGAGGTCTGCCATTCGCGCCCGATGGCGTCCTTCACCTTGAGATCGATCTTGGGACCGTAGAACGCGCCGCCGCCCTCGTCCACCTCGTAGGCGAGTCCGCTCTTCTCAATGGCGTTGACCAGCGACTTCTGCGCCTGCTCCCAGCGGGCGGGATCGCCGACCGCCTTTTCCGGACGGGTCGAGAGATACGCCTTGATCTCCTTGAACTGGAAGGTTTTCCATATGTGGAGGCAGAAGCGGAGCACCTCCTCGATTTCGGATTCGATCTGCTCCGGCGTGCAGATGATGTGCGCATCGTCCTGCGTGAATCCCCGCACGCGCATCAGTCCGTGGAGCACGCCGCTCTTTTCGTAGCGGTAGACGGTTCCGAGCTCCGCCCAGCGGCAGGGAAGCTCGCGGTAGGAGCGGACGCGCGACTTGTAGATTTCAATATGGAACGGGCAGTTCATCGGCTTCACGAAATAGTCGACGTCGTCGATGTCCATCGGCGAATACATGCTGTCCTTGTAGAAGCCGAGGTGTCCGCTGGTCTCCCAGAGGTTGGCGCGCCCGATGTGCGGCGTATACAGAAGATCATAGCCGTTGGCCATGTGCTCGCCGCGCCAGAAAGTCTCGATGATGTTGCGGATCAGCGCGCCGCGCGGATGCCAGAGGACAAGGCCGGGGCCGACGGTTTCGGAAACGCTGAAGAGATCCAGCTCCTTTCCGATTTTCCGGTGGTCGCGCTTCTTCGCCTCCTCGATTTTCCGCAGATGCTCCCGGAGCTCCTTCGGATCGGCGAAGGCGGTTCCGTAAATGCGCGTCAGCATCGGATTGGATTCCTTGCCGCGGTAATAGGAACCCGCAATGCCGGTCAGTTTAAACGCGCCGATGTCGCCGGTGCTGTCCACGTGCGGGCCGCGGCAGAGATCGACGAAATCACCGAGCTGGTAGAAAGAGATCGCTTCGCCTTCGGGAATGTCCGCAAGGCGTTCGAGCTTGAAGTTCTGCTTTTTCTCCGTCAGGAGCGCGACGGCTTCCGCACGGGAGCGTTCAAAACGGATGAACGGCAGTTTCCTTGCCGCGAGTTCGGTCATTTTCTCTTCGATTTTCACAAGATCATCAGGCGTCAGCTTGCATGTTCCGAAATCGAAATCATAGTAAAAACCGTCTTCCGTGCTCGGCCCGATATCAAACTTGACGTCGGGATACAGTTCCAGGACCGCCGCCGCCATCAGGTGCGACGCGCTGTGCCTTATGGTTTCAAGAGGAAACTTAGCCATTTTACCCTATTCCTTGTTAAAAATAATGAAATCCGGCTTTTAATGTACATCCGTTCCGCGAAGTATCAAGCGCAAAAGCGGATTTTTACGCGCTTTATGACTCCCTGGCATTTTCCCCCGCCGGACATCCCGGCATTTGATCCGGAGACAAAGGGGGCAGAAGACCGCCGGAAAGAGAGTGCAGAGCGAAAGGTCTTGACACCTGCCGGAAAACGGTGTAGAGTATTCCGGTCGGATTCAACAGAGAGGAGCGTCAGCCATGGAGAATAAACTGTTCACACCGGTCCGCATCGGCGGGCTTTCCATCCGCAACCGTTTCGTCCGTTCCGCGACCCATGAGGGACTCGCGGATGAAAACGGGTTTTACACGGAAAGACTTTCCGGTGTTCTGACTCTGCTTGCCGAACATGAAGTCGGGCTGATCATTTCCGGGCACGCCTTTGTGTCTCCGGAGGGACGCGCCTCGGCTCTTCAGGCCTCCGCCGCGACGGACGACGCGATTCCAGGCTGGCGCGAAACGGTCGAACGCGTCCATGCGCGCGGAGCGAAGATCGCACTCCAGCTCGCGCATGCGGGCGGCAATACCGCAGTTCCGGGCGCGGCGGGGCCTTCCGCATTTGCGCAGGCGCCGGGGAAAAAGGAATGCCGCGCGTTGACTCCGGACGAAATCCGCAATCTGAAAACCGCGTTCGCCGCAGCCGCATGCCGCGCAAGACGCGCCGGGTTCGACGCCGTCCAGATTCATGCCGCGCACGGCTATCTTCTGAGCCAGTTCCTTTCTCCGTATTACAACCGCCGCACGGACGATTACGGGGGAACGCTCTCCGGCCGGGCACGCATGGTCTATGAAGTGTATGACGCGGTCCGGAACGCGGTCGGTGAAGACTATCCCGTCCTGATCAAGATCAACTCGGAGGACTTTGTCCCGGATGGATTCTCGCAGGAAGAGTGCAGGGAAGTCTGCCGGGAACTGGAAAGGCGCGGACTGAACGGAGTCGAGCTTTCCGGGGGAATTCCCCCGGCCGGGGCCGCGCTGTCTCCGGTCCGGGTGCAGGACACCGCGGACGGGGACAAGGTCTATTACGAAGACGCAGCGCGGCAACTGAAAGCCGTTCTGCGGATCCCCGTGGTTCTGGTCGGCGGCGTACGCCATCCGGCCAAGGCGCTTTCCCTGATCGAATCCGGAACGTGCGACATGATCTCGCTCTCGCGTCCGCTGATCCGCGAACCGGGACTTCTCAGCCGCTGGCTTGCAGGCGACGGAACACGCGCGGCATGCGTCTCATGCAACGCCTGTTTCCGGCCGATTGTGACGGGCCGCGGATTCTCCTGTCCCCGGGAGCGGAAATGATCCGCTCCGGTGCGAAGCACATGGGGGATCATCGGGAATTTCGCCTCCGGCGGCCGGCTTGCGCAGCTGGAACGCGGCAGGACTGGAAGTCCTGCACGAAGCTGTTTTTGGCGATGCGGAGCATCGCACCGTTAACCTGATTTTTTTGAATAAATTACCGCGATGCAAGCATGCGCGGTATTAGGAATTTCGCCTCCGGCGGCCGGCTTGCGCAGCTGGAACGCGGCAGGACTGAGAGTCCTGCACGAAGCTGTTTTTGGCGATGCGGAGCATCGCACCGTTAACCTGATTTTTTTGAATAAATTACCGCGATGCAAGCATGCGCGGTATTAGGAATTTCGCCTCCGGCGGCCGGCTTGCGCAGCTGGACCGCGGCAGGACTGAGAGTCCTGCGCGAAGCAATTTTTGGCGATGCAGAGCATCGCGGTATTAACCTAAATTTTTTTGAATAAATCCCCCCGGGGCAATCAGCGCTCCCGCAGGGATCAGATTTCCGCAAACAGTTTCCGGACTGTTTCCGCGGCAAGTTTCGGACGTCTGTACTGATCGAACACACCGGCCAGATTCTGTGCCAGCGGCTTGCAGCGGATGTTGCCGCCCGTCCGGCAGTAGCTTTTCGCATCGTTGAACTGCCAGATCGAAAGGCCGCAGAGTTCCGGCGATTCAAAGACCCGGCGGATCACCTCCTCCAGATACTCCGCCTGAAATTCCTCGGACCATTGCGCGCCGCCGCGGTCATGCTGTCCATACAGACCGCAGCAGCCCATTTCGCTGACCAGAATCGGCTTGTCCGGAGGATTGTAAGTGCGGAAGCGGGCGATGATCGTATCACGGTTTTCCCGGATATACGACGGAGGGTCCTCCGCCGCATCATCGGTAATCCAGCCGGGATAGGTGTTGTAGGCAATGATGTCCATGAGATCCGTGCAGATGTCGTTTCTCACATAGCTGCATGCGAAAGTGACAAGACGGCTCGCATCCTCCTCCCGGATCGCATCGGACAATCTCGTGCAGATCGCCCGTCCTTCCTTCGAGAAGGACTGGAACTCGTTCAGAAACGCCCAGATGATGACGCTCGGATGGTTGATGCTGTTCCGCACCATCAGACGGGTCTGCCGTTCCTGGAGATCCTGGAATTCCGCATCCGCCATCTGTTCGGCGGTATTGCCCCAGCCGAGGCTCTCCTCCCAGACCAGGAATCCCATCCGGTCGCAGAGGTCGAGAAAACGCTGATCCTGCGGATAATGGCAGCCGCGGATGAAGTTGCAGTTCAGCCTGCGCAGATTCTGCAGGTCCTCGATCATGACCTGTACCGGGGTCGCAGGGCCGAATTCCGGATGCGACTCATGCCGGTTGAACCCTTTCAGCCGGACCGGCGCACCGTTCAGCAGAATCCGATTCTTATCCGCGCGGATCTCCCGGATGCCGAACGATTCGACAATATGGTCTCCCGCAGCCTTCGCTTCAAGACTGTGGAGATGAGGCGCATCCGTGGACCAGAGCCGGAAATACGGCACCGACGCATCCAGGGAGGCGGCGCCGTTCCGGACCGTCAGAGAGACCGCGTCGAACGCGGACTGCGTGTCAAAACGGATTTGCGCGGCAAGTGTTTCAGGAACATCCCCTTTGAAGAGAAAGCGCAGATTGACCTTTCCCGTCCGGCAATCGAGCGTGCGCACCTGAACGCGGTCGATCCGGAAGGCCTCCGGCAGAAGATGCAGCGAAACGCTACGGTAGAATCCGCCGAACGCGTAAAAATCGTAATACGGGAGAAACAGCTTCATCTTTTCCGGATCGAAGCGGTTGTCAAGGGCGGCGGAAAGCGTATGTTTTCCAGCGGAAAGTCTTCCCGTTTCCAGTTCGACGCCGGAGTAGGGGAGTTTCACGAATCCGATTTCCCGGCCGTCGATCCAGAGACGGGCGCGAAGGCCGAGACCGCCGAGCTTCAAGAGCGCATTCGGCATTTCGTTTTCCAGTGTGAATTCCGTCCGGTAGAGCGCCACGCCGCGTTTGCCGTAACAGTCCGGCGAACAGTCGAATGCGCCCGGCACGCACATGACGTCGCTGAAACGGAATCCGCCGGGGTCCAGCTGCTCAAGCTCCGTGTCGCCGACGAAACAGAAATCCCAGACACCATCCAGATTCAGAATGCTGCGGGAGGGATAAAGAGGATAGTTTTTTATCATCGGGAAGCCCTTTCCTGTTGTTCTTCCGCTGTTACCATATCATTCCGCGGTACGGCGCGCAATCGGATTTTCGGCTGAAAAACCGGACTTTTGAACCACTCTTCTCGGGGAACGGGGGTTGTAAAAACGCTTTTGAAATGCTAAAATACCACCATGGCCGCCGTCGCTCATGGAGGATCTTCCCCTTTCACACCCCGCGCGGCTGATAAAACCATAGAACATCTTCAGGGAGAAACACTTATGCAGACAGTTACAAATGAAATCAGGAATTTTCTGGCGAATTCCTCCGGAATCCGGAAAATGTTCGAGGCGGGAATCGAACTCCGGAAGAAATATGGCAACGGCAATGTTTATGATTTCAGTCTCGGCAATCCGGATCTTTCCCCTCCCCCGGAAGTCGGAACCGCCCTCGAAAAAATCGCCGTCCGTTCGAAGGAACCCTTCTCCATCGGCTACATGCCGAATGCCGGATACCCGGCGCTCCGGGAGAAACTCGGGGAACTGCTCACCGCCGAACAGGGTGTGAAGGTTCCCGCCTCCAGCGTGGTCGTGACATGCGGCGCGGCCGGCGGAATCAACGTGTTTTTCCGCGCGGTTCTTTCCGCGGGCGACGAAGTCATCACGCCGAGCCCGTATTTTGTGGAGTACGGTTTTTACGCCGGCAATTTCGGCGGACGCCTTGTTCCCGTGAAATCCGTGGACTTCACTTTTGAACTCGACATGGATGCGATCGGCGCGGCGGTCAATGAAAAAACGCGCGCAATCATTCTCAACTCCCCGCACAACCCGACCGGACAGATTTACACGAGGAGTCAGCTCCAGACGCTGGCAAAGATCGTATGCGACGCCGAATCGCGGTACGGGCGCGCGATCTACATCGTCGCGGACGAACCATACCGTTTTCTGAACTTCGACGACGCGGACATCCCCTCCGTGTTTGAATATTTCCCGCACAGCGTCGTGATCGGCTCGTTTTCCAAGAGTCTGTCGCTTGCGGGCGAACGAATCGGGTATCTCGCCGCGAATCCGGCGATGGAGGGAATCGGCGAACTGATGAACGGCCTGATTCTCTGCAACCGCATTCTCGGTTTTGTAAACGCTCCCGCGGTGGCCCAGCAGATCCTGCTGGAATGCGCCGGCGCACAGGTCGACCTGAACATCTACCGTGCGCGCCGCGCCGCAATGGCGGAAGTTCTCACGGATGCCGGAATCCGGTTCACCATGCCGAAAGGGGCGTTTTACTTTTTCCCGCAGTCTCCCGTTCCGGATGACAGAGTCTTTATCGATGCGCTTGTAAAGGAACGCGTGCTTGCCGTTCCGGGAAGCGCATTCGGCGGTCCGGGCTACTTCCGGATGGCGTTCTGCGTGGATGAAAAAGTGATCCGCGCCGCGGCTCCGGGCATCCGGCGGGCGGTTGAAGCGGTACGGCAGTAGACAGTTGAAACGCCGATTCGAAGAAACAGGGATTTTTTCCCGCCAGGCGTCTTTTTTCCGCTGGCATAACAGGATCAGGCAGGTTAGATTACCCGGGAAACGATTTTTACGGGAGACAGTGAAACATGATGGATCAGGACAAAACCATTCTCTGCATCGGCGCCGGATATGTCGGCGGCCCGACCATGGCGATGATCGCGGCGAAATGCCCGGAATACAAAGTCACCGTTGCGGACATCAACGCGGACCGCATCGCACGCTGGAATTCAGACCGTCTTCCGATTTACGAACCCGGCCTGGAACAGCTTGTCGCGCAGTCCCGCGGACGCAATCTCTTTTTCACCACCGACGTGGAAAAGGGAATCCGGGAATCGAAAATCATCTTCGTCAGCGTCAACACCCCGACAAAGACCTTCGGATCCGGAGCGGGAAAAGCCGCCGACCTCCAGTTCTGGGAGAAATCCGCGCGTCTCATCATGGAGTGCGCGACGGAAGACAAGATCGTCGTGGAAAAAAGCACGCTTCCCGTACGTGCGGCGGAGGCGATTCACCGCATCCTGCAGTCCAATACGAAGGGATTGAACTTTTCCGTGCTTTCCAATCCGGAATTCCTGGCGGAGGGAACCGCCGTCGCCGACCTGGAACATCCGGACCGCGTCCTGATCGGCTCCATGACCACGCCGGACGGACACGATTCCATGGAACGTCTTGTTGAAATCTATGCGCACTGGGTGCCGCGGGAGAAAATTCTCACCACCAATGTCTGGAGCAGCGAAATGTCAAAGCTCGTCTCCAACGCCATGCTCGCCCAGAGGATCTCCTCCATCAACAGCATCTCGGCGCTCTGCGAAAAAACCGAAGCCGACATTCAGGAGGTCTCGCACGCCATCGGGATGGACTCCCGGATCGGCGGCAAATTCCTGCGCGCGGGCGTCGGATTCGGCGGCTCCTGTTTCAAGAAAGACATCCTGAATCTGGTCTATCTGTGCGAATGCTACAATCTTCCGGAAGTCGCAGCATACTGGGAACAGGTTGTCCGGATGAACGAATATCAGGAGCGGCGTTTTGCCGAGCGCATCGTCAAGAACATGTTCAACACGGTTTCGAACAAACGGATCGCGCTCTTCGGCTTCGCGTTCAAGGCCGACACGGGAGACACACGGGAATCGCCGGCAATTCATATTTCAAATCTGCTGATCGGAGAACACGCGTCGCTTGCGATCTACGACCCGAAGGCGATGGACAACGCCCGCGCCGACCTTGCCGGAACGGATGGGAAAATTGAATACTTCGACGATCCCTATGAGGCTGTCAGGGGAGCTCATGCCATTGCCCTGATTACGGACTGGAAGGAATTCACGACCTATGATTACGGGAAAATCTTCACTCTGATGGAAAAACCCGCTTTCATTTTCGACGGACGGAACATTCTCGACCACAAAAGCCTTCATTCGATCGGATTCAACGTCTTTCCGCTCGGCAAGCCGGCGCTGACGCATTTCTGAACATTCCGGAGCAGCGGATTCATGGCGGATTTCAGGCACATCGCATTTTCTGACACGTTCCTCGTCCGGTATTTTCTGCGCTCAAAAACAGCTCGCGGTCTCGTCTTGGCATGCGCATTCTGCGCCCTCCTCGGAGGAGCGCTCCTGCTGATCGCCAATCTGACGGTGCTTTCGCACGGCAGACGGGTTTATCATTCCGTGGAGGAGATCCCGGAACGGCGCGTCGGGCTGCTGCTCGGAACCAATCCCCGAATCCGCAATCTGCCAAACCGGTATTTCACCGCACGGATTGAGGCGGCGGCCGCCCTTTACAGAAAGGGAAAGATCCGCAAGCTCATCGTTTCCGGAGACAACGGGCGCAGAGAATATGACGAGGCCACGGCAATGCGAAGCGCGCTGATTGAGAAGGGGGTCCGTCCCGATGACATCCATCCAGACTATGCCGGGTTCCGCACGCTGGATTCCGTCGTCCGTGCGAAAAAAGTTTTCCGGACCACCAGTCTGACCGTCATTTCCCAGGAATTTCACTGCAGGCGGGCGCTGTTCATCGCGGCGGGGCACGGCATGGACGCCGTGGGCTTCGCGGCGGAGGATCCCGGCGCCGTATGGTTCTCCTACCGTCTGAAAATGGAACTGCGCGAAATTCTCGCCCGGACGCTGGCGTGGCTGGATGTGAAGATTCTTCACCGCAGTCCCCGTTTTCTTGGAGAGGAGATTGGCATTCCGGATGAGGCGGATGTTTCCTGACCGTCATTTTTCTGACGGGTCCGTCAATTTTGAAATTCCGCGGATTTTCTTCGGAAACCTGAAAAAATCCGGTGATTTTTCTTTTGCCGGGGTGGTTTTTCCGGAATTCCGGATGTAGATTACCCGGCAGGGCTGTTCCACTGACGACAAAGTATTTCTGCGAGGCTGTATGACCATGATGGATCCTGGGGTGTTGACTTTTGCGCAATCAAGTCTCTACTATGCGTTCCGGAATTCCGACGGCATGGGGCAGGGGATCGTTGTTCTCCTGTTCGTGTTTTCGGTATTCACCTGGACGCTGATGCTGGAAAAGGGAATCGGGCTCCGGCGCGCGCATAACGACTGCGCATCCTTTCTCCGCCGGTTCCGGGAGCGGCGCAATCCGCTTTCGATGAACGAGGGAATCGCGGACGAACCGAGTCCGTCCGCACGGGTCTGCGAGGCGGGCTACGACCGGATCAGAATGCTGGACATTGAACTTCCCGGGGGAGGGCGGCGCGCCTTGAACGCAACGGAAATCGACGTCGTCAGAGCGTCTCTTGAACAGGCGGTCGCCGACCAGATTCTGGAACTGGAAAGGAAAATGATCTTTCTGGCCACGGCCATCACAATCAGTCCGTTCCTCGGTCTTTTCGGAACGGTGTGGGGAATCATGCTTGCCTTCACGGATCTGGCAATCATGGGAAAGGCGGACATCCAGACGCTTGCCCCCGGCGTCAGCGGCGCGCTGCTGACAACGGTGCTGGGACTGCTTGTCGCCATCCCGTCCGTCGTCGGCTACAACATCATCACAAGCCTGATAAAAGCCACAATCGTCCAGATGGACAACTTTGTCGAGGAGTTCATCGTCAAACTCAAGATCGAACAGCTCAGCACTTCCCGCTGACCGGAGGCGGAGGTCATGCGCAGACGGTTCCAGTCGAAATCCTACGACGAGATCAACATCACGCCCCTGATGGACACGGTGTTTTTTCTGCTCATCATCTTCATGATCACCGCGCCGCTGCTGGAGTACAGCATTGACGTGTCGCCGCCGAAAATGAACGCCTCCGAAATGAAGCCGGATGAATTTTCGCGCGTCATCAATGTGAAGAAGAACGGCGACATTGAGTTTGAAAAGAAGATTCTGAGTCCGGCAAGACTGATCGCGCGCCTCAGGGAACTGAAGGCGTCTCCCGATGGAGCGAGGATCAAAGTCTTTCTGCGGGCGGACCGCGATCTTCTTTACGGGTCCGTCATTCAGGTGATGAAAGACGTCAAAAATGCCGGATTCACGGACATTTCCCTGATTACCGAGGTGGACAAATGACGGGACAATTTGACGGACGGCGTCACTGCATGGAACCGGGAGCCGCTCCCCTGCCTTATGTCGGAGGAGGAAAGAGAACGCTGATTTTCGGTTCCGTTTCCCTTTTTCATATCGGACTGATCCTGGTTCCTTTTCTTTTGTATTCCCTTTCAAGCCTGATTGATCCGCCGGTCAGCGTGACAAAAGTTTCGCTTGTGGACAGTCCCCCGAACGACAACGAGCGCCCGTCCAGATTTCCCGATCCGAAACGGGCGGATCCCGTCGGAACGCCCGACTACGGCGACCCGGGCCCGATCTCCGATATCCCGGACGTGCCCGATCCCGCTCCCGAACCGGAGCCCGCGCCGGCCAAGGCTGAACCGGTCAAAACGGAACCGGTTCCGGAGCCTGTCAAAACCGAACCGAAAGCTGTGCCGGAAGTAAAAGTTCCTCCGAAACCGAAGCCCGTCAAACCGAAACCGAAATGGAAATCCGCGGCGGAAATTCGGAAAAGCACGAAGTTCGTCCGCCGCGGAACGGGAAAACGTTCTCCGGCACGCCGGAGTTCCGACTCCCGCAGACAGGACATCCGGAACATTCTGAAAAACTGGGCATCGGAAACCGGCGGAACGGGAAGTCCGAATGCCAGCCGTTACGGAATGCGCGGCGGACGGGGACTCGCCGGAGGCGGAGGCGGTCCCGTCGGCGTGCTGGACCGGGATCTGATCGCCTACTACGACAAAGTCGCCGCCTATCTGAAGCGGCAGTGGAATCAGCCGAATCAGGCGGCGCTCGGCGGAACCATGCCGAAAGTGGAGATCCGTCTGAAAATCGACAGTGCGGGACGGGTGCTTTCCGCCGCCATCTTCCGCCGTTCGGGAAACCGCGCCATGGACGCGTCGGTGGAGGAGCTGATCGGAAAGCTGAAGGCGCTCCCGAATCCGCCCAAGGCGATGGAATTTGCAGTCACGATGGAAATCGATTCGCTCTAGGCCGTCACTTTTCCGTCATACTTTGCAACACAATGATAATAAGCAGAAAGTGATTTTTTTAAATGACGAGAAAGATTGGAAGACATCGCTTGTATCCCTTTCTGGGCGGCGCCCTGGCGGCCTCGGTGACGCTTTTGACGGTTTTCGGCTTCTACGGCAGGTCCGTCACAAAAAAGATCGAAGTGCATGAGCAGAAGGTGGTGCAGGACACCGCGCTTCTGAACAGTCTTTCCGAAACCATGCATTCCATGGCGGGGGCCTTCCGCTTCATCTCTCCCTCCGAGCTTCCGGACGGCTCTGACAAAGCGGAATACCGGATGGAAAAAGGCGCGTTTGACAAAAAGGAGTATATCGATAACCTGTTCCGGAAAGCCTTTCCCGGCGGTCCTTCCGGCGATCCCGCAAAAGACGCGAACGCCATTTACTCCATGGCGCTGAACACCGTGGCCGATATGGAAATGACGGTGACTCTGACGGCATCCTCCGTCAATCATCGGAAAATGATCGACGGGGGGACCTCCCTGATTCTCGGCGAACTCTGCCGCAGGGCGGGATTCCCGATCTCCTCCACACTGGTCTGGGATCTGAAAAACAAGGCATTCTGGGTGGAAAACGAATTCCCCGCCGGTTCGGAAAAACCGCTCTCGGTCATCGCGGGGATGAAACCGGGAAGGGGAATCGATCCGCTTCAGCTGGTCCGGCAGTCTGGCGCCTGCACCGTCTCCTTTCCGTTCAAATTCGACCTGATGAGCTCCCGCGAGGTTTACCCGACCGGCAGAAACCAGGATATCCCCGTCGGCGGATATTACATCAATTTCTTTTCCGTTTATGCAAAAGGCTCCTGGATGCTCGAATACACCTTTCCGAAATCCGTCGATATCGACAGGGTGAATCTGAAGGCGTTTGCGATGAATCCGGGAGTGACGGTCGGAAAGACTTTTCCCGGCGGCAGCCGGATTGTGTTCGAAGTGAAACGCGCGGGCATGCGGGAAGACAATCTGATTGTGTTCGGCGATGCCGCGGCAGTGCCTCTTCTGGTTTCCGCCCGTCTTCTTCCGCGATGACGTGACATGCCGGATCTGACCTGCGGATGCCTTCTTCCTGAAAAGTTCATTTTTCCGCGAACTTTGCTTCCGCCGGGATGTCTATGGTCTAAGATTTGGAAACAGAAAACCGAAGCCTTAACGAAATGGGAGGGAAGCTCTTATGAAACAGGATGAACTGCAGGAACTGCAGGCCAATATCACGGAAGTTTCCGCATTCGCAAAAAACATCAGAACGGAAATGGGAAGAATTCTTTCCGGCCAGCAGAAACTTGTGGACCGCCTTCTGCTCGCGATGATTTCCGACGGACATGTGCTGCTCGAAGGCGTGCCGGGGCTGGCGAAAACGCTGGCGGTGAAAACCCTTGCGCAGACGCTCAACGGGGAATTCTCCCGGATTCAGTTCACGCCGGATCTGCTCCCGGCCGACGTCGTCGGAACCAATATCTACAATCCGCAGGAACACACGTTCTCCGTCAAGAAGGGGCCGGTTTTCGCAAACCTGATCCTCGCGGACGAAATCAACCGCGCTCCGGCGAAAGTCCAGAGCGCGCTTCTGGAGTGTATGCAGGAGCGTCAGGCGACCATTGCCGGAAACACCTATCCGATGCCGACACCGTTCCTGGTGCTCGCCACGCAGAACCCGATCGAACAGGAGGGAACTTATCCGCTTCCCGAGGCGCAGGTCGACCGTTTCATGTTCAAGCTGAAGGTCGATTATCCGAGCCGTGCCGAGGAGCGTGTCATTGTCGAACGCATGGCGCATCCCGAACTCCGTCTTCAGGCGCTGGCGGTCGCCACGCTCGAAGATGTTGCAAAGGCGCGCGAATGGGTTGACAAAGTCTACATGGACGAGAAAATTCTCGAATACATTCTTGACATTGTCTGCGCGACGCGTCCGAAACGGCGTTCGGAACTTTCCGCCCGCCAGAACGGCGTGAAGCTGGATTCGCTGGACAACCTGCTTCAGTTCGGCGCCTCTCCGCGCGCCGCGATATCCCTTGCGCTTGCCGCGAAGGGCGAAGCGTTCCTCGCCGGGCGCGCCTACGTGATCCCGCAGGACGTCAAGTCGCTTGCCCCGGACGTGCTCCGGCACCGTCTCCTGCTCAGCTATGAGGCGGAAGCCGAGGGACTGACGCCTGACGATGTCATCCGGACGATCCTGGACGAGCTGAAAACGCCCTGATTTCCGCACCGGAACAAATCACAGCATGCGCCGCCGGCGGAAAAGGGCGCGGCGGGGCGCATCTTCAATCACAGAAATGGGAGTTTGTCGCAATGTCAGCCGGTGAACTGCTTTCAAAAGTGAAAAAAATAGAGATCAAGACCCGCCGTCTTGTCGACGAGATCACCGGGGGCGCGTATCACAGCGTGTTCAAGGGGCGCGGGATCGAGTTCAGCGAAGTCCGGGAGTACACGCCCGAGGACGACGTCCGCGACATCGACTGGAACGTGACCGCGCGCATGGGCTCTCCGTTCATCAAGAAATACAGCGAGGAACGCGAGCTCACGGTGATGCTTGCGGTGGACGCCTCCGCCTCCGGGCTCTTCGGAGCGGGGGAGAAGGACAAGCGCGAACAGATGATCGAAGCCGCAGCGCTTCTCGCGTTCAGCGCCATCCGCAACAACGACAAGGTCGGACTCCTGATCTTCACGGACGAGACGGAACTCTATCTGCCGCCCCGCTCCGGACGCAAACATGTCCTGCGCGTGATCCGCGAACTGGTCGCCATGGAACCCGGACATCGCGGCACCGATATCGGAAAGGCGCTGGAATCGCTCGCAGAAACGCTGAAAAAGAAATCCGTCATCTTCCTCGTCAGCGATTTCATCGATGACAAGGATTACGAGAAAAGCCTGAAAATCGTCAACCGCAAGCACGACCTGATCGCCGTGCGAGTACTGGACGATGCCGAACTGCACCTGCCGAAACTTTACGGAATCACCCTGGAAGGCGCGGAAAGCGGCGCCGTGCTCGATTTCGAAGCCGACGGACGCGGCGCAGAGGCCTATGACGCGGCAGCGCGGAATCTTCACGACGCCAACCGTGAAGCCTGCCGACGCGCAAAGGTCGACATGGTGGACATCCGCTGCAACGAGGATCTGGTCAGGCCGCTGATGACGTTCTTCCGGACAAGACGGGGGAAAATGAGCGCGGGGAGGGCGTAGCAGATGAAAAAGGAAATGAAAAAAAACAGATTCTTCAAGCTGTTTCTCCAGCTCTGTGCCATTGTGCTTCTCGGAGCGCTCGTCTTCTGTGCCGCCGCCGGAATCAAATGGTACAAAGTCTCGAAATCCGGTGAGCTTGTCACAGTGGTATCCGAGCCGGCGCTTCGCGGCGGAGCCGTGCGTCTCGGGGAAAAATTCACGCTGACGGCGGAGTTCCGCCTTCCCTGGGGCGTGAATCCTTCGCTTCTGACGGCGGAGCCCGCCGACGGCAGCCAGCTCTGCGCGGAACCGAAATTCCTCCTGAACAAAATCCGCTGGGGTTATACGCTCTGGAACGGCGAAGTGCCGCTCCAGGCATATGCCGAAGGGGAAATCCGGGATGGACGTCTGAACGCATCCTTCAGCAACAATCAGACGCTGAGCCTGAAACTTCCCGCATTCCGCTCGAATCCGCTTCCCGTGGATTCCGCCGATCTGGAGATCGCTTCCCGAATTGACGGAAAAACTGCGTCGCAACTGCCGCTTTATGCAGCAATTGCAGCCGCCGTTCTTCTGGTGATCGCGCTTGCCGCGTATCTGATCCGCAGAAGATGGAAACGCGCCGCGCGCATCCTCTCCCCGTGGGAGGCCGCGGTCAATGCCATCCATGCGCTGATCGGGCGCGTCCGTTCCGGCGGCCTTCCGCTGGAAAACTCCGTTGCGGAGCTGACCGACATTGTGCGCGATTATCTGGAACAGCGTTTCCGGCTCCGCGCAGGCCATCAGACAACCGGTGAATTTCTCGGCGATCTTGAACGGGGCGGAGGCGGTCTTTCGGACGCTCAGCGCGACTTTCTTAAGGAGTTCCTCTCCGCCGCCGACATGGTCAAGTTCGCCCGGCTCCCCGCGGACCGCGCGCTTTTTGAAAACGCCGCGGAAAAGGCCGAACGCCTTGTCACGGAGACCATTCCGGCGGAGAAAAACAAAAAGGAGCAGACACCATGACCCATACTTTTGCCCATCCTTATATGTTCTTTCTTCTGATTCCGCTGGCGCTTGTGCTGCTGCGCGCATGGTTCAAGCCCGTGCCTGCGCTGCGGGTGCCGTCGCTGCGCCCGTTCCGGGCGGCTGCCGGACCGGCGCTCCGGCGCTTTCATCTCCGGAAACTGATTCCGTTCCTGCTGTATGCGGCGGGCGGCGTGATGCTGATTACCGCGCTTGCCGGACCCCGTGAAGGAATGGAGGAAATCCGCCGCAGGGCGGACGGGATCGACATCATGGTGGCGCTGGATCTCTCGGGAAGCATGCGCGCCATCGACGTTCCGCCGGGCATCCGCACGGAACGGGAGCTGGAAGTCGCGCTGGCCTCCGGCAGGGTCAAGGACCGCCTCGGCACAGCCAAGGAGGAGATCGCAAAATTCATCCAGGCGCGCCCGAACGACCGGATCGGCCTGATCGCGTTTGCGCCGCTGCCGTATGTGGTCTGCCCGCCGACGCTGGATCACGCATGGCTGATCGCAAATCTGGACCGTCTGGAATCCGGTTCCATCGGCGACGCGACCGGCATCGCCGGACCTGTGGCAAGCGCCGTCCAGCGTCTGAAGGACTCCGACTCCAAGCGCAGCATCATCGTGCTGTTCACCGACGGCGCGAACAATGTGAACGCGAAAGTCACGCCGAGACAGGCGGCAAAACTTGCGGAAACTTTCGATATCACGCTCTACACGGTCGGCATCGGTTCGCAGAATTCCGTCATGAAGTTCGACTCCATGCTCGGGAGCTCCTTCCAGCCGGTAACGGGCAGCTTCGACGAAAAACTCCTGCGTGAAATGGCGGACACCACCGGCGGCGTCTACTACAAGGCGGCCGACGGCGAGTCGATGGCAAAAGCCATGGAGCAGATCGACAAGCTGGAAAAAACCAGCGTTGAGCAGAACATCATCGTGAACTGGAAGGAATTCTATCCGCTGTTCTGCGGCCTTGCAATCGCATTCCTGCTGGCGGGGTTCGTTTACGAGCACGCGCTTCGCGTATCCATACCTTGAATGGGGAAAACGGGAAGGGGGAACGTGTTTTCCCCGCCCGTTCAGCAGGAACCGCCCGGCACGGGGAATCCGCGCCGGAGATCTCCGGAATCAGGCTTTATCCGGAACGCGGGGCAACGGTGATTTCCTTTTCCCATGCATCGCCGAAGCGTTCCACCAGAATCTGTGCGGGATTTTCCGGATTTCTGCGCACAATCAGAATCCGGATCGCCGGATTTGCCTCTCTGACTTTCCGCGCAAGAACCGCGCCTTTCAGAAAAATCGAAGTGGAAAGCGCATCGGAATCAACCCCTTTCGGAGCAATCACGGAGACCGAAAGCATATGGGATGCGGGATATCCGGTCTTCGCATCCATGATATGCGTGTAATGTCTGCCGTCAATGACGACATAACGCTCATAATCCCCGCTTGTGGCGATCGCGGCATCGCGCATCGGCACCACGGTCATGATCCGGGTCTTGTCCAGCGGATTGCGGATTCCGACGCGATAGGCGGAACGGCCTCTTCCCGGGATCGGCTTCGGCAGACAGAAGAGATTTCCGCCGAGATCAAGAACGCCGGAGTCAACACCGTGACGCAGCACCTTTTCCCGCGCCCTGTCCAGCGCATATCCCTTGGCGATTCCGCCGAGATCGATCCCGATTCCGTCGACGGAAAAGCGGACGGTTCTGGCCGCATCATTGAAAATCACCTTTTCCAGTCCGACCAGTTTTTTGGCGGCCTCGATTTCCTCCCGCGCCGGGACGGCGGAACGTCTCCGGTGAAATCCCCAGAGTTTCATCAGCGGCTTGACCGTGACGTCAAACGCGCCATCCGAAAGAACGTAATACTTTCTTGCCTGCTGAAGAATCTCCCAGAGCTCCTCCGAACAGCGGAACGGATGATGAAACGCGGCGGCGTTCAGGCGGGAAAGCTCGCTGTCCGGGTCGTAAATGTTGAACATGGCTTCCAGGCGGCGGATCTCCCGCTGCGCATCGTCGGCCGCCCGGCTCAGGATTTCCCCGGAGTTTCCGTAAAGATCGATTCCGCAGACGGTTCCCATGACCGGAAACGTTCTGGTCTCCCTCTCGGGGCCTCCGCCGGCAAGGAGGAACAGGAACGCGGCAGACGCGGAAATCAGGACGGCAGATGTCAGCAGAATCCTTTTTTTTCCGGCGGTCCATTTCATTGCGGGAAGCTCTCCTGTTCCGTTCCGTCAGGCACGCGGATGGAATCTCCTGTGCACGGACAGCAGACGCTGCTGATCGACATGCGTGTAGATCTGCGTGGTGCTGATGTCCGCGTGTCCGAGCATCTCCTGAATGATCCGCAGATCCGCGCCGTTCTCCAGCAGGTGGCTGGCGAAGGAATGGCGCAGCGTATGCGGATGGATGTTCTTGCGGATGCCCGCGATCCGCGCGGCCTCCTTGACAATCGCCCAGATCCGCTCCCGGTCAAGCGGTCTGCCGCGGTTCGAAACGAAAAGCATCGGCTCCTCCGGCGACGCGATCAGTTCGGGACGCGACCGTTCCAGATACCGTTTCAGAATGCCGACCGCCGTGCGTCCCATCGGCACAATCCGCTCCTTGGAACCCTTGCCGAAAACCCGGACGATGTCCTCGTCAAAATTCAGCGATCCGAGCTTCAGGCCCGCGGCTTCGGAAACCCGCAGTCCGCAGGCGTACATCATTTCCAGGATGCAGCGGTTGCGCAGCGCGAGAGGATCCTTCGCATTGGCGGGAAACGCGTTCAGAAACGCATCCACTTCGGCAGGCGACATGAACTCCGGCAGTATTCTCCAGAGTTTCGGGGAATCCATCACGTCCGTGATGTCCGCACGGATGATGCGCTCCTGATACAGGTAACGGAAAAAAACCTTAACCGCCACCAGACGGCGCGCCAGCGTTGCCACCTCCATGCCGCGCTCCTTGCATTCCGAGAGATAGTCGATGATGTCATCCCGTGCAACCGCATCGAAGGAGGCGATGCCCCGCTCCCTTAGCCGGGCAATGAAATCGGTCAGGTCGGAGCGGTAGGCCATGGTGGAGTTCCTGACCAGTCCGCGCTCCAGGGAAAGATAACCGATGAAATGCTGCAGAGCCCGTTCCATGAAACATCCTCCTCCAAAGCGGGTTTTCGTGCGGCGTGACGGAAGACGGCGACCTTGCCCTTCCGCGTCCGACCGGATAATATAACCAAGGGAAACGCGCCTTGCAAAGAATCTGCCGGAAAAAACTCCCTTTTTCCCTGCGGGGACAGCGCTTTCCGCATCGGGAAATCCGGGAAAAATAATGGATTATTTTTCCCGGAGGCTTTGATAAACACGCAAACTGTGGTATTGTTCCGGATACTTTTTTGATCTCTCTCAATCAAATCAGGACAGGAACCAATGACCAAACACATCTTCATCACAGGCGGCGTCGTATCTTCCCTGGGCAAGGGAATCACGGCGGCCTCCGTCGCCATGCTTCTCAAGCAGCGCGGCTACCGCGTGGCCATGCAGAAGCTGGATCCCTATCTCAACGTCGATCCCGGCACCATGTCCCCGTATCAGCACGGGGAGGTTTTCGTGACGGACGACGGAGCGGAAACCGATCTGGATCTCGGCCACTATGAACGCTTCTCCGGCATCCGCTGCTCCCGCGCAAGCAACTACACGACCGGCAGAATCTACAGCACAGTCATCTCGCGCGAGCGCCATGGAGGCTATCTCGGCGGAACGGTTCAGGTCATTCCGCACATCACCAATGAAATCAAGGCGGCGATCGCCTCTCTCGATTCACCGGACCTGGACATCGCAATCACCGAAATCGGCGGAACGGTCGGAGACATCGAGTCACTTCCGTTTCTAGAGGCGATCCGCCAGTTTCATCAGGACGCGGGCGATGGCAACTCCATCTTCCTGCATCTGACGCTCGTGCCTTTCATCCGCGCCGCGGGAGAGCTCAAGACGAAGCCTTCGCAGCAGTCCGTCGGCATTCTGCGCAGCATCGGCATCATTCCGCATGTTCTGATCTGCCGCTGCGAGGTCCCGATGGAGGAGGATCACAAAAAGAAACTCGCGCTCTTCTGCAACGTCAGGCGGGAAATGGTGATTGAGGAACTGGATGTCAAACACTCGATTTACGAGGTTCCTCTTGAACTTGAGAAACAGGGAATGGACCGGAGCGTCCTGCGTCTGCTCGGCCTTCCGGAAAATCATCTCGACCTGAGCTCATGGCAGACCATGCTCCACACGGTCCTGAACCCTGAAAACGGAATCGTGAACATCGCCGTCGTCGGAAAATACATCTCCCTGCGCGACGCCTACAAAAGCATCTACGAGGCGCTTTCCCACGGAGGAATCGCAAACAGCGTCCAGGTGAAGATCCATCCGATCGAAGCCGAGGAGCTCGACAGCCGCGAGCCGTCCGAACTCCTGCGCGGATTCAACGGCATTCTGGTGCCGGGCGGCTTCGGAGACCGGGGCGTCTCCGGCAAAATCAAGGCGATCCGCTACGCCAGGGAAAACAACATTCCCTTCCTGGGCATCTGCCTCGGCATGCAGTGCGCCGTAATCGAATTCGCGCGCGACGTCTGCGGCATGGAGGACGCCGACAGCACCGAATTCAACGCGTCAACCGCGCATCCGGTCATCGCGCTGATGGAGGAGCAGAAACACGTGACCGACAAAGGCGGAACCATGCGGCTCGGCGCCTATCCGTGCGTGCTTGCAAAAGGATCCCGCGCGGAAGCCGCCTACGGAACGGACCGCATTTCCGAACGCCACCGCCACCGTTACGAGTTCAACAGCGCCTTCCGGGAGACGCTTGAGACAAAAGGTCTGCGGGTCGTCGGCACGTCGCCGGACGGTTCTCTTGTGGAAATGATCGAGCTGGAATCACATCCATGGTTCGTGGCCTGCCAGTTCCATCCGGAATTCAAGTCCACGCCCCTGGAGGCGCATCCGCTGTTCAGGGACTTCGTCAAGGCCGCAATGACGGCGCGGGGATAAGGCGATGGGGGAAAACGGCGCAAAACATCCGGACCGGTCGCTGAGCGGCTTTCTCGCGTATCTGAACAGCGAACGCAACGCTTCGGAGCACACGCTGGAAAGCTACCGGATGGACATTGAGCAGTTTTCCCGCCTGACCCTCAACGCGGACGCCTCGGAACAATGCGTGGACTGGAACTCGGTCTCCGTGCACGACGCGCGCTCCTTCGTCGTGGCGCTCCAGGGTGAAAACCTTTCCAGGACGTCGGTCCTCCGGAAAATCTCCGGCCTCCGTTCCTTCTACCGCTATCTGGAACGGGAGCATATCGTCAAATCCAATCCGTTCGCCGGGCTGGCCTCCCCGAAAAAGCAGAAACTGCTACCCAAATACATGACCGTCGCTGAGGTTTCACGCCTTCTGGACTCCGTGGACGCCGTCTGGCGCGACGCGTCTGCGAAGGGAATCGCGAAATCCGAGGAGAACGCGCAGCTTTCCGCGGCGCGCGACGGGGCGATTCTGGAGGTGATCTACTCGGGGGGACTCCGCATCAGCGAGGCGCTCGGGCTGAATCTCTCTTCCGTCGATCTCATCGGCGGAATCATGAAGGTGCGCGGAAAAGGCAGAAAAGAACGCCTCTGCGGACTCGGGGGACCCGCGGAGCGGGCTCTGCGCAGATATCTGCGCATCCGTACGCTGTGGACGGCGGACGACCGCCGCGAGGCGCCGCTCTTCGTCAACCAGGACGGGGGTCGCCTGACTCCGCGGAGTTTTCAGCGCAATTTCAAACTCTATCTCGCCGCCGCCGGCCTGCCTTCGGACATGACCCCGCACAAACTGCGTCACTCGTTCGCCACGCACCTCCTCGACGCGGGAGCCGATCTGCGCAGCGTACAGGAGCTGCTCGGGCACGCCAACCTGAGCACGACGCAGATTTACACGCACATCAGCGCGGAGCGTCTGAAGGCGGTCTACAACAAGGCGCATCCGCGCGCCTGACAACCGCATGGGGAAAGGAGCCGCATGAACCGCGCATTCCGTGACAGACTCGCATTTCTTCCCAGGGCGTTTCTGCTGTTTCTCACAGCGCTTCTGCCGCTGAAGTTCGCCTCCACGGTCGGAGTTCCGGAAATGCCGATGATCTACTGGAACAATTTCACCGGGATTCTCATCGGCTCCTGGTCTGCCATGCTGTTTCCGGCCTTCTCGGCGTTCGCACTGATTCTCTGCATCCTGCTGATGCCGCCGCCCGCGGTGCGGAACACGCTTCTGCGCGGATACGCTCTCCTGTGGGCGCTTCTCGCCGCCGCCTCTCTTCCGGGCTGGATCCATGCCTCCACCTGGGATTTCGCCGCGCAGAACACGGTCTACTGCTTCGGTCTCGGCTGTTATGCGGCGGCGCTCTGCCTGATGCTGGAGCGCGATCCGGAACATTTTGCGCGGCAGCTATTCGCGGCGGTTCTCACCGGGGCGGTTCTGTCCGTTTATTCCGCCTTGAACCAGTATTGGAGCGGTTTCGAAGACACACGCCGATTCATTGAGGAAAAAGAGCGCGCGACCGGACAGCGGATCCTGACCGGACAGTTCGCCACCAGGCTGCTGGAATCCCGCGTTTCCGGCGATTTCGCCGTCTGCAACGTCTACGCAGGTTATCTTGCCATGGTGTTTCCGCTGATTCTCGCGTTCCTGTACAAGCTCGGCGGAAAAGTCGAACAGCCATGGGCCGCGCGTCTGATTCTCTGCGCACCCGCCGCGCTGCTCTATCTTTTCCTGCTCAAGGAAACAGGCAGCCGCGGCGGCGTCCTCGCGCTGATCGCCGGAATCGCCTTTGTGATTCCCCTGTTCCGAATGCCGGGAAAACTCCGGATCTTCTGTTATGCGCTGATTCCCGTCATGCTCGCGGGATTCATCGTCATGGTGAAATTCTGGCGCGGATTCAAATCCATGCTCTTCCGTTTCGATTATTTCAAAGCGGCCTTTGAAATGATGCTGGCGCACCCGTTCTCCGGCGCGGGATGGGGGGAATTTTTTCATGAATACCTGCTTTACAAGGATCTGATCAACGACGAGGCGCCGCACGGTCCGCACAATTTTATTCTCGCGCTCGGATCACAGGCAGGAATATGCACATTCCTGCTAGCCGCAGTTCTCCTTCTGCTCCCGTGTTCCGTCGCGCTTTTCATCTTTTACCGGACATTGCGGACAGACGGAAATCCCGGCGATAAAATCATGCAGTGCGGCATGACGCTCGGCATCGTCTCATGGACGGTTCACGCGATGATCGAACTGGATTATGAAACCCCCGGCGCCGCGGCGAGTGCGATCGCCCTTGGTTCTCTGATTCTTGCATGGAAGGAAACGAATCAATTTTTGAAACTTCCAGTTCCCCGGACGCAGCAGGGAGAAAGGGCGTTCAAGATGCTGTTTCTTCTGATCTCCGCGGGCCTGATTCTGTATCCGGGACTGAAACTGCCGCAGATTGTTGCCGCGGAAATGGCTTACGAACGGCTTCATTCCGCCACGGATGCCCGGTTCGGAACGCCGCGCACGGCAGGAAATCCGGTCATGCCCGACGATGTTGCGAGGATGCTTCGCGAGTGTATCCGGATTGCGCCGCAGTCGCCCTTCCCCTATGCGGCGGCCTCAAGCTATTATCTCGCGCTCGGACCGCTCTATGCCGGAGAAGGAATTTCCCTGCTGGACGAAGCCATCCGGCGCGCGCCGAAACGCGCAGGCTACCATTACAGGAAATATCGGATCCTCCGGCAGTTGCCGCACCGGGCCGCGGAGGCGGCGGACGCATTGAAAAAAGCGCAGGAGCTGTCCCCGAAAAATCCGGAATATTTCAGTGAATGACTTGTCAGCGGTAGCGATACTGCTGTTTGGGCATTTTGGGCTCCTCCAGAGCCAGCGCGTACCACATTTCCCCGAGCCCGGCGTTGGAAAAGCTTTTCGGCCTCTTGTTCGCAAGCGCTTCCCAGTTCTGGACGATCACGTCATTTTCCACCCGTTTTTTCGCCTCTGTCATAACTTTGAACGCCTCTTCCGGCTTCTCCTGCCGGATCAGAATCCAGGCATACAGGGAATAGGGCAGAATGCAGTTCTTCCCCTTGAGGCGCCTGCATTTCTTTCTGAAGAAACGGTCGATTCCCGCTTCGTTGCGTTTGTACATGCGCGCCATCTTCATGGAAATGGACTGGGGATCCAGGAGCAGCGACTTTTCCATCAGACGGTCCGCCTCGTCATAGCGTCTGAGCTGATAGTTGAACGCCATTTTCATCGTATTGATCTGGCGCTCCATCAGAAAACTCCATTTGTAAAGCCCCCGGAATTCCTCGCAGGCCGCAATGGCGCGTTCCAGCCCGGCGTTCTGTTCGCGGACGAACTGCTGCATCATCTGCTTCGGATCCATCGGACGGCGCATGAACTGCTGCTGTTTGGCTTCCAGCTTTTTCTGAACATCCAGCATGATGCCCTGAATCCGCAGATTGATCTGCGTCGTTTTCCGGCGGACAATCAGAGAGATGGAAACCTGGACAGCCAGCATGACGAGAATCCCCAGGAAAGTCCCCCACCCCGGAGTCAGTTGCAGTCCGTAAACCGTTCCCAGCCAGACGACGGTTCCGGCGGCCAGCGCGCAAAGCATTGTCAGCATTTTTCTTTTCCTCAGCGTAAATGATCTTTTTCAAATTTGCAAGAAGAGTCCTTAAATATAAATTCACATTCCGGATTAGTCAATTTCCGGAAGCAAGAAAAGCGGGAAAAAGCCTTCTCCGTTTCGGAACCGTCCGCCGGAACTCCTTTCATGGAATGCGGGAACTGAAAAAAGGAAGGGGATTTTAAAGTTCCATCCGCCTCCGCAATGCTTGAAAAAAAAGATTCCCGTGCTATTGTAAGGAAATTCATCATTTCGGTTTTTTCTGGGCGGACGGGCCGCTAAAGGGAAACCGGAAAACACAATATCGGCGCATATATGAAACTTCCATCACTCAGAATAAGACATCTGGAAAGCAAATATCCCGTGATCCAGGCGGGAATGGGGGTCCGCATCGGAATGGCGGAACTGGCCGCGGCGGTCATTAAAAACGGCGGATACGGAACCATCGCCAGTGTCGGCATCGGCGACGTCGAGCGCGGGAAGGTCCGTTTTGTGGAAGAGTGCAACGAAAATTTCGCGCTGGAAATCCGCAAGGCGCGGGAACTGGCGAACGGAGCAAAACCTCTCGGCGTCAACGTCATGGTGGCGCTCTCCAATTACGAGGAAATCGTCCGGACCGCCGTTGCCGAAGGCGTCGACTACATCATCTCCGGCGCAGGGCTGCCCCTGCCGCTCCCGGAATACGTCGGGGATGCCGAAATCGCCCTGATCCCCGTGATTTCCAGCGGACGCGCTTTCGAAGTCGTCGTCAAGACCTGGCTCCGCAAATACAACCGGAAACCGGACGCCGTGATCATCGAAGGGCCAAAATGCGGAGGTCATCTCGGTTTCACTCTGGATATGATTGAACATCCCGAGACCTGTTCCATGGACAAGCTTTTCGCGGAAGTCAAGGAAGTGGCAACACGCTACGATCTCCATATTCCGTTCATCGCGGCGGAAGAGGTCGCCTCCCGCGCGGACATTGAAAAATTCCTGAAGATGGGCTACGACGGCGTTCAGATCGGCACCTATTTCATCACAACGGAAGAGGCCGGCATCGCCCGGGAAAGCAAACAGGTTTTCGTCGATGCGAAACCGGAAGACGTCGTTGTAATCAAGAGCCCGGTCGGACTGCCGGTCAGAGTCCTCAAGACGCCGCTGGTGCAGCGTGTGCTCAGCGGGAACCGGGAACGCTTTACCTGCCCCTACCGCTGTCTGCGTTCCTGCAACCCGGCAAAATCCCTTTTCTGCATTGCACGCGCGCTGCTCGCCACATGGCGCGGGGACACGGAAAACGGTCTTTACATGACAGGCTGCAATATCGGCGCGACCACCCGGATTTTCCCGGTCAAGGAATTTTTCGACACCCTGGAAGGGGAATAATCCGTTTCAGCAGATGCGTTTCCGGAACATTCCGGCGTCCGGCAGGAAGCGATTCTCCGGCGCATGAAACGGAGCTCCGTCCGGCAGCGGAGCGTGCTTACAATCCGGGCGTGATTGCTGAAAACGCGGAGAAAACAGAAAGGGACGCGCTTGTTCCTTTCCGTGAAAGCCGAAAGATTCAACGCGAATGCGAGAAGGAATCATATAAGTGACGGCGCCGGATTGAAAATGCATCTTCGGCATTGAGGCTCTGCCATGGAACCGCAGCACGCCTGAGAGTGCAATGGCATTTCCTGCAGCGGTGCAAGTCAGATATGTCGGTCCGTAGCCAGGAACTGGTGACGATATGGTCTAGAAATCAGAATAATGATCCCAGCTGAGACTTATTGCCTTATCCGCCATGCCGATCTCAACCTTGCGGACTGCATCCCGTTCATCAATGCAGGCGTTCACCCGGTTCCGTACAAAAACATCGGAAACTTTCACACGGCGCATCTTCGCAAGAAACGATTCCCTGTCGACACCGCTTTCAATATGCATCAGAAAGCCGCCGGAAACATGGTTCTGCGTATAAAGAGCAGCTTCCGGCTCATCCAGATTGAACATGGAGAGATCGAGAACTCCCTTTCCCCGTCTTATGCCGAAACCGGGATCGTAAAAACCGCGGGAAACCGCAAGAGAGGCGCCTTTCATCCGGACGCGCCTGAGAGGGTGCAGGAAAACCAGAATGTCATCCATGGCAACAATTGCCGGCCCCTTATGGTCTCCATCCACCAGGGAAGTCCCGTGCAAATCAAACACCTCCCCCTCAAAACGTGAAAAACGAAGGTTGAATCCCAGGCGGCGCAATACTCCGTCGATACGATCGATTTTGAACAGGCACAGAAGAGTGTTCCGTTTCAGCAGAGTCCTGATCTTCGGTTCCGGCGGAAAACTCCGCCATGGATAAAGGCGCAGCATCTTTTCCAGGCGGAAATCCCCCTCGTAGGGATGACAGGAGAAACAGCCGTTTCCGTCAACAGCCTCCAGTCGCAGAACCATGCTGCTTTTCCTTCGGTTCTCAAAAGTGGCATAGACAGGGCCGTCCTGCCAGCCGCTTCCGCCCGCCGTCACACACTGCCACACAATATTTTCCCGGGATGGATAGGAGTCAAATGCGCCGATCAGGAATTTTTCATCCAGAAAACTCACGCCGTGGCAGTCTTCATGAATTTTCATGGTCAGTTCACGCGGAAGTTCGGAAGGCTCGGGAAGCGTCAGCATCTCCTGTCCGGCATACAGCAGGAATACCGCCGTCGCGATCATGAAGAGCGCCGGATCACGCCCCATTTCCATAGAAGAAGTCCAGTTGAAAATACAGGCAAGAACGTCTTTGCGCTCCGTTTCATAATATCCATTGTATCCGCGCCGGAAGGGAGCAGGGAAACGGGCTCCGAAAAACATCGTTTCACGGAAAATCACATCAAACAGGAAGCTGCGCGCCGCGTCCCTGAAGTCCCGGCGCCCGGAAACAATCAGCACACACAGGAGAATCAGAGTGTCAACCGTCAGATAGGTTGTTGTGTAATTCTCGGCGACGCCGTTTTCCGTCAGATAAGCGAGATACCGTTTGAACTCCGCAAGATCCTGTTCAAAATGATCCGGAAAGAATTTCTCGCCGAGCAGCCCGCTGAACGCATATGCCGCAAGAGTCGGATTGACATAGCTCCAGGAGGAAACTGAACGCTCCCGCACCAGAACATGATACGCATTTTTCAGAACGGCGACGACTTCTGTGCGCTCCGGTTCCGTCAGTTCACCGCCGAAGCAGTGTTCAATCAGCAGGAGCGGTTCCACGCTGAAAAACGTTCCGTTCCCGTCACGGACATGCTTTTCCTCAAGATACCATTTGAGTCTGCCGTCCGGTTCCGGCGCGTTTCTGCAGAAAGTCTGCAGAATGGCGGAAACGTTCCGGCGCTCCCTGCCGCCGGCAATCAGCAGGAGCAGGGCAAAGCTCAGAGAGTCCCGATAGGGATGAAGGGAACGTCCCGAAAGCGCATGGAAATGTGCCGACAGCATTTCCTTCGTATAAAAGGCGGGATCAAAATCTCCAATCAGTCCCGCTTCCGGATCATAGTGTTTCCATCCTTCCTCCAGACAGAGCTCAAGCAGTTTTCTCAGGCGTTCCTTCACTGCATTTTCTCCAGAATGATATCATCAATGATCAAACTGCCCTTTTTGGCGTTGTTGTAGAACATGATGACCTGCGGTTTGTCAGACGCGGGCAGTGCAAGCGCAATATTCTCCCTGGCCTGGCCTGGAATCATGTTCTGTCCGAGAACCCGGATCCGTTTTCCCGGCAATCCATTCGCCTGAAGTTCGTAGGCAGTCGCGCCGAATGCCGCTCCGCCCTCCGCAGTTACGGTCAGAGAACAGGAAAGGGGGACTTTCGAGGCAGGCACATTCAAAGCCGCGAACGCGTATTTCGATCCGGAACACAACTTTCCGCCCGAAATATTATTCCATGCGGAAAATCCTTCCTGGCTTCCGGAAAAATCGGATTGGAACGGAACTGTCACACAGGTGTCTCTTTTTTTCGGATTCTTCCCGGACAATGCATTCTTTTCCGTTTTCACAATCCGGATGGCGGAGACCGAAAGCGATCCTTTTTTCGCGGTATTATACAGAAGCAGTCTGACAGGTTCCCTCAGTTTGTCCGCCGGAATGATGAAACGCACGGTATCCGGAGCAGCGGTCTTTTTTCCCCATACGGGAAGAAGAAGGCGGTTTTTCACCGCCGCGTCATAAAGGCCGGCACCGAAGCACGCGCCGTCTTTGCCCGAAACCGTGATCGTCACATCCAGATTCTGATCGGAAGCGGGCAGCTTCAAGAGCGCAAAATGGTATTTCGATCCGCTCACAAGACATCCATTCTCCACCGAAGCTGAAACATCCCTGTCCGCTTTTCCGAAATCGGAAACGTAAGGCAGTTCCAGTGCGGAAACTCCGAGCGTCATCAATGCTCCCGTCAGAATCAGTGTGCGTTTCATTTTTTCACCTCTCCGTTTTTATTCACTTTTCAGGCCGCCGTAACGCCGGATCAGCTCCAGGGGACGTTTCAGTTTCTCCGCCATGAACTTCCCGATGTCCAGCTGTTCTTTCCGGCGCCACGCGTACTGGTTGTAGGCAGGTTTCCCGGATGCTCCGCACTTCAGCTCTTCCGTTCCGCCGCATGGCGTCGCCTTCCGGGAAAAACGAAGCAGGCGGCACGAGACTTTCGGGATGGAAATGGTGAATCCTTTTTCCAATTCCTCCGAACTCCACTGCTCCCGGCCTTCAACGGTGAAACGCGTATTGGAAACCAGATCTGTCAGATGCCATTTCCCATGCGGTAGCTCTTTCATGCTCAGATGCCACGTTTTCGTCTGGAAGGGATCGTAGTTGTAAAGCCCCGTCAGATACTCCCCGTCAAGCCGATGGGTTCTGCTCTGAATCCTGCCGCAGTAAGCGTCATAGTAATGTTTCCAGATTCCGCCGCGCACCCGGGAAGTGTCCAGCTGCCAGAAACTGGCGCCGCGTGTCAGGTCCGCGACAGCAAGCTGACGGTCGGCACGCCTGCCGTCCAGGTAAAAGTCTTCCACCTGGGACAGGAGCAGCAGCGCTTCCGCGGTCGCCTTTGCCACACATGCCTCATCAATGCTGTAACGCAGGCCCGAGGCTCCGTTTGCCGCCAGATGCAGCATTCCCAGTTTGTGATATTCATAGCGCTGGCCATATCCGTAAGTATCCCCGGTCATTTCCGCGGTCTGGCGCCGTCCGGGAAAGTTGAAGGGAGAATAACCGACACAATACGAGGAACCGGGGATTGCAATGACTGGCAGGGAGCAGGAAAGAGCAAGGGCATCCACGGAAACCGCATCATACAGGCCGCCGACCAGTGTATCCGCCATCACGAAATCAAGAGAATTCCTCATCAGGCGCGGATCCTCTCCAAATTCGCAGATTCCGTATTTCAGATTGCCGAAATCCTGTCCGAAGCGGTGCAGAACCGTATTTGCGCCGATCCGGAGCTCCGGATAATCGCGTTTCAGTTCATCCCGCAATGCCTGATACAGAAGCCGGGTCTGTTCGGAGCGGAAACGATACCACTCTTCCGGATACTTTCCCACCAGCTGTTCCGGAGGAAGTTTTTCCACCGGAAGTTTGCTGAAGCGGAAAAATGCTTCCAGACACGCCGGGCAGTAACACATGATGCAGAGATCCGCTTCAATGTCAATGTCAAGCAACAGGGATCCCGCCTCCGCGGCCTCCCGCCCGAGCCGGATCAGTTTCCTGTAGGGATAACGTCCCGGCGTAATGATCGCCTGCGGGCAGAATGTGCGCATGTGGTACGCACGGCGGTCCACACCTCTGGAACGGCGGCCGTCGAGGCCGACAAGGTAGTCGTGCTCCTCCGCCTTCCCTTCGGAATCCGCATCTTTTCCGTCCGACCAGAAGACATGCATCAGGGAACCGCCTCCGTAAAAGGAAAATCCGGCATTCTGCCAGAGTTCCTTCCTGCCCTGATTCGGACCGGAAGGCATCTGCGCATTGACGGAGGAGATGTTCAGTTTCTGAAACAAACGGATCTGTTCCCTTATCGCGTTGTCGCTGTATCCCAGGTTCGGCAGATGAGTCTGGGACTGCAGGGCAATGCGTGACCGGGGCAGTTTCCCTTCGGGCAGGCGCACAGAATAAACGCTGAATTCACCTTTACAGGGATATGGTCCGACCGTTTCCCAATAGACCTTCGCATTCCCCGTCATGGGTTTATCCGGTTTGACCATGAGCACCACCAGATTGTTTGTCGTGCCGCCGAACATCCCCCCAGGCAGCGGTTTTGTCAATGCAGGCTGAATCACCGATTTCGGAATCGGCAGTTCATAGCGGAGATACTTTCTGCCGTCACGTTCCGCCGGAGACGCGGGAAAAGTGTCGTAATGCTCACCGGGCTTCTTCCAGCCGTCCATCAGACTTGCTTCCAGAAGCTTCAGTTCCTCCGGGAATTCCACAAAAAACCTGGTTCCGCCGGACCTCAGATCCGTGATCTTCCCTCCTTCGTAATGAAATGTGAATGTCAGATCGGTCTGGAAATCCTGATAAATGGAACATTTCGCATCATCGTAAATGGAGGCGGGATAAGCGTAAATCCGGATGGCCTCCTTTGCCTGGCAGGACAAAAAAAGGACAATCCCGGAAAATAATGCAAGTGTTTTCATTGTCAGTTCCTTTTTGAGTGTTGTTTTTTCATCAATTCCCCGTTTCTGTTTTTTCGTTGCGGCAGCACGTCATTCTGTTTGCCCGTTGCGGAACCACATCATGCGGTAGTTTTCTCCATTGGATATGGGAAAACGCCAGTAATGCGCATTTGCATGACCGTCAAAATAAAGAACATTCAAATTGTTGCCATGCCTGTGCACCGGTCTCGGATCCGCAAAGGTATTGCTCATCGTGGGAAAAAAACCGCCCGTGGTCTGATTCAGTACAACACGTAACAGGGTCTTGGTTCCGCCGCCGGAATCCGTCATGAAGAAGAATTTTGACGGGTATTTGATCTCAACGGACTTGTAATGGTTTGTCCCGGGGCAGGAGGTGTGATACGCGCCGGAACAGTAGTTCCTTCCATAGGAAAACTCTCTTACTCCGCGTACGATGTCCTTGTCCCCCGGACACCGGACGAGCTTCTGCATCGAAATCTTTTTCCCGTTCAATTCCAAATTATACCAGCGCCCTCCCGTCTTATCGCACTCAATCGCGCGGATGTATTCGTTATACTCATCCTGATAATACTGATGAGCGAGACCGATCTGCTTCAGATTGTTGACGCAGGATGCCGAATATGCGATTTCACGCGCTTTGCTCAATGCCGGCAGCAGCATGGCAGCCAGTATCGCAATGACAGCGATTACAACAAGCAATTCTATCAGTGTGAATTTCCTGTTCAGACACGGAACGCAATGCAGCCGTCCCGGGGCAGACACTTTTCGTTTCCGGTTTCCTTCCATGATACCGCCCATCCCTCTTTTCGCCGCCATCTCGTCACTTCAGCAGAGTTGCGGAATGAAGGCGCTGAATCAGTTCCTGTCTGACTGTCTCGGCTTCCGCGCCCGCTTCAAAACAGCTGAAAAGCCGTTCATATAACGGATACTTTTTATAATATTCTCCACATTTGCAAGGCAGAATCGAAGCACGTCGCGCCTCCTTCAACACTGCCCCGGAATTGCCGAGTCCTGCTCCTTTCCACAACATCTGTTCCCGACGGCGGGCGGGAAAAACACCGTTTACGCCAGCCAGGCCGGCCATCCGTTCATAAACAACAGTTTCAATGTAGCGCCACGCCGCATCCGGATCTCTCGCACCGCAGGGAACCCCGAGCCCGAAACAGGGCATGACACCGCCGGACTCCTTATAGCGGGGCAGTTCCCAGTAGCTCCAGTCGGAAATCCGTTCCCGGGGCAGATGCGTTCCCAGATAAGGGTGACAGACTGTCATCGCCGCGGCGCCGTCGCCGAATTCCAGAGGATAACTCCTCGGAAGAAAATAGGCATTCGCAATCATCTCCTCTTCGAAAAAGCGCCGGAAAAACCGGTAGAAATCATGAAAGGGCTCTTTCTCAAAGCCTATTTTCCCGTAACGGTTGAAAAGAGTTCCGCCGGCCTGTTTCAGAAAAGGCTCCAGAAATGCCGGAGGAACCGGCAAGACAAGAAACGGAAGTATCCCGGCGCCTTTCAGCCGACGGGAGAACTCCAGAAAATCCTTCCATGTCCAGTCATGGGGCGGCAGTTCAATATGATGTTCCTCCAGAAGCGCGATATTCAGGTAAACCACTTCCGGATTGGCAATCACAGGAACCGCGAACAGTTCGCCGACGGCAGTGGAACGGAAGCAATCCAGAATTTCGGGTGCGTAGTCCGCCTCGACCTTTCTGCGCAGGGAGCACGGCATCGGCACAAAGGCGTCATCCTGTTTCCCCTGAAAAACCTGAAGCGGAGAAAAGAAAAGCAGATCTTTTTCCCGCATCTCTTTTTCCATACACTCCGGTGTGATGCCGTAAAAGCAATGGCTGCGGCAGGATACGCCGGAATCCAGTATGCAGTCGTCAATCTCGCCCTGACAGTGCAGTTTGAACAAGGCGGAATAGCGCAGGGAGGAAACGGGAAGCGGCACTTCATTGTCTTCTGTTTTCAGAAAGGTCCCGCATCCCTGGATCCGCTCCAGCACATTTTCCTCGACAAGACGTGATACCGCCTTCCGGACAGTTCCGACCGCAACCCCGTAATGCCTGCTCAGAACCGGTTCCGTCATCAGGCGTTTTTCTCCGGTCAGGATCAGACGCCGTTCAATATCCGTCCGCATTTTTCTGTAAAGAGTTTCCGCAAGAGACGCAGCCATATGCAAGTCCCGAAAGATATAATTCATTCAAATCATTCATTTTATTCATAAATTATAAGCTTTTTCAGAAAAAAAACAAGAGCGAATCGAAAAAAAATGCTTTTTTTCAAAAGGACAACCGGGAAATCGCGTATGGAAATTTACTTCGGAGAACCAAAGGGGGAACCGTCACTCCGGAACTGCAACGGAATCCGTGTCTGGCGCCGGACCGCCTTCCGAGGTTCGCTTCCTGCAATGCGGTCAGCTTCGGAATCCGGATTCTTTTCATCTCCGGCACTCGGCCCGCCGCGGAATCCGGCTGTTTGACACCGGCCGGAAACAGCAAGGAAGCGAAGAAGCAGCCTGCCGCAGACTGCGGCGCGGAAAATTCTCTCTGCCATTCCTTCCGTCTCAGGAACCGCCTTTCCGATCCCCCGAATCCAGCCACACCTTTCTGTACCGCGACGGGGAATGTCCGGTTTTCTGGCGGAAAAGCCTTGAGAACGAACTGAAGTCATTGAATCCGCACCGCATGGCGACTTCCTGAATCTGAAGCGCGTGGTTCCGGAGCAGTTCCATGGCGTGGTAAATCCGCTGAGTCATGACGAACTCATGGGGCGCAATCCGGTTGACTCTCTTGAAAAACTTCCGGAATCCGCTGTAAGACATATGGAACTCCTCCGCGGCGATGGTTTTGAAATCGTAGTCGGAAAACGGGGAAAAGCGGATCTCCTTGATCAGGGCTTCCATTTTCATATTGATCAGCGGCTGACCGTGTTCGCGGAAGTGGATTGCGGTAAGCTGTGCGAGAAGCTCCTCCATGCAGAGCACCGCGCGGGGATGATCTTTTCTCGAGCGGCTGGAAATATATTCCTGCATTCTGCTGTATACGGGAGTGAATTGCGCCTCTTCCTCCGGCGAGAGTTCCAGGTATCCGCGCGGCCACATCCGTTCGAGACTGCCGATCATGCGTTCCGCCCGGGCGCCTGTGCAGTTGGTCCATGCGTGCGTGCGGCCCTCTCTGCTCTGCGTCCCGTAAACGTAGTAGTTTCCCGGCGAAAGCCAGAACACCACGGGCGGCGTGAGAGTCACGCATTCCTCCGTATTTTTGGCAAATGTGAAGTTGCCTTTCCGGCAGTATTCCAGACTCCAGAACCAGCTCGGCTGAACACGTGTCCGCACCGCGTGGGCGTAGGGAGCCAGCGCCCCGAAATAGGTGAATGCAATGTCGTCAAAATAGCTCATTGGTCAAAACGGTCAAATTTTTTATCATTTCAGCCATTCTAATTTCAGGAAAATATAATATAATAAATGGAAAACAGCAATCGAGATACACGAAAATCAATTAAAAATTATGCAAAAAGGACCTTGTTATGTTCCATAAGCTGAATCCGCGGGAAAAACGCTGGGTGGAAGAGACCCTGCGCACCATGACGCCTGATGAAAAGATCGGACAGCTGGACTGCGAATTCGCGCCGCGCATCATGAGCGACAAGTGCGATCACAGGGCGTATCTTGAACGTTATCCGCTCGGGATCGTCTGGATCGGACATTATGGAAAGCCTCCGCACGGCGGAATGCGCAAATCCGAGATTTCCGCCGGAATTACAGGGCCGTTTGAAAACATCCTGCGGATCCCGCCTCTTTTCTGCGGCGACTACGAAGCCGGGCTCGGCGAGGAGATCGAAGGATTCACCAGGCTTCCGCGCATGATGAGTCTCGGGGCGACGTTTGATCCGGCGGACTGCCGCGAATTCGGCAGGATTCTTTCCGAAGAGGCGCGCATTGCCGGCATCAACCTGATCTGCGGAACGGTCTCCGACCTGAATCTCAATCCGGGAAATCCTGTCACGAACGTCCGTTCAATCAGCGACAATGCCGAATACGCCGCGCGCGGCCTTGCGGAAGTGATGAAAGGCATTCAGGACAATGGCGTGGCCGCCTGCTCCAAACATTTTCCCGGCGACGGCGTCGACATCCGCAACCAGCATTATGTGACAAGCCTGAACACGCTCTCCCGGGAAGAGTGGTTCGCACAGCACGGACGGGTGTTCAAAACACTGATCGACGCAGGTGTCATGACAATGATGATCGGACACCTCGGACTGCCTTTTTTCGACCGTCCGGACCCGGCGGACGGCCGTTACCGTCCCGCCTCGCTGAATCGCCATATCCTGCACGATCTCCTGCGCGGAGAACTCGGATTTGAAGGCCTGATCATGACCGATTCCATGAAGATGGCCGGCTATTCCTCCTGGTTCAGCTCGGAGGAGGAACGGATTCTGGAATCCTTCAACGCCGGTGTCGATTTCTTCCTCTTTCCCGGCGCGGAAACTTTTTTCAGAACCATGAAGCGCGCACTGAAGGAAGGACGTGTTTCCATGGAGCGCATTGACGAATCCGTCCGGCGGATCCTTTCCGTCAAGGCGCTCCTGAAACTCCACCTGCCGAAACAGGCGCCGGACGAAACGGAGTCATTCGCAGCCGTGCAGAAACGCAACCGACGTTCCGCGGAACGGATTGCGGAGAAAAGCATCACACTCCTGCGGAACCGGCGCGGTCTGCTGCCGTTAAAGCTGGAAAAAGGCGCCAGAATCCTGCTGCTCTCCGCGCCCGACGTGCCCGCGGCGCACGGAAGCATGATTCCGTTCTGGGAGGAGCTGAAAAAACGCGGTTATGAGGTGAACTATCTGCCGTTCAAGTTTTTCCATGCGGTCAGCATGGTGCCGGAGGCCTATGACATGACGATCCTGATCTGCTGCGCACAGTCCCGCTACGGCGATCCGCGCGGCTTCGACTCCACCATCTGGCCGTTCATGTCGGCCCCGCTCAGAAGACGTCTGATCATCTCCTTCGGCACGCCGTATTACCTGTATGACGTGGATTCCGCGGACACTTATATCAACGCCTATTCGAACAGCCCCGTCGCGCAGACAGCGGTTGCAAAGGCCATATTCGGGGAGCTGCCGTTCACCGGGCGCTCCCCGGTCTCCATGCCCTATTGTTTCCGCTTTGGAGACGGGATAAGACTCGGCACAACCGAAAAGGAGTAAAGGCATGTCATATTCCAATGAGAAGAACGAACCGGAGCAAATACGGCAATCCCGGTTTTCCGTCCGGAACTTTCTGGCGTCCTCTCATCCCCAGCGATACGGGAAAGGAACATTTTTCACATTGATCGAGCTTCTCATCGTGATTGCGATCATCGCCATCCTGGCGTCGCTCCTCCTGCCCGCGCTGAATATGGCAAGGGAAAAAGCGAAAGCCGCCGCCTGCACCAGTAAATTGAAGCAGATCGGATTCGGAATCAACTGCTACACTTCCGATTACCGGGAATATTTCCCTCCCGGAAAAATGGGGTTGCATCAGTGGATGATTCTGCTTTATCCCTATGTAAAAAACGATTGCGGCGACGCCGTCCGCGGCTTTCGGAAATTCTCTCAGAATACAATCTGGCACTGTCCTTCGACGGCAAACCCCGAAACAGAACAGCCGGCCAGAATCAGCTATGGATATAACGTTATGCTGTTCGGCGGGAATGACTATGATCCAAACCCCTGGCAGACCGCCGTGACGCCCCCGATCAAGGCCGCGCAGATCAAGCATCCCTCCCGGCAGCTGATTGTCTGCGACACCTGGTTGACCAATACGTCGCTGAATGGACGGAGCAGCGGATATTATATCCTGGAGGCCGCCTCCAATTTCGCCCTGCGCCATTCCCGGAGGTGCAATGTCGCCTATTTCGGCGGAAATGTGAATCCCGAGGATGTCTACCGGACCATCTGGACGCATCCCTGCTATTATCCTGTCAACTGTCATCTGAACGACAGGGAAATGTATTACAGCAACGGCATCACCAAACCGGAGTTTTCCCCTTATTAAAACCATAACAGCCATGGAGACAGATCTATGAAAAAACTGTTTTTTGCCGCCGCTCTCGCCGGCAGCATTTTCCACATGGAGGCCGATGCCCTGAAGATTCAGCCGGACATTCTTGACACGGGAAAAACCGTAACAGTCGCATTGACGCTCGATAATCCGGCGGATTCGGCCCGTCTGGAACTCCGCGCCTATCAGCGTCCCTTCCAGCTGAACGGATCCGACCGGATCGCGCTGAAACCTTCCGCGGACGGAAAAACATTTCAGACACAGTTCCCTGCGGAAACCTTTTACCATCCTGTCTATGCGACGGGGAAAAACAACGGGGGAGGCGCGCTGGAAGCCGTTCCGGTCGTCGTCCGGAACGGCGCGGAAGTCCGCCTGAAAGCGGAAAAGCCGTGGAAACTGATCCGCACTTTCCCCCTCCCGATGAAAGCCAACGCGGTGAAAGGCTGCGCGGGAAAATTCGGCAGGGGACTCGCCTTCGACGGAAAGGACGCCATGGCGGCGGTCAACCGGATGCGTTTCCATGCGGACAGAGGCACAATCGAAGGCTGGTTCTTCCTTCCGCTTCTCCTGAAGAAAAGCTCCTCCATCCTCTGTTTCATCCAAAGCGCGGACGGTTCCCCGTGGCGCTATCACCAGCTCTCGGTTCCGGCGAATTCGCGCAAGGTGCAGTACCTGACCTACAACGGACAGCCCAAGGACGCTGTCAGCGTCATCACGTCAAAGGAGATCGCCTCCGAGGACTGGATTCACATTATGGCGACCTACGATCTTTCCGCAAAGAAGATGGAGCTCTTCATCAACGGCGAAAGTCAGGGAAGCGCCCCCTACACGGTCCCGTGCGGAGGCAGGACCGCCGACCTGAATATCGGCGCGCGCATTCACAACAAGGGAAACACCTATCAGTTTATCGGCGGATGCCAGATGATGCTTGACGATCTGCGCATCTCCGACACGGTCCGTCCGGCGGCAATGCCGGAAAAGGCTCTGGCAAATGATGCGAACACGCTTCTGCTGCTCGGATGCGACGGCGCGGATGTGATGAGATAATGAGGTTTCGAGAATGAAATACGCATTTCCCGCACTTCTGATTCCGCTTCTCGGCGTTCTCCTCTTCCCGGCGCATGCGCTCGAAAAGATCACGCTTGTCCGGGACGGGAAGGCGCAGTCTGCCATCATCCTTTCCAGGCGTCCGACCTCGACGGCGCAGTTCAGCGCAATGGAACTCAATCATCACATCCGCCTGATATCCGGCGCCGAACTCCCGATTGTGAAAGAAGGGGACGCGTTCCGCGGATTCGGGATCTATGTGGGAGAGACGGATTTCGCCAGGAAAAACGGGTTCCGCCCCGAGGATTTTCAGATGGAGGAATCGCAGATCAAATTCACGCCCGACGCCATGATTCTGATCGGGCGCGATGCGCGGGCATTCGGCAGACCCGTTCCCGGAAGCATGGCAAATGTTCCCTCTCTCTACTGTTACAACAAGGGAACCCTGTATGCGACATACGACTTTCTGGAACGCTACCTCGGCGTCCGCTGGTATGCTCCGACCGATGCCGGAACCGCATGGATTCCCAGGAAGACCATTGAAATCATCCCGAAGGATCTCCGGCGGAAACCAGCCATGTCCGCTTTCCGTCACGCCTGGCTGCCGAAAATCCTGATGGAGCGCGGCAAGGAGTTCAGCAAGTATGACTGCGATCTTCTGAAACTGCGCTGGCGCCAGGCAATCAATTACGGCTACTGCAATCACAACGTCTACAGCATCTGGTACCGCTACTGGGGCCGGGCGAAAGATCCGGAAAAGGCGAAATATTTCATTGAAAAACGTCCGCAGTACTTCGCGCAGGGCTACAGGGGAAAAAGCGCCCGGCATCTGATCGGGCTCCGCTCCCAGTATCCGGACGATCCCGATCTGCCGCCCCAGCTCTGCAATTCGAACGAGGAGGTCATCCGCTTCTTCGCTGACGAGGCCGCCGCGAAATACGAGGGTTCCGGTGAACGCGGTCTGGGAATGAACATTGCGAAAGCGCCGGGACTTCCCTGGTATTATCCGATCGAACCGGACGACAACAACGGATTCTGCCTCTGTCCGGAATGTCTTGCACAGTTCAGGGAGAAGCGCGTCAGCGGCGAGCGTCCAACCAGCTACATCCACTTCAACTGGATCAGCCGGATTGCGCGCGAGGCGGCAAAACGCAATCCCGAAATCAACATTGTCACGCTGGCCTACAACAACACGTTGACATATCCGGCGGGACTTGACATCGCTCCGAACGTCGGCATTCAAATGTGTCTCACTCCCTATGACTTCTGGGTCAGTTATGACGGTTCCGCAAAAAAATATCAGGAGTGGATCGACAATGGCGAAGCGAAGAAACGCATGATGACGATCTGGACTTACATGTTTTCCGGAGCCTGGTATGCCGTGCGCATCGATAAAAATCAATACTTCTTCCCGATGTTCGCGCCGGAACACACGGCGAAGCTCTTCCGGAAATTCGCGGCGGACGGCATTCAGGGCTGGTTCGGCGAAACACCAGATGAAATCGGAGTTCCCTTCTGGCATACGCAGCTGGAGACTTATCTGGCCCATAAGCTCGCAGACGATCCGGCGCTGGACCCCGAACGGCTGATCGGCGAATTCTTCCGCCTCTATTACGGAAGCGCGGCGGAACCGATGCGGAACTTCTACCGTCTGGTGGAAGACGCCGCATGGGAAAAATCCCTCTACGGAAGCGGCAGCAAGGTGATTGATGAAGCCTTCAACTGGGGAAAAATCGGCACGAAGGAACGCATGGAAGCACTGGCCGGATACATTGCACAGGCCCGGCGCCTCGTAAAATCCCCTGTGGAAAAACAGCGCCTCGCCTGGTTCGTTGACGGAGTCTGGAAGCCCATGCTGGCGGGGCGGGCCGGCTATGACAGGAAACAGCAGTTCCGCTCCCGTCCCGCACCCGAGGCAAAGGCGTTCCGTGTCGCCGATGCCTCCGGCGATCCAGCCAAGGTCGACTGGACACGAATTCCAGCCCTTCGCCCGTTCAGGACAATTTCAGGCTTTCCAGGCGGATCGGGCAGGGAATTGAAGTGCGCCCATGACGGAACGTTCCTCTATCTCGTCTTCACGGAAAAGGGAGATGCGTCAAAGTTGCGGAACGCACCCGATCTCTGGAGCGGGGACGGAATCGAATTCCTGATTTCAGGAACACGGGCGCGCCCCTATGCGCAATATGCTGTGAATCCGGGCGGAAAAAGCGCGATGATCGGCTATTACTATGAGAACATGGTCACATATTCCCATGCCCTGAACAGCCGGGCCGTCCTCCGGAGCACCGTGACGGAAAACGGATGGCGTGTTGCATGTGCGATTCCGCTGGACGAGATTCCGCCGGAGAAAACGGCACGCCCGGGAAACGCCTTCTATTTCAACTTCTTCCGCACGATCCCCGGAATGGTGTCGCTGGCATGGAGCCCGACCTACACGAACTCCTACCACGAACTGGAGAGAATGGGGAAAATAACGCTGGAATGAAATCTCCGCAACAGGAAAACTCGGAATCCGGCCAGGACTCTTTCTGACATTTCTTTCCTGCGGATGTTTCCGGACCTGTTTCCGCAAAAAGCCCTCCGGCGGAGTTCATTTCCCCTATGACGGACAAATGCGGCATCCATTCCGCCCCGCGGCAGGGAAAGCGTCCGTTGTTCCGGAACAACGGACAAGCCCGGAATGCAGGATTGTGCAATGCGCGATTGCATAACGGGATTCCATGCGGTATATTACAGCAGAGACTGCCTGTGTGGGAAAACAGTCTCCGCTTCGGCATCTGAAAAGCTTCAGATCCGGTTCCGCGGGAAAAGGGAAACATGATTACAATCAAAGACGTTGCGGCCCGGGCGGGAGTCCCGGAAAAAACGGCGATGCGCGCGCTTTCCGGCGCCACCATGGGGAAAAGGCGCGACGCCCGGGAAAGGATGGAGCGGGTCCGCAGGGCCGCTGCGGAGCTCGGCTATCAGCCGTCCGAAATTGCAAAAGCGCTGCGGAAAGGAAAAACCCGGACCATCGGGCTGATGACCGGCAACATTACGAACCGCTATTACGCCTCTCTGGCGGAAACCGTGCTGGACGAGTCGGAACGTCTCGGCTACCGCATGATTCTGGAACTGACGCGCTGGGATGCGGAAAAAAGCATCCTCTGTCTGGAACATCTGCAGCGCTTCCGGGTGGACGGGATTTTCTACGCCTCGGGACACTTTCCGGAAGAGCGCCATGCGCTGGAAAAACTGCACGGTGCTGGGATTCCGCTGGTCATGCTGTATCAGAACGCCTTCGGCATCGCCTCCGTCGGACGGGATCACTCCGCATCCCTGCCGCTTGCCGTCAGAGACCTGGCGGAACGGGGCGCCCGGAAGATCACGCTGTCCGCCTGGAACAGCCGGACGCCGCAGGATGAAATCCTCATTGAGCTTTTCCTGAGCGCATGCCGCAAATCCGGAATAGCGTCCGAGCTGCACCGCCCGCGTTCCCTGGCCGACATGGATGCGCTGGCGGATGCCGCTCCCGGGGCATTGATCTGCGATGCGCCGAACTGTCTCAAATACTTCTTTCTCCGAATCCGGGACAACCATGCGTACTGTCCTTATGTCACAGGTATTTATGACGAATGGAACTGGCCGGACCGTCCGGAATCGCTTTCCGGCGCGATCCTGCTGCCGTCCGAGAAACAGGTTCGCCTGGCGGTCCGCGAACTGATCGGGCAAATTGAGCATGGAAGTCCCCCTTCCTCCATATCTCTGCAGTCACGCTTTTTCCCCTGTGAAAAGTTCGATGAAGTTCCGGTGAAAGATCTCTCATTCCGTCATCTGTTTCCGTTCTGAAACGCGGAAAAATTGCCGTTTTTTCCGAAAAGAACCTTGATTTCCGTCGTTTTTCATATAACTTATATCGAAGACAGTTATAATCTTTTATAGAGGAGGGAATCAGAAGGCATCATGCGTTTCATGGCGGGATATCCGGTGCAGACCGGAGAAAATTTCATCCCTTTCATCCTGAAGCACAAGAACAGGATTCAGGAGGTCTATTTCTCCTGGCCTGGCATCACCTCCGGACGCGGTTCGGCCGGATATGGGAACCCGCTGATGGAAAATGAGATGCAGAATACGCTCCTGACCGGGCTCTCCCGTCTCCGCAGCGAAGGTGTTGCAAGCTGCCTTCTTCTGAACGGACATTGTTACGGACGGGAAAGTCTCGCCCGTGTTTTTTTTGAGAAAATCGGCAATCTCATTGATTTTCTGAAAACGGAAACTGTTCTGTCTTCGATTACCACATCTTCTCCGGTCATCGCAAAATTCCTGAAACGGAATTTTCCGGATCTGGAATGCCGTGCCTCGGTCAATATGGAGATCGGCTCCGCGGAGGGAATGGACTACCTTGCAGAGTGGTTTGACGGGTATTACATGCGGAGAGAGCTGAACCGCGATCTTGAGAAAATCCGGGAACTCCGTTCCTGGTGTCTGCGGAACGGAAAAAAGCTCTATGCGCTGGCGAACAGCGGATGCCTGAACTTCTGTTCCGCACATAATTTCCACGACAATCTGACCGCGCATGAAAATGAAATCCGCGCAATGGACAACGCGTATGACTTCCCCGGAATCTGCCGCCAGTGGCTGATGCGCCCGGAAAAGCGGGAACGCTTCCTTTCCGTCTGCAACTTCATCCGTCCGGAGGACATCCGCCTTTACGAGGAATATTTCGACGGAATCAAGCTGGCGACCCGCGTCAGCCGGAATCCGCTCGGCATTCTGTCCGCCTACCTGAAAGGAAAATACACCGGCAGTCTGCCGGATCTTCTCGAGCCCTGCCATATGGAATGCTTTCTTCCGGAAATTCTGGAGAATTCCCTTCTGCCGGCGGATTTCGGGGAACGCGTGCTCCGGTGCGGGCATCGCTGTGAAGCGTGCACATACTGCCGCGACGCCCTCAGGCACGCGCTGGTGAATGCAGACAACTGGCATCAGGCACAGGAAACAGGGAGGTGACATGCTTACAAGCAGAATGGTGAAGGAGGCCGCGCTTGCCGCGGGCGCGGACCTGGTCGGAATCGGGAACATGGCGCGTTTCGAAGGAGTTCCTCCGGAAATGGATCCCCGGCGGATCTTTCCCGAGGCGGAAAGCGTCGTCGGAATGGCGTTCCGGATTCCGCGCGGCGTCCAGCAGGGAATTGAACAGGGGACGCAGTTCTACCAGTATCCCTCCATGGCCTACGGGGGAATCAATGAGATTTTCGCACCCGCGGTTCTGTATCATGTCGGAAAAGTGATTGAAGATCATGGATACGAGGCGGTCGTCTACCGGAACACCGGCGCCAGGGGCGCGGTCTCCGACATGGACGGCTCTCCCGGAAACACGCTGTCGCCCGAGGAGCAGATTGAAGTCAACGAGCAGGAGAAAAACAAAACCGCGCATCACCGCTCCGTCCAGTTCACCCGTCCCGTGCGGCCGGGAGGCGTCGGACCGGATCTCCAGTTCCATTTCCGCCTGGCGGCGGTTGCGTGCGGACTGGGGGAAATCGGCTGGAGCAAGATGTTTCTCACGCCCGAATTCGGTCCCCTCCAGCGTGTCGCGTTTCTTTTCACGGACGCCCCGCTGGAACCGGATCCTCTCTATTCCGGGCCGCCGATCTGCCGCCGGTGCATGGCGTGCGTGAGGGAATGTCCGGGACAATGCCTGAGCAAAGACAAAAGCATCACAGTATACGTCGGAGGCAAGAAGTGCGAATGGGGCGTGCTGGATGAATGGAAATGTTATGCGTTTTACACGCACGGCGGACGCAGGTTCAATCCGTTTGTCCCGCGGGAGGTCTGGGATGCCAATGAAAACGGGGATCTGAACCTTCTGGAAGGGAAATGCGCGGCCACGGAAGCGGAAATCGTGAAAGTCTACGGCGCGCTGGAAAAATATTTCCCGTCGTGGGTCGGCTACAATATGGCGAAATGCGGCGGATGCATCCGCGCCTGCGTCGGCATGCTGGAAAAGAAAGGCGGATGCATGGAACACCGCTTCCGCCGTCCGCTGCGCACCGGCAGGGCATGGATCATGGACAGATAGGAGGAAGCCGATGCTCTCAGCACAAATCATCAAGAGAAAAGCTCTGGAATACGGCGCGGATCTGGTCGGCATCGGGGATGTCCGGCACTTTGAAGGCACGTCTCCGCAGCGCGATCCCCGCAGCATCCTGCCCGATGCATCCTGCGTGATCGGATTCGGATTCCGCGTGCCGCGCGCCCTCTACCGCGCCATGGAAAGAAAGGTGCAGTATTTCAACTACACCCAGCTCGGCGTCAAACAGATCGACGAGGAGCTCTCGGAAGTGTTTCTTCTGAAAATGGGCGCCCTGATTGAAAACGAGGGGTATGACGCCTGTCTGCAGCGCAACGTTTCAAATCTGAGAATCAAAGGCGATCACTCCACCAATCCGGAAGTCTCCGACACATATGAACTGGAACATGCCGAAGCGGTCGCGCCGGGGAAGACCGTTCCCGATGTCATCCTGGATTTCGCGGACGCCGCGCGCATCTGCGGACTGGCCTCCGTCAGCTGCAAAGGCAATGCCATCGCCCCGAAACTCGGGCCGTTTGTCCGCTTTGTCTTTCTCGTGACCAATGCGCCGCTGGAAACCGATCCGCCTTTCGCGGGCTCGATCTGCGACCGCTGCGGGAAATGCGCGGAAGCGTGCCCGGGGCACGCCGTGGACGTCCGGAACGGGCTGGACACCTGGCAATGCGCCGTCTACTACCGGGGGGCGCACCGCTCCAATCCCTTCATGAACGCGGATTTCCTGAAGGATCATCCCGCACGGGAGCAGATCCTGAACGGGGATTACCGTTTCACCAGGGAGAGTGCGCGAGCCATCTATCCGGAGCTGAATTTCCTTCCGATGCGCGCCACGGGTTACGCTCCCTGCCTCTGCGGAAAACTGTGCGATATCGCCTGTTACAATCATTTGAAGGAAAAAAAAACTGCTATGAACACGCTCAGACAGAAAATCATCGACCGCTTCCGCCTCTTCGGCGCGGATCTGGTCCGCTTCGGGAACGCCGAACGCTTCCGCGATCCGAAAGTCCGTCTGCTGATGCCGGAAGTCCGGACCGTGATCTGCGCGGCATTCCGCCAGCTCCGCGGCGTCCGGCGCGGAATTGAAGAGGGCTCCACATACTACCAGTATACCACCAACGGCATTGAAGTGCTGGAGGAAAATGTGATGCCGAACGCGCTGCTCAGGGTGTCCGCCCTGCTGGAGGAGGAGGGCTTTGAAGCGCTCCCCCAGCGGCGCAACCAGACCGTCATGCAGACAGAGGACGGCACCAATTTCGAAGTGGACTACCGGGAGATTTTCCGGGGCAGGAAAGCCGAAAACCAGCTGGATTTTGAACAGTGCGCCATTGACTGCGGCCTCGGGGAGCGCGGTCTTTCCGGATCGATTCTCACCGATGCGTTCGGACCGTGTCAGCGCTGGGTCTTCCTGCTGACCGATGCGGAAATCGAACCCGATCCGGTTGCGGAGCCGCACCTCTGCGACCGCTGCGGGAAATGCATTGCGGCCTGCCCCGGACGGGCTCTGAGTCCGGAGGGAGAACGCGATCCCTGGCAGTGCTCGGCCTATTACATCGGCGCCAACATGACGAAAAACCCATTCCTGCCGCCGGAGGCGTTTGCGGACGATCCGGAGCGGCAGGCCGTCATCACCGGGGCGGTCAGGCTTTCGCCGGAGCGCGCCCGGGAGATCATCGACCGGATCATCTATTACCCGCCGGTCAAGCACAGTTACCAGGCAAGCATCTGCGGGCGCGCCTGCGACACCGCGTGTCTCATTCACCTGGAGGAAAGGGGGGTATTGACGCACAAATTCAAAACAACGTTCAGGAAACGCCCCGAATGGAAACTGTCCCTTCTCGATCCGGTTTGAGGAAACGGACGGGAAAACACGGGAAATCCCCGGGCGCGAAAGAGGAAAGCAAGTTGCAATTTCCTTCCGCAGACGTAACTTACAGGAAGGAAACGGGAAAAAAACGGAACACGCCGCATTTCCTGCATCAACATATCGGAATACGGAGAAGAACATGTCAGCAGAAAACATGGAAAATCCCCTGATCCCCATGGGGGCGATCACAGGCAGGCCGTCCGCCGCCTTTCTCAGAGAAACGCTTCAGGCGTGGCGCGATGTCGGCGTCACACAGTTTCTGATTTACCCGCGGAGCGGATGCGAACTGGAATACATGTCGGAGGAGTGGCTTGACACCTGCGGGGAAATCTGCGACGCAGCGGAACAGCTCGGGTTCACGTCTCTCTGGCTGTATGACGAATACAACTGGCCGAGCGGCACCTGCGCACGCCGTATCCTGGAGGAAAATCCGTCCAACGCCCTTCCCATGCTCAGCGTGTTCCGGAACGGGGAACAGTATGAATTCACGATCCGCCGCAGCTCTCTGATGAGCAATCTCTTCTCCTCCGAAGTCGTCGGGCGCTTTCTGGAACTCACGCACGCACGCTATGAAAAACGGCTCGGAAAATATATGGGACGGCTCATCAAGGGCTTTTTCACGGATGAACCCGACATTTCCTTCTTCGACAGCTGCGAACACCGGGAGGATCTGATCCGGATTCCCTGGTATGAGGGAATGGAGGAGGAATACCGCCGCAAAACAGGCGGGGAACTGCGGGCGGACATCCTGAGAGGCCTGGCGACCGGAAGCCGTCCCTATGAGGAGGTCTGCCACCGCCTGTGCGCCGAAAAATTCCGGACCGCTTTTGCGGAACGGATCTCAAACTGGTGCGCGGCGCGCGGCATGGTTCTCACAGGGCATCTGATGAGTGAATATTCGGCGGCGGGCGCCCTCCGGTGCAACGGGCATCCGCTTGAAGTGCTGAGCGCCTTCTCCCTGCCGGGAATGGACGAGATTTTCACCCACGGAACCACGGGAACCATTGAATGGCTCACTTTGGGAACCGTCATGCATGCGATTGAAAAGCGGGGCAACCGGGGAGGACTGGCCGAACTCTTCGCACTCGGTCCCTGCGACATGACGCTGGAACGGATGCGCAGGCAGATCTGGCTTTGCGCCGCATTCGGCGTCAGCCGCTACGTTCTGGCCGTGTCGGCCCTGACCATGCACGGCAATCTGGAAAAACCGCTCTACTTCAACCCGCTGACCCGGACGCAGCCATGGTTTCCCGCATTCCGGGAACTGGGGGAGGATGCGAAACGCGCCGCGGAATTCGCGGGGAAAAAGCGGGTTCCCGCAATTGCCGTGCGATATCCCTACGTCGCCGAACCGCTGACCGACCTGCTCAAGTATCTGACCGCCGCGCAGTTTTCCTGGAGCCTGATCCTGCCGGAAGAGGAAAGTGATGCGGAAATCATTCTCTCCCTGCATGACGGAATGCTGCGGGAAGAACGTTCGGGACGGGAATTTTTCGACGGATGGTGTCTGGAGCAGGAACTGCTTTCGAAACTCCCGCGGGAATGCCGCGCGCTGGAAAACGATCGGACGGCGCAGGATGTGTTCCTCCGCGCCTTTGAAGACGGAAGCGCAGTTGTCATCAATCTTTCGGAATGCGACAGGGAACTTGTCCTCCGCCGGAAGGGAAAAGCGGATCTTCCGTTCCATCTGCCGGGAACCGGCGTCAGAGTTTTCGACGGAACGGAAGAACCCTCCTTCGGAGACGGAATTGCGGAAATTCTCCTGAAGGAAAATCCGCTCCCGGAATCCGCAAACACCCGCCGCGCCGAATTCCGGGACGGAATCTTTGCGTTTTCCCTGAAGGACAATCTGGAAAACCTGACGCTGATCGTCCGCAACTACGGCGACATCCCTGAAATTTTTCTGGACGGAAAGAGGCTTTTCCCCCATACCCCCTGCGGAAATCTTCCCCGGGGATTCCGGGAGCTGTATCTGGAAACGGCCCCCTTTTCCCTTGCCCGGGGAGAGCACAAACTCATACTGGGAAATCACGCAAAAGACTATCCTTACCTGCCTCTCGCGTTCCTTGCCGGAAATTTCTTTCAGACACGCGGGGGGGAGCTCTGCAGAGACCCGGCGGCCGGCCTTTACGGGTATGCGGGGCGCATCGTCCAGACGGAGCGGATTGCAATCCCCTCCCGCGCGGAATTCCTGGAACTGGATCCGCAGGGACTGTGCACCGAAATATTTCTGAACGGAAAAACGCTCGGCAGACGCCTCTGGAAACCGTTTCTATGGAAAATCCCGGAACAGCTGCGGGGACGGGAAACGGAACTGAAAATCATCCGCAGCACCTCGTGCGGCCCTCTGTTCGGGGAAAAGGCTTTCGAGCCGGGAGGGGACGCCTGGCTGACAAGCTTCCGCCCGCGGAACGACAAGGCCCCCGGGCGGATCTCAAGCATCACCTTCCGGGACGGGCGCCATTCCTCTTCCCGCTCTTCGCGGGAAAACGCCTGACCGCCTGATGTTTCCGGACAGGAGGGGCGACGCCGCTCCTCCCATTCCGCCCGGTTCCCCCAGCACGCCGCACAGAGCCTTCCTTCAAATCCTGAATCCGGAATGCAGGATTTCTCCATCCGCAGCCAGGTGTTTTCCTCTCATACTCCTCACCAGACCTCAGCGGGCTTTTCCGCGCCTTTCCGGAGGCCCGGTTCCCCGGTAAGTCTTCTTCTGTACGGACTGATCACGGACCGGCACTTGAAAAACGCAAATCCGGCAATATATTAAAATACGAATTCGTAATATAAGAGGTGTTTCATGCGTTCTGAAATCAAAAAGCTGGTGGATGCGACCAATCTGATTGACCACACCTATCTGGTCCAGGGCCGTTCCATGGCGGTCAAGCCGAACATCGTGGTTCTGCTGTATGCGCTTGCCGACGACGAAAATCTTTCCCAGAGCAAACTGCACAACAACTGGCTGCTTCCGCTTTCGACCATCAACACCATTGTGACCGAATGCCGGAAGGAAGGCTATATCACGCTGGAACCGATTCCCGGAAAACGGCGCGAGTGCTTCCTGCGCCTTACACGGAAAGGAAGGGCATTTGCCGATTTCATTCTGTCGAACATCCATGCCGCGGAGGAAAAGGCCATGCGCGAAACCATCTCCCGGTACTCCCCGGAATTTGTCGAGGCGCTGGATTTTTATGCGAAAGCCTTTCATGCCGCACTGCACCCGGGAGACGTTGCAGATGAGCCGTGATCTCCTTTTATTCTGGAAGTATGTGGCGCCGTCTGTCTTCGGCGCGCTCATCGGCGGATCCTTTGCTATCGTGGACGCAATCTTCATCGGACTTGCAGGAGGAAAAGAGGCGCTGGCGGCAGCCGCGGTCACCTGGCCGCTGGTCATGCTGCTTCAGGCATTCGGTTTTCTGGCCGGTTCCGGCGGAGCCGTTCTGATCGCGCAGTGCCGCGGGGCGAATGAGGAGGATAAAGCGGCACGGTTTTTCGCGCAGACACTTTTCCTCGTTCTCGTGCTGAGTCTGCTGCTGACGGCTCTGACGTTTCCGTTTCTCCGCATGCTGCTGACGGCCCTGGGAGCGACGGAAGCCCTGATGCCGGTTTCCCTGCGCTATGCCCAGATTCTGACCGGAGGCGTGTTCTTTTCCATTTTCATGTCCATGTGCCTGGAGGTGATCCGCAATGACGGACATCCGGCCCTTTCCATGCTGCTGATGGTGACCGGCCTGCTTGCCAATATTCTTCTGGACTGGGTCTTTGTGTTTTTCCTGGGATACGGCGCGGTCGGCGCGGCGGCGGCAACCGTCGTAAGCCAGGGGGGCGCCTGTGCGCTCGGGGCGATTTACTTCTGTTCCCGTCTGACGAAACTGCGTTTCTCCACGGAAATCTTCAAAGGAAACGCGCATGCAATCGGAAACATCATCATGACGGGACTTCCGATTTTCGGAAATATGATCTCCATCATCGCAATGCTTTACATGCACAATGCACAGGCATTGCGCTACGCGGGAATCGACGGACTGGCCGCCTATACCGTCATCTCCTCCCTGGAGGCGCTCGGATCCATGTTCATGACCGGAATAGCGGGCGGCGTCCAGCCGCTGGCCGCCTCCATGTACGGCGCAGGCAGATACAGGCGCCAGAACCGTTTCGGAAACTACGGTTACCAATTCGCATTCGCCTCCGGAATCATTCTGATGCTCTTTTCGTTTGCCATGCACAGAGTGATTCCATCCTGGATGGGGCTTGACGCCGGGGAGGCGGCATTGCTGGCCCGGCAGGGAATTCTGCTGTCCGCTCCGGCGTTCCTGCTTCTGGGAGTGATTCGAGTCGCGGCATTTTATTATCAATCAACGGGGCATCTTGCCAAAGCCTCGTGGCTGATTTACGGAGACTCCTTCCTGGCGCTTCCGCTCTGCATTTTCCTGCTTCCGCTTTTTCTCGGAATGAACGGGGTCTGGCTGGCGATGCCCGTTTCGCGGATTCTGCTGATGGGGCTGCTCCTGTATTTCTGGTTTGGACCGGTACCGGGAAAAACAGTGAAATGCACTTGAACACATAAGGAGAAATCATGACAGACCTGGTTCAGCTGATCCGGCTGGAAGAAACGGATCTTCCGGAATTCAAGAAGGAAATGCAGAAGGCGTTCCAATACGGCTATGAAACGGAATTCGGCCCCTGTGAAGACGCGGTTCTTCCCGAAGAGGACATAGAGCGGTCTCTGAAAGGAGCCGGCGCAATCGCATACGGCGCGTGGAAGGACGGCATCATGACGGGCGGAGCGGTTGTCAAAATAGACAGGGAGACCCGTCACAACCATCTGGATCTGCTGTTCGTCAGGGTCGGCACGCAAAGCGAAGGCGTCGGACAGGCAATCTGGAACGGGATAGAATCGCTCCATCCGGAAACGGAAATCTGGGAAACCTGCACCCCTTACTTCGAAAAGCGCAATATTCACTTCTATGTCAACCGCTGCGGTTTTCACATCGTGGAATTTTTCAATCCCCGTCACAAAGCTTCCGAACCGGAAGGGGAATATCACGGGGGAATGGCGGACGAGGCAAGTCAGTATTTTTTCCGGTTTGTCAAATTCATGCGTCCGCGTCGCCCGGATGGCGGCTCCGGAAAACGGCAATGAGAGAGAGCGCCACGGAAAAAACTTTCCATGCAGGCGCGGAAGAAAGCAAAACTCACGCCCGTCATGAAAAAGCGTCTCATTTCCCGCAGTATTTCCGGAAGACCTCGTAATAGCCGGGTTTTATCATGTCGAATCCGTTGCAGACGGACAACGCATCCCCGCCGGAAGCAAGAATCGTCCTCAACTCCTCCTCCAGGAGCGCAGGGGATTTTGCGGCGAGGCTTGTTCCGGGAAGCGCCTTGAGACCGACAAACGGAATTCCCTTCACGCCCTTGTGATGTTTTTCCGCTTCCCCGACAACAATTTTCGTATAACGGGCGATTTTCTCTTTCTCCCGGGGAAAATGCCATGCCACCGTCTGCGCGCAGAAATCCGTCTTTGTCCGGTTTCCGTAAAGCGGCTCGGCAAGAAGCGTCGGATAAATATGCGCATGCACTCTGGCGCCGGGATGTTTTTTCTTCACGCAGCCGATCACCGCATTGTAATAGTCCACGAGCGCATCCCGGAAGAATTCGTTGCGGGAAAGCGCCGGATTTTTCCTTTTTGCCGCTTCAAACTTTCCGGTGCAGTTAAGGAAGAGGCTGGATGAAAAACATTCTTTGCTCTGACTAATTTCCGTATGCTCTCCCGACCGGTTTGCAGAATCAGCGCTGGAATTCCTCAATCCGCATGGGACGGATCCCGAATTCCGGTTTCCAGTTCGGAGAGGCGGAATAAAAGCGGTTCGGATTGTCGAACAGAATTTTTTCAACCGATTCCGGGGAGTGGCCGTCCTGTTCCATGAAGCGCGCGGTTTTCACCAGACTCAGCGGATCGGAGACGCCCCAGTCTGCGGAACCGTCCACAATCATGCGCTCGGAACCGTATTCCCGGATCAGCGCGGAAACACGCGCGGGATTCAGTTTGGAAACCGGATACACCGTCATTCCCGTCCAGCATCCCGTATCGCGCGCCTGTTTCATGCACACCTCGGTATTGTGGTCGATCAGCACTTTATTCACATCGATCCCCTCGTTCCGGATGATGTCGGCGGTCCATTCGATCCCCTTTTCCTTGTTTTCATGCGGCAGATGAATGATGACGGGCATGTCTTTCCGGTGTGCGATCGCAAGCTGGCGCTCGAATGCCGCCCGCTCGTTTTTCGTAATGCTGTTCAGTCCGATCTCTCCGAGCGCGACACAGCGGGGATGATCCAGGTATTCTTCAATTCCTCCGATCACCTCGTCCGCCAGAACGGGGTCCTCCGCCTCCTTCGGATTCAGGGCGACTGCCGCATAATGGTCGATGCCGAAACGGCGCGCGCGGACGGATTCAAACTCAAGAATCAGCTGGAAATAATCAAAAAAAGTGCCGGCGTGCCGGCGGTTGCAGCCCATCCAGAACGAGGGTTCGACGCAGGCGCGGATCCCTTCGCGGTACATCGCCTGATAATCGTCGGTCGTTCTGGAATACATATGAATGTGCGGTTCGATTATCATTTTTCATTTTTCCTTTTTCGGAGTGAAGGACGGGCAGTCGTCCATCGGATTGACGTCCCTGGAGAATTTCATGCAGCGCGTCAGGAAGGGATGCGCAATCAGATGGGCGCAGTCCCGGCAGAATTTTTTTTCATCCGCGTCCGCGCGGATCTCCGGTTTCCTCTCAAATTCCGCGCCGAGCAGGCTTTTCAATTTCGCCGCTGCATCCTGTTCCGCAGAAAACGTCCGAGGCGCATCTTTTTCCTCATGGAGCTCCTCAATCACGGCGCCGCAGGAAACGCATTTGAGCACCTCTCCCTTCCTGACCCAGCCGTTCATCACGGTTTCCTTCTTCAAAAACGTATTCCGCCCGCAATGCGGACAATGCAAAGAATCTCCCGGTTTCATCTCCTGTCCTCCTGATCCCCCGTTACAGATGATAGCTTAATCCGTCCGCGGTAAAATGCAAATGCCGCATCCGCCCTGAAAGACGATTTCCCCGCGATTTTTTCCACTTTCCCCCTTGATTCCGGCTTCCGGCGTGATATACTAACAGTAACGCGTGACACCTTGTAAATTCAAATATGAATGCAGGAATCATGTTTCACATGACACCGCCAGAGAAGGAAAGGATGAAAAATGAAATGGCTTGCGGCTGCGGACTATCATGAAATGAGCCGACTCGGCGCGGAGCGGATCTTCCGGGTAATCGCGGAGGCTTCCCGGGAGCGCCGGCGCGTGAACATCGGCTTTGCGACGGGAAACACGATGCTTGAACTCTATCCCGCACTTGCGGAAATGCTGAACAGAAATAAAATCCGCCTTGATCTGCTCAGCACGTACAATCTGGATGAATATGTCGCCGACGGACGCGCGGTCCCGCACTCCCATCCGCTGAGCTATTACACCTACATGCATGAAAACCTGTTCCGTCACATCGACCCGGCGCTCGGACTGACGGAGGAGCGCATTCATTTCCCCGATCCGGAAAACCCGGAGTCGTTCGATGCGGAACTGGAAAAAGGCGGAGGTCTGGATCTTCAGCTGCTCGGCATCGGATTCAACGGCCACATCGCCTTCAACGAACCCATGAGCGAAACCGAAATCTCCGCTGCGGAATTCGCCTCTCTTCCGACCCGCGTGATCTCCCTCAAACCCCTGACGATCGAAACCAACTCCCGCCTCACTGCCGACGGATGCGCCGACCTCGTGCCGCGCCAGGCGGTGACCATGGGGATGAAGCCCATCCTCGCGGCAAAAAAGATGCTGCTTCTGGCCTGTTTCCCCGAACAGGAAAAGCCGCTTTCCGTCATGAAGCACGGGCGTCCGACACCGGAACTGCCCGCCTCCTACATGCTGGACCATCCCGATTCGGAAATCATCTATACCGCGGACAAAATCACACTGAGGTGAGAAAGTGACGACGCTCCTGCAGAACTGCCGCCTGATCTCGCCCGACATCGATCTGGAAGGCGCGTCCCTGCTGCTGGACGGCGGACGTGTCGAACGGATCGTCGCGCCCGGCGCGGAAATTCCGCACGCGGAACATGTTCTTGAGATGAACGGAAAAATTGTTGCACCGGGCTACCTGGACATCCACAGCCACGGACGCGGCGGCGCGGATTTTTCCGACGGCGACATGGCTTCGTTCGAAACCATCGGAAAAGGCAAACTGGCCGACGGCGTCACGGGATTTCTCGCCACAACCCTGAGCGTCAGCCTGGAAAACATCACACAAACCTGCCGGACCGCGGAGGAATACAGGACAGAAAACCGGACCGGCGCACGTCTTCTCGGGATGCATCTGGAAGGGCCTTTTTTCTCTCCGGACGGAGCGGGAGCGCAGAATCCGGCATTTCTGCGGAATCCCGACATCGCGCTGGTCGATGAATGGAACGCGGTCTGCCCGGTGAAAAAGGTCTCTTTTTCGCCGGAGCTTCCGGGCAGCGCGGCATTCACGCGCGAACTGGCGAAACGCGGCATCATGCCATCCGGCGCCCATTCTCTTGCGGGATATGAAGTGTTCGAGGAAATGCGCATGGCGGGAATGAAGCACCTGACGCATTTCTGCAATGTGCTGACGCCGCTCCACCACCTGAAGTTCGGGTTTGTCGGCGGAGGACTCCTCGCAAAGGACGTTTTCGTTGAGATCATTACCGACGGGGTACATCTCTGCAACGAGATGATCGAGCTGATTCTTTCCGTGAAGGGATGTGAAAAGGTCATGATGATTACCGATTCGATGCGTGCCGCGGGAATGCCGGACGGCGATTATTCGCTCGGAGGACTTCCCGTCATTGTCAAAAACGGCCGCGCCACGCTGCCGTCGGGACGTGTCGCGGGGAGCACGCTTCTTTATCACAACGGCGTGAAACGGCTCCTGGAGGTCACGCACCTGCCGCCGAAAGAGCTGATCAAGTGCACCTCGTGGAATCAGGCGCGAAGCCTGAATCTGGAAGGATACGGCCGTCTCGAACCCGGATACCATGCGGATCTCGTCGTTCTTGACGCGCAGTGGAATCCGCTGGAGACATGGGTCGGAGGCATGCCGCGCTGGCGCAGGGAAGCGGAATAGAAAACAATCCCCCGCGGGAGAGAGTCTCTCTCCCGGACCGCAGACGGAAACATGTTCCGCCGGACGGATGAAATCCATGTCAGGATATAAAAAAGGGATTTTCTTGAAAAATCCGGAAACATTCTGCACCTGTTTCCGGTCAGTTTTTCCGTAATTTCCGTTTTTCCCGCTTGCAGAAGAGCGAAAGATGCGGCATTGTAAAAAGGACGGCCCCCGGTGCGGAAGCACGCGCCCGTATCGGGGATTTCGCCTGCACGACCAGCTTACGCTGCTGAAGCGCGGCAGAACTGAAAGAAAAGCACGAGGCAGTTTTTTTAGAATAAATGTCAACCGGACAATCACAAGGGGGGATTTCATGAACGGCAGAATCAGAATCGCTTTTTTCGACACAAAACCCTATGACCGCCTTTCCTTCGACGGCGTCAAGGATCGTTACGGATTTGAAATCGACTACTTTGAGTCCCGTCTGACTCCCGTTTCCGCGAAACTGGCGGAAGGCCATGAAGTTGTCTGCGCATTCGTCAACGACGACATCAACGCGGAAACCGTCGAACAGCTGATCCGGTGCGGCGTCAGACTCATCGCCATGCGCTGCGCGGGATTCAACAATGTCGATCTGGGAGCCGCGTGCGGACGCCTGGACGTTGTCCGCGTTCCGAAATATTCCCCGTATGCGGTGGCGGAGTATACGCTCGGGCTTCTGCTCTGCCTGAACCGCTGCCTGCACCGCGCGTTCTGCCGCATCCGGGAGAACAATTTCTCCATCAACGGCTTTCTCGGATTCGACGTTCACGGCAAGACGGTCGGCATCATCGGAACCGGCAAGATCGGCCAGACATTCGCGGAAGTGCTTCAGGGATTCGGCGTCCGGATTCTTGCGCACGATCCCTGGCCGAATGAAAAAGCGGCCGCGCAATATCACATGGAATACGTGGAGCTGGAGCAGCTTTACCGGGAAAGCGACATCATCTCCCTGCATTGCCCGCTGACGCCGGAAAACCGCTACCTGATCAATCCGGAAAGCATCGCCATGATGAAACGCGGCGTCATCATTCTCAACACCAGCCGGGGAAAACTGGTCGACACGCAGGCGCTGATCGACGCGCTCAAGACGGGACAGGTCGGCGGCGCGGGGCTCGACGTTTACGAGGAGGAGGCCGACTACTTCTTCGAGGACCGCTCGGACAAGGCGATCGCCGACGATGTACTGGCGCGGCTCATGACATTCCCCAATGTCCTTGTCACCTCCCATCAGGCGTTTTTCACGAAGGAGGCCATGAACAACATTGCCGAGATCACGCTGGACAACATCCGCGACTTCGCCGAAGGAAAGCCCCTGAAAAACGGCATCTGCGCGGACTGCAAGGACCATCCCTGCGCCGGGCACAAAGAATAATCCTGGCGGAAGGCTATGCCTCGCCGGCGCGGTTCTCCAGACGGTAGCGCAGGGGAGTCACTCCCGCGGCCTTCCGGAAAACGCGGTGAAAATACGCGCCGTCCCGGTATCCGCAGCGCCGCGCAACCGAATCGATCGTAAATGCGGAGTTGCGCAGCAGCAGTTTCGCCTTCTCCAGACGCTTCTCGCGCAGGAGAGCGCAGAAACTGCTCCCGAAAAGTTTCCTGACCGCCTCGGAGGCGCGCGCCGGCGTAAGCGAAAGCGCCTCCGCCAGCTCGTCAAGCCCGGCGGAGCGGGCGCAGTTCAGCTCAAGAAAAGCTTCGATCATCTCTTTGCGCGAGCCCGGAATCCGCGGGACTTTCCGGATCCGCAATGCCAGACTCGAGGCAAGAAGCATGCCGTAGGCAAGAAAAGGCTCCTCCTGTCCGGCATCCAGTCGGGGAAGCGGTCCGGCTGCGGAATAACGCGGCAGGCGCGGCGAGAACAGGATGCAGCCCTCACGCTTCGCATGAAACGGTCCCGCGAAAAGAACGCCGTGGAGTTTCTCCTCCTCCGCAACGGGAAACACGGCTTCGCGCATCCCGCAGTGACAGCACTTGAAGAAAGGACGCATGCCGTGTTCCATCAGGCAGCGCTGCACCTGATCCCGGTCAAACCCGATGCAGAGTTCCGTCAGTTTCGCCCTGCGCTCCTTCAGGCGCGTGCAGAACACGTTCAGATGATAATGCGGCAGCGGAACATTCTGAAGCTGCCCGCTGTAATCATGACAGCAGAGGCGGCAGTTGAACTGTTTTTCAAAAACACGGACCGCATGCTCAAAATCGGAAATCCGATCTTCCATGTCTGAAATCCTTCTTTTTCCTGAAGACAGAATGAACTACCTCGGTGCAGAGCACACGCCCGTACCGGGGGTTCCGCCTGCACAGACCGGCTTGCGCAGCCGGACCGGAAGTCCCTGCGCGAAACAATTTCTGCAATGCTCCGCATCGCTGTATTCACCCGAATTCTTTCATAAAAATACAGCAAAAAAGCAAAAAAATCCATAGTTCATTTTGTTTTTCCCCGTTATATTTTCAGAAAAGCCACAAAACTGGGAGGTATTTGATGGAAACTGTTTTCTACAGGATGGAAAAGAGGATTCCGGTCATCGCGGAGACGGATGTTCTGGTTGTGGGAGGCGGTCCGGGGGGAATGGGCGCGGCGGTCATGGCCGCACGCCAGGGGGTCCGTGTGGTGCTTGCCGAGCGCTACGGCTGTGCTGGAGGCATGGCGAGTTTCGGAGAAATCACGCCGTTCATGCCGAACCATCTCCACGGTGTGACGCTTGACAAGCCGGTTTTCGTCGAATGGTGCCGGAAAATGTGGGAATACCGCGACGACGAAGCGAAAGAAGCCGTTTTTGATGAAAAAATCATGCCCGGAACAAGGATTTCCAAGGATGTCGCAATGCTGGCGATGGAGGATCTTCTGCTGGAAGCCGGCGTAAAGGTCATCTATCACCACAATCTGGTGGACGTCATCATGGACGGCGACAGAATCGAAGCGGCAGTATTCAGTTCGAAATCCGGACTCTGCGCGATCCGGGCGAAACAATACGTGGACAGCACCGGCGACGGCGACCTTGCGGTGCTTGCCGGATGCGATTTCGAATTCGGCAATGCGGACGGTTTCTGTCAGCCGATGACGCTCTGCTTCAAACTCGGCGGCGTGGATACCGCGCGCATGCCGGATTCGAAGGAAATCAACCGCCTGTACGACGAGGCGAAGGCTGCCGGAGAAATCGACTGCCCCCGGGAAAACGTGCTCTGGTTCTCAACGCTCGAAAAAGGTGTGATCCATTTCAATACGACGCGCATCATCCGGAAAAGCGGCGTCAACGGTCTCGAGCTGTCCGACGCGGAAATCGAAGGACGCCGTCAGCTCCGGGACTATCTGAAATTCCTGCGGGCGCATGTCCCGGGATTCGAGCACGCGAGAATCCATTCGATCGCGCACCATGTCGGCATCCGGGAATCGCGCAGAATCCTCGGAGAGTGCTATCAGACTGAGGCGGATTTCACCTCCGCGCGGAAATATCCGGACGGAATCGCGAAAGTGCGTTATCCGATCGACATTCACAATCCGTCCGGCTCCGGAACAATCATCCGCACCCTTCCGGAAACCGAGTGGTATGAAATCAGCTTCCGGACGCTGATCCCGAAAAAATGCGCCAATGTGCTGATGGGATGCCGTTCCGTTTCCATCGATCATGCGCTCCACAGCAGTGCGCGCGTCATGCCGCCGGTCTGCTCCATCGGACAGGCCGCCGGAATGGGTGCGGCGATGGCGGTCAAGGCCGGATGCCGTCCTTCCGCACTCGACGGCGTGGAAGTCAGAAAGAATCTCGCCGCTGCGGGAGCCGATCTCTGAGAAAAACCGGCGCCGCCCGTCACGTCAGGGATTCTGAAAACGAAGAACGGGCGGTGTCTCGATCAGCTTTTCCCAGTATGCCGCGCGGAAGGCAAGCGAACACACCGCACAAGTCGGAAACATTCCCGCGAACTGCGGATACAGGCGCATGACAAGTTCCGCCACAGCCGGATTGTGTCCGACAAGAACGACGCTTTCCAGCGCATTGTCCCAACCCGCAGTCATCCGTATCAGATCGGATGCCGATCCCGTGTATATCAGCATGTCCGTCAGCACGGAATCCGGAGAGAGGCGGAAAGCGGAAGCGAAAATCCGCGCGGTCTGCAGCGCTCTGCGCGCGGGACTGGAAATCAGTCTTTGCGGGGTCAAAATGCTGTGCGCGGCTTTCTGCGCCGCGGATTCTGCGTCATTGATCCCTTTTTTTGTCAGGCTTCGTTCAAAATCGGAGCAGTTCCGCCCGAACGCTTCGGCTTCGGCATGCCGCACAATGGTCAGATATTTCACAATCGCGCCCTCTTTTTTCCATCTGTTACCGGACAGGCAGTTTCACGAGCCGTCTGGCAAGGTAATGTTTTCCGTTGACCGTGACAGGCGTAATGAACACCGCATCAGCCTCGTCGTTGTAATGAAGGCGCCGCATCGCCATGGCAAGATCGGTGGCGGAGTTGATGTTGGACGCATTGATTTTCACCAGCAGATCGCCGCGTCGGACTTCATGCGGCGTATTCGGCAGAATGTCGCACACGACCAGTCCGGAGTCCGGCGCATAGGTTATTTCGCGCGCCAGCTCCGGCGTGACAACCGCCAGGGCCAGCCCGAGTTTTTCCCGGGCGTTTTCCAGCGCATTCTGATAAGTGAGCTTGCGCGGCACGAGCCGGAATGTTCCCCCGGAGGCTGTTCCCAGCGTGATTCCGCGCCCCGCCTGCAGGTTGATGAGACGGCGGCTGAGCGCCAGAAGGCCGGAGATTTTTTCTCCGTCAAATGAAACAATGACATCTCCCTTCCGCAGTCCGGCCTCCTCTGCGGGAGAGCCGGCAATCAGATCGGCGACGATAATTTCGCATAAGCCGTTCTCCAGCTTCCGCTGTCCCGGAACGATGCCGAGAAAAAGATGCCGGAACCGTTCCGGCGTCATCCATTTCGCGATCACGTTTTCAATTCGGAAAAGCGGAATCGCAAAACCGATTCCGGGCGCATTTTCGTAGACGGACATGTTCATTCCGATGACTTCTCCGTCGATATTGATGAGCGGTCCGCCGCTGTTTCCCGGATATACAATGGCGTCCGTCTGGAGAATGTCCGAAAAGATGACCCTTCCCTTGTAGGTGAACTTGCGCATTTTTCCGCTGAGCGTCCCGACGGAGATGGAACTGTCGAGCCCGAACGGATTGCCGACCGCGATCACGGTTTCACCGAGATAGAGTTTTCCCGTATTGTCGCAGGGAATGGCCAGCAGGTTCGGCGGCGGATTCTTGATCCGGAGGAGGGCGATGTCGTTGACCGGGTCGTCCGCCACGACTTCGGCGTCGCAGGTTCTCCCGTCGGTGAGCGTGACCATGATGCGGGTCGCGCGGTTCACGACGTGCGCGTTCGTCACCACCAGTCCGGAGGCGTCAATGATGAAACCGCTTCCGAGGGAATAGGTTTTCTGCTGCTTCTGCGCATTGAGAAATTCGTCGAACAGATTCTGGTAGGAGCTGTTGTGGGCATCCCGCGTCACAACCCGCTCGGTACCGATGTTGACGACGGAGGGCATGGCCGTTTCAATGGCTTTGACCACTTCGTTGCGCCTCCGCGACTCTCCGGGCTCCCTGGAATCCGGAACGGAAACGCTCTGCGGGCGTTCCGGCCGAAAAACAAGAACCGCGAGCACAATTATCAGGAACGCTATGACAAACAGACTTGATTTTTTCGCATTCATGAAGAATATTTCCTTAAACGGTGAACCAGTTTAAGAATAACCGAAACGGGAAAAAATGCAAACCGGAAAGCGAATTATTCCAGATACTTTTTCCGCCGCCGGGACGGGACGGGCGCATCTTCCGGAGATGCAGTCCGCCTGGAACCGTCTGCCGGAAGGCGTCACGCTGCGCAAACTTCCCGTTTTACCCATGAAGAAAAAAGAGCCCGGCACTTCTCACCATCCGGAAGGACGGAAACGCTGCCGGATGTTTCCATTCATGGAGGATGTCAGGCTCCGCTCTTTTTTCACGGACGCGGGAATGGAACGCATCCGGAAAAAATCGGACGGCATTCTTGCGTCCATGATCGCCCGCGGAAGCGCCCGCGGTTTTCTGGAACGGCTTTTTGCCGCCGCCGGATACCGGAACAACACGCTTCAGTTCGGCGATCTTCTGAAACGTTTTCTGAACTATCCGGAATCCGTGAGAAAGATTCATTTCCGGGCAATCCTGTGGGGGGAGTCCGGGCTCCTCCCGGATCCGGCCTCCGGAACTTTGCCGGAAGAAAACGCGGATTATGCGGCCGGACTGTGGAAGGAGTTCTGGGAACTGCGTCTCCGCGCCCTGCCGCGGATCGGGTGGCGCCGCGATTCGATCCGTCCCGTGAACACGCCGGAACGGCGCCTTGCCATGCTCTGCATCCTGCTGGAACGCCTTCCGGAAGATCCGCTTCCCGCCTTTTCCGCGGATCTGCTCGCCATGGATGCAGAATCTTTCCGCCGGAAGTATCTTCGCCTTTTCCGATGCTCCGATCCGTTCTGGAACTTCCGTTTCACCTTCCGTTCGATTCCGGCAAAGCGGCCGCTTGCCGTTTCAAGCGCCTCGCGGGCTTTGACTTTTCTCGCGGACGTGCTGATTCCATCCCTGCTCGCCTATGCGGAACTGCGCAGGGACAATGCGCTGGAAAAGGCAGTGCTGCGCGTTCTGGAAACCCTCCCCGCCACCGAAAGCAACGCGCTGTTCCGCAATGCGCTGAAAACCTGGTTTCCCGGAGCGGGGGGACACAGGGAAAAACTGTTCTCCTCGGCCGTTCTGCGGCAGGGGTGCATCCATATCTTTCAAACTTACTGCGCGGAGGGATCCGCCGACTGCGGATCATGCCCTCTCGCCAATTCACAAGGATGAAACGCCATGGCCCGCGGAAAATTGAAAATCGGAATCAGCGCATGCCTGCTCGGAATCAAATGCCGTTACGACGGAAGGGAGAAGGGCGATCCCCGGATCTACGAACTGCTCAAGGACAAAGTGGATCTGATCCCGATCTGTCCGGAGTTCAACTGCGGGCTCGGCATCCCGCGTCCGCCGATGCGTCTGGAGGCGTCTTCCAGAGGCACGCGCATGAAGGTGATTGAAACGGGCGAAGACAAGACGGATGTCATGCGGGACTGGATCAATGTCGAGCTGAAACTTCTGGAACGGATCGACATTGCCGCATTCATTTTCAAGGCGCGGTCCCCGAGCTGCGGGCTGCACGGCGTCGATCTCTTCACCAGGGAGGGCCGCTGCCTGGGAAAATGCGGACGCGGACTTTTCGCCGCCGCGCTGGTGCGGAAATTTCCATGGATGACGGTCTGCGAGGAGGGGGATTTCCCCGGAATTGCCGGAAAACTTGTGATTGCCGTTCCGCAAAGCGGGCAGAATGAAAAATGAGTCCGGAAGAGCCGAGCATGAAAACCAGCGCACCTGGCTGAAGCAGACAAAGGCGACGGGAATTCACATTCCGATTCCGTACCCGGAGACGCATTCCGTCTCGCCAGTTTGCATCTGTATTCTCATTTCCGATGAAATTCCGGTTCTTCACGGCTTTTATCCGGGATAAGTGCGGATTTATTCTTGAATAAACCGTTTTTCAATCTATATTTCAACGTTTCATAATTTTTCAAATTTCGGAGTGGACAGCAATCATGGCGGAAACGGAAATCATATTGGGATACGATGTCGGCGGAACCAAGCTGGGAATCGGACTGGCCTCCGCGGACGGAAAAATCCTCGGCAAGGAGAGAATCGAAAACAAGGACACCTATCCGGAGGACATTCTTCCGCAACTGGTTGAAAAAGGAAGAAAACTCGTTGCGGACGCCGGCTTGAAGATGAGCGACGTGAAGGGGTTCGGCATCTCCGCCCCCGGACCGGCGGACATCGCCAACGGAATTCTCACCGCTCCGACCAACAACATTCACTGGCGCAACGTGCCGATTCAGTCCTATCTGGAAAACGAACTTCAGATCCGGGGATGTTTTGAAAACGACGCGAACTGCGCCGCGCTCGCCGAATGGTTTTTCGGCGCGGGCCGGGGATGCCATGACTTCATTTATCTGACGATGAGCACCGGAATCGGAGGCGGCATCGTGACAAGCGACACACTGGTCCGCGGCACCGGATTCTACGGAGGCGAAGTCGGCCACATCGTCATCGAGGCGCACAACGGACGCCGCTGCGGATGCGGCCATGACGGCTGCTACGAGGCCTACTGCGGGGGGCGTTCCGTTGCTCTTTACATTCAGAGCCTTCTGAAGGACAAACCCGATCACCCGATCGTCCAGTTCGCCGGCGGCAAGGTGGAAAACATCGACATGATCGCGCTGGAAAAGGCAGTGCGCGCAAAAGATCCGCTCGCATTGGAAATCTGGGAGGAAATCGCAATGCGCAATGCGCAGGCGTTCGGCATGCTGATGAACACCTTCAATCCGAAACGTCTCATTCTCGGCACCTTCGGCTGGGCAATCGGCGAGCTGTACACCGATCCGATCAAAAAATATCTTCCGCGCTTCGCCTGGCCCGAAACTCTGGCGCAGTGCGAGATCGTTTCCAGCGAACTCCGGCGCGACATCGGATATTATGCCGGCGCCGCGGCAGCCATGTATTTCCTGCTGGGCAAACGGGCGTAAGGGAAAGGATTGAATTTCCATGCTCACCAAAACCTATTCGGCGGCATTGACGGGAATCGATGCGCTGCCGCTGGAAGTGGAGGTCAACGCCTCGGGGCGCGGCGAGCAGGATTTCGTCTCCATTGTCGGACTGCCCGATGCGGCGGTGCGGGAAAGCAGAGAGCGCATCCGCTCCGCCTTGTACTCCTGCGGGTACAATCATCCGTCCGGCGCAACCCTTGTCAACCTTGCGCCGGCGGACATGAAAAAGGAAGGCGCCGGATTCGACCTGCCGATTGCGCTCGGCCTGATTGCCGCAACCGGTCAGCTCGATCCCGCGCTTCTCTCCGATGCAATGGCGGTCGGAGAGCTTGCTCTTGACGGCATGATCCGTCCCGTCCGCGGCGTTCTCCCGGTCGCATTGACGGCACGCGGCTTCAAGCGGATCACAAAACTGATCGTGCCCGCAAAAAATATTTCCGAAGCGGCCGTCGCCGCTTCCCGGCTGAAAGTTTATGCCGCAGGTTCCCTTCCGGAAGCGATTGCCGCAGTGAAGGGCGAAGCGCTGCCGTTGGACGCCTCCGCCGCGGAACAGCTTTTCGCTGAGCCGGACTGGGACAGCATTCCCGATTTTTCCGATGTGAAAGGCCAGACTTCCGCAAAACGCGCGCTCGAAATCGCGGCTGCGGGCGGTCATCATGTGTTGTTCGTCGGTCCTCCGGGAAGCGGAAAATCCATGCTGGCAAAACGCCTGCCGGGAATTCTTCCGCCGATGACGGAAAATGAAACGCTTGAAACCAGCAGAATTCACAGTATTCTCGGGCTTCTGCCGCCGGATTCGCCGCTGATGAAAACACGTCCCTTCCGTTCGCCGCACCACACCGTCAGCGACGCCGGACTCATCGGAGGCGGAACCAATCCGGGTCCGGGCGAAATCAGTCTCGCTCATAACGGCGTTCTCTTTCTGGATGAACTGCCGGAATTCAAGCGCAGCGTGCTTGAAGTTCTCCGCCAGCCGATCGAAAGCGGCGTCGTGACGATTTCCCGCGCTTCAGGAACCTGCACCTTCCCTTCGCGCTTCATGCTGATCGCCGCCATGAACCCGTGTCCATGCGGGCACCTCGGCGACCGGCTTCATGTCTGCCGCTGCCGTCAGATGCAGATTCAGAACTACCGTGCCAGAATTTCAGGACCGCTTCTCGACAGAATCGATCTTCATGTGGAGCTCGCCGCACTGACCGATGACGAGCTGCTCGGCAAAAACTGTTCCGAAAGCAGCCGGACAATCCGAGAACGCGTCATTGCGGCGAGAAAAATCCAGACCGCGCGCTTCGCTTCCTCTTCCCGAATAACCTGCAATGCACAGATGGAATCCGCGCACATTCTGAAATACTGCAAACTGGATCTCACCACGGAAACCATTCTGCGCCATGCGATTCATGAATTCGGACTGAGCGCCCGCGCTTACGACCGCATTCTGCGGGTATCGCGCACGATTGCCGATCTTGCCGGAAGCGAAGAACTGAAACGGGAACATATTTTTGAAGCAATCGGATATCGGGCGCTTGACCGCCGGAACTGATTTGAATTTTCAAAAGAATGGAGCAATTTCAAATTCAAAAGATGAATCCCATTCACAATCTTGTGCATCGCAGAAAAATTATCGTGGCAGCTCATTTTCAAACAGTATAAGGAGAAGAAAAGATGTCCAGAATGAAAAACATGCACGTCCTGTTCGGAAGCATCCTGCTTCTGACCGCCTCTGCGCTTCCGGCACAGATCACAGTCAAAAACGGCGACAGGATTGCATTCCTCGGGGATTCAATCACGCAGCAGGGCAACGGTTCTTCCGGCTATCTCAACCTTGTCATGTCGGCGCTGGAAGCCAACGGAATCAAGGCTGTCAAGATTCCCGCCGGAATCAGCGGACACAAGTCCAATCAGATGCTGGCGCGCTTGGACCGCGACGTCATCCAGAAAAAGCCGCAGATCATGACGCTGAGCTGCGGTGTGAACGATGTCTGGCACGGCAAACGCGGCGTTTCGCTGGAAGACTACAAAAAGAACATCACGCAGATCGTGGACAAGGCGAAGGGAGCCGGAATCAAAGTCTACATCCTCACATCCACGATGATTACGGAAAATCCGGAACACGCAAACAACAAAAAACTTGCCGCATACAATGATTTCCTGCGCACGCTTGCCAAGGAAAAATCCTGCACGCTTGTGGATCTGAATGCCGATATGCAGAAGCAGATTGCCGCCGTCAAGGCGAAACATCCGAAGATCAAAGGAAATCTCCTGACCGTGGACGGCGTTCACATGAATCCGCTTGGAAACATCATGATGGCAGAGGGCATTCTCCGGGCCTTCGGCTTGACTGACGTCCAGATCGCCAAAGCTGAAAACACATGGAACAGAAGATTTTTCAACCAGGGAATCGGCCTGAACATTGAAGAATACAAAGCGCTTTCCAGAAAAGCGTTTCAGGCAGACCAGTCCGTTCCGGATTATCTGAAGAGCCTGGTGAAAAAGGACATCCAGTAAAATATGCCGCTCGCAAAACGGGGGGCTTTGCGCCCCCGCGTTCTTAAATTTTCTTACTAAAAAAAATGCTTCGTGCCATCCTTCCAGTCCTGTGGCGGCCAGCCGGAAATCCAGGGACTTTCATTCCTGCACAGCATTTCATTTCCCTGCCGCCCTGGCAATCACATAGGTCGGCAGACCGGAAACATCGAACTTCTTCAATATGCTTTTCACATCCGGATTCGTCATGTCCGTTGCGTCGAATTTCACAAAGATGAATTGTTTCAATTCATTCTGAACCGCAGTATCCCGGAATGTGGTCTGATCCATTGCCTTGCAGTTCTTGCACCATTCGGCATGAAAATCAAGAAATACGGGTTTTCCAGTGTCCGCCGATTCACGGAACGCATTGGTCAGAGCGTCCATATTTTTTTCGACGTTTTCACGGCTCTCCGCAAGAGAAGCATAAATCGTGATCCCCATATAGCCATAGTAGAGGCCGACAAACATGATAATGCCGCCAAACGCATATTTCACATATTTCATCCAGACGCCCGGTTTCGGCATGACGGAAAATCCCGCCGCCGCAATCGGCCATGGAAGTCCCATGCCGATACCGAGCACAAACGGAAGAATCAGGCCGATATGCTCGCCCGAATTGTACATTTTCGAAGCCTGAAGCAGAGCCGCCACCACGACCGGCGCGACACAGGCGCCCGCGAGAACCGCCGCGACAACCCCCATCAGAAAAATGCCGATGATCTTTGCGCCGGACGGCATTTTGAATCCGGCGCCGTAACGGGAAAAGTCGATGAGAAAAACATCGAACAGCGAGAGGCCAAGCAGAAGAAAGATTATCGCGACAACCGCATTGAACCACCAGGTCGAGTCGATCACGCCGAAACTGGATCCGGTCAGCACCACGATCAATCCCAGAATCCCGTATGCAAGAGCAATTCCGAGTCCGTAGACAAGCCCCTTGGACATGCCTGCAAGCCGATGTCCCTTTCCGGCATCCGCACCGATAATTGCAAGATTGATCGGAATCATCGGGAGCACGCAAGGCGTCAGATTCAGGGCAATCCCCCCAAGAAAGGTCAGAAGCAGAATCAGTAAAAAACTTTTATCCGCAAAACTCAGGAACATTGCGCTTTTTTCGCCTTTCAGAAAGGAAAGAAACATATCCGACGCCATATAACCGGATTCCATGCGGAGAATTTCAAATGCGGGAAAATCCGTCGGATTCTTCCCTGTTTCCGTTTCGGTATGAAGCGCTTCCTTCTCCGTCAGTGGAACCGGTGTATTGGACGGAGCAAATTCCGGAAGCGTATATTCCCTGCTTTCCGGAAAAAAACAGGTCGGCTCGGAATCTTTTGTTGCTTCGGAACAGCCCTGCCATGACAACTTGAGCGTCAGGGGAAAGTCTTTTTGCTTGATTGGGAAAACCCACTGAAAAGTGGCCGGACCTCGGAACACATCATTTTTACCGAATATTTTATCCTCATAGGAAATGCCTGCGGGTTTTTTCAGCGGCGTCAGTTCTTTTCCGGCGAAGAAAAGAGCGGCGTTTGTGACATTTTCATACAAATGAAAATGTTCCTTGACGGATACGGTCACAGTGAGTTCAGTCTTACCCATAGTGTAAGACCATTGAAATGCGTCAGACGCATCCGTCCCCGAAAGATGGAAAAGAATACATAAAACTGAGCATAAAAGAAGATTCCGAATGACTTTCATAAATTTTTCCCCCTTCTTAAAAAATAAAAATCGCGCGTGAAGCTGCGTAAATCAAAAAAATAATTTGCATGGCAAATTATGATTCGTGCAGGACTTGCAGTCCTGCCGCGGTCCAGCTGCGCAAGCTGGTCGCGCAACGCGCGAAATTAATAAAAATTGCGCGCGAAGCTGCGCAAATCAAAAACTTTTCAGAACGTGAGGGCTCCGCGCCCTCACACTCCGCGGCAGGTGTGAGACACCTGCACCCGGCAAGCAGGCTTGCCGTCTTTTTTATGATAAGTTTTTATTTTTTTCAGAACGTGAGGGCTCCGCGCCCTCACACTCCGCGGCAGGTGTGAGACACCTGCACCCGGCAAGCAGGCTTGCCGTCTTTTTTATGATAAGTTTTTTATTTTTTCTTTTTTAAATCGCGCAGGAATTCTTCCATCTTATCCATAGCCTCCTTGATGCCCTCCATCGAAGTGGCATAGGAACACCGGATGAATCCCTCTCCACATGCGCCGAACGCCGTCCCCGGAACCACGGCAACTTTCTTCTCCATCAGAAGTTTCACGGCAAAATCCTTCGATGACAATCCGCTCGACGTAATGTTCGGAAATACGTAAAAAGCCCCCTCGGGAAGGAAACACTTCAAACCCATTTCATTCAATCGTTTCACAATCACGTTGCGGCGATCACGGTATTCCGCCTTCATCGCAAGCATGTCTTTTCTGCCGCTGCGCAACGCCTCAAGAGCCGCCTCCTGCGCCATGATCGGCGCACAAAGCATGGAATACTGATGAATCTTCATCATCGCGTCAATCAATTCCGCGGGTCCGCACGCATAACCGAGGCGGAAACCGGTCATCGCAAAAGCCTTGGAGAAACCATGCAGAAAAATGGTGCGCTCCTTCATGCCCGGAAACGTTGCGATGGAAGGAGTCTTTTCCCCATAGGTCAATTCCGTATATATATGGTCGGCAAGGACAACAAGATTGTGACGCACGGCAATCCTTGCAATTTTTTCCGTCTGTTCATAACTCAGTGTCGCTCCAGTCGGATTACAGGGAAAATTCAGAAGAATCGCCTTTGTCCGCGGCGTGACAGCTTTTTCAAGGTCGGCAGGATCCAGCGCAAAATCATTTTTTTCATAGGTGTTGACGGCAACCGGAACACCGTGCGCCATCCGGATTTCCGGACTGTATGAAACATAACAGGGCTCATGATAAATCACTTCGTCCCCGGGACTGGTGATCGCACGGATCGCCAGATCAAGCGCTTCGCTCACGCCGACCGTCACGATACACTCGTGCTGCGGATCATAATCCAGATCATAATCGCTCGTCATGTATCCGCAGATCGCCTTGCGCAGTGAAAGAAGCCCGAGGTTTGATGTATAATGCGTCTTTCCGCTTTCCAGCGAATAGATAGCACTTTCGCGGATATTCCACGGCGTAACGAAATCCGGTTCCCCGATTCCCAGCGAAATCACGTCATCCATGGAATTGACGAGTTCAAAAAAATCGCGGATGCCGCTTTTCGGCAATACGGCGATATGAGGCGCCACAAAAGAATTTTCCGTGTTTTCCTTTTTATTGTTATGGCGTGATCTTGAGCCGTTCATGATCTTCTTCCTCCTGCATCAGCTTGCCTGATTCCTTGTATTTCTTCAGTAAAAAATGAGTGGACGTGGACAATACGCCGTCAATGGTTGCCAGTCTGCTTGCAACGAACTGCGCCACGTCATTGAGACTTTCCCCCTTGATTTCCAGCTGGAGATCGAAATTTCCGCCCGACATCAGATAAAGAGCGGAAACCTGGGAAAACTTGCTGAGTCTTCGCGCGATTTTATCAAATCCGCCCTCACGCTCCGGACGGATCTTAACTTCGATGATAGCCTTTACGGCACTTTCCGGCAGTTCCGAATCATCAAAAACGGCACGATAGCCGATAATCACATTTTCCGTCTCCAGTTTCCGGATTTCCGCCTGCACGTCTTTCACCGGAACGTCAATTCTGTCGGAAATATCCTTCGCCGTAAGACGCCCATCCTCGCCGAGAAGCCGGAGAATGTTTCTTCTCAATTCGTTTCTGTTCATTTGCATGCTCCGTTATAATACGTTAAAGGATTATAAATATGCCTCAAATTCGGAAAAATTCAAGATTGAAATTCTGTTCCAGAATCAGCAAAATATAAAAAATCGGCGCGGTCATCATCGGACTGTCAACCAGATCGTAAATTCCGCCGATCCCGGGAATCGTATGCCCGGAATCCTTGACTTTGCAGGCCCGTTTCAGGGCGGATTCAGCCAGATCGCCCGCCATGCCGCCGAAAAAGAACAAGATGCCGGTCACAACCGCGGAGGTCACGGAAACAACAAACCCTGTTTTCCAGTGAAAAAACAGACACAGCAGAATCGTGAAAAACAGTCCGCCGGCCGCGCCTTCATAGGATTTTCCCGGACTGATGGACGGAATCATCTTGTGATTTCCGCCGGGCAGGAGCTTATTGGAAAGAGTTCCCGTCACATAAGCGCCGATGTCCCCTGTCTTCGTCGCCAGAATGAAGAAAAGAAACAGAATGTTGAAGGAATATTTTTCTTCTGAAACAATCAACTGTCTTCCATAGATATAAATGTTGATAATGAAAAAAATCGGGATGATGAACAGGAAAAATGCGGCAAAAGTATGAAACAGCTTCTTCAGTTTCATTTCCGAATTTTTTACACCAAGCAGAAACAGCAGCGCAAGAATGGGCAGAATGGCCAGCATGAGGCAAAAAGCCAGCAACTGATATTTACTGTTGTAAAACAGAAAAATACAACCGGCAAGGGCAGTATTGAAAATGCAGAGCGGATACAGAAAAGTTTCCATACCGATATTTCTGAGCATGGCGCAAAGCTCCTTTGTCACGAAAAACGAAAGAAACAGTGCAAGCAGAACAAATATGGAACGTCCGATCAGGTTGTTCAGAAAAATGGAAGCGCCGAACAGCGCAAGCAGAACAACCGTGCTGCAAAGTCTGGGAATGAACATTACTTTCTACCTCCGAATCTTCTGTTTCTCGTTCCGTATGCGGCAATCGCCTTTTCCAGTTCCGCCTTGTCGAAATCCGGCCACAGCGTGTCCGTCACATAAATTTCCGAATAGGAAAGTTCCCAGAGCAGGAAATTGCTCAGCCGGAGTTCTCCGCTCGTCCGGATCAGAAGATCGGGATCGGGAATTTCCGGAAGATACAGATTTTCCGCAAAAAGCGTTTCGTCAATCTCATCCGGATGCAGGGTTCCGGCGGCGACTTCGGATGCGATCTTCTTCGCGGCATCGACGATTTCGGCGCGGCCGCCGTAATTCAACGCAAGAATCAGTGTGCCGCGCGTATTCGATGCAGTTTTTGCAATCGCAAGTTTCAGGCGTTCCCGGGATTTTTCAGGAAGTCCGTCAATCCGCCCCGTGGCAAGAAGGCGCACTCCTTTTTCAATCATGACGGAAAGATTTGCATCAATGAATTCGCAGAGGAGCTCCATCAATGCGTCCACTTCCTCTTTGGAACGCTTCCAGTTTTCGGTGCTGAACGCATAAAGCGTCACATATTCTATTCCGGTATCGGCAAGATTTTCGACCAGCTGCTTTACTGCAAACGCTCCCTTGCGGTGGCCTTCCACGCGTTCAACGCCGTGGCGCGCGGCCCAGCGTCCGTTGCCGTCCATAATGATGGCGACATGACGCGGAACACGCGTTTCAGTTTCCGTTTCCATAGAAGGCCTCCTCGAGCATCAGGCAGAGACAATGGTACATCGGCAGGTGATACTCCTGCACCACATAGGTCTCCCTTGAGGGCGCATGAATCACGCAGTCCGCGAACGCTTCGCAGATTCCGTGATTTTCGCCGGTAAAGAGGATGGTCTTGATTTTCTTCACGCGGGCAACCTGAAACGCGTTATAAATATTTTTCGCATTTCCGGAAGTGCTCAGTCCGATCAGCGCATCACCTTCGCGGCCCATCACGAAAAGCTGCTGGGCATAAGTCATCAGGGGATCGACGTCATTGACGTAGGCGCTGGAAAGCGCCGGATGAGAAAGAAGCGAAACGGCGCGCAATCCCATTTGAAGTTTGTCTGCAAGTTCTTCATTTCCAAGAATATTTCGAAAATCTTCCCGGATTGCGTCACGGACAGGCCGCTTCATTTTGAATCCTTTCATCAGTTCCCCGACGATATGTTCGGAATCGGATGCGCTGCCACCATTTCCGCAAACAAAAAGAATTCTGTCATTGAAAAAACAATTTTTTAGTATAGAATATGCTATGATGAGTTTTTCGGATGCCTGTTCCAGATCCGGATATCTCTTCAGAAGCTCTTTGACGTGTCGTTGCGTTATACTGTCATTAACCATGTTGACAACCCTGTTGAAAATTGGTTCAGCAAATCTTGAAAACTTTCAGGATGTAAATAGAACACCATTTTTCAACAAAATCAAAACATTTTCTCAACAAGTTGGAAAATATTTCATTCGAGTCTGTTTTTTCAACTTGTAAACATTGGTGACAGCTATAATAGTAATGATAAAACAGGAAAGAGGTAATAGATCAATAATCAACATACATACAGCAAAGTCGAGGAATGCAATGAAAATCAATGTGAAAAGGGAACTCCTGCTGAAGGCGCTTCAGAGGGTCTGCAACATCATCGGAAGCAGAACCACGCTTCCCGTGCTCGCAAATGTGATGATGGAAGCGGAAAACAACAGACTTACGTTTACTACAACCGATCTTGAGCTCCGGATTACCACCTCCATCGAGGCTGAGATCGAACGTGCGGGGAAAACAACATTGCCTGCAAAACGGCTTCTCGGTCTGGTTTCCAAATTCAAGGACGATACCGTCAGCTTTGATGCCAATGAGAACCATCATACGAAAATCAGCTGCGGAACGGCGGATTTCATGATTCTCGGCCTTACTTCGGATGATTTTCCCGTTCCTGTCGATTTTACGGCTCAGAGAACCTTGAAAATCAAACAGTCCGATCTCGCGCGCATCATCGACCGGATTTCCTACGCCGTCAGTCTTGACGATTCCAGGAAAGTTCTTCAGGGCATTCTTTTCTCCGTCCGCGAGGGGAACCTGACCGCCGTGGCAACCGACGGAAAACGTCTTGCACTTGTTGAAAAACTGCTGGACGAAGTGCCTGTAGGTTCCGACGGCGACATCATCATTACATTGAAAGCCGCAAATGAACTCAAGAGAATTCTGGAAAAGGACGGTGATGCCGTCATTGAAATCGGAGAGAAACAGGCCGTATTCAAGATCGATTCCACAATGATCTATTCCAAACTGATCGATGGAAACTATCCGAATTACAAACAGGTGATTCCAGCTTCCTTTGCCAAGACGGTTTCCGTGCCGTGCCTGGGATTCATCGATGCACTCGAAATCGTCAGCGTTCCGCTTTTTGACGCGTCTTCTTCGTATGTAAAGATTACGTTCCAGACGAACAAGCTGCTCTTCCAGGCGAACAGCAATGTCGGAGAAGGCAAGGAGGAAATCGCGATCGAATATGAAGGCGAGGAGATGTCGCTTTCCTTCAATCCGCAATTTCTGTCCGATCCGTTCAAACATATCGGTGTGGACAACGTCAATATCAAGATCAATGACGCATTCAGCCCGATCGCGATTGAGAGCGGCGACGGTTTCCTGTATGTAATCATGCCGATGAGAAACAAGTAACTGGCGTTTTTTCTGTGTTTTTCAATATCCCCCGGGGCTTCCGGGGGAGCGTTTCCGTTTTTCCGATCCATGCTGACTGAACTGAAACTTGAAAATTTCCGGAATTTTTCCGGCGCCGCTCTTTCTTTTCATGCCAAATCCGTCATTTTTCAGGGAGCGAACGGACAGGGAAAGACCAGTCTGCTGGAATCGCTTTTTTTTCTTGCAAATCTGCGTTCCTTCCGCACTGTGCAGACGCGGGAAATTCGGAAAATCGGATCACAGTCATTCCGGCTCGGCGTAAGCGTCCGGCGCCGCGGAAGCTGGAATACGCGTCTGGAACTGGAAGCCGGCGCCGTCCGGAGTCTCAGAATTGACGGACTTCCCGTTTCCCGTGCAAGCGAGTTTACAGGCCGGATCAAGACAATCGCCTTTCTGCCGGATGATCCGCTGATTATCAACGGTCCTTCCGTGCTCCGCCGCCGCTTTTTTGATATGTTCATCTGTATGCTCGACCGGGAATATTTCACTGCGCTGCAGCAGTATTCCTCCGCGTTGAAAAGCCGAAACTTCATTCTGAAAAACCGGAACCTGAACCGCGATATCCTTTTTTCCTATGATACGCTGCTTGCGGTTTCCGGGCAGAAGATCGTTGCGCTGCGTTTGAAATACAGTGCGCTTCTTTCGGATGCGATTCAGCTGCTTCTTTCGGAAGTCCGGCCGGAACTTGCGGATTTTAAAATCCGCATGCGTCATGTTCCCGAAACGGAGGAACGCGAGTCTTTTCTGAAAAAACTGGAAAATGATTTTGCAAAAGATGCGCAGAGAGGTTTTACCTCGTTCGGTCCTCATCTTGATGACTTTGAATTTTTTGTCGATGGCAAGCTGCTGCGTCTGTATGGTTCGCGCGGACAGTGCAGAATGACATCGCTGTGTTTGAAACTTGCAGAACTGGAAATTGTCAGAAATTCTTCCTCCGGCGCCGAAGATACGGTTGTTCTGGTGGACGACGCAACCGGGGACCTGGATGAAAAGGCAAAGTTTTCCTTTCTTTCAAAAATCGCGGATGCCGGACAGATTTTTCATGCGTTTACGGAGTTGCCCGATGAGGATTTTTTCCGGGAATCACAGATTTTCAAAATTGAAAACGGTAAAGCAAGGGTCAGGGACCCTTGATCCCGGGAAAAAATTGCGTCAGCAATTTGTGATCGTGCAGGACTTCCAGTCCTGCCGCGGTCCAGCTGTGCAAGACGGTCGTGCGAAGCATGAAATAAAAGAAAGGATGAATTGATGTATAAAAGCATTGTATGCCGTTATCATGAGATCGCAACAAAGGGACATAACCGTTCCATGTTTGAGAATAAACTGATTGCAAACATGCGGACCCTTTGTGAATATGACGAAATTCGGAATCTGGCCTTTCAGCGCATCCGGGGCCGGATTTTTGTAAGAAAGCTGAAAAACGGCATTTTTTCTCCGGAGGAAATGGAAAAAATGAAAGGGGTTCTTTCCCGGACATTCGGACTGGAATCCTTTTCTCCCGTGATCGAGTGTGAGCCGGAAATCGGAAAAATTCTGGATGTCATTGGAGAAAGCGCCCGTGAAACTTTTGAAAAAAAGCTGGAAACATGTCCAGTTGTCCAGTTCCGGACTCGCGCGAGACGGAGCGACAAATCCTTTCCTCTGCGTTCCCGGGATATTGAGATCGAGTCAGCGACCCGGCTTCAGGAGATATTCGGAGACAGAATCAAAGTGAACCTGGATCATCCCGAGATCTCCATCGGCGTTGAAGTCCGGGAAAAAATCGCGCTCATCTATTATGAGACCTTCAAAGGTCCTGGCGGTCTTCCGGTCGGCACGAACTCCCGGGTTCTCGCGCTTCTTTCGGGAGGGATCGACTCTCCCGTTGCCTGCCATATGACCATGAAGCGGGGCTGCCATGTGGATTTTCTCACTTTCCACAGTTTTCCCTATACGCCGATGGAATCCGTGGAAAAGGTGAAACGCCTTGCTTCCGTTCTGAACCGCTATCAGAAAAAAGGCAGACTCTATTCCTGCAATATTTCCGGACTGCAAAAGCTGATCCGCGACAACTGCAATCCGCGCTACCGCACGATTCTCTACCGCCGCCAGATGATGCGGATTGCGGAAAAAATCTGCCGATTCCAGAAACTGAACGCAATCGTAACCGGCGAGTCGGTCGGACAGGTTGCCAGCCAGACAATCGTCAATCTTTCCATCATCAACGACGCCACGCGGATGCTGATTCTGCGCCCGCTTGCCGGACTCGACAAGCTCGAATCGATTGAGCGTGCGGAAAAAATAGGAACCTATGACATTTCCATCGAACCGTTTCCGGACAGCTGCACGGTTTTTGCTCCCCCTTCCCCGGCGGTTGCCGCAAAATTTTATCTTGTCGAAGAGGAGGAAAGGAAAATTCCGAATCTGGAAGAAGAACTGGAAAAAGCGTTTCATTCGATTGAAAAACATGAAGACCTTTAATATATTGTTCTGCATCAAAAATTCAATCACGGAAAACAGAGGTATTTCACATGAGCATTGAAAAAATGATCGAGGAGTTGAGCGGAAGACTGGACAGTTTTAACCCCGCCGAAAGAAGAGATGCGCTGGAGCAGGTGAAAAAGGCGTTTGCCGCCGAGTCCGGATTTTCCGCTTCCGAACGGGATGACAACAACATGCATTGCCATACCTTTTTCTCCTTCAACGGCAACGGCTGGTCCCCGACGCACATCGTCTGCTGGGCGAAGGCGGAACGGCTGTTCTCCGCCGGACTGATTGATTTTGACGTTCTTGACGGTGTGGATGAATTTCTCAATGCTGCGCGCGAACTTGATCTCCGGGCTTCCTGCGGCGTGGAGTCCCGTGTTGTTGTCAGGGAGATGCTTGACAAGGTAATCAATTCTCCCGGCGAACCGGGAATTGCCTATCACCTCGGCGTTGGTTTTACGACTTCGGACATTCCTCCTGAGGAGAGAAAGTATCTGAATGCGATGAAAGCGGCCGCAAATGCGAGAACGCGCGGAATTGTGGAAAAGGTGAACCCGGCCCTTTCCCCTGTGGAGCTGGATTTTGAAACAGATGTTCTTCCGCTGACACCGGGAGGCAATGCAACGGAACGCCACGTCTGCATGGCCTATGCCGCCAAGGCTGCGAAACTGTTTGATTCACCCGTCAAACTGTCCCGTTTCTGGTCGTCAAAACTGGATATGACGGAAGAGGATGCTTCAAAACTAATTCGGAATCCTGTCAAACTTCAGGGAATGATCCGCTCAAAAATGATGAAATCCGGCGGTCCCGGCTATGTAAAACCTGATCCGTCATCATTTCCGTCATTGGAGGAGATGAACCGTTTCACCGTCAAATCCGGAGCGATTCCCGGCATTGCCTGGCTGAACGGCGATTCCGCCGGCGAGACGGATCCGGATGCCTTGCTGGATCTGCACGAATCCTGCGGCGCGGCAATCTTCAATCTGATTCCGGACCGCAACTGGAATTTTGCCGATCCCGCCGTCAAGGCGGCGAAAGTGGCGAATATGGACAAGATCATCGCCTGCTGTCTGAAACGCGGCATGCCGGTTTTCTGCGGCACCGAAATGAATGCCGCCGGTCAGAAGCTGATCGACACCTTTTCGGAGCCGGCTCTCGCAAAACATCTGAAAACCTTTGTTGACGGCGCCGCGGTTCTGAATGCCCATACGATTCTGGCGCCCTTCGGCCTGGGGTTCCTGAGCGACTGGTCGAAAGCGGTGTTCGGTGGAGACAAAGCTGCCAGGAACGAATTCTTCATCCGTTTCGGAAGAGCGGCGCATCCGTCTGTCTCCAAAAAAATGACGGGACTTGATGCAAATGCAAAAGTTTCTGACATTGAGAAATTTATATAATTTGACGGAAAATTGACGAATAGAATTTTTCCGCAGTTGTTCCCGTTTCGGGAACGTCCGCGGAACCCGGGCTCGGGGAAACTGCCCTGTATTGGTTGCGTCTGTCCCTGCATCCGGGAGAGTGTGTCATTTTCGAAATTTTCATGTTTCGATGTCGAAACAGATCGGAATTCTGATGTTAAATTTTTTTCCAATCTCCCGCCTGGAAAATTTTTCCGAACTCTTGAAGAATTGCGGAACGGGGATTATATTTTCGAGTTTGCAAAAATCTGAAAAAATCCGAAAAAATCCGGCGGGAGATCATGGGAAAGATCGGTTTTGACAATGCGTTGTATCTTCAGCAGCAGTCTGAGGAAATTCTCAAGCGGGCAGGGCGCTTCGACAACAAGCTTTATCTGGAATTCGGCGGCAAGCTTGCCTACGATTTTCATGCCGCGCGCATTCTTCCCGGATTCGATCCGAACGTCAAACTTCAGCTTCTCCAGCGTTTGAAAGACAAGATCGACGTGGTGATCTGCATCTATTCCGGGGATATCGAGCGGAAAAAAATTCGTGCGGACTTCGGAATTGCCTATGATGCCGATACCCTCCGGATCATTGACAATCTGCGCGAATGGAATATTTCCGTCAAGGCCGTTGTCGTGACCCGCTACGACGATCATCCCGCGGTCAACAGTTTCATCAACAAGCTTGACCGCCGCGGAATCCGGGTTTACAAACATCGTGCAATCAAGGGATATCCTGCGGATGTCGATCTGATTGTCAGCGATGCGGGATACGGCGCCAATGAATATATTGAAAGCGACAGGCCGATTGTGATCGTCACCGGTCCCGGTCCGAGCAGCGGAAAAATGGCGACCTGCCTTTCCCAGGTTTATCACGAGCACAGGCGCGGCGTGGCGGCGGGCTATGCAAAATTTGAAACCTTCCCGGTCTGGAGTCTTCCGCTGAACCATCCCGTCAATATCGCCTACGAGGCGGCGACCGCCGATATCGGCGATATCAACATGGTCGATCCCTTCCATCTGGAACACTATCATACGACCACAATCAACTACAACCGCGACATTGAAATTTTTCCCGTTGTGCGGCGTATCTGCGAACGGATCATGGGGCCGGAACAGGCCTACAAATCTCCGACGGACATGGGCGTGAACCGTGTCGGATTCGCCATTACCGACGATGCCGTTGTCTGCGAGGCGTCGAAACAGGAGATCATCCGGCGGTATTTCCGTTATCAGTGTGAATATGCGATCGGCGCGGCGGACCGGAAAACCGTAGACCGCGTCAAAGTTCTGATGGACAATCTCGGGCTGCATGACGAGGACCGCCGTGTTGTCGCTCCCGCGCGGGAGGCCGCGCTTGCCGCTGTTTCCACGAAAGGCAAGGGCAATGACGGTTTCTACTGCGGCGCCGCGCTGCAGCTTCCTGACGGAACGGTTGTCACCGGAAAGAATTCGCCGCTGATGCACGCGTCTTCCAGCTGCATTCTGAATGCGGTCAAGAAACTGGCGAAAATTCCGGATCCTGAGATGCTGATCGCACCGGATGTCATCAGTTCGGTCGCGATGCTCAAGCGGAATATTTTGAAAAGCCGCAGAGTCAGTCTGGATCTTGATGAAACGCTGATTGCGCTGAGCGTGAGCACGACGACCAATCCGATTGCGAAACAGGCGATGAACCAGCTCCGGAAACTTGCCGGATGCGAAATGCACATCTCCCATCTGCCGACCCCCGGCGATGAGGCCGGTCTCCGGAAGCTGGGGATCAATCTGACCTGCGATCCGAAATTCGCCAGCCGCGACCTTTTCGTCGACTGAAACCGGTTTGCACGGAAAATCCCGTCTTCAGCGTTTGACGACTGAAACCGTATAGCTCAGTGTATGGGTCATATCCTTCCGCCATTTCCGCGGAAGCTTGACATTGAAACTGCTCATGCCGGCGGCGATGGCGCGATAGCGCAGCGGAGCTGCAATGACGATGGAACGTTTTCCATCCAGTTCGATTTCCGCGCCGTTTCCCGAGGGTGCCGCAAGCAGGAGTTTTCTTCCGGAAAAACAGAGACTGCCGGAGAAAAAGCCTTCTGTTTCACGTGTGACGGTCTTGAGCGGTGTCACAACAGGGGCGGGCAGCGCTTTTTTCACGCCGTCAACGGCAAGTTCGCGCCGGTCGGAAAAAAACGGAATCGCCTCATAGAGGGATTTCATGTGAAAATCCTCCTTTGCGGAAACGGTGATTTTCACACTCAGCGCAGTTTCGCGGACCTCAATTCTGCGTTCAAAACACAGCGGCGTGCCGGGAATCACTCCTCTGCGCACAAAAAGGTTGCTGCCGGAATCGAAAGAGCCTGCCGCGTCACAATAGGCGTCTGCGGTGATTGCAGGATTCACGTTCGGAGCGGATATTTCCGCCTTCTCCCGTGTTTCCCCCCAGATGGTGTTCGCATACATGACATTGTGGTTGTTTGCCAGAATCAGCGGTCCGCAGCCGGGAATCCAGAGCGCGGACAAGCCGCCGGATTTGTTCGGATAAGCCTGCCATCCGCCGTAGCCCATGCCGCTGAATCCGGCATATTCCATGCTGTTTCCGTCGAAGGCGGGCGCACTCCACGCCTGCCAGCGCGGATAGGACGGACCCGTGTAAAACAGCGCATAATAATGTCCCGTGTTCACCGCGAAATAACGGCCTTCCAGACTGCGGCTGAACGGTGTTTTTTCCAGAAACGGCCAGACTTCCCCTTTTGCGGAGACGGACGGCGTTTTGTTCCGTCCGCTCCAGAGCGTGCCGTAAGGAATCAGATCCAGCAGCGCGCCGGTTTTATGCGTATAGTATCGGGTGCGGGAATTGGCGTCCGTGGGACTGCATGTGCCCTTGAAGATATTCCCCGGCACACCGCCCGTCCGGGAAAGCGTCAGATGGGTTTTCAGGCGGTAGTATGCGGACTGGTAATCAATGATTTCCGGCTGTTTCGTGATCCGGTAGACTCTGCTCATATGCGCGTCGGTTTCCAGATTGTATTCGTTGTCATGGCCGAGACATTCGCCCATGATCCCGTTGTCGATCCGTCCCGCATCCGGTTCGCGTCCCGAGAGAAAGGTGTCGGCGTCCGGATTCACGCGTCCGAGAGAATTTTTCGTGCACATGCGTTTTACATTGTAACGAAGCGCTTCCAGAATCACGGGACTGCAACTGAATTCATACATTGCCGCCATGTTTTCCAGAATCTTGGCCCACTGGTTCGTGCAGGTTCCGAGTTCCATCACGTAACGGTTGAGCGCCCATTTTTCGTAAAGGTCCGTCAGGGCGTTTCTGATATTTTCCGGGACCGGCGTTTTCGGGACGACTCCGTTTCCGTCCCAGAAGTTCCACCATGAGGAACGCCAGAGGGAGGGGTTGTTTTTTTCCGGGGCTGTCATGCCTTTTTCATCATAATCCAGAAATCCAAGCGCGGCGCCGAATCGTTTTGCCTGTCTGAGCCATGGGTCATCGGAATGGTATGCCTCCAGAATTTTCACGGCCGGTTCCGCTGTGCCTCCGGCCATTTTCCGCGCCGTTTCCGCATTTCCGCAGAGCAGGAACGGAAGGCCTTTCACGTGAAGCATTGCTCCCGTGGTACTGCCGGAACTTTTCAGCTGAAGCACTTTGCCGGAAGGAAGATTCTTCAGGACCGTGTAATTGTAAAAGCGCTTCGCACGGACCTCTCCGATTTTTTTTCCGTCGATTTCAGCGGAAACATGCCAGTTGAACGGACGGATTTCCTCGGTCAGAGCAATGGAAACGTCCCTTGTGCCTTCCGGAATGAAGAGAGAAACGTTTTGCAGCTGGTTTCCGTGCAGGCAGATTCCTCCCTGTCCGGGATGCAGCGCGGCGGCCATTTTCCGCGAAGGCGTGATTGAAAACCAGTGGTCCCAGCACCCTGCGACGGCAAGACGGTAAACACCCCTGCCTGCATCGGGAATCCGCAAGGTAAACGTGCGCACAGGGAGTTTTTCCGGATGAGTCAGGCACTGGGCGCGCGTTTTTCCCGGCGGATATCCGGCCGGCGCATTTTTCCGGTAATATGCGCGGTAACGGAAATCCAGTCCGATGTCCGCGCAGCCGTCCTTGTATTCCGGATTGTTTTTCGTAATGCCGTCGTCGGGCAGGAGTTTCCTCGCAAGAATTTTTCCGTCCGGGCCGATTACGAAAACAAAGGCATCGCGCGCGCCTTCACAGTAGACGTTCATGTCGCGCAGGCCAATCCTCAGATCGAATCCCCCGCCGGCAGTGTCTTCCAGATAAAAGACCATGTTTTCGCGCGGACGCCAGAATTTTTCCGGCCCGAGAAACTCCGTTGCAGTAAGAATTGCGGACGAAAGAATCATGATGCAGACAGGAATTTTTTTCAGCATGCCGTGTTTTCCTTATTTCCGATACAGTTCCCCGAAAAAGAGTTTCCGCCATTTTTCCGTCTGTCCGCCCGCTTCAGACAGGTTTTCCGCCGCCCGCGGCTTCCCTTGAAGAAAAGCCTCCATCAATTTCCCTTCTCTGCGGCAGAACGCATCATGTTCCGGGAAGTATTCCCGCAGGAGAAAATGAATATATTTTACGAACCGGAGATCTCCATAAACCTTTGGCGGCGCGCCGGGAAGCGTTTCCAGGGCCGCACAGCGGCAGGCCAGGACGGCTTTCCGGACGTCTTCGAAGGAAAGGGATTCGGCGAAGATCACAGTGGAGTACCAGTCGAAATTCGATTTTTCTCCACGGCAGCAGTGCGAATCGTTGACGCCCAGAGGAGGAATCATCCTCCCTTCCGCCCGGCTTTCAAACCAGCGCACGATCTGCCAGTTGTTGTATTCCGCGATGTCATAGTGGAAACCGCTGACCACTTCCATGGCGTCGTATCCTCCCCTGCGGATCAGCTCCTCGGTCACGGCGGGGGATACCATGAGTCCGGCGAGTTTGCTGTAATACCAGTAGGGATGCGCAAGGATCGCAAGTCCTCCGGCTTCGCGGATTTTTGCAAAAGCCCACTGGGTTGCGGGAATGACGAACTGTTCCATGGAGTCCGGCAGATGAAGATTCCGGCGGATTTCCTCAACTTCGCGGAAAAATCGGTCCCGGTCGGATTCCAGCAGTTCCGTGATGCTGTATTTCCCTCCGAAATTCACAATATGCTGACTCCACTGCATCGGATGCACCTCTTCTCCCGGAAACAGAACAAGATCCGTCACAGCATTCCGGAAGGCCGCTTCCGCTTCCTGAACGGAACGGTAGCAGGAATGGTCGCTGATGGTTGTGAAATCCAGTCCGATTCTGCGGCTTTCCGCCGCCACATGCGGCGGCGTGTCTTCCGGCGCATGGCAGCAGGGACTGTTGGCGCTGTGCTGATGAAAGTTGCCGCGGTAGGGTTTCATGCCGCGCAGTTCGTCCGACAGGGAATAAATCCGGAAGGCCTCGAGCGTGACGGGCCGTCCGGAAGCGTCCCTGCGGATCAGGTCTATGGAATGTTCCTGCTCTCCTGCGAAAAATCCCTCGATCAGAATGCTTTCCCCGTCGATGTGCCAGTCCGGAAGCGGATGTTTTTCGATATCCGCGGTGATTTTTCCGTCCGCAAGCAGATTTTCATGGGCACGGTAGGAAAGGGCAAAGTCTCCAAGTTCGCAAAGTGTATGCCCTTGGCGCGGGACAATGCGCAGAGCCGAGGTTCTGTTTGCGGGAACGACACCCGGTAAAATCTGAAAAGACGCGCGGCTCATTCGTGATAATCCCGTTTGGCGCCGGCGACGTAACCTGCCGACATGTCCGCATGCCGGGATTCCGGCTGCGTCATGATAGTTACATGCCCGTCGAAATACATTACGTTGTTCAGCGCCTGAGGACCGTAATTCAGCGTTGCTCCCGGTGCGGGAAAATAGGTTCCTCCGTGCCTGAAATACCACCAGTTCGCACCGTCAATCCGGTAGGAGTTTCCACCCGCCCCCGCAACATGAAGCACTTTGGAGGGTTCGCGCACGGCGGATATTCTGCGCATGAAGTTTCCGTAAGTGGCGTCGGAGCGCCATGCCACGCCGGTAAACGCGCAATTGATCCCGTAACAGGTGTAAGGAAAACTTTCCGGCCTGGGTTCCGCGGGGCAGTTGAATATTTTTGCACTGTTTTTTCCTTTTTTCCCGCCGGCGTAATAGAGGATTCTTGAATGCCAGTACTGGCCCGCGCTTCCGCCGAGGACCAGTCCGCGGATGTCTCCGTTGCAGATGAATTCGGCGTTTTCCTCCTGATAATTGACCGTGCCGAGAAGGATCTGCCTGAAATTTCCGACGCATTGAATTCTTTTTGCATACTTCCGTGCCCTGCCCAGCGCCGGCAGGAACAGAGACGCCAGAATGGAGATGATTGCAATCACTACCAGGAGCTCAACAAGGGTGAAAACTCCGCGTTTCATGGAATTGTTGTTCACTTTTCCTTCTCCTTTGCAATGGTATAGGTCATGGCGACGCTCGTTCCCGCCTTGAATTCATTGCCGAGATGCAGGCGCAGCGCGCCCATCTTCTGGTTCTGGTAGCGGCATTCCGGACCGAAGTCGCAGAGAAGCGGCCTTGAGAGACGGATGAAGAGCTTATTGTTGACGCGGATACCGTCGGCGATTCCGGGTTCGCTCCGCCACTTGCCGTCTAAGAGGAACTCGAATTTCAGGTTTTTCCCTTCCATCAGAAAGGGGATCTGTTCATACAGATCCTTCACCTTGACATCTTTCCTGAAATTCACCTGCAGTTTCTGCGACACGCCTTTTGCGGAGAAATCGACAGTGCGCTCCAGATCGACGCCATCCAGATTGAACATGGTGCTTCCCGCCGAAAGTCTGGCATTTTCGAATTTTCCGGAGAAACTCCAATAGTCCGGATAGGAGCACTCTCCGTTTTCCAGATCGGCGCGGAGCATCTGCAGGGTGTCGCCGCTCCAGTTCATGGAAAGCAGGAAGGAGCCGAACCCCGGAAACCAGAGAAGGGAAAGCCCCTGAATCTGGGTCCATTTGCTGTTGAAATGGTATTTTTCCGGTCTCCTGGGGCGCCGGGGCGCCGTCCATGAGGCGGCCGTTTTTCCCAGATAGGCAAAAGCGTAATAAGCCGGTCTCCGGACGGCGATGAATTCATGATTGAAGTTTTTTGTGAAATTGTCGTTCCGCATCACGGGGAGTTTCGCGTCTTTCAGGAGTCCGGACGGATATTTGAATACCGAGTAATAAGGGCCGATCACACTGGTTCCGTAGAGCGCACCGCGTGTGCATTTCCCCGGTCGGAACGCTTTTTCGAAGGAGATTTTCTCCGGCTCCGTGAACCAGAGCGCCGCCTCCGGCAGTTCTCCTTTCATGAACTGAAGTCCGCCGCCGTACTGGCGGCGCACCCAGGAACCCATCGTGCGGTGCGAGAAATTGCTGGCGCCGAAAATTCTGCCGTCAGGCTCGGGAGCGACCGAGTGATTGAAGAGATCGTAGATGATTCGCAGCGTTTCCTTTGCAACCGGATCTCCGGTCATCCGGTAATAGAGCGCCAGGTAACAGCAACCGAGCCCCTGATAGGTCGCATCGGGTCCGTAAGCTTCCTGGAGATACCCGGTCTGCATGAAACGGTCTCCGCCTTCACGGCTCATGCCGCGAATGTAATCCGCAGCCATTTCCCGGTATTTCTCATTGCCTGACGCCTGATGCAGATTCGTATAAATGAACGGCCAGTGCGCGGACTGGTTTTCGCAGGAAAGACGGAACATGGAGAAACGGTCGGCAATCCGCCGGATCGCGTCATACCAGAGTTCCGCAGCCTCGCGGTTCGCCAGAAGGCGGTAGGTCCATGCGAACATTTCGAATTTATTTACAACTCCGAGAGCGTCACCGCCGCTGTAATTCGAAGAGGAAGGGGACCAGGTTTCGTTTTCAGTCATCGTCAGATAATTTTTCAGGACGGGGATCAGAAAACGTTTTTCCAGCGCCGGATTGCGGTAATACGGGTTGTAGGGTTTGTTCATGGAATAGGCCGCGGCAAGGGCGCCCGGATATTTCGTTGCGCAGAAATCCTTTTCGGCAGGATCGATTTTCTGCGTTTCGATGATGTCGTTCAGATAGGTGAAGAGTCCCCAGGCTCCAATCAGGCCGCGCGCGGCCTGATCCTGCTCCATTTCCGGGATGAATCTGCGCAGATCGACCGTTTTGATCTTCAAATCCGCTTTGGAGGCTTTCCGGAGCCACTCGTGGATCTTCACTTGAAACTTGTGCGGGTAGCGTGTTCCGTCCCCGGCCGTTTCCAGGCTGCCTTTGATGCGTTTTGCGGTTTCCGCGTCAGGGCAGAGGATCAGGGTGGTTCCGTCAAATCCGAAAGATCCTCCCGTGATGCTGAACTGCCAGATTTTTCCGCCGTGCCGCGTCAGATCAATGTTTTTCAGATTCCGAACCGGGGTTCCGGTTTCGTCTTTCATCCGCATGACGGCTTTTGTGCCGTATGCGAATGCCGTCAGTTTTCCGGCGTTTTCCGGAACGTAGAACCAGACGCTGGCAAATTGGTCGCGCGCGGAAGGCTTGACAATGCTGCGCAGCGGCATCAGACCGAAGGATTTTTCCGGAATTGCCGATGGAGTTACGGCGATGTTTGTCCCGCTGTAGCGGATCTGGTAAATTCCGGCGGGCGCATTCTTCCCGAAGTCATGCGAGAGCACGGTTTCCGCACCGGATTTTAGTTTCCGGTAGTCCCATTCTGCGAGTTTTTCATCCGCATCGAAAATGCGCCCGACGAATGCGCCGTCTTTGCGCAGATAGAGCGGATTGTTCCGGCTGATTCCCGCAGCCTTTACTTTCAGTTCCAGCTTCAGCGGTCCGCCGTCATGCACAAAATAGAATGCCATGGCTTCCGCCTGAAACGGTGGCGTGAAATCCGCCGCTCCAATGCGGAGGAATACGGACAGCAGGAACAGGAATAAAATTTTTCTCATAATGTTTTGCCTTGTTTTCTCCAGGGAGGAGTTTTTTTTATGATTAGGAAGCTGATTCTGCCGTGCGGGCGCTGACAGCCGTTCCGGACTGAAAAGACTGAAGAACAGCTTGTCAGCTTCCATTCGCATTTTCACGCCGTGCGATGCGCAGATGGAAATCTCCGCGCGAATCAAAATAAATAACAGTTAAAAATTCAATAATAGTAAATAATCCACCACCTTTTGTTTTTTCATGTTCTTTCATTTCTTTCACATATTTCAACAGGATACAAGCGTTTGAGGACAGGTACGGAGGGATCTTCCAGCCTTGCGGCAAGATAGTTCACCGCGTCCGCAGTCATCGAGGCAAGCGGCATCCGGACATAATGGAACGGAATCCGGTAGATCGGATAAAGATAGGCGATATCGTCGAAGCAGAGCAGCTCCAGCTCTTCCGGAACACGGATTCCAAGCCGCATACAGGCAAGAAATGTCGGCACGGCAAGACTTCCGTTCGGAATGAAAAATGCGGAAAAGTTTTTCCGTTTCCTTTTCAGGAAATCCTCTATTTTTTCCGTGTAATAGGCATCGGATGCTCCAAGATCCACGGAACATGTCAGTTCGGGATCGAACATCTTCTGTCTCATGGCGTCCAGATAGCCGGATTCCCGCAATACAGTCGAGGGACCTGCATCTGGACGGACAGTGATCAGACCGATTTTTTCATGTCCCAGTCCGAGCAGAAAACGAACCGCCTTTTCCGACTCGTAACGGTAGTTCACCGAAACATAGGCGATCTTTTCATGAGAGAAAATGCGGTTGAAAAGAATGATTTCGAATCCTGCCTGCTGAAGTGCCAGAAGCTTTTCGCATGAGCCGTTGTAAAACAAAAGCACCAGCGCATCGGCAAATTCCTTTCCGAAACTGTCCGTGTGTTCCGCATCAATGACGCTCAGGCGCAGATTCCGTTCATTGCAGAGCGGAAGAAGCGTCGCCATGATTTTGGAACTGTACCAGTTTTCCCGTTCTTCCGGCGGCATGATATTGATTCCGACGGTCCCTACCGGTTTTTTGGACGGCATTTCTTCCGCACCGTTCCGGACAAACGTGCCCTTCCCCGGACGTTTCACCACGATTCCGCGGTTCTCAAGCAGGGTCAGCCCGAGACGCACCGAGGAACGGCTGATGCCGAACTGCTCCGCAAGAAGATTTTCCGGCGGAATCTGCTCTCCCGGCGCAAGCATGCCGCGGCGGATGGAATCCTCCAGTTCCTTCACCAGCGGGGAATAGACGACCTCGCTGTTCTTTCGGAGAGATGATTTTTTTATCATGGAATCCAGCATAATACTATATTTTCATACATGTATGTTAATCTTGTTTATTAATTATATCTGCATTTCCGGAAAAAACAAGAGGGGGAATAAAAAAACTGAAAAAAATTTCCGCTGCCGGAATCAGTCTTTCCGGGAATTTCCGGAAGACGGGCATTCCTCTGGAATTGATCTTTTTTAATTAAAAAGAGGCTTTTCCGCTTTCATCCGGGGAAAAATGTGTTAAGTTAATAGACGAAATGCTTTCACTTTCATCATTAACACAAGGGACTTGTAAAAATGGCAAACGTACTGGAACAAATCCGCGAAAAGGCAAAAACGCTCGGGAAGAAAATCTGTCTCACGGAAAGTGACGATCCGAGAAACCTGAAGGCCGCCGAGAAACTCGCAAAGACGGGTTATGCGAAACCGGTTCTCGTCGGTGACGGCGATGCAATCGTCAAACTCGCCGCGGAAAACGGGATTTCCCTGGATGGCGTGGAAATCGTCGATGTCGAAAAGACGCCCGAACTTCAGAAATACATTGATCTGGTCTGCGAGCTCCGCAAGAAAAAAGGCATGACACCCGAGCAGGCGCGGGCCGCCCTCAAGGATACCTGCTTCTTCTCCGCCGCAATGGTCATGGCGGGCGACGCGCACGGATATGTTTCCGGCGGCGGCAACCCAAAAGGCTACAACCACAACACCGCTTCCAAGACGCGTCCGGCTCTTCAGCTTTTCAAGACCGCGTCCGGCATTAAGACAGCCTCTTCTTGCTTCATCATGCAGATGCCCGACACAAAATGGGGTTGCAACGGCGTCTTTGTCTATGCGGATTGCGGCATGAACATCAATCCGAACGCCGATCAGCTTGCCGAGATTGCCGTAACGACCGCCAGAACCTTCCGCGATCTTGTCGGCGGAGAACCCAAGGTCGGCATGATCAGCTGCTCGACAAAAGGTTCCGCGCACGACCCGATTATCGACAAGGTCGTCGAGGCGACCGCAAAGGCAAAAGCGCTTGCACCTGATCTCGCCATCGAGGGGGAACTGCAGTTCGACGCGGCAATTCTTCCTGAAATCGCCGCCAAAAAAGCGCCGGATTCCAAAATCGCCGGACACTGCAACGTGCTCGTCTTCCCAGATCTGAACTGCGGGAACAGCATCTACAAGGCCACGGAACGGCTTGCCGGAGCGACCGCGATCGGCCCGCTGGCGCAGGGACTCCGCCGTCCGTTCATGGACGTTTCCCGCGGATGCTCCGCAGATGACATTGTCGACTGCGCATGCGTCGCCGCCATCACCGAGTGGGCGGACTGAAACACGCGTTTCACCAGCGCCAGATCGGACCGGGATATTCGGGAACGGCTGAAAATTGCTGGCGCCTCCGGCCGGACAGTCGAACATGTCCGGCCGTGGCTGTCTCATATCGGAAGACGTTGCCGAAATCCCCGGAGCGACCGCGATCCGGCGGATGTTTTTTCATTCTGGACGGATTCGGCAGTTTTCCGGATCCCTCCTGGTCCGTGGCGGAATACAACCGCATGATTCGGGAGGTTTCCATACGGTCCGGGGAAAACCGCCGATCTCACGGATCGCGGAGACAAACTCCATTTCTCCGCGGAAAGTCAGCATGAACTCGGCCTGTCGCCACGGGAAAGAGTTCCTCAGGCTTTTGAAGGCGTGACGCCGATCAGAAGGAAAAGACGTGTTCCGGCATTGTCCGGAAGAGAAAAGACATCGGTTGTCTCAAAACGGATTTTTCTGTTTTTTTCCAGAAACATTCGTTCCTCCGCATACTGCTGCGGAGTCCGGTAGACGAGCAGGCGGCCCATGCCGTTCAGAAATCCCGCTCCTTCGCGGATCAGAATTTCCGCCGGGGCGACCGCGCGCGCCGTCACACTGTCATATGCGTGGCGGAAGGGTGCCTTTCGCTCCAGTTCGTTGCCTCTGGCATGCACGGCTTTCAGATTCCGCAGACCGAGTTTCTCCGCTGCCGCACTCACGAAATCAATTTTTTTCCGTGTGGAATCCACCGGCGTGAAGGTGCAGTGCGGAAATGCGGCGGCAAGCACAAGGGAGGGAAACCCCGCGCCGCAGCCCAGATCGCAAATCCGTTTCGGATTCCGGAAATAGTCCGGCATGGCGAATGCCGGAGACAGGGAATCCGCAACATGTTTGCTCCAGAACACTTCCGGCTGGATTGCCGTCAGGTTGAACGATTTGTTCGCTTCATACAGAAGTGCTGCAAAGAGATTCATTTTTTCCATGAAATCCGTGCAGTCCGCGGGACTGCAGGCATGGAGAAATGCCGTTACGGCCTCGGACGGAGGGGGGATCATGCCGCACCTTTCAGCTGAACCACGAGAATCAGCGAAGCTATTGCGAAGAGAATGGGCAGGACGGCGCTTGCAATCCGCCAGAACAGACTGTTTGCGATCCTGCGGATCCAGTCGCGCATCCAGTGCGGTTTGGCGGCGATGAAAATGCCGATGGTTCCGGTGACAAAGCACAGGAAAGCGAAAAAGGATGAATAACGCAGGTCCGCGGCATAAGTCGCGTTGAGCAGGAAATGCGCGCCGAGGATCAGCGCTCCCGCGAATGCGCGGGAAAAGAGATAGTCCAGATAGAGATAGCAGAGCACGGTCAGCGCCGCCGCGGCGATGACGAGAACGGAAAGATATTCCCTTGCGGAAAACATAGGCTCCACATTCGGAATGAAAAACAGCAGCGCAAGAAAACCGAGCGCCGCTCCTCCCGCGCGGTTCCGTGGAAGCGCCTCCCACTTTTCGAGATTTGACGGACGGATCAGAAAGGCGGCCGCAAATGCGAAGAAAATGGAAACAAGAATGCAGACAATCAAAGCAGATGCTAATATCATGAAGAAACCTTCCCTGGAGAGTTATTCGTTGACTTTCAGCGTTTCAATGTCGCTGATCGCCGCCTTCTTATAGGACTGTTTGACGCCGGGCTCCGGCTCGAACATGATTTCATCCTTCAGCGTGGCGGCGAGCCGTCCGACACGGACCAGGCCCGACTTCAGCGTCAGTTTTGCATTCGGAATCCAGAGCGTCAGATTCTGCAGGCGCTTGATTTCGCCCTTTTTGATTTCAAAGGAGTAGGAGCGCTTTTCCGGACGGCCCCGCTTGTGCGCGACGGTGACGATATGTTTTCCCATGCTCAGATTGCGGAGCGACAGAAGTTTGGACATGCCGGGGCTGGCGGGATCCGGTTCGGTTGTGCCGACCATCTTCCCGTCCAGATAGACTGTGATATGCGGGGGAACCGTCACGAGATCGACTCCTCCGGTATTGCTGTCCAGACTGAGCGCGACTTCCAGCTCGTTGCCCGCCGTCACGGTGACTTCGCGCGTTGCCGGATCGAATCCCTCCTTTTCCAGACGGATGCGGTAGACACCGGGAAGAAGCTGCTTGAGCTCCATCGGAGTGTCCGAATACTGCTTGTCGTTCACGAATACGCGCGCGCCTTCGGGGCTGGAGGTGATTTTCAGAGTGCTTGGAATGATCTCAAGTTTGAGGTTTTTCAAAACCGTCTCCTGCCGTCTTGTCACTGTCACAACCTGCTTCAGCGTAACATAGCCTTCCCTGGCGATTTCCAGATTGTGCCGCCCCTCTTCAATACGTTCGGAGAAAGGCGTGCGCCCCATTACCGTGCCGTCCAGCGTGACGGTTGCTCCGCTCGGGCTGGAGGTGATTTTCAGCGTTCCCACGTTGGACGCAAGATCGGTCTTGAGCAGAAGCGGCCGTCCGTCCTCGTTCATTTTCCAGGATACGGTCCGCTTTGTATAGCCGCTTTTGTTCAGTTCGGCGGAATACTCCCCGTAGGGAAGATCCCTGATGATCAGAGGGGTTTCCCCAATCTTCCTTCCCTGAAACACGACCGGCGCCGCGGAAGGCACGCTTGTCAGCATCACGGATGCCGTGACGGGATTCAGTTCCACATTGATTTTCTGATCCGCCCCCTGTTTGATTTCGGTCCTGACCAGTTCGGTTTTGTACCCCGGCAGTTCCAGCTGGATTACATAGGTGGAAGGCGGGAGCGAACATTTGAAAGGGGTCCGGCCGCGTTCCTTTCCCAGCATGGACACCGCCGCCCCGGACGGGACGGAGGTGATCTCCAGTTTCGGCTTCGGCGCGGCAGGCTGTTTTTTCCCGCATCCGGTAACCGGAAGAACGGCGGCAATCAGCAGAGAGAGAAAGAGCATGGAAAGGATCGTTCTCATATTCATCGTCATTTTTTCCCTCTTAAGACAGTTTCGAGTTTGATCTTGCTGGCGCGCGCCTTCTGATAGGGTTTGCTGTCCGGATCCAGATAATCCATGAGTTTCTGGCATTCCTGTGCGGCTTCGGCCAGTTGTCTCCTGCGGAGCAGGATGTTGATGTTGGTTTCCGCCTCCTTGATCATCTTCTTCAGAATTCCCTCGGCTTCCTTGAGGTGTTTTGCCGCGATGTTCAGTTCCTTCGGCGGAGGATCGAACTGTTCGTAGAACTCCACGGCGATCTGATAACGGAGGATGGCGTTGCGCAGATTTTCCGGCCGCGCCTGATAGTTGGCGAAGAGATCCTCCGCCTTCTGGAATGCCTTTTCGGCTTCGGCGCGCATTTCCTCTGCGGAAAGCGAGACCGTTTTCAGACCGTAATCCTCGGCGAAGCGGTCGATTGCCATTTCAATCGATTCAAAGGAGTTTCTGGGATAGTTGTTGCGGACCGTGATGCTGTTCAGATAAGGTCCGTAGGCGATTGTCAGCAAGCGCGTTTCATCCACGCCGTCTGCGGAGGGAGAGGGTTCCTCCTGCTCCAGTTTCATGAAATCGGTTTCCTTGATGGAACTGAGCAGCGTCTTTCTGTATTCCGGATTGATTTCTCCGAATTTCCGAACGAAATGCCGGCGGTGTTTCAGGTCGTCAAGCATGAAAACCGCCGAATTGTCCTTGATTTTCAACGAAAAGCGGAAGACGTTGTCTTTGGAGACAATCTGCTTTTCATAATTCAGATAGAAGGGATTGCGGTCGGAAATGGAAAGCCGTGCGGGCGGAGGCGTCTTCTGTGCAGGCGCATTCCCGAACATGAGAAAAAGTGAGACGACAATGACCGCAACGCCGATGACTCCGACCGTGAACAGGAGATTCCCCCGTCGGAGGAAGTGATGTTCGGCTGTGTTTTTCTGCTCTTTTTTTCCGGAAAAGAGATTGTTGATGTCGGGGGCGGGGGAGGCAGTTGCCGCCGGGGCGTTTTCCCCTGCCTTCGCGGAGGGAAGGGATCCCTTGAAAATTTTTTTCTTCTGTTCGTTCCGGCCTGTTTCCGGAGAGGGGTCCTTCGGAGGCTGTTCCGGCATTTCCGGCGGCGCAGACGCCGGACGGGATGTATGGAAAATCACCTGCGGCTTCTTCTTTTTCCGGGTCTGGTCCTCAAGGATTTCCGCGGTTTTTTCCGCGGCAGCCGCATTTTCCTCTCCGAAGCGCAGCACCTGGTCTCCGACAAGAATCACATCCCCGTCTTTCAACGGGGTGGACATCGTAAGCGGATTGCCGTTGAGCGTGGTGCCGTTGGTGCTTCCGAGATCTTCAATGCACCATTTTCCCGCCGGATTCCTGCTGATTTTCGCATGGTAGCGCGACACGCCGCCGATCAGAAGCTGGATGTCGTTGTCGGTCTCCCTTCCGATTCTGACGCCGTCCGGCGCAATTTCCTGCGATTGTCCTGTTCTGGGGCCGTTCAGAAAATAAAGTTTTATCATCTTTTATTCCTTCTCCTCACAACGAACCGCGCCTTCCGCCGTTTTCCGGCGCATCAGCGCATCAGCCAGTTGTCTCTCCATTCTCGCATCCGCCACCGCCGCCAGATCGACGATATCGCCGGCGGTGCTGGAAGTCCGTTCGATTGCTCCAACCGGTAACTCTATCACATAAAACGCCTTTTTGCAATGTACAAACGGATTCCAGGGGCGTAAATTCGGCACTGTTTTCAGGATTTTGTGATCCGGTCCGACAAAAATCACATCCAGGGGAATTGACATGAAACAGGTGTGAATCGAACTGCAGCGGTCGAAGACCATGGCGTCGAATCCGTCGAATTTCCTCCGGATCATTCCCCGGGCCCGCTGGAAAGGTCCCAGCGCGCAAACCGGCCGGGTGGAGATCACTGTTTTTTTTGTCAGGTTGCAGATCATCGCATCCTCGTCAGGAAAGGGTTTTCAGCGCCTCATATGCAATCGGGCCGATCAGGATGAGGAACACGCACGGGAAAATGAACACCACAACCGGAAAGAGAATCTTGACAGGCGCTTCGTTGGCGAGCTTTTCCGCCCGGACAAAACGCTTGTTGCGCAGCTGGTCGCCCTGAATGCGCAGAAGCTGCCCGATGCTCACGCCGAGTTCGTCCGCCTGCACGATCGCGTTGACGACGGAGGCGAGTTCCGGCTGCCGCACCCGGTCGCTCATTTCCTTCAGAGCCGCCGAGCGGCCTTTCCCGAGCTGGATTTCATGCAGAGCACGGTTCAGTTCCTCGCCGAGAGGATCGTTTTTGCGCCGCGCCATGATGTCCCGGAGCGCCGTCAGGAAATCTTTTCCCGCCTCCACGGAAAGCGTCAGAAGATCCAGCACGTTCGGAAGCGATTTCAGAATGGACAGATGCCGTTTCGCCACCACCTGTTTCAGCCAGACCGAGGGATAGCAGGCAAGCGCAAACCAGAGCAGCAGACCCGAAAGCGCATTGTTGCCCAGGGCAAACAGAATGAAAACCAGAAAGCCGAAAATCGCCATGAACACTTTCAGCGCGAAAAACCGCTCTCCCGAAACCGCCTGGTCCAGACTTGCCATCTGGATCAGCTCTTCCGTCTGCCTGCGTGAAGGTTCAAAGAAGGATGCGTCGGAGAGAAAGCGCACGTTGGAAACCAGCGGAAGGAAAATACGGAAAAACAGCGGCAGCCTGGCATATTCATGCATTTCGTCCTCCTGTTTTTCAATTTCGATCATGCGGAACAGATCAAAAACCAGAAGGAAAAGGCATCCGGCCGCCACCGCGGCGCAGAGACTGGCGAGCACTGTAAAAAACATGGGATTCTCCTTTGTCAGATGTCAATGGAGGTTATTTTCCGGATCAGCAGGAAGCCGGCGAGGTCAAGCACGATCACAAGAATGATGCACAGGATTCCCGGCAGACTGGAAAAGAAATTCGTCATCATGTCCGTGGCGATGTACATCATGGCGATGAAAAGCGCCCACGGCATGAGACCGATGATAACCGCCTGCATCCGTCCCTGCGCGGTCAGCGCCCGAATCCGTCCGGTGATGCGTACGCGTTCCCGGATCACGGAGGCGAGCCGTTCCAGAATCGAGGTCAGTTCGCCGCCGGTCTGCCGCGCTGTGACGATCGCGATTGCGACCAGTTCGAAATCCGGGCAGTTCAGACGCGCGGCCATTTTATCCAGTGCGTCGTCCAGCGAAACGCCGAGATGACTTTCATGCATCAGGAGGCTGAATTCGGAGGAGAGCGGCTTGCGGTTTTCGTTCGCGACCACCTCCAGAGCCTGGTTGATGCTGAAGCCTGCCTTCAGCGAACCGCTGATGGAAAGCAGGGCGTCTTCCAGCTGTTCGTTGAATTTCGTCAGACGCTGTTTCCGCAGGTGGCGCAGAAGCAGGCGCGGTCCCGGGAAGGATGCGCCTCCCGCAAGCAGTGCGGCGACCACGCCTTTGGTCAAAGTCATGTTTTCGACGAAAAACGCAACCGCCATTACTGCGACGGCCGCGCAGAGAGCGGAAATCGCGAAGCTGATATCCAGAATTTTCGACGGCGGCATGTTCAGAAGCACGTCGTCCATTTCCACGGAAGCCTCCTGAATGAAGCGTTCCCGGTAGCGTGCGGAAAATGCCGAAATGAATTCGACGAAAATGAGCGCCGTGCAGGTCGCGGCGATTCCGGCGCAGAGACTGGCGAGGATGGTGAAGTTCATCGCGCACCTCCGTTTCCGGAGCTCTTGTTGTTGAACATCGAAATGTCCAGATTCATTCCCGCACGCCTGATGTCGTCCATGAAGGTCGGGATGCTGCCGGTCGGGACATAGCGCCCGGTCATTTTCCCGTCCTTGTCCCAGCCGTCCTGCTTGAAGACGAAAATGTCCTGCATCGTGATGATTTCGCCTTCCATCTTGGTGATTTCGCTGACATGGGTGACTTTGCGCGAGCCGTCCTTTTCGCGGGAGATCTGCACGATGATCGAGATGGCCGAGGCGATCTGCTCGCGGATGGCGCGCAGCGGAAGATCGAATCCCGCCATGAGCACGAGCGTTTCGAGGCGGGAAAGGGCGTCGCGCGGAGAATTCGCGTGAATCGTCGTCAGCGACCCGTCATGACCGGTGTTCATCGCCTGGAGCATGTCGAGCGCCTCGCCGCCGCGGCACTCGCCGATGACGATGCGGTCCGGACGCATGCGCAGCGCGTTCTTCACCAGGTCGCGGATGCTGATTTCACCCTTGCCTTCGATGTTGGCGGGACGCGCCTCCAGACGCACGACATGATCCTGCCGCAGCTGCAGTTCGGCGGCGTCCTCAATTGTCAGGATGCGTTCGGTGTCCGGCAGAAAGCCGCTCAGGATGTTGAGCAGCGTCGTTTTTCCGGAACCGGTTCCGCCGGAGATCACAATGTTCTTGCGCAGTTTCACGCAGACATCGAGAAAGTGCGCGATGTCCGCGGAGATCGAGCCGAAGCGGATCAGATCCCCGACCTGCAGAGGCACCTTCGAGAATTTCCGGATCGTGATGGAGGGGCCGACAAGCGAGAGCGGCGGGATGATCGCATTGACGCGCGAACCGTCCTTGAGTCTGGCGTCCACCATCGGGGAACTTTCGTCGATGCGTCTGCCGAGCGGAGAGACGATGCGTTCGATTGCCGCGATCACCTGGTTGTTGTCCGCGAACGCCATGTCGGTCCGGTGGAGCTTGCCCTTGTATTCCACATAGATGTGGTCGGGACCGTTCACCATGATTTCCGTGATGGAGGGCATTGCGATCAGCTCTTCAAGCGGACCGAGTCCGATCGCCTCGTGAAGCAGTTCCCGTTCGATCAGTTCCTTGGAAATGCTTTTCGGAAGCGGAATGGAGATTTCCTCGACGATTTCGTGAATGGTGTTGGCGGCCTTCCGGTTCAGGTCTTTTTCCGATGCGCCGCTCATGACAAGACGTTTCAGGTTCAAACGCTTGATGAGTTCGGCGTGAGCGCGTTTCTTGATTTCCTGCAGGAGCGGACGATCCTCGAACGGCACGCCGGAAACCGCGAGGATTTCCACGCCGGAATGTCCGGGCGAAGAGATTGTTTCCAGACGGTTCTCGAGGTAATTCTGCGGTTCTTTCACAGGATTTTCCTCTTCCTTCTCCGGAGGTTCCGGGGCGGAAACTGTAAGCGGCTGCGCGTCAATTGGTTCCGGTTCCTTTGCGGGGAATTCGATGAGAATGCTTCCGATGCGGATTTCGTCGCCCGGCAGAACTTCTTTCGGTGTTGCGCCGACGCGTTCGCCGTCCAGAAAGGTCCCCGTGTCGGATTCCAGATCCATCACGCGGATTCCGTCTTCCGCCACCAGAAGCTGGCAGTGGCGCACGGAAACGCCGTCGGCGTCCAGCTGGATGTGGGAATCCGCGCCGGAGCCGATCACGTAGACCCCGTTTCCGAGCTGTCCCGTGACGGGTTCGTTTTCCGGAATTCTGATCAGGATGTCATGCATGTTGATTCCATCCGTTATCTTCCGGAGCGGAGCATTTTTTCCCGCTCGGCGTTGTAGCTCATGATGTTTTTCTGCAGGAAATTCCAGTTGACGCTCTGAAGCTTCTGCGTGATCGCGGATTCCTCATAATTGCGCAGGCTCATGGTGATGCGTCCCTTCTGGGAGGCGAAGATGATCATTTCCACTTCCTTGGGTGTCAGTTCGAGCGTCACGGTGCTGTAGCTTCGCGGCACATAGACGTTCTGTCCGCCGGAGGAGAGGAATCCCATGTCGGTTCCGGTGGCAATTACCCGGACGCGCTGGAGAATGGTCATTGTGATCGTGTCAAGCGAGGAGTCCCCGCGGGTGTCCGGAAAGCGGAACGTCCCGATCAGGTCCACATAATTGTTAGGCTGCACAAGGCCTGTCACGGAGCTTGTCGCGTCCACGGAGATCGAGACGGCACGGTAGCCGGGACGGATCAGGGAGGTGAGACCGGTTTTTCCGGAAGAAAGGGAGACCTTGAGATCGCTCCACTGAAGCAGCGTTCCCGCCCGGATCAGCGACTGCGCCTCCCGTCCGATCACCAGGGAGCGTCTGTCATACGGAATCTCCCGTTCGTATTTCGCATTGCGGAAACGCTGGACAAGCTGTTTGCGGATCATGTCCTCCGTGATCTTCTCCCCTTCCGGAATGTCCCTGGTGACCTGGATCAGATAGATCTTATAGGTTTCGCCCTGAAGACGCGCCTTTTCCCTGTTGATCTGCGTAAAGGTGAACATGAAAGCCAGCACGCCGAACAGCACGGCGCCGAGAAGCAGCAGTTTCTGTTTCATTTGTATCCCCGGGATTTCTTGTTGTGATGCAAGACATAAATTCCATACCTTCAAACGGAATATACATTCCTCTCCCCCGGTTTTCCATGGACGGCATGGAAAAAAGCGGATTTTTTCTCCGAACTTCCGTTTTTTTCTCCGAACTTCCGTTCCCGGGAAATCTACCGCGTGTTTCAGCGGTTTTCAAGGGCCCGGATCCTGTCGCGCAGCTGGGCGGCGCGCTCGAATTCGAGATTGTCGGCGGCTTCCAGCATTTCCCGCTCGAGTTCCGCGAGAATCTCCTCGAAGTCGAGCCCTTCGAGATCCGCAGTTCCTGCGCGTGTGACTTTTCCTTTTTTCGCAGCGCGTCCGGAGGCGGATTTTTTCCCGTAGGAGGCGCGCTCCTCCCGGATGGCGAACGCTGCGGTTTCCGCGTCGAATTCGCGTGACGCCCGTTTCGTGCCGGAGGACGTTGTCTCTTTTCCCTTTGAGGAAAGTCCCATGACGTCGGTGATCGTTTCGCGGGCGGCCTTGATGATTGTCCGGGGCGTGATGTGGTGTTCCCGGTTGTATTCGGACTGTTTCCGCCGGCGTTCCTCCGTGGTGTCGATCAGCGACTTCATGCTGTCCGTAATGACATCGCCGTAAAGGATTACCCTGCCGTCGGCGTTCCGCGCGGCGCGCCCCGCCACCTGGATCAGGGAGCGCGAGGAGCGCAGGAAGCCCTCCTTGTCCGCGTCGAGAATCGCGACAAGCCGGATTTCCGGCAGGTCGATTCCCTCCCGCAGGAGATTGATTCCGACAATGCAGTCGAAATCGCCGCGCTTGAGTTCGGACAGGATGCGGACGCGTTCGATCACGTCGATTTCCGAATGCAGGTATTTCACCCGCAGCCCGAGCTCGCAGAGATAGTCGGAGAGCCGTTCCGCGCTCTTTTTGGTCAGCGTCGCGATGAGCGATCTTCCGCCGTGCTCGGTGCATTTGCGGATCTCCTCGATCACGTCGTCCACCTGCCCTTCGAGTTTCCGCACTTCCACCGGCGGGTCGAGCAGTCCGGTCGGGCGGACGACCTGTTCGACGACCCGTCCGCCGGAGAGTTCCAGCTCGTAACTTCCCGGCGTGGCGGAGACGAAGATCACATCGCCGAGCAGCGACTGGAACTCCTCGAACTTGAGCGGACGGTTGTCCAGTGCGGAGGGCAGGCGGAAGCCGTGGTCCACGAGCGTCTGCTTCCTGCTCCGGTCGGCCTTGTACATCGCCTGCAGCTGCGGAATCGTCACATGCGATTCGTCGATGATCATGACGTAGTCCTTCGGGAAGAAGTCGAGCAGGCAGAACGGACGCGAACCGGGGGCGCGGCCGCCGAGATGGCGCGAATAGTTCTCAATGCCGGAGCAGTATCCGATCTCGCGCATCATTTCAACGTCGTAGTTCACGCGCTGGTAGAGGCGCTGCGCCTCGACGAGTTTTCCCTGGGATTCGAACCGTTTCACCTGTGCGCGCATCTCGGAGAGAATGCCCTCCATCGCGGCGTCGATCCGTTCCTGCGGCATCACGAAGTGGCGCGCGGGAAAGATCATGACGCGTTCCGGGCGGGACTTGACGCGTCCCGTGAGCAGTTCGCAGCGGGAGAGAGAATCGACCGAGTCGCCCCAGAACTCCACGCGGACGTACTCCTCCTTCTGGGCAAGATAGATGTCCACGCAGTCCCCGCGCACCCGGAACTGTCCGCGCTCGGGGGAGACGTCGTTCCGTTCGAACTGCACTTCGACCAGCTTCCGCAGGAGATCGTCGCGGTCGAGCGTCATGCCGACGTTCAGCGGGATGCACATCTCCTCGTAGTCTTCGCGCGCGGTCAAGCCGTAAATGCACGATACGCTGGCGACTGCCATCACATCGCGCCGTTCCAGGAGCGACGCCGTCGCGGAGAGCCGCAGACGTTCGATGTTCTCGTTGATGCTGGCGTCCTTCGCAATGTAGGTGTCGGTCTGCGGGATGTAGGATTCCGGCAGATAGTAGTCGTAATAGCTGATGAAGTATTCCACCGCGTTGTTCGGGAGGAATGACTTGAATTCGCTGTACAGCTGCGCCGCCAGCGTTTTGTTGTGGGAGAGCACCAGCGCGGGCCGGTTCACGGCGGTGAGCACGTTCGCCAGCGTGAACGTCTTGCCCGATCCGGTCACTCCGAGCAGTGTCTGATAACGCCGTCCTTCGCGCAGTCCCTGCACGAGTTCCCGGATTGCCTTCGGCTGATCGCCGGCGGGCTTGTATTCCGAAACCAGTTCAAACATTTTCCTGCGCTCCTTTTCTGCAAAACAGCTCGGGGACGCCTTCCTTCAGCATGTCGCGGACGATCTCCTCGACGCCGCGTTCCGGCCGCCAGGTAAAATACTTCTCCAGACGTCCGGTGTCCAGTGAAAAAACGGGAATTTCCCGCCGGCTTTCGTCGTCGGTGATCCGCAGGACATGGCCTGTTGCGCACTCGCAGACGGCGGTCAGCTCCAGCAGCGAAACGCTCGCCCGGGGTCCGCCCGACACGTGATACACTCCCGGGCGGAACGACCTGATCTGCTCGGCGACCAGTGCGGCGAGGTCCGCAGCGTGCAGAAGATCGAACACCTGTTTCCCGCTGCCGCCGAAAGACACGTAGCGCAGCGTGTTTGTTCCGTGAAGATGGGCGGAGAGCCATGCGAGACTTGTTCCCGTTCCGCCGATTTCGCAGCAGCGGTCGAGTATGACGTTGTCCGGCACGTTCCGCTCCTGGAAGCGTTCCGAAATTCCTTTGGAAGAAACGCCGGGCGTCGGTTGCTCCTCCGAGAGCATGAAGCGGGTTTCGTATTCGTCATAGTTTTCCCCGAAGAGACGCTTCCGGTCGAGACTGCGCGCCGCGTCGGCGAGAAACACGATCCGGCCGGGAAAATCCGCCGCGACCGTTTCCAGTTCCGTTTCCGCGCCGCAGAAGACCAGCGTCTCCGTTTCAGCGGACACGTTCGCGAGCGCCGCGCCGAGACACTGCGCGAGAAAACCGTCCGTCCCCGTTACCGTGACATTCCGCATCGGCAGAGCTCTCAGTCCGGCTGTTCCACGGTGATGACGCGTTCTTCCTCCGTTTCGCCGCGCCGGATGTCCACGTAGACCGTGTGCGGGGGAAAAAGCCCCTGAATCCGCTCCGGCCACTCGATCAGCGCGACGCCGTCCGCCGCATAGAGGAATTCGTCGATCCCGAAGGCCAGCGCGGCATCCGGACTGTCGATCCGGTAGAGATCGAGATGGAAGAAGATTCCCTTTTCAAACGGATATTCCTGCACGATCGTGAAAGTGGGACTGGAGACCGGCTCCGTGATGCCGAGTGCGTGCGCGAATCCCGAGGCGAACACTGTTTTCCCTGCGCCGAGATCGCCGTGCAGGGCGTAAACCGAACCGGGGCGTGTCCGAGCGGCAAGTGCTGCCGCCACGGCTTTCGTCTCCTCCGGCGAGGAGGTCCTATACAGTTTCTTTTTCATGGAAATGATCGAATCCTGTCTTCAGTTTGTTCCATTTCAAATGCTCCAGACCGGAAACGGCGCCCGGTGCTCCTTCGGTAAAACGCCCGATGCAGCTGAGCGGCGTTTCAGGGAACGGCCATGCCGCCTCCAGCTCCTCGGAAAGCGGAGGAGGAAGGGCGAAAATCAGTTCATAGTCCTCGCCGTCTCCGAGTGCGCCCTCGATTGTCGCGCCGCGCCGCAGGGGAATCCGGAGCGGATCCAGCACAAGCGCGCATCCGGACGCGTCGGCGATCCGCGCCGCATCCTTGAGCAGCCCGTCGCTGACATCCATCATCGCATGCGTGAAACGTCCGGCGAGAAAACGAGCCTCCTCCAGACGCGGTTTGAATTCAAGATGATGCCCGGAATGAAATGCGTTGCCGAACGCGCCCGTGGCATACAGGAGATCGCCGGTTTTCGCGCCGGAGCGCAGGCAGAGCTTTCCGCGTTCGACGTTTCCGAGAATTGTCAGGGAGCAGACCTCCCCTTTCGTGAACAGGCGCGCAATGTCACCGCCGATCACGGAGACGCCGTGCGCCGCCGCCGTTTCCGCGAGAGATGAATGAAAATCCGTGAGCCAGATTTCATCCACGGGGTTCAATGCCAGCGTCACCAGCGCATGAGTCGGAACTCCGCCCATTGCGGCAATGTCGCTGATGTTCCGGTGCAGCAGCTTTCTTGCGGCATAGGCCGGGGGGCATCCTTCCAGATAATGAACCGAGGAAACAACCTGATCCGCGGCGGCAAGCAGCAGACGGTCCGATCCCGTGTCAAGCACGGCGCAGTCGTCGCCGGGTCCGACCAGAATGTCCGGTCCCTGCGCAAACATTCCGGCAAGTTTCTTTGTGAAATCTTCTTCGTTCATTGCGTTCTCCGATTCTGCAACCTTGATAATCTACTGATTTTTTCCCGCCCATCAAATAAAAAATGAAATATTTCACACTTTTTTATTTGAATCCTTTTCCGCGCGGGAATATCTTTGGAAACAGAAAGTCCGAATCCGGTGTTTCAGAGAGGCATTATGAAGAAGAATCCGTTCCTGATCTGCGGCATTGCGTTTTTTTTCTCCGCATTTCCATTTTCCTTTCCCGGAGCCGGAGCTCCGCTTGAAGATCCGTTCCGTTTGGAGGAGAGTCTTGCGCGGGAACTTTCCGCGGCCGCCCGGCGCGGCGTGCGTCATCTTGCTTCGCTGCAAAAGCAAAACGGCGCATTTTCGGACGATCCGGATTCCGACCGCCGGATTGCGGCTTTGATCGGAGCGTTTGCCGGTGAGGAGGAGGATCTGAAAACGGCTCTGCGGAATCACCGTCCGCCGGAAGGAACGGCACGCACCGGAAAGAAATCCGCGCCGGATCCGGAATCGGAAGGCTGCCGCGAACTGTTTGAACTGGTCCGCGCACTTCGGAAAGCGGAGAAAGGCCCTCTGTTTCCGAAGCGTTTCCGTGCGTGGCGGCGCGATGCGGCGGAACGTCTGCTGGAAACTCAGAATGCCGAAGGCGCATGGGGAAACGCGCGCGGCACATTTTACGCCCTTTGTGCGATCCGTCTGATTTTTCTGATTTGACTCTTGACGGACCGCGGGATATTGTACAGGCATTTTCACTAAAAAAATACAGAAAAAAGGAGTGTTCCATGTCGTTTCTCAAACACATTCTTCCGGCGGCTCTTTTTGCCGTGTCCCTCGTTTTCGCGACTGAAACCGGCGCTCAGGAAACGCAGGAGAAAAACCCGTTTTCCCGTGAGATCTCCGCGGTAAAACGTGCGGAGAAACGTCTCCAGAAGGCGAAAAGCGCCTCGGCTAAGAAAAGAGCCGAAGCCAATTTGAAAAAAGAACAGGAGAAACTGGCGGAAGCGTTGAAGGAGGAGACGGAAAAATACGAGAAGACTCTGAAGGCGGTCGAGGAAGAGCTGAAACAGAAGACGGAAAAAGAAGGCGACAGCGAAAAGAACGCCGCACAGATTGAAAAGCTGGAGGCAAAAAAGGCGGCCTGCGAGGAAAGGATCGAAAAGCTGAAAGCCTTTGCAGCCCTTGATTCCGCTGCTGAAAAGTCCGCCAAAAAGGATGACAAGGATACGAAGAAAGAGACAAAGTCCGAGAAGAAGGATACGAAGAAAGAGACAAAGTCCGAGAAGAAGGATACGAAGAAAGAGACAAAGTCCGAGAAGAAGGATACGAAGAAAGAGAAGAAATCAAAAAAGAAATGATCCGGCATTTCTCTTCCAATGCCTCATTTTGAATGGATTCATCTGATCTGTGCCGGCGCAGTTGCAGCTGCGGCGCTTCTGGTCGTGCTGCATATCCTTTTCACGATGCGCGACGATTCCGAACGGGCATCCATGTGGATCATTCTCGTCCTCTGTCTGCCGGTTGCCGGCATTGTGCTTTATCTGCTTGCCGGGATCACGCGCCGGAATACCCTGGGAAAACGGATTTCTCACGCGGTTGAGGAGTTTCTCAGGAACCGCGGCGAGGCGGAACACCGCGGACTCAGGGAGTACCGGGACGCCATGGAACGTTTTGTCAGCGACGGCGGTTCCCGGGAAAGCACCATGAGTCACCGCCGGATGCTGGATGCGCTGATCCGCGCTTCGCTTGAGGACCCCGCGTCAGCGTCCATGATTCCCGGAACCGTTCCGCTTTCCGGCAACCGCCTGGAACTGCTGTGCGACGGTTCCGCCGCATATCCGGCCATGATCGAATGCATCCGTTCCGCCCGTCACAACATCAACATGCAGACTTTCATTTTCGCGGACGACCGTTTCGGACGGATCATGATGGGGGAACTTCGGAAAAAAGCGCTCGAGGGCGTTCAGGTGCGTGTGATCTGTGACCGCTTCGGCAGCTTCAAGTCTCTCTTTTCCCTGTTCTTCCTTCCCTACCTGAAACGGACTCCGAACCTGCATGTGATCCCCTTTTCCAACACATCGCTCCTGACTCCGTGGCGGATTCAGCTCCGGAACCACCGGAAACTGCTTGTCGTCGACGGCCGAACCGCGTTCATCGGCGGGCTGAACATCAGTGAAGAGAATTTCAAGTGGTTCACGCGTCCGGAAAGGGAAATCCATGATTTCCACTGCCGTCTGACCGGTCCCGCCGTCGGGGAGCTCCAGTATGCGTTTCTCTGCGACTGGTTCTACGCGTCGCGCGACCGCGAAGCGCTTTTCACACGCGATTTCTTTCCCGTTCCGGAAGCGTGCGGAGACTCCGTTGTCCGCACGGTTCCAAGCGGGCATGGCTACTTGTTTGAAGGTTCGGAGAAAGTGTTTTTCACAGCCGCTTCCACCGCGCGGAAATCCATCTGGATCATTACGCCTTACTTTGCTCCGTCGAAGGATTTCTCCAAGGCGCTCCGGATGGCGTCCGCGCGCGGTGTGGATGTCCGCCTGATCGTGCCGCGCAACAACAACCACTGGTATGTCAAGATGGCGGCGCGCAGTTTCTACGAGTCGCTGACCGGAAACGGCGTGCGGATCTTCGAGCGGCTCGGAACCTTCACGCATGCGAAAGCGATGCTGGTCGACGGGGAGTGGGCATATTTCGGTTCCAGCAACTGCGACATCCGCAGTTTCAGACTGAACTACGAGCTGGATCTTCTGGTCTCGCAGGGAGATTTTCCGGAAGTTCTTCACCGCCAGTTCCTGGAAGAACTGAGGAATTCCGCGGAGATCACCCCGCGCGATCTTGCCTCCCGGAGCGTTCCGCAGAAGCTTCTGGAAAGCATCTGCGCCCTGATGACGCCGGTGCTTTGAACTCCGTTCGGAAATTCTGTCCGGATCTTCCTTTCCGTGCGGACGTTATGAATGCAGCAGTTTCCAGACGCGATAGTATTCCGAAATTCCCCATGCCTGCGCGCCGCAGCCGCGCTGCGCATGCGGATAATCGCCGTCGAGAATTTCAGCCAGCTGGGAAATGCATCCGTCGTTCATGATCAGCGAACACGAGGAGAGCAGTGCGCGGGCGGTCCGCCGTCCCGCCTGTCCGTAAGTCATGAAATACGCTTCGCAGTAGGCGGGGAATTGCCAGGTCCATGCGGTTCCGTTGTGATAAGCCACTTTGCGCCGGGTGTCCTCGTCGCCTTCATAGTGTCCCTGATAGGGATGACGCGGATCATTCAGCAGCGTTCCGGAGGCGCTGTAAATCGCGAGTGCATAGTCGGTTTTCCGGTCCGCCAGACTGCGGATCGCGCCCGGAATCAGAAGTCCGGAACAGGCGTTCAGCATCCGCACCGCCCTGTCATGGTCGCGGAGTGCCCCAAGCGTCAGCGCGTAGAGCTGGTTCGGGCGCAGGTGGTCGTCCGCCACGGCTTCGGCCGCCGGAGTGCCGGGTTCGCAGTGAAGACAGTCGGAAAGGTAGCCGCGTTCCTCCGAGACATAATATTTCGCAATGGAGTCGGCGACACGAAGCGAACGCGCTTTCCATTGCGCTCCCCCCCCTTCGCCGAGAGCCTCGGAAAGGAAACGCAGCGCACCGAACCACAGCGCCTGGATTTCAATCGGGTAGCCCTGGCGCGGCGTGCCGGCCGGATAATTCGTATCCATCCATGTGAAATGGGACGGACTGAAGACAAGCATGGAGTCCGGATCGACGGTGATTCCGTTTGGCGTGCCGGCGAGCAGCCCCTCCGCAAGGGCGACGAGTGTTTCGAGAAGCGTTTTCCCGTTTTTCACCCGTTCGCGCAGAAAATCATGTCCGCCTTCCGCGAGGCAGAGATCGCGGCACGCTGTGAACAGCCAGAGCTGTGCGTCGGAGGTGTCGCGGTTGTCGGCGTTTCCTCCGAAGATCATGTTCGGAATGGTGCCGTTCTGAGCGTATGAGGCGAACTGGAGGAGAATCGCCTTGACATGGGTCCGGAATTCCGGCGCGGCAATCAGTCCGCGTGCCGCGATCAGCGTATCGCGTCCCCAGTCGAGAAACCACGGATAACCTGCGATTACCGTTTTCAGGTCTCCGCGCTTCACGATGAACTGTGAAAGCGCGGTCAGCATGGTGTTTTCCACGGAGGTGTCGCGCTTCCGGTCGAATGCCGCCTCGCTGACCATGGCCGGAGGAATTTTCGGCGAGTCGGGCGAAGTCAGCATCTGGCCTGCGATATGGAGCGCTTCGCCTCCGGCGAGCTGCACCGAGAAATAGCCGGGACTGAAAAGATCGCTGTTGGGCTCCAGTCCGCGCGAAGCCTCTTTTTCCTGCCAGATCATGTAGGTCCACTCGTCATCGCGCTGGAAATGTCCTTTTGACGCGCTCACGGAGAGAATCCGGTCCGGAGCGGGATGGAATTCAAATCCGGCTTCGGAATTTTTGACGAGTCCGGGCCAGTAGCGTTCGGGTCCCATGGAGGCTTTGGTTTCCTCGTGGAACGAACGGTCCTCGATATCGGGCCGGATGATGATCTTTACCGGCGTGTCGTCGCAGAGCCGGCGGCTTTTTCCCTCGCAGGAGGAGCGCGACAGCGTCAGCATCACGGCGTTTTCATCATAAAGGATCTCCTGCTTGACACGGATTTCCACGAACATGCCGTTTCCGACGGGCAGTTCATATTCCCAGACGCCTCCTCCGTTTCCGGCAATGTGAAACTCCCTCAGACAGTCGATGGAAAACTCCTGAATGCGTGCATGATGCACCGCCCACATCCGGAAACGCCGGAGCATGATATGGCGGTTGACCGGATAATCGGGATTCAGATTGCCGAGCAGAAGCGCGTCGTAGCGGCTCCGCAGCTCGCCGGGTTCCACGGGCATCCAGATCAGGGCGCCGCGCCCGTTCGCCTGAAGGAAGTTGCGTTTGCCGCGCCGCAGTTCCTCCGTGCCGTAGGAGAGTTTGAACTCTTTCACATCCTCGGCCAGAAACACGACGGGGGAAACCATCCGTTCCAGTTTGTCCGTTCCGAATACCGAAAGAATGAGACTTGCCTTCCGGTGTTCGCGCGGAACCGGCACGGGAGGCAGCAGTGCGAAAAATCCTCCGGATGTTTCCCGCAGGCTGTTCGTGAGCGAAATGATCTTTCCGTCGACTGAAAAACAGACGCGGAAGCGGCATGGGGCCTTGACCAGCAGGAAATGTTCCGGGGGAATCATGACGGCGCGTTTAGCGTCCTCCGGCCAGTTCCAGGTTGCAAGCGGCGTTTCCGTTTCTTCGCCGCAGAGTCCGCGCAGGAACTTCTCCGGAGAGTGCAGCAGCTGTTCCGCCGCGGATGCCGCATCCGGGCCGCAGGCGATGATGGAATGGTTTCTGGCGACTAGTGCGCGGAACGCCATTGCGGAGGCTTCCTGACGCTCCAGTTTGTCCGGCAGGAAACGATCGCGCGCCTCCAGTTCGATGATGCGTTCCAGCACGTGTTTGTCCGCGCACAGGCAGACGATCTGGCCGCCGGCGAGCATCAGGGAACGCCGTCCGCCGGAGGTCCGGACAAGGCTGATCCGTCTTCCGCTGATCAGGTCATGCACGGTTTCAGCGTCGAACGGCGCGGAATAGATGTTCCATGTCACATTGGTGCTTTTCCCCGTTTCCAGGTTGATTGCGACAATCACGGAGTGTATCCCCTCCGCGTCGCTTCTGCCGACAATCACGCCGTAGGGCGTGCCGGAGTCGATGAAGTTCACCGTCGCGCCGTTGTGGAACGCCGGATGCGCCGCAAGAATTGTGTTGAGGCGGCCGATCAGCTCGATCTGATTGGGAACCGCGCCCCAGTTCAGGGCGGAGGATTCGTGCACGTCGATTTTTTCCGTGGCGAACCATTCGACGCCGTTTGCGAACCCGAATGCGCCGTTGGTGGATGTCAGTGCGCAGAGCGCCGTCCGCATGCGCGCATATTCCGGCGAGACGGCGGCAAGACGGCTGTTGTCATGGGTTTCCGCGTAATGCACCATGACTCCGTCTCCGGAACTGCGCATCCACGCGTAGTTCAGGTACCCTTCGATCTGTTCGCGGGAGTAGTTCTGGAACAGTTCGGAGTAGGCCCAGTTCATGTTCGCCTGATCGAGGAGATTCGCTGTTACCGCCGGATCGCCCCCCAGCCCTTCAAGCAGGAAGATCGTTTCCGGGAATTCCTCGCGGACGCAGGCTGTGATGTACTCCCATGCCGCTTCGGGAATCATGTATCCGGCGTCGCAGCGGAAGCCGTCCACGCCCCGCATGCACCAGATTCGGAAGACTTCCGCAAGATATTTCCAGAGTTCCGGCTTGGAGTGGTCCAGTTCGGTCAGGTCGCCCCAGACGACGCCCCATGCGCCGGGGGAATGAATCGTGCCGTCCTTTTCCCGGACCAGCCATTCCGGATGCGTCTCATGGAGTTTTGCCGCCCAGCCGGTATGGTTGATCGCGATGTCGATGAAAAGCTTCCCGTTTTTCCGATGGACCGCGTCGACCAGCTCCCGGAACTGGTCCAGCGGGGTCGCCTTGCGGTCGAACTCGGCAAGTTCGGGATTGACCGCGGTGAAATCAAGCGCCGCATAAGGACTGCCGTAGCGTCCCATGCGTCCGTAGACCGTCGGCGCCGGATGGATCGGCAGGAGATGCAGAATCCTGCAGTTCAAGGTGTCGAAGATGTGATCCAGTTCCTTGATCAGATCGCGGAAAGTTCCCGACGGAGGGATTACCGCATAGGCGTTTCTGTCAAGGCGCGCAAGATCGGAGGCGTCCACATTCTCCGGCAGTCTGGAAACAGGATTGTTCTTGTTCATTCCGAACTGGCGGACGAAAGCGCAGTAAATGCTGTTGGAGCAGCAGTAGGTGGCCGGTTCCACGTTGATATGGACATTTTCGCCTTCAATCCAGGCGGGTTCGCCGTCCTTCTCCCCGGCAATATAGCATTTCGCCTCGAAGTGTCCCTCCTCGGTCAGCATGAAAGTGAGGCTGAACGTATAGTCGTCGATTTTGTTCATCCGGACGTTGTGCCAGTCCTGAAAACCGGGCGTGACGCCTTTTTCCACTTTTGCGATTGTCTCCGCGCGCTTCCACGCGGCGTTTCCGAGATTTGTCATCAGACAGGCTGCGCCGGGAATCACAGTGTCGCTTTCGATCCGGAATTCCAGCAGATCCCCGCAGTGGAGCAGACAGTGTTTTCCCTGAGGCGGAGTCTGGATGTATTTTGCCATATCGCTGATCCTTTATTTTACGGTGATTTCAAACGGGCGGCTCTCCACGTCCACGGACTGGAGATTCAATTTCCCCTTGATGGTGTAGGGCTCGTGCCGTCCCGTGTCGCGCAGATCCTTCAGAAACGCCAGCGGAACCACAATGAGGGCCTGATTGGTTCCCGGGTTCAGCACCAGCGGGGAACGGATGTGTAGGCCTCTGGCTTTCGGGTCGCAGGTGGGGCTCTGCTTCCACCGGTCCGGCGGAAGGTCCGCGGTGCGCTTCAACGTGCCGGGCGCGTAATAAATGTTGAGGTTCGCGTTTTCCACCATGTGCCATTCGTCCAGCGTGACCGGTGTCATCCCCGCGTTCTTCAGGGAAAACGTGATTGTCACATTTTCCTCTCCCGCGTAATATTCCGTGCGCGGCGAGACCACGGACAATTCAAGCGCATAGTCCGTCAGCTTCGGGAAGCGGGTTGCGGAAATCGTGCGTTTGTTCCGGTTCCGGTCCTGTTCCGAGGAACAGGAGACCGCGAGAAACGCCGCGGCAAGCGCAAGCAACAGTGGAACCATCCTCTTTCTCATCTTTTCCCCTTTCCTTCTTCCTCCGCAGTGGAGTTTCCCTTTTCCGGTTTTGCAGTTTTCGCTCCCCGGACGCGCGCCTTCCGGAAAAATTCCTGCATAAGCGCCTTGCATTCAGGTTCCAGAACGCCTCCTCTGACCGCGACGTTGTGGAGCATTCCTTTGAATCCGGTCACATCCAGAGCGGAGCCGCATGCGCCGCAGCGCGGATCGGCAAGTCCGTAGACCACCCGTTCCACCCGCGCGTTCACCATTGCCCCGGCGCACATTGCGCAGGGCTCCTTTGTCACGAAAACCGTCACGCCGTCCATCCGCCAGTCGCCGATCGCATTCGCGGCGGCTGTCAGGACGAGAATTTCCGCGTGTGCCGTGGCGTCCTTGAGCATTTCAACCTGATTCCATGCTTTTGCAATCACCGCGCCGTCCTTGACCGCGACCGCGCCGACGGGAACTTCCCCTTCCGCCGCCGCGCGTTCGGCAAGACGCAGCGCCGCGCGCATATGGGATTCATCGGAAAACAGTCCGAAGGAATCCTCAGCGGATGTCGAGCTCTTTTTTTCTGACTTCATCGATGGCTTCCTCTCCGTAAAGCGCGCGCAGCAGTTTCATGTTCATTTCGTAAAAGACCTGCGAATCGGGTTTTGTAATGACCTCTCCGCGGGAAAGCTCCAGCATGCGCCGCCGCTTCGCGGGATTGTCCAGATACAGTTCCAGATAGCGCGCCAGCGTCCGCGGGCTGAGTTCCTCGAATTCCTTCTGACCGAACGCCTCCACATAGTCCGCCGCGATTACGGACAGGAGATCCGGCGTGACATGTTTCATCCCGCGCGAAAGAAACAGATCCTCGATCATCTCCTGACAGCGGATCTCGTCGAAGAGCGGGAAGTTGAACACCCGCCCGCGGCTGGAGATGTTCGGCGGGAAACTGTAGTTCGAGGCAAGCACCACCAGGATGTGGCCCGGCAGGGAGAATGATCCGCCGATATGGGTCCGGAAATAATACCAGTTGATCGCCCGCGTGTCGATATCGTCGAAGAACAGGATGAATTTTCTGTTGCGGCAGGGTGTCAGTTTCGCAATCAGGCTCTCGAGCCCCTCCTGCAAATCCTCCGGACCTGCCAGAATGAGCGTCGTTTCCGGCGATTTCAGCGCATAGGCAATCGTCATCTGGGTTTTTCCCAGTCCCGGCAGTCCGCTGACCAGAAGCGGCAGATTGTGTTTTCCCGCAACGAATGCGCTGAAATGTTCGGAAAGCACGTGCCTGGCCTCCTTGTATCCGTAAAATTCCTCCGGCGCGCGGATGGATTTCAGGGCTACCGGCTGGAACTCTCCCCGGACATAACGGAAGGTCCTTCCCGACGAGAAAATGTCGTTTTTCACGAAGCGCGCATCCAGCTCCATGGCGATTCCCTTCAGCGTGGAGCGCAGAAACAGCGAGGTGGAGAGCGAGAATTTCTTCACTTCCGGATTCAGGCGCGAGAGCTCCGGGATCCCTTCGGCATGGATCAGCGGCAGATAAAGCGAGAGCATCCGGTCGAATGCCTTTGCGAAATTCACCGCGTGACGCGCCGATGCGCCGATCACGGTATCGGGATTGTCCACGGCCTTGAGCATTTCCGGGGAAAAACGGATTGCCTGATTGATCCGCATCAATGCCTCGAAAAGCGCGTCGTCCACGTTTTTGCGAAATGCCGCCGAAGAGCAGTGCAGGGCGATTTCATTCCATGCGTCAACGGAATCCGGAACATCGGAGGAGAGCGATTCCAGACGCGGCGAAATGGTCGCCGTGCCGAGGAGCGCAAGTTCTCCGCGCAGTTTTCCGAAGAGAATCCGGAATATCGCAAGCAGCTCCCGGTGTTCCCCTTCGCAGATTGTCCGCGCGGAGCCGTCCGCATTCATTTTTTCGAACAGAACGTGAAAGGAGGTTTCCGCTTTCGTCAGAGCGTCTTCCAGGGTCCGGATCTCGGATGATTCGTTCATGTCTTTCTCCGTGTTTCCGCCGTGAAGCGAAAGGGAATCACTCCTGTTTCACGGCCTCTTTCAACCGCGCGCTGATGCGCACGGAACAGAAGTCGGGCCCGCACATGGTGCAGTATTTCCCGTCATGCTTTTTTGCAATCTCCTCGGCGGAACTCTCGCGGATGGCCTCGGCCCGGTAGGCGCGGGCGCGGTCCTCGTCCAGCGCGCAGGAGAACTGTTTGTCCCAGTCGAATTCCGCGCGGGCGTCGCTGATTGCGTCGTCGCGCCGGCGCGCGCCGGGCTTCCCAAGTCCGATGTCGGCGGCGTGCGCGGCGATCTTGAAGGCCACGACGCCCCGCCGGACATCCTCGTTGTTCGGCAGTCCGATGTGCTCCTTGGGCGTGACATAACAGAGCATCGCCGCTCCGTGATACGCGCCGAGCATGCCGCCCATCGAAGCGACGAGGTGGTCGTATCCGGGCGCGCAGTCGATGACGACGGGGCCGAGGATGTAGAACGGCGCGTCGCCGCAGACCTCCCGCTCCCGCTTCATGTTCATTTCGATTTCATTCATCGGAATGTGGCCGGGGCCTTCGACCATCGCCTGAACGCCGGCCTTGCGGCAGCGGAAAACCAGTTCCCCGAGGGTGTCGAGTTCCGCGAACTGCGCCTCGTCGCTGGCGTCCGCGAGACATCCCGGGCGCAATCCGTCGCCGAGGGAGAGTGTCACGTCGTATTTCAGGCAGATCTGAAGAATGTCGTCGAAAAACTCATAGAACGGATTCTCTTTACCGTGTTTCATCATCCATCCGGCGAGCAGCGCGCCTCCGCGGCTGACGATTCCGAGCTTCCGTTTCATGGCGAGCGGCACATATCTGCGAAGCAGCCCCGCATGAATCGTCATATAGTCGACGCCCTGACGCGCCTGCTCCTCAATGACCTGGAGCATCAGTTCGCGCCCGATTCCGTCGGCGCCCGCCCGGGCGACCATTTCGTACACGGAAACCGTCCCGACCGGAGCGGGGCACTTTGCCAGAAGGTCCGCGCGGATCTTCACGATGTTGCCGCCGGTGCTCAGGTCCATCACCGTGTCCGCGCCGTATTTCAGCGCGGTCCGGAGTTTCTCCTGTTCCTCCTTCGGGCAGCTGGAGAGGGAGGAGTTTCCGATGTTGGCGTTGATCTTGGTCAGGAGCTCGCGCCCGATGCCGACCGGATCCAGATTCGCATGATTGACGTTTGCCGGGATGACGACCCGCCCGTCGGCGACCCGTTCGCGGATGAACTCTTCGCTGCGCCCCTCTTTTCCGGCAACGCGTTTCATCTGTTCGGTAATCTTTCCCTCCCTGGCAAGAAGGGCCTGCGTCAAGCCTGACATGATAAATTCTCCTCCAAAAGTTTAATTGTCTTTTCCAATGCCCCGGCATGTCTGGAGACAGCCTCCTTCGCCTTTTTCCCGAGCCTGTGCCGCGCTTCGGGATCATCTGCCAGAGCTTCCACGGCGGAAGCCAGCTGCGCATCGGAAGCGATGCGCAGCACGCCGCCGTTCCGGCTCAGCGCGTCGAACGCCTGGCGGAAGTTCTTCATTTCCGGGCCTGTGATGATTGTTTTTCCCAGGCTGGCTGGTTCAATGATGTTCTGTCCCTCGCAGTTCCCCGCGAAGGTTTTTCCCATCAGCACAATTTCCGAGGACTTGATGAATTTCAAAAGTTCGCCCGTCGTATCCGCAAGCAGACAGTCCACAAGAGAGGACGGCGGCGTTTTCGCGGTTCTCCGATGGTAGCGGAGCCCGGAAGCCTTCAGCATTTCCTCCAGTTCGTTTCCGCGCTCGGCGTGGCGCGGCACGATGACGAGTTTGAGTTCCGGACGGTGTCTGCGCGCTTTCAGAAAGGTTTCCAGAATCAGTTTTTCCTCCGGTGCGTGGGTGCTGCACGCGAGCAGCGCGAGAAAATTCTTCCCGAAGAACGGCGCAAGATCGATTCCCTCCAGATCCGGGGGCGGACACTGATCGAACTTGATGTTGCCGGTCACGACGACACGCGCTTCCGGCGCGACGGAAAGAAACCGTTCGCGGTCGAGTTCGGTCTGCACGCCGATCCGGTCGAAGGCCGACAGCACGGGCGCGAAGAAGGCGCGGAAACGCCGGTAGCCTCTGATGGAACGGTCGGAGAGCCGTGCATTCACGAGAAATACCTTCGCGCCGCTTTTTTTCGCCAGAAGCACCAGGTTCGGCCAGATTTCCGTCTCGAAAATCACCAGCGCCGACGGGCGGATCATCCGGAGCGCGGTGCGGACGAACATCCCCATGTCCACCGGACAGAAGAACACCTCGACTCCGGCGGGAACCTTGCTCCACGCGATTTCCTGTGCGGTCGTGGTGGTCGTGCTGAACACGAATTTCCGGTCCGGATGTTCCGCAATCCACTTCTTCAGCAGGGAGAGCGCCACATTGGTTTCCCCGACGCTGACTGCGTGAATCCAGACCGCCCCCTCCATGTTCCGGAGCGCGGCGCGCCGTTCCGGGGAAAAGATTCCGAAACGCTCCGGATAGTTGCGTTTCCTTCCCGGGCGACGGATCAGCTTGACGATCAGTCCGGGCAGAAAAAACAAAAAGACCAGCGGAAAAAAGATTCTGTATAAGACGATCATTTCCGTTTGCTCACCTTCCATCGTTCCAAAAATGCGGTAATATATCTCCTGCGTCGATTATATGCAAACCCCGCTTGACCTGGAAACAAAGATGTGATATTGTTTTTATGAAATATTTTCAAAGAGGAAAGAGACTGCAACCATGCTTCTGACATTTTTCAAAAACAGGAAACGCAGGAAACTGCTCAGGGAACTCCGGAACACCGTGCGCGGCACGCTGGCGGCCGACGACGACATCCTGGAGGACAAGACGAAAACCGAACTCTCCCTCTTGAAAAGCGAGCTCGATCAGGTCCGCCTCGCCGACACGGACGACGCCGCGCTCGCGGAATTCGACCGGAGGCTCGACCGCATTCTTCCCCGGCACGGCTTCGCCCATTCGATGCGCGCGTTTCTGGATGTGCTTGTCGTCGCCTGTTCCGTCGCCGGCGGGATCCGCGCGCTTTACATCCAGCCGTTCAAGATCCCGACCAGCAGCATGCAGCCGACGCTGTTCGGCATTCACTATATCGACCGGCAGCTTGCCGAACCGCATCTCGGACCCGTCACGCGCGCCGTGATGCCTCTTCAGGCGCGGCGTGCGAAACTTACCGTCGAGGAGGACGGCTTTCTCAGCGGTGACTACCGCATGAGGAATTCATATTTCATCTTCACGGATTCGGTTTTCAACATCGGAAACCGCACCTATGCTCTTCCGGGAGATCTTCTTCAGAACATCCGGCGCTATCTCGCCAAGACCGGCGATTACTACGAGCGGGGCGAAACCTTCGCGGACGGCTGGCTCTCCACAGGCGACCATGTTTTCGTCGAGCGCCTCAGCATCCATTTCCGCGACATCCGGCGCGGCGACGTAATCGTCTTCACCACGGAAGGGCTTTCCTCTCCCGTACAGCCGCTCAGCGGATTCTACTACATCAAACGCCTTGCCGGACTGCCCGGCGACACGCTGAAAATCGAAAACAACATCCTGATGATCCGTCCGAAAGGCGAAAGCGCATTCCGGCCCGCATACGAGTTTTCGGAAAAATTCAACAAGCTGTATTCGTTCAAGGGCGGATATCAGGGGCACAGGGCGGACGGTCTGCTTGCACCGGGGCAGGAGATCACTGTGCCGGACAACCACTATTTCGTGCTGGGCGACAATACAAACCACAGTCTCGACGCGCGGATGATCGGGTTCATCCCGCGGAAAAACATCATCGGGCTGGCGGTTGCCATCTTCTGGCCGGTTTCGCGCCGCTGGGGCATCGTCGACCGTCTTCCGCCGCTTGACACGCCGACCGTCCTTCCGGACGATCCCCGTTTTCAGCCGACCGCGATGAGCATGCAGTAATTGCATCACAAATAAAAAACAAGGAGCCGATCATGCCGAACAAACTGCCGGCCGGGAAAAAGTACAATTTCTTCATTGATGACAACATCTTTTTCTTCAACGACATTCAGAAGCACTGCCCCCCTTCGGTCTTCGACAATTTTTATCTGGCCGGTCTCAGGAAGGCGCACGAGAAGTACGGGACGAAGTTCACGCTGAACTGTTTCTGGCGGAATTCGCACAATCCGGCCTTCGATCTGGGCCAGTTCCCGGACAAGTACCGTCCGGAGTTCGAACAGAACTCCTCCTGGCTGAAATTCGCCTTTCACGGTTTTGCGGAATTTCCCGAGTATCCGTATTCCCGCTCCTGCCCGGAACAGCTTCCCGCCCATTATGAGCTGCTGATGACGGAACTTGCCCGGATCGTCGGAAAGGATTCCCTGATCGCTCCGGTCATCATGCACTATTTCGAAGTCACGCCGGAGAACCGGATTTTCATGCGGAACCATGGAATGAAATTTTTTGCGGTTCCCCAGGGGGAAGCCATCGCATGGAACCGGGATTACGCCATGTACGACATGCCCGTGGATGCAATTCTGAATCTCTTCAAGGACGATATCTCCGGAATCCGGGAACGGCTGCGGAGGCGCATCGCCGCCGGAAAAAACCTGATCTGCATCGGTTCCCACGAACAGTATGCCTGGCGGAGTTACTCCAACTATATTCCATCGTATTTCGAGGAGATCGACGCGGCTCTGGAGGTGATGGCGGAAAACGGTTATGAGAGCGTTTACTTCCATGAGCTGTAAGTCCGTGCAGGGAAAATAATCGGTTCATTTTTCATCCTTTTCAGTTTTTTTCTGGACAAGCGGGAAAAACGGTGTTATAGTAAGCGCCATGAAGGTTTTAGTATTGAACGGACCCAACCTGCAGCTGCTCGGGCGCAGGAAAGTGGAAGTGTATGGGGTCGTGCCTCTTCCTGAGATTGAGGCCCGGCTGCGGGCTGTCGCGTCTGAACTCGGGGTGGAGATCGGTTTTCTGCAGAGCAATCACGAGGGGGTGCTCGTCGACGCCATCGCGCAGGCGCTGGCTGACGGCGTGGACGGTCTCGTCATCAACCCCGCCGCATATACGCATACGAGCGTCGCGATCCGGGACGCCATCGAGGGAGTCAAACTCCCGGCTGTGGAGATTCACCTGAGCAACATTCACGCGCGGGAGGGATTCCGCCATGATTCCCTGACCGCGCCGGTCTGTATCGGGCAGATCGCGGGACTGGGGGCTGACGGCTACGAGTGGGCGCTGCGCGCCCTTGTCAGATATATCAACAACAAAACAACAAAAGCACAAGGCTGAGAGATGAAAATTGAAGAGATAAAAACCATCGTCAAGCTCATGTCCGAAAACGATCTTACAGAGTTCAAAATCGAGGCGGAGGACATGCATCTCTGCATCCGGAGAGGCAGTCAGCAGAGCGCCGCGATGGCTCCTCAGACCGTAATTGCCGCACCGGCGGTCGCCCCTGTTGCTGCGGCGCCTGCCGCCGCGCCTGCCGCTCCCGCGCCTGCCGCTCCCGCGCCTGCCGCTCCCGCGCCTGCCGCTCCCGCACCTGCCGCCGCTCCGGCTGGTGCCGGACCCGTGGACGCGAGCAAGATTGTGGAATCTCCCATTGTCGGAACGTTCTACCGCTCTTCCGCGCCGGGCGCGGATGCGTTTGTCAAGGTCGGATCGAAAGTTGACGCGGACACGACCGTCTGCATCATCGAGGCGATGAAGGTCATGAATGAAATCAAGGCGGAGAAGTCCGGCGTGATCAAGGAGATCCTCGTCGAGAACGGCCAGCCTGTCGAATTCGGCCAGCCCCTTTTCATTCTCGAATAAGACCAATGTTTTTACTTACCCCGGGTGAATTATGTTCAATAAAATCCTAATTGCCAACCGCGGCGAAATCGCGCTCCGCATCATCCGCGCGTGCAAGGAGATGGGAATCAAGACCGTCATCGCGTATTCGCAGGCCGACGAGGATTCCCTGCCGGTCCGTCTCGCGGATCAGGCGGTCTGCATCGGAAGCGCGCCGTCCAGCGCAAGTTACCTGTTAATCGAACGGATCATCAGTGTCGGCGAAATCTGCGACGTGGATGCGATCCATCCGGGATACGGCTTTCTTTCCGAGAACGCCCATTTCGCCGAAATCTGCAAAAGCTGCAACATCACCTTCATCGGCCCCGGTCCGGAGCAGATGCGCGCGATGGGCGACAAATCCAATGCGCGGGAGACCATGCGCAAGGCCGGCGTTCCGGTCACACCCGGAAGTCACGGCGTGATCAACACCGAGGAGGAGGCGCTCAAGGAGGCGCACGCCCTCAAGTATCCGGTCATTGTCAAGGCTTCCGCCGGCGGCGGCGGACGTGGAATGCGCATTGCGCACAACGACCACAGTCTGATTCAGGGTTTCCATGCCGCGAAGACGGAGGCGGAAAGGGCCTTCGGCGACGGGGAGGTCTATATCGAGAAATACATTGAGAATCCCCGTCATATCGAAGTGCAGATTCTGGCGGATTCCTACGGGAATGTCCTGCATCTCGGCGAACGCGACTGCAGTCTCCAGCGCCGACACCAGAAGCTGATCGAGGAGTCCCCCTCTCCGGCGCTCAGCGCTTCGCTCCGCAGGAAAATGGGCGAGGCCGCCGTCAAGGCCGCAAAGGCCGCAAAATATGTCAGCGCCGGAACGATCGAGTTCCTTCTCGGGCCGAACGACCAGTTTTATTTCATGGAAATGAACACCCGCGTGCAGGTGGAACATCCGGTGACGGAAATGATTACCGGCGTGGACATCATCAAGGAGCAGATCCGGATTGCGGCCGGCGAGAAACTCTCTCTCACGCAGAAGAACGTGGCGTTCCGCGGCCATGCGATCGAATGCCGCATCAATGCGGAGAATCCTTACAACAACTTTTCCCCGTGCCCCGGCCGGATCGAGTTCTATGCCGCGCCCGGCGGCCCCGGCGTCCGCGTGGATTCGCATGCCTACAACGGTTATCGCATTCCGCCGCATTACGACAGCATGATCGGAAAACTGATCGTCCACGGGGACACCCGCGCGGAGGCCATTGCGAAATGCCGCCGCGCCCTGGGCGAATATTTTATCGAGGGAGTCAAAACGACGATCCCGTTCGAGCAGTTCATCATCGACACCCGGGAGTTTATTGAAGGCCATTACGACACCGGGTTTATTGAACGGCTCATCAAGGGCGGACACTTCAACAAGCAGGATAAGAAAGAAAATCCGGCATAACTCCAGGGAAGATGAAAAATGGCAAGACTGACATCCGGAACAACTTCCAGAAAACACGCTTCGGCAAGTTCCGTTGCGGAGCGCGGCACGCAGTACGGACAGATCAAAATCCATGAGGGCGCGATTGCCACGATTGTCCGGAAGGCCGCCTGCGCGGTGCCCGGCGTCACGCGCATTACGGGAAACAGTTTCGTCGACAACATCGCCGAGATCGTCGGCAGCAAGAAGATTCAGGACCGGTCGATTCAGATCGCGATGAACAACGCTTCCGTGGCGGTGGAGCTTTCCATCAACATTCAGTACGGGGTTCAGCTTCCAGCGGTTGCGGCTGCGGTTCAGGATGTCGTGTCAAAGGAAATCAACGCGATTACGGGTCTGAATGTCACGAAAGTCAACGTGATCGTTCGTGAAATGGAAGACGCCGCCGACGACGAGTCGGAAGAGCTGTAAGCAGAAGGAGATCATCATCCATGAATAAGGAAGAGAAGAAGACCAGTCAGAGCATTCTCCCCGCGCAGGCCGCAATGGCGGAGGCGGCGCCCTGCTCCGGAACGGTGAAGGTTCATGAAAGCGTGATTGCCTCCATTGTTCGGAAGGCCGCCTGTGCGGTTCCCGGCGTTGTCCGCCTTGCGGGGAGCAGTCTTGTGGACAACCTTGCCGAGATTGTCGGCAGCAAGAGAATGTATGACCGCGCCATTTCCATCAGCATGGGCGAGAACTCCGTGCAGGTCGAAGTCAAGGTCATTCTTGCCTACGGGACGCATATTCCCGAGATCGCAGAAACGATCCAGCTTGTGGTGGTTGAGGAGATCACCCGGATTACAGGCATGCGGGTCTCCAAGGTCAATGTCGTCATTATCGACCTGGAAGACGGGCAGGAACAGAGTGATTCGGAATAACACACGGGACACAGCGGGCGTATGACGGCGAAAATCACTGAAATGGTTCGGAATTATCTCTTTGATGTCAGCGACTCTGAAATCTTTGCATTTCAGTGCGGTTATCTGACCGGCGCGATGGTCGCTCTGATTTTCGTGCTTGTGCTGGGGCTTCTGCTTGCCGTTCTGCGCTGTCCGCGCCGTGCCCGGGGGGTGGCTCTCGCATCCGACCATGGGAGGATTCTGATTTCCGCGACGGCGATTGCGGATCTGGTCAAGTCCGTCGGCGCGGAGTTTCCCGCGCTTGACATTCTGAAAGTCGGGCTTTACCATGACCGGAAAAAGGCGCTGCGTCTTGCCGTGGCTGTTTCCTTTCCCTACAATCCGGACGGCGAATCCATTCTTGCTGTTGCCGACGGTTTCAAGAGCCGTCTTCTTGCCGCGCTGAAACACAATCTCGGGATAGAGAATATCCGGAACATTGAAATTGATGTCCGCAAGGGGCGGCCGAAACCCGGTTTTTATTGAGGAATCCGCGTTGACGGCTTTGTCCGGTTTCGCCTGTCATCGTTTTCTTTTTCCGCCTGAAGGGAGAGTTTTTTATTTTTTTCCTCGGAAAACGGCTTGATTTTCCTGTTTTTCATGATAAATTACTGTCTTTGTTCCACTTGAGAGACATTTTCCGTGAGCTGGTAGCTCAGTCGGTAGAGCATCGCCCTTTTAAGGCGGTGGTCCAGGGTTCGAGCCCCTGCCGGCTCACCATTTCCTTTTCTTTTCCCCCAGGCAGGTCGCTGTTCAGATTGTCTGAATTTCCGGCTGTTTTTGAGCGTAAATGCTCTTGTGCGGGGATTGCGGCCGGCCCCGGGAACCGGGCAAGACGATCTTGTGTAAAATGCCCGTTAGATTAACCTGGACGGGGAGGGCGTTTTTATGAAAAAGTCGTATGACTCCAAGTTCAAAGCCGTGTGGCATTGGAAGCGCTGCACGGGGAACTGACCGTGGGCGAGATCGCGGGAAAATATCGGTCTTGCAGCCGACTCCTGTAAAATCAGCTATTCCGCATTCCAATACCGGTCGGCGAAGTCCAGGTAGAATTTCCAGTCTTCCGGCGTGACGTCATGCTCGCCGCTCCGGACATGATAACCGATCTCCCTGCCGATGGAGACGTCGCGGGGCGGAAGGCTGTCCGGCTGGAATTCCCTGCATTCCGCGCCGAAGAGGCGGTAGACTTCCGCCGCCGAGGCGATGGAAAGATACTCTCCTCTCGGGTCGGAGTGCAGATCCCCGGCTGCGCTGGCGACATAAAGCGGCCGCGGCGCGATCAGGGCAAGCAGGAAATTCTGATCAAACGGCAAGGTGTTTTCCCTGTTGCGGTAGCGTTCGAATGCGGAGCTGAACCAGTAATCGCGCCAGAAGAGCAGAAAATCAATGGTTTCGCCGAAAATGTGCCGTGAAAGAGACGCTCCGCCGCATCCGGATTCATTGGAAATGACCATGGCGAAACGCGGATCGCAGGCGCCCGCCCAGAGCGCCGTTTTCCCGAGACGGGAATGGCCGTGGACAGCCGCCTTTTGCGCGTCAATTTCCGTTTCATGCTCCAGGCAGTCCAGGGCGCGTGAAAGTCCCCAGGCCCATGCTCCGATCGCACCGAATTTGTGTTTGGACTTCCGCAGCGCGTTCTCCGGCAGGAAGAGGCGGTAAATGCTGCTTGCAAATCCTTCGGGGGAATCGTAAAAAATTTCGCTGATGCACAGTGTCGCAGCGGCATAACCGCGTTCCAGAATTTCCCGGAAGTTCCAGAATTCGCTCTGGACGCCGCGGGTTGATTCATCCGGCGGTTCGGTGGCGAACGCCTCGTGCGTGCTCCAGTTCACGACCGGTTCCCTGGTGATCCGGATCTCTTTTTCCGGAGTCGCCGCATGATTGCCGCGGCCGTTGAGCCCAAGGAAGACGGGCGCCGGCGTTTTCCGGTTCTTCGGCAGATAAAGAAGCAGGTCGAAAGCCTTGTGTTTTCCTTCGTTTTCGCAATGAATCCGGATTTCCCGGCGGATCGCAAGGCCGTCGAACGCCGCCGGATTTTCGGAGAGGAGTTCGAAGCGCATCCGTTCCGGGCGTGGCGGCATCCAGCCGTACATTTCCTCCCGGAACAAACGCAGAATGACATCGCGGCGGAAGTTCATCCACTCAAAAGGCGTCTGAACTGTGCTGCCGTCCGGCATTGTCAGCGGAGAGGGAATTTCGAAAGGAGGCACTCTATCTTCTTCCGTATTGTAAACTCCGTGATAAGGTCTGTCTGAAATCTTCATAGTATCTTCTGATCCCGTTCCAAAGAGTTGTTTTCTTCTGTCGATGTGTCCATACTATAGCGGGGGAAATCCGCTTTGAAATGGCAGATATGGGCTTTTGCTGACATTTATGGTATTTTTTTGAAAGAACCCGTCTTGCCATTTCCGTTCCGGACATTATATTCTTCGAAAACCGTTGGGAAAGAGGAATGCGAATGGGATATTTCGATGATCTGGAAATCGTCCAGGCAATGCAGAAACTGCATGGTTACCACGTTTCAAAGCCGATTAATCCGCCTTACTTCAGTCTCTGCCTCCTGCGGAGGGGAGAACTGGTTGTGACAATGGACGGCGCAAGACATCATCTGAAGGCTCCGTTTATTTTCTGGGCGCTTCCCGGGCATGTGTATCAGTTCCTGTCCGCGGAGGCACGGTTCCGCAAGGAGACGATCTGGCTGGATATGGGAGGTCCCCGGGCAAGACGGATCAGCAGGGGACTGGCGCAGCTTTCGTCAGCCGGCGGTCTGGGACTGCCTCTCGCCAGCAGCATGGAGATGGCGCTTCTCATGCTCCGGATCATCAATTTGAACAGACATGCCTCGGAACAATCCATCCGGCACCGGATTGTGGTTTATGTGGAGGAGCTGATCGGTCTGATTTATGATGCGGCTTTCTGCGGAGAGACGGGTGTTCCTGCGTGTTTCCCCATTCTGGAAGCGGCGGAGCAGTTCAAAAAATATCCTGCAGTCCGGTATGATCCGGAGGCGCTGGCAGGAAAGTATGCCATGTCTTACGAAACATTCCGGAAAAAGTTCAGGCGTTATATCGGACAGCCTCCGCATGAGTTTCTGCTCAGCTGCAGAATGAAGCTGGCCGTTGAACTGATGCGGAGCGGAGAGCGTCCGATCAAGGAGATCGCCGACGCCTGCGGATTTGACGACGCATCCAGTTTCTCCAGAATGTTCCGGAAAAAAAACGGGGTCTATCCCAGGGAGTTCCGGAAGAAAATGACGGAAAATATCCGCTGAATATCCCGGAAAAATCAACTTTTTCCCATTTATGCCATTTATATCGGACTCTTTTCCGGTTATCTTAAGGGAAAAAAGGAGAACAGGATGATTTACCGGATCTGGCGTTCCCCCTGGAGCCGCTTCGGCGGAACAACTGCCGAATATCCCGACGACCGGACGGATGAAACCTTCACCGCTCCGGAGCATTACAGCGATGCGGAGCTTGCCGGTATTGCCGCGGCAGGTTTCAACGGCATCTGGCTTCATGCCAGATTCGCCCATATTGTCCGGACGGAGGAATTTCCCGAACTGGGGATTCATGCCGAAGAACATGTCGAGAAACTTTCCGGACTGATCCGGCGTGCGGAAAAACACGGCATCAAGGTCTTTCTGTACGGTCAGGCGCTGCGTGCCGTTCCGGAATCATACCGCTGCTTCTGGCGCAGCCATGCGGAGTGCGCAGGGCAGAGGGAGTATCTGACGGAGGAATCGCCTCTGACCGGAGAAAGGCGAAGATATCCGACGGTTTCGCTCTGTTCCTCGGTCCCGGCGGTGAAACGATTCGTGGAAGAATCCGCCGCGCAGATCGCGGAGAAACTTCCGGATCTGGGAGGTGTCATTCTGATTACCGCGACGGAATTTCCGGGGCATTGCTACCAGCGGCGTCGGAAAGAGAATCCGAATGCCTGCTATCCCCTTGTGGAATGTCCCCGCTGCCGGGAACGCGAGCCGTGGGAGGTCGCCGCGGAACTGATTGCGCTGTTCCGGAACGGAATCCGCAGGCATTCCGCAACGATGGCCGTCATCGCATGGAACTGGAGCTGGCAGGGATGGCTGCCCTCTCCGTGCCGCCCTCTGCTGGAACTGCTGCCGCGCGATGTTGTCGTGATGGCGGATTTCGAGCGCGGCGGCGTGACAGACCTTCCGGAACGTCCGGGATTTGAAATCGACGAATATTCCCTGCTGTATCCGGGACCGTCGGAACATTTCCGCAGGACCGCCGCCGTCTGCGGGGAAATCGGACTGCCCTTCATGAGCAAACTGCAGATCGGGGCGACGCACGAACTCGGAAGCGTCGTATCGATTCCGAATCTTCTCAGCATAAGGGAAAAGGCGCTCTGGCACCGGGCGCACCCGGACACGGGATTCCTCGGGTGCTGGAACTTCGGCAATTTCCTCAGCGCCAACACGGCGGCCTTTCACCACTTTCTGCATCTCCGGACGCTCTCCGGGGAGGAGGAGGAACTCCGCGCGTTTGCGGAATCGTATTTTCCCGGATGCGACAGCCGTCTTGTGTATCATGCCTGGCGTCTGTTCGCCTCGGCAATGCGTCATCTTCCATTCTGCATCGGCCCGCTGTATTACGGTGTGCAGAGTCATGCGCTTGCATACGACGCGGTCTACCGGCCCGGCCCGCTGGAGAAGACGTATGCCGGATGTTCCTACCTGGAGTCCGCCGTCCGCGGAGACGATCTTTCTCCCGCCTGTGAAATGCTGCATCACGAATTTTCCCTTCCCGAGCTGATCGGCGCATATGCCAAATGCGCCGCGGTCTGGATGAGCGGCGTGTTGCTGCTGGAAGCCGGACTGGAAAACTGCGACGACCGACTTGAACTCGGCAATGCGGTAATCTGCGGAATGTGCTGGACCAGCACGGAGAATGCCTTGCGCGCCTATGCGCTGCGTCTGGAGTGGAATCCCGGGAAAATTCATGAGTTCCGGCATATTGTGAATGCGGAACTGGAGGTGCTCCGGACCGTGCTTCCATATGTGGAAAACGATTCGAGACAGGGATTTCATGCGGAGGCCGGCTGCCGTCTCTTTGACCCGGAGAGGATTCGGGCGAAAATCGGGATGCTTGAGCATTGCATTTGAATGCGTGCACTTTTTTCATAAGGGCCGGTCCCGGCGGGGATTGCCATGTATGGCGTTTGCTTTTCCGGAAGAAAAATATTCCTCTGAAATTCCTGCCGCGTTTTTCGTTCCGCTTGCTTTTTTGAAAATCCTTGATATAGTAACAGATATCTTATGAAAACGAAATATCGATTATGTCTGCTTCTGTTCCTCTGGCTGGGATGTCTTTTTTATGCGGCGTCCGGAACGGCCGGAGATTTTTCCGTCTGCGCAAATGTTCCTTTTGAAACTTTTTCCTCCGTGGAGGAAAAGCTCAATGACGATCTTCCCGCACTGCGGCAGACGGTTTCCGGAAAGACTCTGAATGCGTCTTCCGGCAGCGGCGGAACGGAATACGGCATTCCCGATCTCCGGATCTCTTTCTCCAAGGTGGACCGCGGATTCGGAACGTCCGCCGTCAAGAGTTCCTCGCTGATTTTCATTCCCCTCAGATGCTGATTTCCGGGCAGATTCATGCCACGATGTTTTGCATCGTCGAAATAGCTTCGTGCAGGACTTTCAGTCCTGCCGCGGTCCAGCTGCGCAAGCTGGTCGCCGGAGGCGAAATCTCCGAGACCGCGTATGCTTGCATCGCGGTAATTCATGTAAAAAAATCGGGGTGACAGTGCGATGCCTTGCATCGCGGAAATTACTTCGTGCAGGACATCCTGTCCTGCTTCGGTCCGGCTGAGTAAGCTGGTTGCCGCAGGCGAAATCCCCGATACGAGCGCGTGCTCTGCGCCGAAACAGTTCACTTTCGCCTGGAATAGGATTCATCGGAAGGAGTTTTTTTCATTTTATGACACTTTTCATTGTCAGTATCGCCGTTGCATTAGGTGTTTCGTTCTTATGTTCCATTATGGAAGCCGCTCTTCTGAGCATCACCCCCAGCAAAATCGCCGTCATCTCGGAGCGTCATCCGAAGATCGGGAAAATCTGCCGGGATTTCAAGAAAGACATTGAAAAACCCATTGCCGTGATTCTGATTCTGAACACGGCGGCTCACACGTTCGGCGCTTCCATCGCTGGCGCCGAGTTTGACGAACTGTTCGGGAATCGCTATATCTGGCTGTTTTCCCTCGCGTTTACCGTCATGATGGTGCAGTATACCGAGATTCTGCCCAAGACGCTCGGGGTCCGTTTCAATTCACTGGTCATTGCCTGCACGGCGAAAACGCTGCAGTATCTTGTCTGGCTGATGACGCCGCTGATTGCGCTTGTTCATCTGATCAACCGTCCCTTCGACCCGCAGCACAGGAGCGGAAAAGACGATAAAATCAACATCGGCGAGATCACCGCCCTCGCCGCCATGGCGCGCGAGGCGGAACAGATCACAATGACGCAGGAGCAGATCATCCGCAACACGCCGATGCTCGGCAAGCGGACGATCGAGGAGCTGATGCTTCCGCTGGAGAAGGTCTGCATGATTCCGGAAAATGCGTCGAGACAGGAGATTCTGGACCGGATGCGGAACGATCCGCATTCCCGTTATCCCGTCCTCGCAAAGGACGGCACGATCACAGGATGTCTCTATGCCAAAGACCTTCTGTTTCATCAGAAGGAGGAGTGGAAGGTTCTGGTGCGCCCGGTGAAATTCATCGACACGAACCTCTCTCAGCTTGAACTGATCGAGAATGTCGTGAAACTGGATTCCAAACTGCTGATGGTCCGTGACCGGAAGAGGAAAATCATCGGCATGCTGACGGTGAACGATGCGCTGCTTGAACTTGTCGGGCAGGAGTTCCCCGAGGCCGCGACCGCCGCGTAGTCCTACCGTTTCGCGGCCGCCGGGCGCCCCGATGCGAAACTGAAAAGATAACAGAAGGCGACGGTGAGAATCAGATTCACCACAGCATAGTATTGCAGAGCCAGGCTTCTGACGCAGAAGGAGACTGCGAGACTTGCGGCAAGTCCGCAGAGTCCGCCTGCAAACATGCCGAAGGCGTTGACCCGTTTCGAGAACATCGCCAGCGCCACCAGCGTCAGAAGCGGTCCGCCGAGTCCGTTCACGAATTTGTTGACGATCATGAACAGGGTGTTCGTCCGTCCGACCAGCGGCACGGCGGTCAGCGCAAGAAGCGTGACCGCGCTTCCGATGGCGGCGGTTAGCAGATGCCCCGGCAGACGGAAGCGGAAGAGCCGGTTGTGAAAGTCCGTCAGATACGCGGCACTGCAGCTGTTGATGCCGGAGTCGATGCTGGACATCGTGGCGGCCAGCAGCGCGGCGGCGATCACTCCGGTCACGCCGGCAGGAAAGCTGCGGATGAGTGCGGCGATCTGCTGCAGGGCTGTCCCGTTCATGATGCGGGTTCCGGACAGCGCACCGCTTGTGATCGCATGAACGTAGACCGCCAGTCCGAAAAGGACCAGAAGGGAAAGCGAGAGAACCGAGACAAACGCATTCAGCCAGAGTCCGCGCTGCGCCGCGCGGAGGTCTCTGGCCGTGAAGTAACGCTGGACGACCATCTGATCCGCGCCGTAGCGGGCGAGAAAAGCGACCGTGACGCCGATCAGGCCGCTCCACAGCGTCATCCGGATTCTCGGATCGAAGGAGAGATAGGCGGGATCGAACGGAAGAAACGGTTTGAGCCGTCCGCCTTCGAGCGCGATCCGGAACGCATCCGCGTCCCCGCGCAGCGCGAATGCCAGCCCGAGCACGATCCCCCCGAACAGGACGAAGAACTGGAGCACGTCGGTCCACATGACCGCGCGCATTCCGCCGACGGTTGTGTAGATGGTCGCCACGATGCCGCCCGCCAGAATGACCGCCTGGAGCGAAACGCCCGTCAGACGGCTCATGATCTGGGCGGAGGCGTAAAGCGCCGTCGCCATCCAGAAGAAGCGCCATGCCAGAAACAGCCCGCTTGCGAGCGCGCGCACCCTGTAGTCGAACCGTTCTTCCAGGAATTCATAGAGACTGACCATTTTTTTTCCGTGAAAAAACGGCATCCAGACTTTTGTGATGATCCATGCGGCAAGAAAGAAGACCGGAAACGAGGCGAGCACATAGAGCCCGAAGCCGAACACCTCGCCCGGCAGCGCGAGATAGTTGATCGCGCTGAAGGTTGTCACCATGACCGAGAGTCCGATCGGGAACCATCCCATGCGCCGCCCCGCCAGAAAATACTCCGCCGGATTTTCCGAACGTGTCCTGAACTTCCAGCCGATCAGAAGCAGAAGCGCCAGATAAACAGCAACCACAGCATAGTCAAGGAGTGTCATATTTGTCTGTTTTCCTCGTTCGCCGCATTTTCTGCAGGATGTTGTCTCCGCATGGGAAAGATAACTGACGATCTGTCATGCTTCAAACGGATTCCTGCTGTTCATTCCATATGGCACTCCCCGTTCATGCGGCGGAAAAATTCGTGCATGAACGCGGCACGATCGGAAGCGAGACGCCGTCCCGTTTCCGTCAGCATCCGCTCCGGAACGGAACGCAGTTTGACCAGATATTCCCGGTAGGCGGAGTCTTCCGCGCTGTAAGCGGGAGCCCCGAGCGCGGCCTCCGCCGTATTGTGGAGTTTTGCGCCGATGCGGCCGGCAAAATGAAAGGCGCGTCCGACGCCGACGGCTCCGATGGAGTCGAGCTTGTCCGCGTCATAGACGATCTTCTCTACAAGCGTCTGCGGAGCGTCGTCTCCCCGGTAACGGTGGCGCGCCACGGCACGGCCGACCGCTGCGATCAGGGATTCATCCTGACAGCCGAGACGCCGGAGCAGGGCGGGAGCTTTGTTCCCTCCCTCCTTTGCATGGCAGATTTTCCCTCCGGAGTTCAGTTCTTCCGGGCGCGCAATGTCATGCAGGAGCGCCGCAAGACGGACCGCAAACGCTTCGAAGTCCGTATGTGTCTCTCCGGAAAGGATCTCCTCGGCGTTGTGCAGGACGCGCAATGTATGGGCGAAATCGTGGCAGCCGGGCGCGTTGCCGAGAATCCGCTCCGTTTCCGTGCGGACCGCCGTAAAAAGCTGTTTTTCTTCAGATGTTGTCATAAGATTATGAAATGATCCGGATGGCGGAATGATTCTGCGGAGAAAGAAAAAGGCGGGAGGTTTCCGCAACACCCCGCCTTTTTCCGGAACCGTTTTCCCGTCAGAGCTGATGCGTCTCCAGGCTCTTCGGAAGTTCCAGCATCTGGTAGTGCCGGTCTTTCGGGATGACGGTCAGCCACGCGTCCGGCCCGTACTCGGGTCCGAGATCGACGACCATATAGCGTTTCGCATCCTCCTCGCGGTCGTAACCGATGATCGTCCCGCGCGGAATGACGTTGTGCTTGTCGATGATGCAGTTGCGGATGCGGCAGTGTTCGCCGATGTCCACGTCGTTGAGCAGGATCGAGTTGTGCACGGTGGCATAGCTGTGGACAAACACCGAGTTGAAGAGAATCGAGCTTGTGACCGTGCTGCCGGAGACGATGCACCCGTCGCAGACGATGGAGTTGATCGCCTTGCCGATGCGCGGCAGTCCGTGGACGTCCACCTCCTCGTTGTGAACGAATTTCGCGGGGGGAAGACTGAAATGGTAGTTGTAGATCGGCCATTTCGGATTGTAGAGATCCAGCTGCGGATTGGTGGAGCGCAGATCCATGTTCGCCTCGAAATAGGATTTGAGCGTTCCGACGTCGCGCCAGTAGGGTTTTTCCTGCACGGACTGTCCGGGAATCTTGTTTGAGTAGAAATTGTAGGCGAAGAGCCGTCCGGTCGGAACAAGCGAAGGAATGATGTCCTTGCCGAAGTCGTGCGAGCTGTCCGGACGGGTGTGATCCTCCTGAAGCAGATGCAGAATGTCGCCCGCGCCGAAGATGTAGTTGCCCATTGAGGCGAGCGCCATGTTCTTGTCATTCGGCAGCGGCGCCGGGTTCTCGGGCTTCTCCTGGAATCCGACGATGCGCCACTCCTCGTCGACCTGGATCACGCCGAACTGTTTCGCGTCCTCGATCGGAACCGGAATGGCTGCGACTGTCGCAATGGAGTTCTTGTTCACATGGAAATCGACCATCTGGCTGATGTCCATGCGGTAGATATGGTCGCCGCCGAACACTGCGACGAGATCGGGGCTGAAATCCTCGATCAGATGCGCGTTCTGGTAGATCGCGTCCGCGGTCCCCATGTACCAGGTTTTGTCCGCGGTCTGCATCTGCGCAGGAACCGGTATGATGAAGCGGCCGCGCACATGTGTGCTGGCGATGTTCCATCCGTTGATGATATGCTCCATCAGACTCTGGGATTTGAATTGCGTTAGGACGAAAATGCTGTCGATTCCGCTGTTGATGAAGTTGCTGAGCACAAAGTCGATGATTCTGTATTTCCCCCCGAAAGGAACGGAAGGTTTGGCCCTCTGGTCTGTGAGCGGTGCCAGCCTGCGCCCCTCGCCTCCGGCCAGAATCATGGCAAGAACTGATGTCCTCATTACGGTTTCCCTCCTTGTTTTGCCCATTAATACCATAGCATGAAATCCGGAAACTTAAAATCAAAATTCCGGATTAAACAGGGATATTACCGAATTTTATTGATTTTCCTGCAGTTTTATTGAAAAAAAGCGTTGATGCTGTATCTTTTCCGCGTGCGGAATTCGGCACGAGCGTAATTCCCGTCTGAAGTTCCGCAGCGTTTGAGGAGTGTTGAAAATGATTGTGCGAAGAACCGAGTCCGCGCTGGAATCCTGTCTTGAAGCGCTCGACCGTTCCGGCAGTGTCCTGCTGGTGCCGACGGAAACCGTTTACGGTCTTGTCTGCGACTGGCGCGACATGGCGGCGCGTACCAGGATTTACCGTCTGAAACACAGGAGCGAGACGAAACCGTTCGCAGCTTTTCTTCCGTCTGTCGACGCGGTTTCCGTCTGTATTCCATGTCTGCCCCCCGCAGCGCGGATTTTTGCCGAAAACTTCTGTCCCGGCCCGATCACGCTTGTCGTTCCGGACGGAACCGGTTCCACGTTCGGGTTCCGCATTCCGGATCATCCGTTCATTCTGGAACTTCTGAACGCTTACGGTGCGCCTCTGGCATCGACGAGCGCGAACCGTTCCGGAATGGCTCCCGCGCTTTCCGTTTCCGAGGCGTTGGAAACCATTGACGGAGAACCGGATGTCACGGTCGACGGCGGTGTTCTGACGCCCGGTTCAAAAGCCTCCACCGTTGTGCTGGTGAATGCCGATTCCTCCTGGAAGATTCTGCGCGAGGGGCCGGTCACGAAGTCGATGCTGGAAAACACTTTGAGGGACCGGTAAAAGACGGCTCATGCACTGCGGCAGGTGTGCGGAGCGGATTCCGCGTGAATAAAACGGAGGCGTGCAGAATGCGGCATGCCTGCACACATCCGTCTTTGCATCCTGTCGGGACATCTTTTCTTATTTCACGCCGAGAAACTCCCAGTCAACCGCTGCCGATGCGGTTTTTCCCGTCTCGTCGGCAAACACGGCCTTCCCCGGTTCGAATGTGACATCCGCAACTTTTCCGAATCCTTCCGGAATGAGTGCAATGCCTTGAATATGATGAATTACAGTGGGGGAATTTCTGCTGAATTCTCCGCAGGTTTTCCAGCCTTTCCGCGTCAGTGTGTTTTCCTCAATGGACGGTTTGCATCCGTCGGCGAAATACGAACATGTCTCCTCAATGCCGATGCAGCGGGTGTTGCCGTTCCACGGCACGGCGTAGCGTCCGCTGTTGGAGGTCCATACGGTTGTGGAGGGCAGCTCCTCCGCGTTTTTCAGGGAGAAGAAAAGATAGCCGCGATCCGGATAGACCGCCGCCGCCCACGCCGGTTTGCCGGACGGCTTCCGGAGCATGGCGAAAAGATCGACATAGCCGACGGGAGACGGCATGACGGAATAGTCATGGACGGGGTCGGCCTTGAACTGCGTCGGAAGAGCCTCCAGGCTGGTGAATTCCTCTCCGGAGGCGAGATACTGGTATTCCAGATTGACGGGACTGGCGAAAACGCCGGGGCAGGTCATGCCGAGATCGAATTTTCCGACGGAAAAGAACATTTTTTCGTCTTCCGCCGGCATTTCGATGATGGTGTGGTGTCCGTAAGGCATTTTCCCCTCGAAATCGCGGATGGTGTGCGTGAGGTAAACGGCATCGGCGCCGTTGCGCATTTCAATGCGCTTGACCACGTTTGCTCCAGAAACGGCACAGTTCATTTCAAATTCGAATACGGCCCCGTCCGGGGTTTCCTCGGCTTTCACAGGCGTCCATCGGAAGGCCGCCGTCTCGCCGTGCGGTGGAAAGGTTCTGCCGTCTACGGGATCGGCGTTTCCGCCGAACGGAAGACAGAAGAAATCGCCCCGGAGGTTCTGAAGGAGCGGAACCGAGGAAAGGTCGGGACGCTGATCCTGCCACGGGCTGATGAAATAGGGCTGAACCGGTTTCTCCGTATTTCTGCGGAAGGTTACAGGGGCGTGCTGTCCGCCGTCTTCCGTGAGAAACAGTTCAATGGCTCCGGATGTCAGATACCAGCCGGGGGTCCGGTGATTGATGTCCTTTCTGAGCAGTTTGTCATTCATGATCTCGTCTCCTGTGATTGTTGTGGATCGAAGCGCTTCCGTGACTATAACGTGGTTCCCTGCAAAAATCAAGCTGAAGGAGACGGGAAGCTTTTCAAAAGCCGGACATTCGGGGTGTTTTCCCCGCCGCCGCTCATTGCTCCGGAGTGTGAATTACCGTGAAATCCTTTTTCCTTTCCTCGAAGAGCCGGAAAAAGTCCTTGTTGGGAATCGGCGCCTTGTTCTGCCAGATTCCAAGCGTGAGTTCCCGGAAATCCGCCTTCACATCCAGAATCACCGATGCAAGAGTGTCATCCGGCAGAATCAGCTCGGCCCTGTTCAGGTTTGAGAAGTCCTGCGGCAGAAGCAGGAAAGAGGGTCCGAATCCCTTGTCTTTCCCGGACCCGTCAAGTTTCCTGTCGTAAAAAATCAGCCACCGGTCTTCGGGATTCAGCATGTTTTTCGCCTGTTTCCATGGTTTTCCGGCAAGTTCGCGCGCCGCGGTCCGGACGGCGGTGTCTTCCGCCTTCAGGATCCCGTTGATTCCTCCGACCTGAACAGCCAGGTGAATCCGGAATTTCCGCAGGGGTTCCAGCTGCGTTTCCGCCGGACGGAAACGCAGGAAAAGCATCGGGGAATCCGCTGCCATATAAGCGCTCAGTATGATGTTTGTCCCGTCGAAGCGGAATGTCATGTCAGCTCCCGCGGTTCTGCCTTTTTTCCAGATTTCGAAGTCCCGTTCCTGCGGCATGATCCGCTGCATGTCGATTCCGTTGACCTCCATGCGCAGAAAACGGCACTGGTGCTGGCCGAATCCTCCCTGCCGGCGCGGTTCGGTGAGAACCATGTAAAACGAGGTCTCTCCGTTTCCGCCGGGTTTCTGCTGGCAGAAATTGACCCCGCAGGTGTTCCGGGGCCCTGCGATCAGCGCCTGTCTGTTGAAGATCAGGTTGCCGGAGTTCCAGCCGGTGTATTTCTGGGCCGTGACGTTCATGTCCTGTCCGCAGAGCATTCCGGCGGCGGACAATGCTAGAAACAGGGAAATTTTTTTCATGACGGGAATCTCCTTTCAAAAAAAAATAAACGGATGGGAGAGATGACGGAACAGAAGTGTTTCCGCTTCCGCATTCCTCCCGTTCTCATGAGAGGACGCCTGTCTGCCCCGTGAACGGCTGCCGGAATGTTTTTCCGCTAATCTCCTTTCCCCATGAACTTGATGATTCCATGGAGATTGATGTCGTGATTGTTGCCGAGGCACATGGAAGATGCGGAAACCTCCCGCGGTTCGGAAAGCTTATTGTTCACAAAGTTGAAGCGCCAGGACTGATAGGCTTTCGGGGACGGTTCCCCGAGCCCTGAAAAAGGCAGAAAGAATTCCAGAGTCCACTCGTTTTCATTGAATGCGGAAGCCGAACGGAAACCCCGGCATTTCCATTGGAAGTCGCGCGCCATGAGGAAGGGTTTCAGCTGCTGTTTCATCATGCAGGCGCGGTTCTCCGGATCCAGCGCGATCTGAAAATAGACTTTTTTCTCTGTTCCGGGGGAGAAGAACAGCTCGACGACGGAATTCCGCCACATGTCCTTGTTTCCGGATGCCGGCGGATAGGGCATGTGGATTTTCCCGTAGATGCCGTTCGGATTCCACAGCAGCCGGAGATCCGCGGGATAACGCGGTTTTTCTCCGGTTCCGTTGGGTTCCAGCATGGGGACGGGGACGCATTTCTCCCATTCCGGCTCGTCTCCCTTTCCGTCGATCCTGATTTCCGCATCGCCGAAAAGACGCCGGACGGTGGAAAGCGGCGGGTTGTAGGCATGCTGGCCGCGCTGTGATTTCAGTTCGAATTTCAACGCCCTGCTCATAAGATCGTAACGTCTGCGCTCCACGGAACCGGCTTTCAGATGGCGTTCCGCCTCCTTCAGGCACTGTTCCATGCGCTCCAGCGTTTTCGGAGGGAACAGGGCTTTCGGATTCTGCGCCGGAACGGCATATTTCAGGAAGCCCTCCTTCAGGACGCGGTGCATTTCCTTCAGATGTTTTCCCGCCTCCGGTCCGTAAAAGAGAGTCCAGTGCTCGTCGAGAGCGGCATCCACGTCGAAATCGGGATTCCACATGGCCCGCATGCCCGCGTACGTTGCATAATAGAAATGCCAGTGTCCCTGTTCGGGAAACGGACGCGGCCACATGCTGAACTCATGAAAGATCTCCACGTTTCCCAGAGTTTTTCCCAGCGCCTTCGGAATTTCTCCGAGGAACTGCGTGGCGATCGCCTGTGCAAAGCAGTTGTTGCCCGCATTGTAGGTCCAGAGCATCTGAACCGGCCGGTTTCCGAGCGCCTCGTACCAGCGGTTCATCTGGTCGCGGTACTGTGCGAGAACCTCCGGATTCCGGATGAAACGGGGAAATTTGCCGAGACAGACTCCCGCTTCCACATTGTCCGGCAGATAATATTTTTTCTGGAACGGCGCGTGAGTGTAGCTTGCGTAGGGCATGATGATCAGTTTCTTGTCCGGAAACTCCTTTTTGACGCGTTCGGCGAAATACCGGTAGAAACGCCCGTAGACATCGCTGAAGTAGGCGCCTTCCCCGTGCGAGATGTTTTCCTGTGTGATCAGGTTTTCCCGCCGGACCGTCGGATTGTTCCGCATTTCCGGGAGCTGGAGTTCGTTGTCGCACTGCCCGAACACGATGTAGTAGCCGTTGTTGTAAGCCCAGCCCTGCTGATCCTTTCCGCCGGTCGCGTAAAAACGCTTCAGGGAGTCGATCAGATTGTCCGCGAACTGCAGGCTGGTGACGTCAAAGTAGTTGGAAGCGTGAGAGATCCGGCTGTAATACAAATGTCCCGTTCCACTGCGGAAAAAACTGCTTTCAATCCGGTCCGGATTGCTCTGCGCCCATTTTTCCGGATACGGGGAGTGCATGGAGGTGAACGGCAGAATCTTTGACCAGCGCTGCGACTGATAGTACTTCTCCAGATCCTCCTGCTTCAGTCCGGCAATGCTTCTGCGGATGCGGGACAGATCGATTTTCAGGTAGTGCGTCCCCCGGTTCTGGAAGTACGGTGCGTCCGTGTAGGCGAGCGGCGGAAGGCGCAGTTCCGCGACCGCGGGATGCACACTGCCGTCCGGACCCGGATAGTAAAAACGGCAGTTGAAAAAACGCTCCAGAAAATCATAGGCTCCCCACAGCGTTCCCTTCCGCGCGCCGAGCATGTAGAGCGGTCCCCTTGTGTTGAAAGACCGATCGGTGGAGGAGTCGTTTCCCACAATGGCCGCGCCGTTCCGGAAACTCCGGACAAGGAATCCCTCCTGCGGAAGTTTCCGCGCATCGATTCCCAGTTTCCGCGTCAGCGGACTTTCCCCGACCAGAAGCAGATGGCGGGTTCTGACGGCGTCCGCCTTTCTCCAGTCTACCGCCTCGACCTCCTTTCCGGTGGCCTTGCGGATGTTTTCCCTCAGGACGGCGATTGCCGGCTCGATGCTTTTCCATGCGGGATGTTTCAGATGCGATTCCGCCTGCGCGTCATACACGATGGTGAAATCCGGCGTTCCATCACGGACCATCTGCACTTCCGCATGCTGTTCCGGCGGAGAAAGGATTTTCACTTTGTTCAATGCGGGATTTTCCAGGACGGAGGCGTCCGCCGTCAGGACGGCGGAACAGAAAAAAAGGACATTCAGCGGGAACTTCATTTTGCCGGTTCTCCTGTGGGGTTTCAATGATTTGCCGTTTCGAACCGTTCAGTTGTAAGGCCAGTAATCATAGATGAGGGAGGGGGTGACGAAAATTTCCTCCGTGGCGTCTCCCCGCCAGGGCAGACCGTTGAACGACCTTCCCAGCAGTTCATAGTATCCCCCCTGGCCTGCGTGACCGTCGAGATAAACGATATTGGCCTTCCGGGAATGACGCAGGGAAACATGCTGCTGCTGGGAAATTTCAAACCGCCCGTGGCTTCTCGGGCTGCCCGTATTGCTTGATCTGGAATCCAGGCAGCCCATGACTTTTGACGGAATCCTGACCCATGAGATCTTCTGTCCCGGTTTCACGCTTGCTCCTGTTCCTCCCGGATTCCAGGCGAACACCTGGGATGCGTTGGACAGTCCGTAGGGGATGTTGTTTGCCGCGTAGCCCTCCTTGTTCGGACGCACCGGACTCTGGGTCGGACATCCGAGAATGCTGTTTGCCGGAATGTAATAGGTCGCGACTTTCCGGATCCGGAAGGCATCCGTCACCAGCGTCACCCAGGAGTTTGTGGCATTCCCGTAATCCCCCGTGTAGTTCAGGACGGGATAGTAATCGCTGTTTTCCCCCGTGTATGCATAAATGAACTGGCCGATCTGCTTCAGATTTGTCGAACAGGATACGGACTGGGCCTTCTTTTTCATCGAATTCAACGCGGGAAGCAGCAGGGAGGCCAGAATTGCGATGATCGCCGTCACGACCAGAAGCTCGATCAGTGTGAAAGTTCCGCACTGGCGGCGGAAAAGAAAAACAGTCTTTTTTGCGGGTTTCATGACCACTCTCTCTTTTTATGCAGGCTCCTATTTTTTAAGTATAATGTTTTTTTCCTTGAAAACAATACTCTTTTTGTAGATAAACATTCATTTTTTGTAGATCGCTTTCTTTTTCTGCTTTTTATTATTGAGGAATGGCATTATAGTAATCCCGTATTGAAATGGAGGAAGGACGCATGCTGTCTCAAAGGGAAATCTGTCTGCTGATGCGGATGATTGAGCGGACCTACCGCTGTCGCATCTGCATCATCGACGGCGCCGGCAATTATCTGTTCAGCACGCATTTTCCCGAGATCGACACGGCGCATCTGGCAAACATCTGTCAGCGTGCCAACCGGGATGCGCAGTCTCTCTGCCGTCTCTGCGACGATATTGCGGCCGGGCAGCATGCGGAAACCGTCAGGCACGCATTTTACAAACTCTGCCCTTACGGGTGCATGGAGATCGTCGGAACCGTGTCCGTTCCGGGAATGAAACCGTTCCAGATTTTTGCCGGAGTGTTCCAGGCGCACGGGGATCTGCCGGAAGACTCCCTTCTCTATCCCGGGAAACAGCTTGCCGCTTCCGGATCGAAGGAGATCGGAAAGCTGACGGACGAGGAGTTTTCCGAACTTCCCGTGCTCATGGACATGCTGACAAGAGAAATCTCTCTGCTGTTTGAAAAACATCTGTCGGAAGGAGCCGGTGACAATGATCCGAAACAGCGGATCATGGATTACATCAATGGGAATTTCCGTGAAAATCTTTCCCTGTCTGCTATCGCGTCGAAGCTGGGATGGAGCGACTCTCACACCACCGTCCGCATCCGGCGGATGTTCGGAAAGAGTTTCATTCAGATGCTCAATGAACGCCGGATTGAAAATGCGAAATGGCTGCTCCGAAACCGGACATTGTATCCGATCTCCAAAATTGCGGAAGTTTCCGGATTTCACAGTGTTCCATACTTCTATCGTGTCTTTCTCCGCCTTACGGGAATGTCGCCGACCAGGTACCGTGCAGCGGGAAAAACATTTTCCCAGAAGTAGTTTCCAGGGAAACGTATCATCTGCCGCCCTGTTCCCTTTCCGGCCGGAAACTGCCTGGTGAACGGCAGATGAAAAGAGGAAAGGAAATCGGGAATCGAAGATTGAAATTCCCGCGCGCTGATTTATCTTAACGGAAAGTCGGAGAAACAGTTTTCATGTGCGTGACATTCAAAAAAATATGCCGTCTGGCGGGAAACGCAGTCGTTGATTATCAAATGATTGAGGACGGCGACCGGATTCTTGTCGGAGTCAGCGGCGGCAAGGACAGTCTGGTTCTGCTGAAGGTTCTGAAGCATCTTGCGGACGCCGCTCCGATCCGTTTTACGCTGTTTGCGGCGACTTTCGATCCGGGATTTCCCGGATTTTCCGCCGATGAAACAGCCTCCTTCTGCCGTTCGCTCGGGATTCCGCATCACAGGGTGTGCATGGATATTCCGCGTCTTCTGGAAGAGAAAGGCCTGACGGAAAAGCCGTGCATGCTCTGTTCGCGTCTGCGCCGCGGCAATCTCTATTCCATGGCGGAAAAACTCCGTTGCCGCAAAATTGCGCTGGGGCAGCATCTTGACGATATTGAGATTTCGTTTCTGATGAGCGTCTGCCGCGGCGGAGGCGTCAGCACCATGGGGCCGAATGTGCCGGCCGAGAAGCGCGCGCTTCGCGTCATCCGCCCGCTTGCCCTCACGCCGGAGGCGCTGATTGCCCGGGCCGCCGCTGAAATGGAGCTGCCCGTGCGCGGAGAATGCATCTACCGCGAACAGCTCGAACGCGGCGGAGACCGCGCCTATTTCCGCGGTGTTCTGGAAGAAATTTCAAAAAAAATTCCGGATCTTCGCAGCAATATTCTCCGTTCGCTGTCCAATCTGCAGGAATGTTATCTGCTTGACAGGAGGTTCATCAAGAATGCAGACAAAGGAAACTCAAATGAAACTGATTGACCATGAAGCACATGAAAAAGAGGGGAAGGAGGCGCTTGAACCCGGAGGTTTTCGGCGGTTGATTCACGCGTTTTTCTTTCCCAAAATGGTTCGTTCCTTTTTTATCCGTTTTCTGACTGTCGTGATTGTCGCGTGGGTGTTCTTCAAGTTCATCTGCCTGCCGCTGGTCGTCATGGGCGGAAGCATGCTGCCGACTTACGCGGAGCGGGGATTCAATTTCTGCTGGAAGCCCGCATACTGGTTTTCCGAACCGGAACGCGGAGACGTCGTGGTGATGAAATACGGTTCGGACAAGGTCATGATCCTCAAGCGCCTGATTGCGAAGGAAGGGGACACCGTAGAGTTCCGCAATGGAAAACTGATTCTCAACGGCAGGGAACTGGACGAGCCATACATTCAGGGTCCGTGCGACTGGAACCTGCCGCCGCGCACGGTGGAAAAGGACCACTATTATCTGGTCGGCGACAACCGCGCCGTGCCGATGCGGCGGCATATTTTCGGGCAGATGCACAAACGATATCTCCAGGGGGTTCCGTTATGGTGAAGAAAATTCTTCTTGCGGCGGTTCCGCTGACTCTCATTCTTGCGGCGGCGGTCTGGTTTTTCTTTTTCCGGCAGACGGAGGAAAGCATCATCCGGGGACGGTTTCGCGAATTTTCCGAAGCGGTTGAAAAAAAAGGGCCGGAAGGCGGCATCACGGCAGTTGCCGCCGCACGGAGTCTCGGAGGATTTTTTGCGGAACGCACTTCCGTGGATGTGGACGGGCTCACCTGGCTCAACGGCGACTACTCCCCCGATGTGATTGTCGCCAATGCCTTCCGCGCACGTGCGATGTTCAGCAGACTGTCGCTGGAATTCAACGACATTGAGCTGGAAATCCGGGAAAATACCGCCAGGGCCTTTTTTACCGCGGTTCTGGAGGCCGATCCGAAAAACCGCAGGCCGGTCCGGGAGATCCGCGAACTGGAGGCCGGATTGCGCAAGGTGGACGGCAAATGGGTTTTTGAATCGTTCCGCGTGCGGGCCATTATAAAGAAATAAAGGAGAGAAAGATGGATTTTCCGGTCATTGATGCGCACATACATCCTTTTTTCCAGGAGGAGAACAATATCGCGGCATTCGGTTCTCCCGTGTCCGCGGATGAGTTCATTGCCGAACTGCGTCGCGCGGGAATCGCCCGGGTCTGCGGTTCCGTAATCCAGCGTTCCGCCGCATCCTTCGAGGATGTGCGGCGTCTGAACCGCGAAGCACTGCGCTTCCGCGACCGCTGTCCGGATTTCTATATTCCCGGGATTCATGTTCATGGCGCGTATCCGGAGGAATCCTGCCGGGAGCTGGAGCTCATGCACCGGGAACATGGAGTGCGCTGGATCGGCGAACTCGTCTCCTATCTCATGCATACGGGGGAATATGACGGCGAGGGGATGTTCCGGATCTATGAAACGGCGCGCGATCTCGGAATGCCGGTCAACATCCACTGCAGCGACACCGCCGTGCTGGAACGCATCCTGAAGAACTTCCCGACTCTGAATCTTGTCATTGCGCATCCCGAGGATCTTGGCAGTGCGAAGACGCGTTTTGAACTGGTCCGGCGCTATCCGAATGCGCATCTGGACATTTCCGGGACGGGGCTTTTCCGCTGGAACATGCTCCGTTACGCAATTGACGCATGCGGTTCGGAAAAGCTGCTGTTCGGCAGCGACTTCCCGATCTGCAGTCCCGGAATGAATCTCGGCGGCGTCCTGGCCGAGCATCTTTCGGAGGCGGAGCTGCGGAATGTCCTTTCCGACAATTTTCTCCGTCTGACAGGCGGATCCTGAAAATGCCGCAGGATGAGCGCGTGCGCCTCTGCATCCGGAGAACTCATTTGACTCTTGCGCGTTCCCTGGCGATTTCCTCCAGGGCGGCGGGAACGGAGGAGGTAATTTCAAAAAGGGCTGCTGCGTGGGCTGTGTCCTTGTAGCGGTCGTTGTCCTGCAGGAACAGCCAGCAGAGGAGGATATCCCGCTCCACATACTCCTTTTTGGAGAGTTCACGGACGGATTTCCGGCGCAGGCGGTTGATGTAACTGTGGAAATACGGCAGGGAATAAACGAATTTTGTCCGCAGGTGTTCATCAAGAGCCGTATGATCCATCCGGTCGGCAAGGTCGTTCAGAAGAAGCGTTTCAAAGTCTTTGCCGGTGTTTTTCCTGCGCATGGCGTTCGCTGTTGCCGTATTGAGCCACAGCAGGTACTGTTCACTGATTTTCCTGCTCAGCATTTCGGCGGATGCGTCAATTTCCGCACGCACGGAACCGCCGATCTGCTGAAAGGCCATGGGAAAAATCCGGATGGTGGACTGCGCCAGCAGTTCCGCCACGGGGTCCAGGTCCCTGCCGTATTCCGGTGCGACAATGACTTTGCTTCCGATCAGGGCCGCGGCCGTGCGCGGTTCCGCAAGTTCTTGAATCTTGTAACCGAGAATGCCCGCATAGACGAGAAGAAAGACAATGATGAACACATAAAAAATGACTGCGTTGCGGAATGAACTTCTGTAACGTCTGCGGTGTTTTTTCAGTTCAAATGTAAGGTCGCTGAGCTTTTCCATGATTCCGTGATTCATTCCGCCGCCTCCTCATGTCTGGTTACTCCCTTGCTTTCATTCAGCAGATAGATCGTGTATTCCAGAAGATCCTCGTAGAGACGGCTTTCGAGAAAATCGCGCGGCTCATTGGCAAGAGCCGCATATTCCGGAAGGGTGCGGAACATTTCCAGGTCATTGTTCAGCTCGTTCAGGCGGGTTTCCGTCGGAGCGGTCCATTCCGCGACACGTCGGAGAATGGCTTGAATCATGGCGTTGTTCGCCGCGTCGATGGCTTTCTCCAGCTCCGCGGCGGAGATGCCGCCGTTTCCCGCATGGCGCCGGATCAGTTCCTTTTTGTTCCGGTCGAAATTTTCCCGGAGAAGCCGTTCCAGACGTGTCCTGAAACTGACGTCCGCATAAAGCGCGGTCTTTTTGAATTCATATTTGAATTCCCGGCGCAGCATGGGGATCTCCCGTTGAAACGAGTTTTGCGCCGCATTGCGGAATGTTGTCAGAAATCTTCCCTGAAAGCCTTTTCCCATGTCGCGCAGTTCCGCGGGGGAATAGGAAAGCCTGATATTGCGCGTCAGCTCTCCCATCAGCTCTTTCTTAGGATAACTGATGAAGTAGCCGACCATGCTGATTGCGAACGAGAGCAGGATCAGGAGAATGATAAGAACACAGGAGGCGGAAATGAGAAACTGCCGTTTGCGGAAATTTTCCGTTTCCAGAACCAGATTTTCCACTTCCGTGATCCTGCGGTTCAGATCTTCCATCTCCTTCTTTGTATTGATGATTTGCTGTTCCAGTGCCATAGCGCCTCACTCTTTGTTGAGCCGGGCTTTTTTCGCCCTGGCTTTTTCACGCAGATGCCTGTAATTGATTACAATGCGGCGAACCGCATAGTAACAGACGGGAGTGGAGACTGCGGCGAACAGCAATCCCCCCGCAAAAAAGGAGGCCGCCACTTCCAGCCCCATGTTGAACAGAGTTTCATAATCCTGAAACCTCAGGACGTCGCGCATCATGCACTGAATCCGGTTGAGGGAGAGATTCCCGCAGAGAATCCGGTTGCCGACCCAGCACTGCACCGGATAGATGATGAAAATTGTGAAGTGATTGGTGGTGAATGTTCCCAGAACGGCTCCCAGTTTCGATCCTTTCAGCAGAAAGGAGAGCGGAATGGAAATGGCAAGCTGGAGTCCGAACGGGACTGCAAATCCGACGAACATGCCGATCGCCCAGCCGCGCGCGATGTACTCCGGCGTTCCCTTGTCGCGAACCGCCTTCATGTAATAGAAGAGGAAAATTTTTTTCAGTTTGACAAACACTCAGCGTTCCTCTGCGGTTTGAAATCCCAGATTTGAACACAAGGTCTCCACATCGGCGGAGCCCGAAACGCGGTATGCCGCAAATTCGCGCCGGAACGGGTAATCGCCGCGCAGACGTTCGAATTCACCGGGAGCCGCACGAAGCCGGCGGTCATCCGAGAGGATGTCGTAGGAGCGGAACACCGCCTCTGCGATCCGCTCTTCCCGCGATCCCGTGTCCGGAATCCGGATCAGCGGATCTTCCGGCTCCGGAAGCGCCGGGACAAAATCCGCAAGCGGCAGGCGGAAAAACGCGGACAGCGCACGGATGCTCATTGCCGTGCCTTTCGCCTTGCCGTCCGCGGAATATCCGGCGATATGGGCAGTGGCGTAATCCAGCAGTTTCATCAGTCCGAGATCAATTCCCGGCTCATTTTCCCAGACATCCAGCGCGGCGCCCGCGATTCGTCCCGTTTCCAGGGCTTTCCGGAGCGCCGCGTTGTCCACGACTTCTCCGCGCGAGGAGTTGATGAGAAAGGCATTGCCGCGCATCCGCCGGAGGAAGGCTTCATCCGCAAGATGGCAGGTCGCATCCGGCCCTGTCCGGTTCAGCGGCACATGCAGCGTGATGACGTCGGACTGTTCCAGAATGGTGTCGAGCGGAACAAACGCGCCGCCTCCTTCCCGGCGTTCGCGCGGCGGATCGTTCCGCAGCACATTCATCCCGAGGAGTTCCGCCGCCTTTGCGACTTTCAATCCGACATTGCCGACGCCGATCACGCCGAGCGTCATGCCGTTCAGGCTCCGGCCTGTCCGGAGGGCATGCCGCAGCAGGAGCGACGTCACATACTGCATGACGGAACCTGAGTTGCATCCCGGCGCATTCGCCCAGGCGATGCCGCGGTCGCGGCAGCAGGCGGTGTCGATGTGGTCGTAGCCGATTGTCGCCGTCGCAATGAATTTCACGGCGGTGCCGTCGAGCAACCCGGCATTGCATTTCGTCCGGGTGCGGGTAATCAGCGCGTCCGCATCCAGAAGATCGTGCCGTGAGATTTTCCCGCCGGGAAGATAGACGACCTCCGCATACGGTTCCAGTATGCCTTTCAGGAAGGGAATTCTGTCATCCGCCACGATTTTCAGCATGGTTCCGCTTCCTCCTTTCCGTTCAGTGTCCGGCGATGTTCATGACCAGGTTTTCCAGCGCAAGTCGCGGATCCCCGCCTGTGACCATCTGTCTGCTCGCTTCGAAAATCGCCTCAAACGCCTCGGAGATTTCCCGGTCGGAAAAAAGCATCGCATTCTCCCAGATTTTGTAGGCGCGGAACGGATGCATGGAAAAGAAGCTGTTCCGTCCGCCGGTTCCTTTCCGGGATTCAAACAGGGAATAGAAGAAATCGGCGTTTGCGTTCCGGGGAATCCGGAATCGTTCCGATTCGCATTTGGCGGAAAGCAGACGCTGGAATTCGGCGTTGGCCGCGCCGACGATTGCGATTTCCGGACGCGACCCCGACCCGCGCTCCTGTTCCATGGTCTCACAGATTCCCGGGATCAGGGAAATGGCTTTCGCCGCGTTTTTCGAGGCGAGGGCCGAGGAGAATTCCCAGGAGAGCGTTTCTGTGTTGCGGCTGCAGACCTGCAGACAGTCGTCAAGCGTGATGACGGGCGCATCATCCACGTAGGAGACCAGTTTTTCCAGTTCGTTTTTCAATCTTGCGGCATCCGCGCCGACGGTTTCGGCCAGAAAAGCCGCTCCGTTTTCATCAATGCGTTTCCCATAGGCGGAAACCGCTTCGCGGATCCGTTTGTGCAGCATGGCCTCATAGCCTTTCGCCTTCGGATCGACCTTTTCAAACCACTCCAGCCTGCCACCTGTGGAGGCGCAGACCTTTTCGCAGAGTTTGTAAAACGCTTTTCTGCGGTCGAGTCCCGCTCCGTCGATGACGACTGTGAGATCGTCCGGGAATCCGTTCTTCAGAAAATCCGAAAGAAGGTCGATCCGGCTCTTCTGCTTTTTGGAGGAGGATTCGGCGAACGCATCGTCAAACTTGTTGAAGTGTTTCAGCCAGACCGATTTCCTGGGAAACAGAAAGGGCGGCGTCTGCACGGTTTCCAGAAACCGGTCCAGCACGGCGGTGAATTTTTCCGTATCGTCGTCGCCGCGGATGATCTCGAGTTCCGGATTGTCTTCCGGAATTTCTCCGTAAAGACGGCAGACAAGTTCCGTGGCGCGCTCCTTGACGGAGAACTCCTCATTGCCTGAGATCAGATACAAAGCGCCCATCGTCCGCCGCCCTTTCCTCTTCAGTCGACACCGGGAATGAAGGACTCTTTCCCGCTCAGCGACGCGACGGTTTCGGCGATCAGGTTGATCGCGCCCTCGACATCGCGCAGGTCGCAGATTTCAACCGGCGTATGCATGTAGCGGTTCGGAATGCTGACCAGGGCCGTGGCCACGCCGGACCGGGTCATCTGAATCTGGGCGGTGTCCGTTCCGCCGCTGGCGCGGTGTCCGCAGTCGAGCTGATAGGGGATCTTCTTCTTTTCCGCGATCCGGAACATCAGGCGGTTCACGACTGGGTTGTTGTCCGCGTTGCGGGAGAGAATGGGGCCGCCGCCGAGCGTGACGTCGCCGTAGGCCTTTTTTTCCACGCCGGGAACGTCGGTTGCGAAGCCGACGTCCACCGCGATCGCCATGGCGGGATCAACGCCGAACGCGCTTGTCGTCGCGCCGCGCAGTCCGAGCTCCTCCTGCACCGTGCCCACGGCGTAGACGCCGACCTTGATTCTGCGTTTTGCAAGCGCCTTCAGAGCCTCGATCACGACGAATGCGCCGATTTTGTCGTCCAGTCCCTTGGACATGATCCGGTTTGCTCCGCAGCGCTTCCAGTTGACCCGGAACGCAACGGGGTCTCCGACGCCGACGAGCTTTTTCGCCTCCTCCTCGTTTTCCGCGCCGATGTCGATCCAGAGATCCTTGAATTCGGAGGGGGTTTCGCGTTCCTTCGGGGTCTGAAGGTGGATCGGTTTCCGTCCGATCACGCCCGGGATTTTTTCTCCTCTGGCGTTGAGAATATTGACCTCGATGCCGGGGAGGGTGTTCTTGTCGATGCCGCCGACAGGACGGAAGAACACGAGTCCGCTTTCATCAATGTAGACGACCTGAAAGCCGATCTCATCGTAATGGCCGGCCAGCATGACTTTGAATTTCGCATCGGGATTGAGCACGGCGATGGTGTTTCCCGTGACGTCGGTCCGGACCTCGTGAGCGAAACCTTTCGCATAGTTGCGGAACGCCGCCGCCGGTTCGAATTCGAATCCGGACGGGCCGGAGCTGGTCATGAGTCTCTCCAGAAAATCCAGGCTTGATTTTGAAAGCATATTTTTCTCCTCCACTTGAATTTGACGCGTTCAGAAAGTAACTTATAGAGTCAATATAACACAGGAAAACGATTTTGCACGAGAACTACAGCCCGACAGAGAAAAAAAATTATGATTATTGAAGAAATCAAAGCGCATGCGCAGGAAGCCGACCTGAGACTCTCCCGGCTTTACGACTTCCTGAAGATTGAGACATACAAGCAGGAAATGGCGGAGCTGGAAAAGGTCATGGCACGCCCCGACTTCTGGGACGACAAGGAGAAGGCGCAGGAGACCGTCCAGAAACTCAGTTCCTGCAAGAACACCATCGAGCCCTATCAGAATCTTGTCAAGGAGGTGGAGGACTTCCACACCATCGCCGAACTCGCGGGAGAGGACGAAAGCTTTCTCGCCGAGGCGGACGGCGCATGGAAATCGCTTGCCGGACATCTGGACAAGATCGAACTGGTCAGTTTCCTTTCCGGGCGTTTCGACCGCAACAACTGCTTTTTCTTCATTCACGCCGGCGCGGGCGGAACCGAGTCGTGCGACTGGGCGAGCATTCTCATGCGCATGTACCGGCGCTGGTTCGAGCGCAAGGGCTTCAAGGATGAAATTGTCGATCTGCAGCCGGGCGAGGAGGCGGGCATCAAGAGCGTGACGCTTCGCGTGGAAGGAGAGTTCGCCTACGGCTACCTCAAGGCGGAACGCGGCATTCACCGGCTTGTGCGCATCTCGCCTTTCGACAGCAATGCGAGACGCCATACCTCGTTCGCCTCCGCCGATGCGTTTCCCGAACTCGGCGACGACATCACGGTTGAGATCGATGAGAAAGATTTGAAGATCGACACCTACCGCTCCAGCGGCGCGGGCGGACAGTATGTCAACCGGACCGATTCCGCCGTGCGCATCACCCATCTGCCGACCGGAATCGTCGTGGCGTGCCAGATGGAACGTTCCCAGCACAAGAACCGCGCCATGGCCATGAAAATGCTCCAGGCGCGCCTGTATGAACGCGCCGAAGAGCAGCGCAAGAAGGAGGCTTCCGCGATTTCCGGCGAAAAGTCCGACATCGCCTGGGGCAATCAGATCCGCTCCTACGTTCTTCAGCCTTACCAGCTCATCAAGGATCTCCGCACGGATTATGAAACCGGAAACGTCAACGCGGTGCTGGACGGCGATCTGGACGCCTTCGTCGAAGCCTATCTGCGCCACTCCAACGCATGACTGACGCACTGCGCAAAATCATCGCCCTGGACATCGGGAATGTCTGTGTCTCCATTCATCCCGAGCGCGTCATCGCGCGCATGAAGCTCTTTCCGACGCCGGAAATCCTCGGTGTTTCCGCAAAGCTGGAATGCGGCCTGATCTCCGAACGCGAATGGCTGGATTTCTTTCATGAAAAAACACAGCGCCGTTTCAGCGACGATGAAATGATCGACGCATGGAACCTGATTATCGGAGAGACGCTGCCCGGCATGTCCGAAGCGGTCCGCGCCGCGCTCCGGAACGGATACAGTTTTGTGTTCCTTTCGGATGTCTCGCGCTTCCATCTGACCGAGTGCCGGCGCAAATGTGAATTTTTTCATCTGGCGCTTGACGGCGTCTACAGTTTCGACGTCGGGGCGCAGAAGCCGTCGGAAAAGATGTATCGCGAATTCGAACGCCGCCATGGAAAACCCTGCGTGTATTTCGACGACCGCGCCGACAATGTCGAAGCCGCGCGCGGTCTCGGCTGGAACGCCGTGCGTTTCCGCAGTGTTTCCGACTTCATTCTGCCGGAATGAAACGTTTCTGCGGAGGAGATTTTCCCGGTCCGGTCCATGCATGGCGCAAAAAAAGGGAGGCCGCGCCTGTCCGGCGCGCCTCCCCGCAGTCTGTTTCCTCTGCGGAAATCCGCTTTAGAATTTCACAAGATCCTTCACTCTGACCGGCATGCCGGTTTTCATGGAGATGTTGCCGGCGATTCCGGTCAGGATGGAACGGGCGCCGTCAATGTATCCCGCGGCATGTCCCAGCGGATCGTCGGTGGCGCCGCGGAAGACGTCGGACAGCAGTTTCGGATCGCCGCCGCCATGTCCGCCCGAGCCTTTTTCATAGGTGATTTCCTGCGGTTTGCCCCAGTGCGGCTGGAAAATGATTTCCGGGACATGGGTGATGCGGTCTCCTCCGGTGGAATGCAGTCCGAAATCCTTGTTGAAGTCCTCGCTCCAGGCGAGATCGGCGACTTCTATCACGTTGAATTCCAGTCTGCCCTTTGTGCCGTTGAAGACCACCCGGTAGCCCTCCCAGGGGCAGTGCGCGCAGAGCGAGTAGGTCATGACCGTCTTGTTGGCGTAGCGGACCATCACGCCCATGTTGTCCTCGATGGAGATGCCGTCGCCGAAGACGCTCTGGTCGCGGTAATAGCCGTCTTCCTTCTCGGCGTTGAAGTAAAGTCCCATCAGCATTTCATCGTCCGCTTCGGAGACATGCAGCGCGAAAGGATCCTTTTCCGCCGCTTTGCTTCCGCGGGCGCGGGAGTAGAATTCCGTGATGCCGCGCTTTTCGGCATTTTCCTTTCCATAGAACTTCAGATCGCCCATCGCGAAGACGATTTCAGGGTAGGAGTCGATCCACCAGTTGATCAGGTCGAAATGGTGTGTCGCCTTGTGAACCAGAAGTCCGCCGGAGTTGTTTTTGTTGCGGTGCCAGCGGCGGAAATAGTCCGCGCCGTGACTGGTGGAGAGCAGCCATTCGAAATGGACGCTGGTGATTTCGCCGACCATGCCGCTCTTCAGGATTTCCTTGACCTTGGTGTTCCGCGGGGAATACCGGTAGTTGAAGGTGACGATCAGGTCTTTTCCGGTACGTTTTTTGGTATCGACGATCTGCTGGCATTTTTCCGCGTCGACCGTCATGGGTTTTTCCGTCACGACGTCGCAGCCGAGTTCCATGGCCCGGCAGATGTACTTGTGATGCGTGCGGTCCATGCTGGTCACAATGACCTTGTCCGGCTTGAGATCCGCAATCATTTTGTCGAAGTCCTGGGCCTTGTAAGTCGGGAGCGGAGCGATGCCGTATTGTTTCTGGAGGCGATTGTTCCAGTAGTCCATGCGAAGCTGGTTCGAGTCGCAAAGTCCGACCAGTTCGCCGACATCCTTGAAATCGCCGCAAAGCGCGTTCAGATACATGGAACTGCGTCCGCCGGTTCCCACCTGCACATACTTCTTTCTTGTCATTTTTGAAAAACCTTTTTTTTCATTTTGACGTTTAACAGGAACATCGTTCCCAACTCTGTTTTTATTATAATTGCCAACGTTGGCAATTTCAAGAAAAAAAAATAAATTTTTATGAAAAAGGCGATTTCCGGAGAGGTTTGCCGTTGAAAACTCCTTTCCCGCAATTGCTTTTTCCCGATTTCCGATTACAGTATTCTGTCCCGGCGGAAGCGCCGCGGACTGTCACGGAAAAATTTGCGGAGGAGACTGACAATCATGACGTGGGAATTCATCTTCCGGCTTGCGCTTGCCGGACTGCTGGGGGGGATCATCGGAATCGACCGCGAATACCGCGCGAAGGAAGCGGGGCTCAGGACCCATTTCCTGGTGTCGCTTGGCAGTGCGCTGATTATGATTGTTTCCCAATGGGGGTTTCAGGATATTCTGCAATACGAGCATGTCGGGCTTGATCCGAGCCGAGTGGCGGCGCAGGTTGTCAGCGGAATCGGCTTCATCGGCGCTGGGACGATCATCCTGCAGAAACAGTTCGTGCGCGGCCTGACGACCGCGGCGGGACTCTGGGCGACCGCGGGAATCGGACTTGCGGTCGGCGGCGGGCTGTACTGGCTCGGCATTGCGGCGACGGCTCTGACTCTGATCGGGCTGGAGTTCCTCCGTTATGTGTTCAAATATATCGGAATCGGCCTGAAGGTTTCAAAAGTGATTTTCACCATTGACGAAATCGACAAGGTCAAGCGCATTCTCGCAGACCTGAACAATGCGGGCTATCATATCGTCACCTATTCGCTGAAGGAGGAGCGCGAGGATCTGATTCGCGTCACGATGCTGGTGAAATCCCTGGAAAGCGGAAATGACGAGAACCATCTTCTGATGCTCATCCAGAAAATGCCCGATGTGATGCTGGAAAAATTTGAATGAGGACGCGTGTCCTGGAGGGGGCGGCGGGGGAATCTTTTCTTCTTCTTCCGGAAAAGCGTTTCCGCGGAAACGGGCTGTATCTGATGGATGAACCTGAAGCTGCGGTTTCAGTCTCCCGGCAGCTCCCCATGCTCCGGATCATCCGGCGTCTGGAGGAACACGACTCCCAGCTGATCCTTGCGACTCATTTTCCGATCCTGATGGCGTATCCCGGCGCGGATCTTGTCCGGATCGATGCTTCGGGGATGACGCGCGTCTCCTACGAGGAGACCGAGCAGTACCGTGTCATGCGCCATTTCATGCTGGACTACCGCGCCGCGCTCCGGGAGAGCATGTCCTGAAGAAAAGCCGGCCTTTTCCGGCTGGGACATGTGATTTGCATGGAAAGCGGCAGGTGCGTTTTTCCAGTCTTTTCTCATGCAGGTCCGCGGGTTCGTCATTTCTCAGGATCATTTCCCGCATGTCTGAAAATTGCTTTCCCCCATGAACGAAACGGTTCCGCTGTTTCTCCGCCGCTCCGGCAATCTTCCGGAAAAAGCGTGAAAACCTGCACTTTTCCGCTTGAAAATTTCGGGAAATATCGCTATTATGCTGAAAGGAATCACGGCACGGGGAACTATTCGAAAGGGGAGAAGGCTTATGGCTATCGGGACACTTCCGAAAGAGTTGCGGGGCGCTTGGATCTGGCTTCCGGAAACAAACAGAAAGAATTCGCATGATGTCCGTGTGTTTGCCAGAAAGGAATTTGTTCTGGAAAATTCCGTTCCATTCGCCGAGTTATGGATTTCCGCCATTCCCTCCTATCATGTCTATGTAAACGGCGAACACGTCGGATACGGTCCGGCGGCGCCGACGCGCACGAAATGCTACGCCGATTTCTATGACATCGCGCCCTATCTGGAAGTGGGATCCAACACCATATCCGTCATCGTCTGCGATATGGTGATTCCGACCTATTCCCGCTATCCGCACAAACCGAAAATCTGGTGTCAAGTGAATATCGACGACCGCCCGGTGTTCTGGACAGATTCCTCCTGGCGGATCATGGAGCCGCGATGCTATGCGGGCGGACAGCCGCGCTGTCACGCCGGACTGGAATATGCCGAAAGCGTGAATCTCAAGGAGTTTCCCGCAGGCTGGCAGCTCTCCGGATTCAATGACAGGAACTGGCCTGAGGCGCGTGTCGTCTCCGCCGTAACGGCAAGCGATCCCGCCCTGGAAGTTTCCAATATCCGCCCGTTCATGTGGTTTGAGACGGATACCCTGGAACCGTGGACGTCCGGAAAAATCCGCGAGGGAAGGGAGTTTACATTCCTTTCCTACCGGGATCTGGAACATTTTCAGCCGGGCACGTATGCCGCGCAGACCTACGTTCTGGCGGAGGACGACATGGAAACGGAAATAGAGATTTCCTCCGACGATCCCTTTGTGCTTTTCTGCAACGACGACCTCGTTTTCATCCGCGAACAGAGCGTGACCGAGCCGCCTTTGTTCGAGGGATACGGGGCATTCAGCGTCGGAGGCGATCTGCAGGCGAATGCCGTTCTGCCTCTGAAAAAAGGATGGAACCGCATTCTCTGCATTCAGAAATGCAGCGCGAATCCGATGGGATTCATGATTGTGTTTCCGGCGCTTGCAAAAGGGAGCCTCGCGTTTCTGCGCGAACCGAACGACTCCTCCATGCCGGGCTGGATCTTTGAAGGTCCTCTCCGGATGCCGCTGGAGTTCTCCGCGCCCTCCCTTGTGCTGAACAGCTCGGAAGGGAACGGCTTTCTGCCGCTTTATGAACACCTGAACGATATTTCCGGCTATCTCAATTATTGCGATTATATTCCGGATGCCGAGCCGATCTCCTCCGCGGACAGCCTGATGGCAGGCGATTATGTCATTTACAACCTGGGCGAAATCCAGTACGGATTTCCCATTCTGGACATTTCGGGAGCCGACGGCGACGTCATCGACATCACATCCGGAATTCATCTGCTGGACGGACATGTGAAGTCCATCGGGCCGCTGGGACGGAAAACAGACACGATCCGGCTTGCAGCAGGCTCCAATTCCTGGATGCGTCTGGAGCCGCGCGGCGTGAAATACATCATGCTGACCGTGCGCAAGGCGGCGGAAACGGTGCAGCCGATTCTGCGGTTTGTCTCCTATTCCTCCGATTCCGCCGCGGATACCGATTTCAGCTGTTCGGACGAGGAGTTCAATGCAATCTGGAATTCCGCAGTTTCATCCATCCATCAGTGCGCCTGTCAGAACATTATCGACAATCCATGCGGACGCCGCTGCCAGTCGCTTGCGGAATCCTATATCTACTCCATGACGCTTTACGCCCTTTTCGGCGGTTACAATCTTTCCGCAAAGGCGCTTGCCGAATTCGCGGAAGGACAGCTGGAGAACGGTATGATGCAGCAGATCGCACCTTCCGGCATCTTCTCCTACGCGCCGGACGTTTCGCTGCTCTGGGTGCTGTGGCTCAATGAGCACTGGACCGCCAGCGGAGACGCGGCATTCCGCGACAGCATGCTTCCGGCGCTGGACCGCCTGATGGGTTTTTTCCGTTCCTGCGCGGTGAAAAACAATTCCCTGCTGCTGGTGGAAGAAGTCGGGAATTCCCTTTTCCTCAATGAAAACGGCGATCTGGACGAGAGCGGAATGTTCACGCCGTTGAACGCGCTTTACTGCCGGGCGCTTCTTTCCGCTTCAAAACTGTATCATGACGCGGGAATGGAGGAAAAAAGCGCCGCATGCCTTGCCCAGGCCACAAGACTGGCCGAGCAGATCCGCAAGATGGCCTACGATCCGGAATCAGGCCTGTTCGCGGATTCCTGCTCCGACGGGGTCCGCTCCTCCCAGTGTTCCTTCCAGACCAACCTGATTGCGCTGTATTCCGGAGTGGCGAAGCCATCCTCCTTTGAAACTTTTTCCGAAAAATTCCTGCAGGAGAAGGAAATGCTCCTGCCGTTCTCCAATACGAAATTCTTTGCTTTTGTCCTGGAGACGCTGTTCGCCTTCAAACAGCAGTATTTTGCCATCGAACTGATTCGGGATGCCTACCGCTACAACAGAAGACTGGAGGAGGAGAACCAGGCGAATCCGAATCCGCATATTTTCCCCATCATCGCTGCAAACTATATTATCCGGGAGCTGCTCGGCATTCGCGCCGCCGTTCCCGGCATGAGCCAGATTTACTTCAATCCCGCCTGCCGGAACATCACTTCCGCCAGAGGACGCATTCCGAATGCGAGCGGCAGAATCGTTCTGGACTGGAAGCTGACCGATACCAACGAGCTGGTCGTGAACATTGACTCCAACCATCCGCTCGACGTGCTGCCGATGCTGGACGGAATCGACATTGCCGACAGCACGTTCAACCTGGGGAATTATGTCAATCTCCTGGATCCGGACAGCGGCGGGGAGGAGCCGGAAAAACCGGCGTGATGCGGGACCGGTTCACCGGAACAGGCGTTTCCGCGGACTGACGGTTTCCCGCAGGAAAGAATGTCCGCACCTTATCCTTTTTGGGGCGAGAAAAGCAGTTCCTTCTGCCATTTTCTGCCGTTCATGTCGCGATAAAGCAGATAGAAATTTCCGCTTGAGTCAAGCACGGCAAGACATCTGGCGTGGGGAATGGAGAATATCCGGACCGGATCCCCCGGTTTTTTCGGTGTGATATCCTCGGGTATGATGGAACTTTTCTTTTCCAGCGTGGGAAGCGCGAACTGGACGATCTCGCCTTTCCGGCTCATAAGGGCGAAAAACGTGTCCGGCTCAAAAGAGTCCGCCAGAATTCCTCCGCAGTTATTTCCGAAGCGCCGCACGCTTCCGTTCAGGATGCAGATTCCATCCCCCATGGCGAGTTTTGGCGGAACGATCAGGCAGAGACTGGCATCCGGGACCAGAATCTCCTGCGGAATCAGGTTGTCCGGGAGCGCCTGGCTGGAAAGCGGACGGAAATCGGAAGTCTTACGGAATTCCAGCAGTCCGGCGGTGGCCAGGACGAGTGTGCGGCCCTGATCTGCAAACGCAATTGCCGGATCGATTCCTGCGCTCCGGATCGTCTTCAGATTTTTTTTCAGATTTTCCGGATTGTAAATCCGCACGGAGGGCGACTGGGACTCCGTAACATAAACAAGTCCGGAAACTGCGTCTGCCGTTATTCGGGAAGGGGAATACGCTAGATTGCAGGATGCCGTCGTTCCGCCTGTCTGAAGATCAAAAACCAGCAGGCGGTTCAAAGTTTCCCCGTCTTCCGATTTCACAGTGGAGAGCGCGGCGATTTTTCCCGTGTCGCCGATGAACGTCAGTTTGTGAATCCGGTCCTCCGGAAGCAGATAGAGAACGGGAATGGTCCATGTGTGGGTGTCCAAAGCAATGATCCGCGAACCGCAGACACCTTGTTCCTCCCCGACGGTTTCGACGAATGCAAGCAGGGATTTGTCCGGGCTGACCGCCGCATCGGGAAGACGGACGCCGCTGGTGCCGGAGAGAACCAGTTTCGGATGCCATTGTATGATTTTGTCGGCGTTTTTCGATGAGAGGCGTGCGGCAAGCGATCCCGGCGGACGCGCAGTCCAGAGTTTCAGGCGGTGGATCTGGGATTTTTTCAAGGGGCTCTTTCTGCCCCCGGTGTCCGCCGTTTCCGGCATGTTTTTTGTCCGCTCGAGAATTACGACGTTGGAGTGGTCGAAGGCCGGAGATTCCTTTGCGGATTCTTTCCGGTTGTCCGCGGCGGAGACCCGGACTTTCAGCGATCCTTCCTGATAATCCGCATTCTCCGCCCCGGGGAGCGCGGGAGAATGTGCACGTACCGTCGTCCGGGGGGATGTTTCCGCCGCTTTCGTGACCGCCGCCTTTTCTCCGGACGGCTGTTTCTTCCCGCAGGAACAGATCAGAAGCGGCGCCAGAAAAGCAAGGAATAAAGAAGCGGTTCTGCGCATGACTCTTCTCCTGGAAATGCCGCACGCAGATCCCCCTGCGCGGCGGCGCATTTCAAATTCACTCAAATCAGAAACGGCGCGGCGGCGTTTCTTTCTGCGGTTACTTCAGGGCGGCGATCCATTCCACCACGACCTTGCAGGCATCCGGATTTCCGGCGGCCATCTGTTCCTCGTAAAAGCCGCAGACAAGTTTCTCCAGTTCGCCCTGTTCCAGCTTGTGCCCGACAACTTCGCCGACAACCTTGTTTAGATCGTCCTTTGTGAAACTGTACTGCTCCGCCGCCATGATCCGGTCGATTTCGGCGGTTGTCGCTACGTTTGCGAGCGAGGCGCGGAAATCATCATCCGTCATCATTCTGACACAGAACGCTCTTGCGATTTCAGCTGACATTTTCAAATCCTCCCTTTCTAAATCCGATTGATTCCGAACGGTCTGCCGTGCCGGGTCCGCGGGCCGGATGTCATGCCGTCTGTCCCGGTGGAACACGCCCCGGCGGGTCCGTGCACTTTCTTTCCCTGTCTTCGTAATGTAGCCGGAAATATTCCACATACAAATCCTTTCGCGTTTTTTTATCGGGAAATCATACGGCACGGCGTCTCCGGACGCGTGCATGAGCCTCTTCCGTTCCGCAATGAAGGATGCCTTTTTCCGCAGGTCGGCGTCTGGCGCAGAGGATTTAAGAAAGAACTGAGAGTTTCATTTCGGAGATTCGGAAACTTTCTTTCAGCTCCATCGACCGCAGGACAAATGCCGACATCGATTCCATCGGAGGGGAAGATTTTCCGGGAGGCTGTCTTTTCGGCGCATATCAGCCCGGCCCGGAGGTTTCCTATGAAGGAGAACGTTTCCCCCCGATTGCCGTGTCACGCCGTCCGGACGGAAAGAGTCTGCTCCGCTGCCGCATCGCCGTGCCGTGGCGTTTCCTGAATGTGAATGAGCCGCATCCCGGCATGACGGTCTGCTGGGCGGGCATGGTGAACGACCGCGACGAAGCGAAGCAGTCCGCCGTTTCCGCAGCCGGCGAGATTTTCCGCCATTTTCCCGCGTGCGGATTTGCTTTTCCTCGCGCGGGGATATAATGTACGGCGGAAAGCTCAAGATAGGAGAAGAAGATTATGAAACGTCATTCATTCACCCTGGTGGAAATGCTTGTCGTCATTGCGGTCATCGCCATTCTCGCGGGCATTGCGTTTCCGGTGGTCAGCGGCATGAACCGGAAGGGAAAGGAGACCAGGGCACGTGCCGAAATCAATGCGATCATCACCGCGATCAAACAGTACGAAGCCGATTACGGAACACTGCCTTATATTCCGGCTTCGGATCAGGAGAAAGATATTTTTCTTACGAAAACTAATCCGCCGGATCCGGTATTCAGCTCCAAATACAAAACTGCCTATGATGAAGTAATGGCTATCCTGATGAATCTGCCGCCGGATGGAAAAGATTACAGCGGGACTTCCGCATCCACCTATCCCCGGCCTGGAAACGCGAAAAATAAACGCTATCTGGATCTGCCTCCGAAAAAGGTGACACCGCTGGGCGAATCAAACAGCGGGTATTATTTTCTGGATCCGTGGGGCCGTCGCTACAACATTGGCCTGGACACCGGATATGATGGAAAACTGAATCTCGGGAATTGTGAAGACAAGGCTGGAAGCCGCAAAAACTTCGGCGGTGAACCGGCAGAAGCGGACAATTATCTGATGGGCAAGGTGTTTGTCTTTTCCTACGGCTACAAGGGGCCGGCCGAGAATATGGAAGAGGCCAGAAAAAACTACATCACTTCCTGGAAGACCGGCAAGTAACGTGCGGTCATGTCTTCCGCGTCCTTGACATTCACCCCTGTCGGAACGGTTCACTGCGATTTCAAATACCGCTTTGAAACGGCGCGGCAGGGGGTGTTTGCCGACAACCGCGGATTCATCGAGCTTTTCCCCGGACACAACTACGAGCAGGCGCTTGCGGATCTCGACGGCTTTGAACGGATCTGGGTGGTGTTCGCATTTCATCTCAATTCCTCCTGGAAGCCGAAGGTGACGCCGCCCGTGGCGCCTGCGCACCGCAGGTTCGGCGTCTTCGCCACGCGCGCCCCGCACCGCCCGAATCCGATCGGCATCAGCTGCGTGGAGCTGGAAAAGGTGGAAAATCTGCGCGTCCATATCCGGAATTTCGACATGCTCGACGGCACCCCCGTGCTGGATCTCAAGCCCTACATTCCCGAGGCGGACGCATTTCCGGTGTCGCGCGCCGGCTGGCGCGACGGGGTGCGGAAAGAGGAGTATGCAATCCGGATTTCGGAGTCGGCACGGGAAAAAATGGATTTTCTTTCCGCGCTCTGCGGTCTGGATCTGGAAAATTTCTGCCGCGTGCAGCTGGTCCGCGATCCGGCTTCAAAAGAGCGCAAGCGTGTGGAGCCCTGCCGGGGCGGACTCTGGACCATCGGATGCCGGACATGGAGAATCCTCTTCCGCGTGGAGGACCGGAGCGTCGAAGTGCTCGACGTTTTTTCCCACTATGCCCCGGAGGAGCTCTCCTCCGGACAGCCCGATCCGTACGGCGACAAACACTTTCACAGACGTTTTCTGGAGGCTTTTCCCCGATGAGGAAAATCGTTCATCTCGCCGCGAAACGCGGCTTCTGCTCCGGCGTGGTGCGCGCCCTTGACGCCGTGGAACGGGCGCTGAAGGAGGGGCCGCTTCCGGTTTACGTGCTCCATGAGATCGTTCACAACGAGCATGTCGTGGCGCACCTGACGGCGCGGGGCGTGCGCTTTGTGAACGAGCCGGAGGAGGCGGAGGGCGGAACGCTGATTTTCAGCGCGCACGGCGTTTCCCGGGCGATCGAGGAGCGGGCCGCCGCTCTCGGCGTCCGCCTGATCGACGCGACCTGTCCGATCGTCAAGGCCCTGCACCGCAAGGCCGAGGCGTTTGCCGCCGAAGGGCGGAAAATTATCCTCTTCGGGAAAAAGGGGCACCGGGAGATCGAGGGAGTGGTCGGGCGCGTCGATTCCGACGTTGCTGTGATCGAGTCGAAGGAGGCGCTTGCCGCCTATCTCGCCTCGCTGCCGGAGGAGGAGAAGAGGAACGGTCTCTTCGCCTGTCTTTCGCAGACGACGCTGAATGCTGACGATGTCGCGGAAATGCGCGGGATTCTCGCCTCCTCGCTGAACCGTCTTGCCGTGGATGCGGAGGTGTGTTTCGCGACGCGCGACCGCCAGAATGCGGTCCGTCTTCTGGCGGAACAGTGCGAATTCGTCATCATCGTCGGTTCCCCGGGCAGTTCCAATTCGCGGCGTCTCTGCGAAACGGCGTCCGCCGCCGGGGCGCGCGCGATTCTTCTTTCCGATCCGGAAAAGTTTGATCCTTCGCTGCTGGACGGCGTTTCAAGCGTCGGCGTGAGTTCCGGCGCCTCGGCTCCCGAGGAACTGGTCCGGGAACTCCTCGGCGTGCTGAAGCGGCACGGGTTTGAAGAAGTTCCGGACGAACGCTGAAAAATCCTTTTTTTTCACCTTTTTTACCGTCCGACGAAGCTGCGGATCTCCTGTTCGGCTTTTTCCGTGACCGGCAGAAGGTAGAGAAGGAGTTTCGCGCGGGAGGCTCCCACGTAGAAATCGCGCAGGCTGAATCCCGGCGAACCGGTGACGGGCAGATCGGTCAGGAAGATGTGATCGGATTCCAGTCCCTTGAACGCATGGATCGTGCCGCCCCAGACACATGCGCCGTCCCTCCATTGCTGAAGCGTCCGGATCAGTTCGGGCATCGTGCGTTCGCGTTTTCCGTCGATTTCGCCGAGAAGCGGCGGGCGCAGGCGCGCGGCAAGCAGGGGAAGCGAACAGCGCGGATCGGTGTTTTCCCACGGGGAGAGCACGGCGATGTTCGCCGGAGAGATGCCGCCGCGCAGAAGCTCTCCGATCCGGCGCGCGAGAAATCCGGCTCTTGTTTCCGGGTCGCCGATCGCCGGATAGACTTCCGGCTGCCGGTAGCTGATGTCGTGTCCGGCGGTTTTTTCCATGGCGCCGCTCATCCTTCGGCACATTTCCGCGATTTCGCGCGTATTCCGGCAGTTTTCGCGCAGTTCGAAGATCGTGAAACCCTCGAAGTCGCTGTCGAGACTGTTTTCAAAGATTTTCTGTTCCGGGTCGCCGAAGCAGTAGAGTTTCGAATGCGCGGGGTCGCGGAGCAGCGCGCCGAGCGCGACCGCCCAGAGCGGATCGAAATCCTGCGCCTCGTCGATGTAGACCGCATCGTAGCAGATCGTGCCGGCGTGCGCTTTGAGAAGCGCGGGAAACGCGTCCAGCCAGAAGCGTCTGCGCTCCTCTTCCGGCGCGTCGCTTCCGGGCAGGCTTTCGCCGGGCGCGAGTTTCGCGAGAAGCTCCCCGCAGAGCGTCAGGAAGGTTGTAATCTCAAGATTTGCCGGATTGTCTTCAAGCCGGAAGAAGGCGGCGAGCACTGGGCTGAAACTCAGGAGCAGGACGCGCCCGCGCTTCTCTTCCAGCAGACGCGCTTCGTTCATCGCTGCCCAGCGCGCCAGCATGGTCTTTCCGGAACCGGCGGGGCCGAACACCATGACGCGGCGGTTCCGCGTGAGGCTCGAAAGAAGACGGATCTGCTCCTCGGTCAGACGGTCCAGCAGATGCGAGTAATAGGTGTCCGTGAAGGCGCGGTAGGGTTCCAGCGTGTAGTTGTCTTCGAGAAACCGGACGACGGAATCCATTTCCTTGCGCGAGAAGGCGTTGCGCCGCATTTCGACGAGATCGCGGTCCCCGAAGAGCGTCAGCGTATGCTCCAGGCGCTTCGCCAGGGAGCGGTTCCGGACGTCGCGGACCAGATCGTATCCGGTCAGGATGATGTCGGGGTCCTGCGACGACGGCGCGGCGTTCTCCCCGGGCGTCCGCCGCGCGTTCGGGAACACGACGATGCTTCCGAAGAGACCCGGGAAGGATTTATGAATGTAGTCCTGAATCTTCCGCTTCAGTTCGAAGCGCGTGGAGCGCGCCTGGGCGAAGGGATTTCCCTCCCGGACGCGGCGGCATGCGGGATCGGAGAACCAGACGCCGTTGCGCAGACCGTAGCTTTCGCTCGCCTTGACCTCCAGCACAAGGATCCCGCAGCGCGGAATCACGACGACGAAATCGGCCTCGTGTTCAATGAGTTCTCCCGCCTTCCGCGTGAACTCGAAATTGTAGCGCACCACCCAGTCGTCCGGCAGGAGGTCGCGCAGAAGAACATAGAGCTCCTGTTCCGTTTTCCTGCCGCGGTCGAGTTCCGGACTGCCGGTTTTGCGGAACGGCGGCGCCTTTTCGATATGGTGATTGAATTCCGGGATCATGCGCGCCATGGAATATCCTCCCTGCCGGAAGAGGCGGAATGTTTACTGGAGATTGTTGGTGAAGTTGACGATGTCGTCGCCCTGTCCGAACTTCTTGTAATCTTCCTCGTTTTTGGAGATGTCTTCGATTTTCATATTGGAATTGATCGGAGTTCCCCCGTCGCCGAGGCATCCGTCTTCGCCCGCGGAGCCCAGATCGAACGAGGAGGTGTTGAACAGTCCCGGGCAGCGGTAGATCAGCGGATTGCCCTTCGCATCGATGACATAGGTGCAGGTCATCTGCTTTCCAGTTCCGTCCGTGAGTTTAACATAAACTTGTCCGGTTTTCGTATGGGAGTTTTTGAAATTTTCATCAAAAAACTGCCACATGTTGTTTTTCAGAATTTCTCCTCCTGTTGCGGAAGAATCCAGTTTTACAATATCCATCACAAAAGGATTTGCGTTGGTTGCTGAATTCGGGTAATAGCCGTATTTGGTCTTATACTGCTCCAGCGCGATTTCAATCATTTTGATCACGGCCCGGTTTTTGGATTCATGCGCCTTGGTGAAGACCAGTTTTGTGACGCCGAGGGCGATGCCCGCGAGAACCGCGAGAATCGTGATCGTCGTGAGAAGTTCCACAAGCGTGAATGGATTTCTGTTTGTCATGGCGTGTCCTTTTCCGTTAGACGTTTTCCCTTTTTTTCCTATTATAACACAAGATAGTTGGGATTGCAATTGCTTTTGCATTTGAAATTCCGCCGAAGACGGTTTATTTTTCTCCGAAAAAGCGCCCGTTTTGCTCCGGGCTGTCGGAAAATCAAGTTTTTTTTGAAGGAATACGGAAAGATGGATTCGGAAAAATGCCCCTGCATGTCAGGCAGGAATTATGCGGACTGCTGTGAACCGGTTATCAGAGGAACGCGCAAGGCGGCGACGCCGGAGGAACTCATGCGTTCCCGCTACTCCGCCTACGCCAAGGCTGAAGTCGACCACATCATCAACTCCACGCACCGGGATCAGCGCGACAGCAACGACCGGGACGAGATCCGCAAGTGGGCGGAGAAATCCCGCTGGAACGGTCTGGAAATCCTGCGCACCGAAGCGGGCGGACCGGACGACGACAGCGGAACCGTCGAATTCATCGCCCGTTACAGCGACCGCGGCGTGAATCTGGAGCACCACGAGATTGCCGAGTTCCGGAAGGATAAAGGCGAATGGTTCTTCTATGACGGGAAAATGGTCCCGCAGGCGCCTTACGTCCGGAACGGGGAGAAGATCGGCAGAAATGATCCGTGTCCGTGCGGGAGCGGAAAAAAATACAAGAAGTGCTGCGGAAAGTGAGGCCGCCGTATGATTTATGACGATATCGCAAACGCCTCCGTCTACCGGCTCGGTCCCGCTTTCGCCCGAGCGGTCGACTTCATCCGGAGCCTGAATGCGGACACCCCGCCGGGGCCCGTCTCCATCGACGGCGACCGCATCACGGCGAATGTGATGACTTACGACACCGCCGACACGGTTCCCGACCGTCTGGAGGTTCACCGGAAATATGTTGACGTTCAGGCTGTGATCCGCGGAGAGGAAACCCTGTATGCCTGTTCCGGCGCGGGACTTGCCGTCCACAGCGCCTACAGCGAGAAAAACGACTGCGGCTTTCTGGTCCCGTCCGAGGAAAAACCGCTTGTGAAGCTTGCCGTGAAACCGGGCAGTTTCGCGGTTTTCTTTCCGCAGGACGCCCATATGGGAAAAGGCGCGGAGCACGCGGGAGCGCAGAACATCCTGAAGGTGGTCGTGAAGATCGCTGTGGAACTGGTCTGATCCGCGTGTCCGGATCAGTTTTCATGAGGTTGTTATGAGCCTGGAAGTCCTTACGCCCGATCTGGGAGAAGTTCCCGTGTTTCCCGTGACGCCCCTTGACGTTTACGACTGGAAGGACGGCGTGCTGATCCGCACCCCCAACTGGCTGGGGGATATCGTCCTGACGCTTCCTGCGATGATGGCCCTCCGGAAAATCCTGCCGGAAAAATGCGGAATTTTTGTGGCGTGTCCGAAGGTTTTCGAGCCTCTCTTTCAGGCGCTTCCGGGACTGGCGGACCGGATCGTCGGACTGCGTGACGCTCACCGCTTCCCTTCCCTTTTCGAGTTCAACTGCATTCGCGGACTGTATGCCGGCGCAGGCATCCTCTTCAACAACTCCTTCCGGGATGCCCTGTGGATGCGGGCGGCCCTGGTGCCGCGCCTGTACGGGGCGGCCGCGCGGAACCGCTCCTGGCTGCTGACGCGGGCGTTCGAGTTTCCGAAACGGCGCGACCGCGTTCTGAACCGTCCGCATCATGCCGCAAAGTATCTGGCGATGGCGGCGGCGCTCGGCGCGCCCCCCTGGGACGGAACACTGCCCGAATTCCGGATCCCCTATTCTCCGGAATGCGCTTCGGACGAGGTCCGGCGCGCGGTGGAATCCGAACATCTGCTGGCGGTCGCTCCCGGAGCGGCCTACGGCGCCGCCAAACGATGGGACACGGCCTCCTTCCGCGAGGTCTGCCGCTGGTGGATCGCGGAACGCGGGGGCGTTGTCGCCGTTCTTTCCGCGAAAGGCGAGGCGGAACTGGCGTCGGCGGCGGTCCAGGGGCTTCCCGCGGAATCCGTGATCGACCTTGCCGGAAAAACAACCCTCACCGAACTCATGCGGATTCTGCGGAATGCCGAAATGTGTGTCGCCAACGACAGCGGCAACATGCATCTTTCGGCGGCGCTCGGGGGAAAAGGCGTGGCGCCGTTCGGTCCGACCGATCCCGCCGCGACCGCGCCGATCTCGCCCGCATGGCGGCTTCTTTTCAACAAGCGGGAATGCGCTCCCTGTTTCAGGCGGGTCTGTCCGGACGGTTCCAGAAAATGCCTTTCATGCATTTCCGCTGACGACGTCATTGCGCAGATCCGACTCCTCCTGCACGCGTGAAACTTCCTGCGGAAAAAGCTGTCCGGGACGAAAATGTGCCCGGCGGAAATGGCTGGAAATATCGGGAAAACGCCGTCCGCCCGCCGTTTCCGGCTTGCATGTGCTTCTTCGCAGGCTATCTTAATATGATGCGCTTTTCTTCAAAACAATGGAAAATCGGGATGGAAAGATGAAAATTCTGTCAGGACTTCTGGAGCAGATGGTGATCCGGCGGAACGCCGACGGCGTCAGTGAACAGCCTTTTACCGGAACATGCAGCGGCACGGGGGATGTCTTGGTCTCGGCATGGACGGAAGACGGACGGACCGTGCGGGGTCTGGTCCGGAAAGTCTGCGGGCGCGCGGGGAGGGGAACATTCAGCGGCGTCCTGAAAGGACTGCGGACCGGGGGCCCCTACCGTGTCGAGCTGACCGTCGGCAGGGAATCCGCGGCAGTTGACGGCATTCTAGTGGGAGATGTCTGGATTCTGGCCGGGCAGTCCAACATGCAGGGATGCGGCAATCTCGCCGGCGCTTTCCGGAATTCCTCTCCGATGGTGCGCGCCTACTACATGACCGATCACTGGGGATTTGCGAAAGAGCCGATCACCTGTCCGCCCGTCGCCAATGCGCCGGTGCACTGGATTCTTTCCGGCATGGATCATCCTCAGCCCCGGAACTGGAAGAGTCCGATGCGGAAAGGCGCGGGCCCCGGCATCTCGTTTGCCAACGAAATGTTCCGTGCGACGGGCGTTCCCCAGGGCGTGATCTGCTGCGCCCACGGCGGAACCAGAATGGATCAATGGAATCCGGGCCTGAAAAAGGACGGGGACCGTTCTCTTTACGGCGCCATGCTGAACCGCGTGAAACGCAACGGCGGCCTTGTTTCCGGAGTGATCTGGTATCAGGGATGCTCCGACACGACCAAGGAGAACATTCCGCTGTTCCGGAAGCGGATGATCCGTTTTGTGAGGTCGCTCCGGAAGGATTTCAATTTTCCGGAAATGCCGTTTGTCCAGGTGCAGATATCACGCCTGATCTACAGGGATTCCACCTCGGATGCAAACTGGACGGCGATCCGGGAGATTCAGAGAACCCTGCAGTCGTCCATCCGGAATCTTCTGACCGTGCCCGCAATCGACCTGGAACTGGACGACGGCATTCATCTCTGCGGGAAGTCTCAGATCGTGCTGGGACGCCGCCTTGCCGAAGCCGTCCGCACGCTCCGCGGCGACAAGGATGCGCTTCCTCCGCCGATGGAACTGCAGTCCATCCGGAAGCTGACCTTTCCGAAGATCGGCGAAGACCACTATGTCGTTTCGTTCCGGAACGTTGCCGGAAAACTGGTTTCCGAGGGCCGGCCCGCCGGATTCATGTTCAACGGAGGAACGGAGGATCTGAGCTTCCGTACGGAACTCAGGGGAAACAAGGCGATCCTCCGCTGCGGACTCGGCGCCGCAGTTCAGGACATCGGATACGGGTGCGGCGCCAATCCCTACTGCAATATTCATGACGAGGCGGGACGTTCGCTTCCGGCGTTCGCCTGGCGCACGCCCGTCCAGAAGTTTTCATTCAAGCTGTCCGGAACCACCCGGATGCAGGTGAGCGATCCGCTTTTCGGAACGGAGGATCTGGACCGGATCGCTTATGAGGATGCCGGAAAGCTCTCTTATTCGCTGCCGCCCCAGAAGATTTCAGTGGTCCCGCAGGACAGGACAAAATATGCAAAACGGCACGGAGTGCGGTTTTTCCGTTCCCGGTTCGACGTTTCCGAACCTATGGAACTGCGTCTTCTGCTCGGATACGACGGTCCGGTCAAGCTTTTTGCCGACGGCGCCGCGGTATACCTGGACAGGAAGGGAATCAATCCGATCATTCCCGAACAGTACCATGTCGATGTAAAATGGGGAAAGGGACGGCACGAGGTGATGTTCGCACTGGCTTTGAACGGCGGCGCTGCCTGGGGAGTTTCGCTTGCCATTGTGCGCACGGATATCAGGCGTACAAAACGCAAAAGCAGTCAGGAGATTGCACTTCCTGTTGAGGTGGAGTAGGCACTTGCTCCTGCGGGAAAGGAACAGCATCCTGTTCAGAGCGGATCGTCCAAGGAGAACGAGGAGAAGAAATGAATCAGTTTGAAGCTCTGCTGGACGCATGGAAATGCGGGACCCCCGCGTTTCAGCCGTTTTTTGTCACACGGGAAGGGAAAAACCTTCCCGTGTCCGTTCAAATTTCCGAAGGGTGCGGTCTGCTGCAGATCACTGCGGACTATTCCGGCGGTGCGCGGGACGATTTCTATATTGCCGCAGGTGACGGAGAACTGGTCTGCCGCCGTCTGTTCCGCTGCGGAAAGGAAAAGTCCGCCGTCTGTGAACTCGGCGTTGAATTTACGGGAATCACGTTCGGCGGCAAGCCCGCGGATGATTATTTCTATCATCTGGAAAACCCGCGCATCTATGAAAAAATGGCGATTCCCGTGGATTGCGACCGGACCTGTTCCGGCACAAAGGATACCGGTTTTGACGAACAGGCGGGCAACCGCTGGGCGGATCCCGGTGTGATCTGCGAACGCATCGGGCGTTCCCCCTATCAGCCGTTTCCCGCAATCCTTCTGAGCAATTACCGCACGGAGAGCGGACTTGTCCACGGCACGCTGAGCCAGAAAATCTTCTTTCACAACTATCTGGTTTCGCATGCGGGAAACGCAATCCGACTTGAAATCTTTTCCGGTTTCAAGGGAATCGACGCGCTGGAGTGCGAACCCGGCAGAATTCTGGTTGATGAATGGTATCTCGGCATGACGGAACACGCCGGAGATCTGGAACGGATCTTCGAACGCTACACGGCGGAGCTGCGCAGGCATCTTCCCCCGATGTACGGCGCAACGGAAATCAATCGCGACAACATGGTGTGGGGCTCCTGGAACGACGGCATTTTCCGCGACATTTCCGAGGAAATGATTCTCCGCGAGGCACGTTTTCTCAAGGAGAATTTCCCGACGGTCCGCTGGATTCAGGTGGATGACGGCTATGCCGTCCGTGTTCCCCCCGCGCACGGGCTCGGCATGCCTTACGAAGGGGAAGACGGCGTGGATCACAGAAAATTCCCGGAAGGGCTCCGCGCCTGCACGGACAAAATCCGTCAAACCGGTCTGCGCCCCGCGGTCTGGATCGGCGGCCTGTGCCCGAAGCACACGCCGGTTTACCGGGAGCATCCGGAATGGTTCCTCAATTACGATTACCGCACGCCGTCTTCGGCTCCGCTGGATGTCAGTCTTCCGGAGGCGCGCGATTACATGACACACGCGCTGGATGTGTTCTTCCGCGATTACGCGTTTGAAGGGATGAAGCATGATTTCTGGAGCTATGCCTTCGAAGACAGCCGCGACCAGCTGAAAAGCAAAAACGCCTCCGCTTACGAGTGGCGCGACTGGTGGCTTAAGGAAATCCGGAAACGCATTCCGCCCGACGCCTATCTCCAGACCGGATGCGACATCGTCATGGCGAACCCGTTTCTGGGAGAATTCTTCACCAACTACAGATACGGCATCGACATCGGAAGCGGAAACTGGGATTATGTCAAAACCAACTTTCTCTGGGGCGCCGCCTGCTTCGCCACGCATACCGGGGATCTCTTTGTGCCGAACAGCGATTCGGTCGGGCTCTTCCCCGGACTCAACGACACCGAGGCGATGTTCTGCCTCAACTACTGTCTCGTCACTCACTCGATGGTGGAGATCGCCGGAAAACTCGGCGAAGCGGATCCGGGTTCCGTGCGTTTCCAGCGCCTGAAAAAAGCGGTCTGCAATCCCAATAACGGGCAGGACGTCTTTTTCGGGGGATACAACTACCGGGACGGGGAAAACCTGATTCCGCGCATTCTCTACTTCCGGACGCCGCACTTCAGCGCTCTGGAAAACAATCCGCTCCTTCCGCTGCGCACCGTCGGGCTCTTCAACACGGATGATGCGGTGCGGGAAATCCGTTTTTCCCCGGAAACGCTCGGACTGCCCGCGGGCGATTATCTCCTGACCGATGTCTGGGGAAACAGCACCGTGCCTCTGACCGGCGAGGCTGTTTTTGAAATTGAAGCGCATGGAAGCCGTCTTCTTGCCGTCTCCTCCGCCGCGACGGGCAGACTTCTGGATGCGAACATGCGGATCACCGGCTGTTCGGAGGCGGAAATCGAATTTGATTATCCCGGCGACGCGGAGCTCTTTTTCACGAAAGCGCCGTCGAAACTCTTCTTCCGCGGAAAGGATCTTCCGTTCCGGGCGGAAAACGGAAACGGAAGTGTGAAAGTCACCTTCCGCGTTCCCGAAAAAGGAGCTGTGACACTGCAATGAAAACACTGATTTCCGGAATGCCTCTGCTTGCGGGGGCTCTTCTCACCGGCTGTGCCGCGCCGGAATTCTACGCCGTTTCGGACAGTGCGGGAAAAGACGGCGGCATCACGCTTGTGAAAAGCCGGGTGTCGCCCGGAAAAAATCTTTTTACTCCCCTGCGGACCGTCAACTACCTGATCCGTGATCCGGCATCCGGATTCTTTTACGGCACGGTTTCCCGGATCTCTCCGGCGGAGTCCGACGGCGTTGCGACGCTGCGGGCGGATGGAGACGGCAAACTGGAACTTGCCGCTCTCACGCCTGTGGACGGAAGCGTGCCGTGTCATCTGACGCTCTCGCCGGATGGAAAATTTCTGTATACGGCCAATTACAGTTCCGCCTCGATTACGGAACTGCCGCTGAAGGAGGGGATCCCGCGGCGCGGAAGGATTGTGGCGCATCCGGGGAAGGGGACGGAAAAACGCCAGGAGAAGGCGCATCCGCATTTTGTCGGATTTGATCCCGCGGGACGCACGCTTGCCGTCGCCGACCTCGGACTGGATCAGATCAGGCTGTATCCATGGAGCCCGGGACGCGGGATCGATCCGGCGGCTCCGGAAATCATCCGCCTTCATCCGGGAGCGGGTCCGCGGCATCTTGTGTTTTCCCCGGACGGGAACGCACTGTATGTCGCCAATGAGCTGGACAACACCGTTTCCTCTTTCCGGCTCCGCGCCGGAAAATGGGTTCCTGTGCAGACCATCCGGCCCATGAAGGAGGTCCCGGAAATCCGGAGTTATCCGGGCGCGATCCGCCGGACGGGCAATGGCATGTTTCTGTTCGTGTCGAACCGGGGGCACAATTCGATCGCCGTGATTCGAACCGGCGCCGACGGCAGGATGACTCTGCTGGATGCTGTCGGCTGCGGCGGGGACTTTCCGCGCGACATCGCGCTTTCTCCGGAGGAAACCGAGCTGATCGCTGCAAACGAGAAATCCGGCACCGTCACGATTTTTTCCCTGAATCCGGAAACGGGCGGACTTTCGTTGAAAGAAGAGAAGCTTTTTCTTCCGAAGGCGCTCGGGATCCTCTTCCGCTGACGGGGAATTGCCGTTTCATGACGTGTTTCCCCGGATTCAGGATCTGTTTCCCGTATATGCAGCGTGTCCCCTCCGGAACGGAAAGTTCGATTTCGCCGTTCCGCATCTGAAGCTGAACCGGACCGTGTTTCGTCGGCTGCCGCAGAAAGACCTCGGACAGGGAGGATGTCTGCGGGTCGAGCCGGAAGGTTTGGAATCCCGGTGCGACCGGTCTTACGCCGCAGAGCCGGCGCGGAATGATGTTTGCCGGAGCTGCGCCCCATGCGTGATTCCAGTCCTGATTCGGTTTCAGCGAGTCGTCCCAGGCTTCCATCGTGATCGTCGCGCCTTTCCGGAGCATGTTCCGCCAGCTTCTCAGAGTGTCGGAGGTCAGCAAGTTGAGCGCATGGTCTCCGAGTCCGCACCGGCAGCATGCCTCCAGCAGAAACTGCGCGCCGTAGACGCTGCATGCCATTCCTCTGGCGCGGATGAGGGAAGCGAGCGCCGGATACTCTGCGGGATCGGCGACTCCGAACCGGATGGCGAACATTGCGCTGTGCAGCGCGGTATGCGCGGAATCCGGATTGTCGGTGAACAGACCGTTCTTCAGCATTGATTTCCGGATCGCTTTTCTGACGGCGGCGGCGCGCCTGAGATAAAAGTCGTCGCCCGAGAGTTCGTGCATGGCCAGAAGCGCGCCGTAATGATAGCAGTTCGGCACAAGATTCACCTCTCCGAATTCGTAGTTGTCGCGTTCTCCGCACGGCCAGTCGACGATGTCGCGGATTTCCGGTGTCTCACGGATCAGGAAGTCCCCGCCCGCGTGATCGAGCAGCAGTTTCCCTTTCAATTCCGGGAGCCAGCGCGAGACGGAATCCGTGTCCCCGGAGTAGAGCAGATAATCCCGGGCTAGGATCGGGGTGAGGAGACGCCATTCCGTCGGCCATGTGGGGTGATCGAGGAAATGTTCGATGGTTTTCCGGGCGATGCCGTAACTGGCGTCGCAGCAGAAATGTCCGAGCTGATTGACATAGGCGTCGCCTTCGTAGGGGAGGCGTTCGCGTTCTCCGTCGATGTAGAGCCCGAAGGCCGTGGTCGCCTTGATCGAGTATTTGCAGAAATCCCAGATCTGATTCAGACGTTCATCGGAACATCTGAAATCAGCTGCGTTGTCGTCGAAAGGGGCGGAAACGACGTGGCGGATTGCCTTGAAAGCTCCGGAATACCCGCAGATTTCGGCATAGCGGAACGGGGCGATTTCCCCGCCCGCCTCCTCCGGCGGATAACACTTCGGCAGAGCGGGGTTCGGGGCGGCGTGCGGCGGAATGTCGAACCGGTATACATGAGTGCCTTTCCTCAAAGTCAGATTCATGGATTTGAAACAGCGGTATCCGCCGGGATTTCTATTCAGTCTGCCGTTTCCGTCCAGCACTTCGCCGATGGCGATTTCCACAATTTCGCCGCCGTTCCCGGTCAGTTCCACTTCCAGAAAGCCGAAGGCGTCTTTCCCGAAATCAAGACGGGGGTTGTCGAATCCGGCGATTTCGTGTTTCATTTCGATAGTCTGCATGATGAACTTTTCCTGCCTGCAATCAGTGTGCAGTTTTCCGGTATGTAATTCGGTAGATGCGTGTGGATTCCGGTGCAAGTTGAATCGGAATTTCCTTTCCGGAAAAAGGAATGTGTTCTTTTGTGAGGCAGTCCTGCATTCCGTCTGCTTCTGAAGGAAGTTTTACTGTAAAAAGTCCCCCCTTTTTTGTATGAAGAACTGCAAAATCATTGCCAATCCATGCGGGCTGAGCATTGGTCATGACCGTCGGCAGTCCTGCCGTATCCGCTATGGAGTGAATCCATTGCCATTCCAGATTCGGATGACTGAGAAAAATCAGCCGGCAGCCGTTTTTGTCTGTTTCCATGGCCGTGATTTCCCCATCTTCGTTTCTGGCCAGAACCTGGATGGAACCCGCAGGATGGAATACGGGGCCGCAGATGTCTGAACTGGAAATTTCTCCGTTCATGGCGCTTCCGAATACTTCTTTCCCTTTTGCGGTCAGTTTCATCTTCTGAATCTTTTGTCCCGCGGACAGGATGAATTTACACCCGAAGAGCCGTTCCATGAATGTCAGGTCTGGCTTTTCCCCGCCGCAGATGCCGATCCCGTGGCAGACAATAAGAGTATGCCCTTTTCTGCAAAGTTTCCGCAGTATCAAATCCTTTTCCTTTTGCGTGAGTTTATGCGCATTCAGGAAAATGCTCATCCGGTGTTCTTCCGGAACACGCGCCAGATCTGAAGTCAGATACATGTCGAATGCTGTACCGGAGCGTCCCAGCTGGCGGTAGTTTTCCTCCAGAAGCATGGTAAACAGTCTGGATTCTCTTTCCATCCATGCGGAAGTCGCGGGCGCGGTATAAACGGCAATGGAATCCCGTTTTTTCCAGTGTATGTGATCTTCCGCATGCGATTGTTCCATGGCACTGATTTTTTTCACCAGATCCAGAAGGCGCGGTTCTTCTGTGATCCAGCCTTTTCCAAAATCGAACCAGCGCATTGTTGTCCGTCGTGCAAGCTGCATGCCGAATTCCCTTTCGAGGACCGCCGCGCTTCCTTTGTGCGTGGAGACTTTCTGCAATTTGCTGTCTGCGCTGAATGGACGGATGTCGCACTCTGAAATAACGCCTTTCCCGTGCAACAGGATGGAACCTTCCGGAAACATGAATCCGCCGGCTCCGCCGATTTCCCTTCCCGCATAACGGGAAGGGGCGACCAGAAAATCAATCCATTTTGATTGGAGAAGCATTGCCAGCTGATTGTGTCCGGCATCCTGATTCCGGCCGATTCCGGTCAAATAGTTGCTGTATCCGTAATACGTGCCCGCCAGAATTTTTCCCCCGGAGGATTCTTTTACTGTCCTGCAGAGCTCGTCAATGATTTCCGCAATCAGAATGGAATTGCTGTCGATATGGTCCGCAAGATACTTGTTTCCCGGGAAGAAGAGGAAATCGCCTCCCTGTCGCGCATTCCTCTGATGAGGAGATGGAATCCGGATTTCGGAGAAATCGGAGAAAGAGGTTCTCCATGCGTGATTGAGTTCAGAGAGACTGCCGGAATAGCGTTGGTGCATCAGCTGGATGAAGAATTGCCGGAAGTGTTCGCTGTAATCCACCATCTCGCCACGTGCCGATCCCCAGTTCAACCATTCCCATGTGATTCCCGCACATGGGGTGATGCCGATGACTCGTTCTCCGCCCGGAATTGATTTCAAATGTTCGACCAGACTGCGGATGCAGTGTATACTTGCCTTGCGCCAGTTCCGGGAGGCCATGGATGCCGTTGCCTCCGGACTCTCGCGATAGTTCCGGATCCGATATTCCCCTGCCGCATTGCGTATTCCCTCCTCCGGATGGCGGGTTCTCCATTGCGGTCCCGGATCCGTGACGGACACGACCAGCATGAGATTGACCTGCGGATGCCGCAGAAGAATGGATTGAATCATCTCGTCAATTTCACGGAAGTCAATTGTTCCGTCGGGATGGAAACGAAAGATAATCCGGAGACGGATCCCTTTGATTCCCGCTTGGACTGCATGGTCAACCTGACGGGAATAAACTGCCCGGTCGGAGTTTTCACCCAGCAGCAGCTCCATCGTATCAGCCTTTTCCGTCCCGTTGATTTGATAGTACGGCCGCAGCCTCTGCGTGTTCAGTGTGACTGAGGGAAGTGTGAAGGAAGTTTTTCTGATATGAGTGAATGATTTGCTGTTTGTCCCGCATCTCACGCCATCCAGTTCCGCCTCAATTTGATAGTTCCCCGGAGTCAAATAACGCAATGAGATTTGCGGAAAACGGTAAACGGTGTTTTCCCTGCAAACCGGAACTTCCCCGATCTGCAGTTTCCGGTTCCCGTTGACCAGAAGCAACGCAAGCCTGCGCGGAGCTGCATCCAGACCTTTTACAGAGACTTGCGGAACCCAGCTGATTGTCTCATCGGCAGCCGGAGGCGGTGCATTTTCTATTTCTACATGGACCGAATCGGGTTTCGGGGGATTCCGCAGCTCTTTCTGCGCGAGTTCCAGTGAAAAATCCGCTTTCTCCTTTGCTGGATTTCTGATCTGAAATTCGGCCTGGGACGCGTGCATGTCCCACGGAAGGCTGCCTGTTCCGGCAGATGGCATTTGCATGGTGTACTGTCCGCGTTTTTGACCCAGAATGTCAAAATACTGGATTCCAACCTGCAGCGGCACGGTGCTTTTTATTGTATAGGTGATCGGAGTGCTTCGGGGAAGATCGCATCGGGCCTGGACGGTTTGCTCCGGCTTTAACGAGATTGTTTCCTGCCACTCTTCCAGAAGGACGGGATAGGGTGGGATCTTTTTCCATAGGAGTGTCATGGATGAAACCGCAATGGGTGATGACAATCCAGCAGTATTGAAATCGAAACGGAGCCAGGCAATATTTCCTGTCCAGTTCCGATTGTCTCCGCAGAAAAATCGCAGCTTGCCGTTCCGGTATTCTCCGCGTACGGAAGAAGATTCCGCAAAGCGGCTGTTTTTATTTCTGAAATAGAGTTTGGATCCTGCCGGTTTGCCGCTCACAGTCAGTTCCACGAGATTGTATTTCCCGGCATCCAGATTCATTTCGGGTGAAAACAGACGATGGTATCTGGCATTTTTCGCTGTGACATATCCAATTCCTTTCTGAAATTGAATATCGCGGTTGGATGGAGATTTCCACTTTGAGTCAAGTTTACAGAAAAGAGAAGAGTCTGCATATGAAAGAGTGGGTATGCCTGTCAGCAGGAAGAACAGAGAAAGAGATATTTTCATAAGAGAAGCCTTGCCGGTTCAAATTTCATTCGTTTGCACTGAGAAGACGGTTTTTTGATGCGGTTGTTAGCATGATGTTTGCCAGATCCTGTCCGGACAGTGTGCCAATATGACCGTCCAGATAAGCAATGGATGCGCGGCCTTTGCTGAGCGAATACAATCCGAATCCGCTTGAGGTTACTGTATAAGGTTCTTCCTTCTGTCCGGGATGTCTGGGTGCAAAACATACACCGTTGGACTGACCGTCGACAATTGTGACGCCGGAGCCTCGCCAGGAGCCGGAATTGTTGTATCGTGTATCGCAGAGAAAGAGTTTTTCACTGGTATGTTTGATACTTGTCAGCTTATGACGGTAACTGTGATTTACCTCGTCGCCGAGATTGATGTTCATGCCGTAGGTTGTGTACCGGTAACCTGTGCTGCTGTTGGGCTTTTCCACCGTTGAATTTCCGGATCCGATAAGCGAATAGGAATATTGTACATCAATTTCCGGACAGTATAAAATTCGGTTGTTGCGGTTGTAGTTAAAGCGATAAAGAAGATGTGCCCAGTAGGTTTCTGTCGTATCGCCGAAAACTGTTTTGGGCAGTCTTGCGGGAATAATCAAATCCTGATAATCGCCTGTATACTGATACGCAAAGGAATGCAGCTGTTTCAGCTGATTGATGCAGGTGACCGTTCTGGCTTTCCCTTTCACCTGATTTAATGCGGGGAGAAGCAGACTTGCCAGAATCGCGATGATCGCAATCACAACAAGGAGCTCCACCAATGTGAAACATTGTTTTTTCATGGAAAAATCCTTTCTCGGTTTCCGGTTTCCATCGGGTATTAATTATAAAGAAAAAAAAGAAAAAAACCTTGAATATTGTATCAAAAATAATTATATTTGTATTGAATTTTAATAGAATAGAAAAAATGTTGATATGAAAAAAGAAATTCCGGCATTGTTGTATTTTTATCCGAAGGAACGATATATCACGCCTTACGGCATGCCGTTCCGACTGATGCTCTACTCCCAGTCCGAGGGGCAGCGCCATTACCATGATTTCGACGAGCTCGTGATCGTTCTCGGCGGCAATGCGGTCCATAAAACCGAGGAGCGGGATTATCCCATTTCCATCGGAGACGTTTTCCTCATCAAAAAAAATAAAATCCATTGCTACACGCAGACGGGAAATCTGAAACTGGCAAATATCATGTTCGATTTCGGCACGCTCAATGCGGACTGGGAAAAACTGCGTGAAATTCCCGGATATACCGCGCTTTTCGAGATGGAGCCGGAATTGCGCGAACGGAGCCGCTTTCAATGCAAGCATACCCTGAATGCCGCCCAGCTTGACGAGGTTTCCACCCTGCTCCGGAAAATCCTCCGCGAGGAAACGGAAAGGCCGCCCGGATGGATCATGATGGCGCGGACGCTTCTGCTGGAACTTCTGGTTGTGCTGGCACGCAGTTACAGCTCCGCATCAAAGATCCAGTCGCGGAAAATGATCCGTCTGACCCGGATGATGCAGTTCATCGAACAGAATTATGCCAGGGATGTCACCCGTGACCGGATTATGCGCGAAGGCATGACCTCCAATGCCGTCGGAACCAGGATCTTCCGGGAACTGCTGGGAAAGACCCCGGTCGAGTACCTGATTCATATCCGGATTCAGCATGCCGCGGAACTGCTGAAGAATACGGACAAAAGTGTTTCCGACATCGCTTACGAATGCGGATTCCGCGACAGCAACTATTTTTCCATGCAGTTCCGGAAAATCACCGGTCTTCCCCCGCGCGAATTTGCAAAGAGAAACCGCGCCTGATCCCGCACCCGCGGCAATTCCGGAAGGAGATTTCTGAAATTCATCAAATATTTTCGCTCTTTGCCGTGACAAGACGCCATGACATGCTATATTAGCGCAGAAAAGGTCTTTTTACATGGTTCAGACAGGATGAAGAAAGTGAGGTCTTTTTATGAGAACGGTCTGCGAACAGAAAACGCTTGAACTTGCCCACAGCGAACTGACGAAGTTCAACGGTTATGCCAAATTGAACCTGGATCCTTCACTTCCGTCTTTTGAAATCCGGTGCACCAGCGGGGCGGTCATGATTTCCGGACCGACCGCCGTCGATGTGCTTTACGGCGTATATGACTTTGCCGAGCGCTATCTCGGTTACTGTTTCTTTGAACCGGGGCGCGACCGTTTCAATGAGGAAAACGTGGTGTTCCCGCTTCCGGAAGGGATTCTGGTCAAGGCGCATGCGCCGCTGATGAAGAACCGCGGTTTCGTTCAGGAGTTTCCGTTTGACGCGGACACTCCGGCTCTGTTCGACTGGATGGCGAAAAACAAACTCAACTATCTCCAGACCTGGATGCAGTATTATGACGGACTGACGCCGGAGCTCAAGGAGATGGCGCAGATCCGCGGCATCACGATTGAAAGCGGCCATCACAGTTTCAATTACTGGATTCCCGGCACAAAATATGCAAAAACACATCCTGAATTTTTTGCCGAGATCAACGGAAAACGCATCCGGCCCGGTTCCGGAAGAGGCGCATTGCTCCTGAGCGAGCAGCTCTGCACCACGAATCCGGCGCTCCGCAGGGAAATGGTCAAAAATATTCTTGCCTACTGCAAAAAGAACCCCGAAATCAAAAGCGTTGCCGTGATTCCGAACGACGGCTTCGGATGGTGCGAATGCGAAAGCTGCGCCGCGCTCTGCGATAAAAGCAGAAAAGGCGATCTTTACAGCGTCTCCGAGCATGTGTGCAAAGCGAATGGAATTTATCACGACCTGGTGCGCTATGTCGCGGACCAGGTTCACAAGACGCGTCCCGACATTGATGTCGCCTTCTGCGCTTACGTGAACTACTGCACCCCTTCCGACGGGTTCTCGCTGGACAAGGGCATGATCCTGCACTTCGCCCCCTACTGGCGCTGCGTCAACCATACGATCGATGACATCGAGTGTCCGATCAATTCCCGCTATGCAAAGGATATCTGCGACTGGGCGGCGGTCAAGAACGGCGGGACCTTCAATATTTACGAGTACTATATGGGGGTCAATCTCTATGTTTCGCTGCCGATGGTGCATTTTCATGAGCTTTTTTATGAAATGCGATGGTACGCCGATCACAAGGTCGACGGCGTCCTGACGCAGTTCCACATTTCGCACTGGACCGCCTACGGTGTCAACTACTATCTGATGGCCAGGGCGGCCTTCGGCGAGGATGAACATGAATCCGTGAACAATCTGCTTCAGAAACTGTTCGGGAAGGATGCCGCGATCGCCGTCCGTTTCTACGGCAAACTCAAGAAGCTGATCCGCAGCGCCGGACATTGCCACATTCCGTATCCCTACTCGCTCCTGAGCCGCACGACACCGGAATCCTACGAGACGGTGCACTCGCTTGCGCTTGAGCTCGCGGAAAAGGCGCCGGAGGATCCCTTCCGCAGGGAACTGGTGCTCTGGACGGATTATCTCCGCCGTTTCAAAAAGCTCTTTGACGACTACCGCAAAGGCGAAGCCGGCGTGCGCGAGGTGGAAGCCTTCCGCACGTGGATTCACTCCCACGCGGATACGCGCATTTTCGTTCATCAGAAAATCGACATGCTGCTGGATGCATGGGTTGCCGCGATCAGGGCGAAAAAGGAGTGGCTCCACTTCAACCTCGACTGGGAGGACGAATACATCCGCAGACACCGCGATCTGCTCGGTGTGAGTCTGGATTTCTATTCTCTTCCGCTTCCGCCGGTCCGCTACACGCGTCCGTAACGGACATGCCGTCCGGCGTTCTGTCCGATGCCGGTCCGCAGGGGAGGCGCATGCTGTTTTCCGCGCGGAGACCCTTTTGTTCCCGGATTTCCGCGTCCAGCCTTGAAAAAAACGGTTTCCCGCAGTATAGTATCCGGTTTCACTGAAATCGCTCATGAGTCGGGAGGTAAATCTATGAAAGCTGCATTGCAGAATGTATCGGAGCCGAACCTGTTCAGGGATATTTTTTCCTATGACCGGATTCCCGGCATCAGACTTGGCAACGAAACCGTGCCCATGCGCCTCCCGGAGAAAATCTGGATCACGGACACCACGTTCCGCGACGGACAGCAGTCCCGGCCGCCTTATACCGTGAAGCAGATTGTCCGGATTTTCGAGTTCATGCACAGGATCAGCGGAAAACACGGCCTGATCCGTCAGAGCGAATTTTTCCTTTACAGTCCGAACGACCGCGCCGCCGTCGAGGCCTGCATGGAGCTGGGCTACGAGTTTCCGGAAGTCACGGCATGGATCCGCGCCGCGAAAACCGATTTCGAACTGGTGAAATCCTTCGGACTCAAGGAGACCGGGATTCTCACGTCCTGTTCCGACTACCATATCTTTCTGAAGCTCAAGAAAAACCGCAGGCAGACGCTCGACTCCTACAAGGATATTGTCGGCGCCGCGCTGGAACACGGCATCCGTCCCCGCTGCCATCTGGAGGATCTCACGCGCGCCGATCTGTACGGATTCGTTCTGCCGATGATCAACGAACTGAACGAGCTCTGCAGCGGCAGCGGCAAGACGGTCAAAATCCGTCTCTGCGACACGATGGGATACGGTCTTCCGTTCCCGAACGCCGAGCCGCCGCGCGGAATTCCCGCGGTCATCAAGGCGATTCTTGACGAGACGGACACAAAGTCCGAGGACCTCGAGTGGCACGGACACAACGACTTCCACAAGGTTCTGGCGAACGGCGTCTGCGCCTGGCTTTACGGCTGTTCCGCCGTCAACGGCACCTTCCTCGGTTTCGGGGAACGCACCGGGAATCCACCGGTGGAGGGGCTGGTTTTCGACTGGATGGGAATCACGGGAATTCACGACGGCATCGACACGACCGCCATCACCGACATGGCGGAGTTCTTCCGCAGGGAAATCAACTATCCCATTCCCGCGAATTATCCGTTCGTCGGGACCGACTTCAACACCACGCGGGCCGGAATCCATGCCGACGGCCTGACGAAAAACGAGGAGATCTACAATATCTTCGATACGGAAAAGTATCTGAAGCGTCCCTGCAAGGTTGCGATTTCCAACACCTCCGGCCTGGCGGGCGTCGCCTACTGGATCCAGTCGAACATTCCGAAGGGAATCGACATCCGCAAGGACAATCCCGGAATCGTCACCATCAAGAACTGGATCGACGAGGAATACAGAAAGGGAAGAACCACCACGATCAGCGAGGAGGAGATGCTCCGGCTCGTGAAGGAGCATATGCCGGAACTGTTCTGACGGACGCAATGCCGCCGCCGGACGGTGCCGGCCCGGAAAACGGGATCAGCGGCCGCCATGATAAGGGAACTGGAAGATCAGCATAATCTCGAGAAAAACGAGCTGGCGCCTTATGCCACGCACAACATCGGCACGCGCGGAAGGCGTTATGCGGAGAAGGTTCATCCGTTCCGCACGGATTTCCAGCGCGACCGCGACCGGATTCTGCACAGTCATGCGTTCCGCCGCCTGGAGTACAAGACGCAGGTGTTTCTGAGCGGGCGCGGCGATCACTACCGGACACGCCTCACGCATACGATTGAAGTCGCCGCGATTGCGCGCACCATCGCCAGAAGTCTCAATCTCAACGAGGATCTCACCGAAACGATTTCCCTGGCGCATGACCTCGGGCATACTCCGTTCGGGCATGCGGGGGAGCGTGCGCTGCACCGGATCATGTATGACTATGGCGGATTCGATCACAACCTCCAGGCGCTCCGGATTGTCGATGAACTGGAGATCAAATATCCTGAATATGATGGAATCAACCTGACCTGGGAGGTGCGTGCCGGACTTATCAAACACCGGATTGACTACGCCGGAAAACGCGCCGAACTTGACGGCTGCGTTCTTCCGTGCATGCCTTCGCTGGAGGCGCAGGTGGCCGACGTTGCGGACGACCTGACCTATTACGGTCACGACGTGGACGACGGGCTGGATTCCGGGCTGATCACTCCGGAGATGATGGAGGAAGTTGAACTCTGGCGGATGGTTTCGGCGAAGGCCGCCGCGCTCGGGCTCAAAAAAGGCGAAGAGCGTTTTGCAGCGTTTTCGGTGCGCTGCCTGATTGATGCCATGGTCGGGGATGTGATCCGCAGCTCCAATGCGAAGATTGAACGTCTGGCGCCGGAATCGGCGGAGGAGGTCGGAAATCTGAAAGAGAAACTCATCTCGTTCAGCGACCGTTTCGAGTCGCTGACGAAGGAGCTTCGCGATTTTCTCTATCACAACCTTTATTTCCATCCTGAGCTGAAAAAGCTCAACGAACTCTCTTTCAACCGGATGGATCACATGTTCCGGATCTATCTGGAACACCCGGAGTTCATGGGGGAAACCGCACAGTCCCGCATTGGAAAAGACGGGGTGGCCCGCGCCGCTGCGGATTACATTGCCGGCATGACGGACCGGTTCGCGGAAAATGAATACCGGCGTCTGACCGGGGAACGGCGGGAAGGGTGAATTCCGAATGGCGATTCATGAGGAAAAAGTGATTTCTCCATGGCTGAGCGTCCTGATTCTGGCGGCGGCGTTCATTATTGCGTATCCGTTCTGGGATCTCGGGCTGCGGGAACTTTTCCGGGAAGAGGGCGACTATGCCGCGATCGCCAATGAGATTGTCGCCTTTCCGCCCTCCACGCTGGCTCACGGAGAGCTGATGCCTTATACGTACCCGCTGTATCCGCTTCTGGCGAAGGGGCTTGCCTCTCTCGGATTCTCCATGGAGTTTTCGCTCCGTTTTCTCTCGGTATTTTCGCTGGCGATTCTGACGGTGGTCGTCGGAATCGCGTGTTACAGCATGCGCGGCATTCAGGCCGCCTCGGCGGGAGCCGCCGCCATGTTTGGCACGGTGCTGGTTGCGGAAAAGGCGGTCGAGGGGTATCCGCATATGCTGACGGTGCTGCTGATCTTTTCCGGCTGGCTCCTCTGGTTTTATGCCGGACAGGTTCGCGGCGGATGGAACTCCGCGTGGATCTGCGCAGGGATTTCTGGAGGACTTGCCTTTTACTGCGGGGGATGGACTGCCCTGATTTACTTTTTTGTGCCGATGGCGTTTCTGCGTCGGCCTTTCACCGTCTGGACCAAGCTCAACAAGCCGGGCTTTTACATGGGGTGCGCCGTGATCGTGCTCTTCATTCTTCTCTGGCTGATTCCGCGATGGAACAGCGATCTGCAGGTCATCTCGCCCGGAGGAGACGGTTTCCTGGAATATCTCGGACACGTTTTCTACACCTTTTTTGATACTGCGCTGCGCTTGCTTCCCTGGACGTTTTTTCTGTATGCGCCCTTCTGCGTCGCCCTGATGGCGATTGACGAGACGCCGCTGTTTTCCAAATATCTCCGGATGCTCTCATACGTTCTTCTTCTCCTGCTCTGCCTGAATCCGTTCAGCAAGGGACGCGACATCCTGTTTCTCGCCCCTCTGGCGGCGACGCTGATCGGACTCAACTACTGGATTGTCGTCCGCCGGCACGGCCGGAATCTCTGCCGGATTCTGAGTTTTTTCTGCCTGGTGCTTTTCCTGACGGGAATCGGCGCGGTTCTGTTTCAGATTGCGCCGCATGAGCTCATTGTCCGTGCGGGGGGTGCCTCCCGGGATTTTTCCTACAAATCCTCCGGATTCCGTTTCACGTCGGAATTCTGTCAGGCGTGCATGATTCCTCTTCTGGCGCTCTGCGGCTATGTTCTGGCTCTCCGGAGGAAGCAGCTGTGGGTCATTCTGGTATTGTTCTTCTGTGGCATGATGCTCTTCTTCTGGTCCGTCATCAATCCCTATCGCGCATCCGAGCACAACCGCAGGGATCTCGGGCTGTCCTTCCGGAAGGCGATTGCCGAATCGTATTCTCCGTCCATGACGGTTTACAAGGATGCCGCAATTGAAGGACTCTATGCGGAGTGTCATTATCTCGGGACGAAGATCAGGAGCCTGAGCGCCGGCGATACCGGGAGCGTCAGTGATCCGGAACTCTTTTTCATCACCACCAGCAGCGTCCAGCCGGCGGACACTGCCCGGAACTGGACCCGGGTCCTCGATGTCGTTTACAAGAAGCAGAACATCTATCTATGGAAGGGCAAACTCAATGACAGAAAAGACGAACTTGAAAACAGCGACTACCGGAATATCGGGTTCTGATGATGCGATCCGTCCGTTTCTCGCGGCTGTCACGCCGGAGCAGGCCGCGGACTTCATTGCGGGAATCGGAGAGAGCGCCTACCGTGCGAAACAGCTTTATGACTGGGTCGCCCGGAAATGGGTGACCGATCCGGAGCGGATGAGCAATCTGCCCGCTCCGCTCCGGGAGAAGATCCGCGCGCATTTTCTCTGTGCCGCACTTGCAGTGGAACGGGATGATGTTTCTGCGGACGGTTCGCGGAAGCTTCTGCTTTCGCTGTTCGACGGCGAAACCGTGGAGTGCGCCCTGATTCCCGCCGAGGACGGACGCATGACATTCTGCCTCAGCACGCAGGTCGGATGCCCGGTCGGGTGCGCATTCTGCGCAAGCGGTTCCGCCGGGTTCGTGCGCAATCTGCATGCCGGGGAAATCATCGAAGAATATCTGCTCTGCTGCCGCCTGATCGGACGCGCGCCCGACAATGTCGTCATCATGGGGGTCGGGGAGCCGCTGCTCAACTACAATAATCTGGTTGCGGCGCTGGAAGCGATCTGCACGCCCGGCGGCATCGGACTTGCCGCCCGCCGCGTCACGATTTCGACCAGCGGCTGGACGCCGGGCATCCGCAATCTGGCGGAGCATGGACGGCAGTGGAATCTTGCCGTCTCGCTCCATGCGCCGGACGACAAGGTGCGCGCCCTGCTGATTCCCGGGAAATACCGGAGGGACATCAAAGACATCATCGCGGCATGCAAACTGCACCGCCAGGCGACGGGACGGCTTCTCACCTTCGAATACGTGATGCTCGCCGGGATCAACGATTTTCCCGAACAGGCTGTGCGTCTGGCGAAACTTGCCGCGGAAGCCGATGCGAAAGTCAATCTGATTCCCTACAACAAGGCGAACGGAGCGTTCGAACGGCCTTCGAAAGAAGCGGTCAAAAAATTTGAAAACAACTTGAAAGCGGCGCGAATTCCTGTAACAGTACGGGTGGAAAAGGGATTTGATTCCAGCGCCGCATGCGGACAGCTCCGCTCGTCGGCGGAAACAAGAAAAAGGAGAACGCCATGAAGAAACGTCTCTCAGCAGCCGTTCTGTTTTGTTCCGTCCTTGCCGTTCTGCTTGAAGGCTGCGCGTCGCAGGAGACCTTCACCGCCGTCGATGAACAGCTGATCCGCGCACTCCGTCATGCCGGACGGGCGGAATATGATGCTGCGCTTGCGAACGGAGCGAATGTCAACGCGCGCAATGAGGCAGGCATGACGCCGCTTCTGATGGCGGCAATTGCGGACAAACCGTTTTGCATTCGCGACCTGGTCAGGCGGGGCGCCGATGTCAACACATCCGATCTCAAGGGAAACACCCCGCTCCATATTGCCGCCGGGAAACCGTATCCCGATACCCTTGCCGCTCTGCTGGAATATCCGGTGGAGATTGACGCGCACGGTTCTTTCGGACGTACGCCGCTCATGGATGCCGCAAGACTCGGCAACCTCAGGGCGATGGAGCTTCTGATCGGGAAAGGAGCGGATGTCAACGCCAGGGATGAAAAAGACCGTACCCCTCTTATGCATGCCGCTTGCGCTTCAAGGAATTCTCTTGCGGCGGTCAGGCTTCTTCTGGAAAAGGGCGCCGATCCGGAAGCGACGGATGCCGATTCCATGTCCGCCGTCATGCATGCCGCCGCGCTGAAGCACACCGACGCCGCGCTTTTTCTGCTGGATCTTTATCCGAATTTCGTCAACAAGCCGTCGCTGGGGCTTGCCATTTTATATTATGCCGTCAAAGGCGGCGACCTGAAAACAGCGTCCGCGCTTGTCGACAAGCAGGTTCCTTTGAACTGGGATCCCTCTCTTGCCCTGCGGGCGACAAGGCGCATTCAGGTGCACGGCGCCTACCGGATTCTGGTCCGGAACGGCGTCTTTTCCTATCGGCGCACGCCGCTTCACATTGCGGCGCTTGAAAACAACCTGGAAATGGTCAGACTTCTGATCGGACGTGGAGCGAATCCGCTTCAGGACGATGAAAACGGGAAGTCCGCCTGTGATCTCGCCACGGATCAGAATGTGATCCGTTATCTCAGGAGCGCGGAAAAGGAGTATCAGAAAAAACTATGGAAGGAGAAAAACAAATGAATCGGAAACAGGCTGTCATCCTTCTTGCGGACGGATTCGAGGAAATCGAGGCTGTCGGAACGGGAGATGTCCTGAAACGTCTCGGGATTGCCGTGCGTTTCGCCGGCGTGAACAGTGAAACCGTTACAAGCTCCGCCGGGGTTGCGCTCCATGCGGATCTTCTGCTTGCCGACGTGGACTGGAACGCCGCGGACGCGGTCGTTCTTCCCGGCGGACTGCCCGGCGCGGAACATCTGCGCAACAGTTCAGCCGTCATGGAGGCGCTTCAGAAAATGTACGGGGCGGGAAAGGTTGTCGCGGCGATCTGCGCGGCTCCGATCGCGCTGGAACGCGCCGGACTGGTCCGCGGCAGGACCGTCACGGGCTATCCCGGAACCAATGCCGGACTTGCCGATCTGGTCTATACCGGGAAACGGACGGAACGCGACGGCAATCTTGTCACGGGAAAAGGTCCCGGCGCGACATTTGAATTCGCCGCGCGGATCGCGGAAGCGCTCGGCGTGCCGCAGGAGGACATTGACCGGGTTTTCGACGGAATGTTCGTATTACGATGAGCAATTCTCATTTCACCATTGAAATGAAGTCCTCGGAGTGCGCGGCCCGGCTCGGCAGCCTGGAAACGCCGCATGGCGTGGTCCGCACCCCCGTCTTCATGCCGGTTGGCACGCGCGGCACGGTCAAGGCGATGTCTCCTCTGGAGCTTGAGGAGCTCGGCGCGCAGATCATTCTCGGCAACACCTATCACCTGTTCCTGAAACCGGGGCCGGAACTGATTGAAAAGGCGGGCGGACTGCACCGTTTTGCGGGGTGGAACCATCCGATTCTGACGGACAGCGGCGGCTTTCAGGTGTTCAGTCTTGCAAAACTCCGCAAAATGAAGCGCGACGGCGTCGAATTCGCCTCCCATATCGACGGGACGAAATTCTTTCTGGGGCCGGTCGAATCGGCGGCGATCCAGCGCGCGCTCGGGTCGGACATCGTGATGGCGTTCGACGAGTGCACGCATTACCCCTGCACGCATGAGGAGGCGGAAAAATCTCTTGAAATCACGCTGCGCTGGGAGGAAATTTCCCGGAAACAGACACTGCGGTCCGGTCAGCAGATGTTCGGGATCGTTCAGGGTTCCGTCTTCCGGGACCTGCGCGAGAAATCCGCAAAAATTCTTGCGGACATGGATTTCAACGGATATGCGATCGGCGGCGTCAGCGTCGGCGAGAGCGAACAGGAAATGATTGCCGCGATGGAGTGGACCGCTCCGCTGCTTCCCGAAAACAAGCCGCGCTATCTGATGGGCGTCGGCACGCCGCGCCAGATTTATGAGGGAGTCAAGCGCGGGATCGACATGTTCGACTGCGTGATGCCGACCCGCCTTGCCCGTCACGGCACGGCGTTTGTCACGGGTGGGACCACGATTCCCGTCAAGGCGGCGAAATACCGCGAGGATTTCACGCCGGTGGATGAGAACTGCTCCTGCTATGCATGCCGGAATTTCACGAAAGCCTACATCCGGCATCTGCTCAACGTCAACGAAATTCTAGGCGTGAGGCTTCTTTCCATCCACAACATCGCATATTTCATGAATCTGATGAACGGGATCCGGGAGTCGATTGCGAATGGCACCTTCCTTAAATTCGGAGAGACGCTGCACTGCATGTGAATCGGCTCCTTCTGTAAAGAATGACGGCGCTGCTTTTGTTGCAACGCTGCCGCTGAGCCGGACACGGAAGGAATATTCGATCCGGCGTTCGGCACGGGCGTCCCGGCTCACTCTGCGGGTTTCGCCCTCCGGTGCGGTGGAAGTCGTCATTCCTTTTTTCACGCCGGAATCCGAGGCGCATGAGCTGATCGGGAAAAATCTGCTCTGGCTTGAACGGACGCTGCGCAGGCTTCAGGGATGGCAGAAAGCCGTTCCCGGGACTGGAGGTGAGGTGGATTATCCGGTGACTTTTCCGCTTCGGTTCTGCGGAAAGGTTCTTCCCGTCGCTTATGAGTGGCGGGATGTCTGCTGGGTCGGCGTGCGGGAGTCGGAGGGACGGCTTGCCGTTGCCGGAGCGGTTCTGGATGCGAATCTTGTGCATGCGGCGCTTCGGGATTATCTGATCCGTCTTGCCGGATCGCTCCTGGAGCCTCTGATGCGGCGGACTTCGCAGGAATGCTCCATCCCTTACGGCGGACTCGAGTTCCGGATTCAGCGCCGTCGCTGGGGGAGCTGTTCGGGGCGGAAGAACATTTCCCTGAATGCGCTTCTGCTCTTTTTCCCTCCGGAGTATGCCCGCTATGTGATGGTGCATGAACTCTGTCATATCCGGGAGATGAACCATTCCGCCGCGTTCTGGCGTCTGGTCGGGACCTTCTGCCGTGATTACCGCTATTTCCGTTCCTCCCTGAACCGGGAATCGGCGAAAATGATTCCGAATGTCCTGCTGCGGAAAATTTGAGAAAGTGCATTTTTCTGCAATTCCGCCGCTGAATTGATGCAGTTTCCGGAATCCGCGGGGAAGTGCGGCGCCAGGAATTCCTTCCGGTAGGCGGAATGTCCCGGCTCTTTTCTTCCGTTCCGTATCTTGAAAAAGCGTCTTCCGGTTATATAATACGGTTTTGAAAAGTGCGGTTCCGGGTGTTTCCGGTTTGGAAATGCCGTAAGAGCATGAGATTGAAATGCCGGTTTTGAAAGACAATGTCATGGCAGAGAATCACGAGTCTGAGAAAAAACCTCCTTTGATTACCGTCGGAGTTTCCGCCTTCAACCGGAAAGTCTATCTGGAGGAATCGCTGCGTTCCCTCGAGTGTCAGACCTTCCGGGATTTCGAGATCATTGTCGTGGATGACGGCTCCACGGACGGAACCGGGGAGATGATGCGGGAAAAATTTCCCGGGATCCGTTACTTGTATCAGGAAAACCGGGGAGATGCCGCGGCGAAGAATAAAGTTGCGGAAAATGCGCGCGGCAGATATCTGGTGTTCAATGATTCCGACGACCTCTTCCTGCCGGATGCGCTGGAGAGATTGTACGCGCCTCTGTCCGGCGATCCCTCCTCCTGCAGTTACGGACAGTATATCACCATAAATGCCGAAGGGGAAAAAATGCCGACCAGATCCAAGATGAGGAAATTTCCCAGCGGCAATATTCTTCCTGAACTGCTCATGCATATCATTGTGCATAATTGCGGCACCATGATGCCGCTTGCCCTGTTCCGCCGGATCGGCGGTTACGATACGTCTCTGCGGTGCGGTTATGATTACCGCCTGGCCCTGGAACTTGCCGTCCGGGCGAATCTGCATGCGGTGGAGGACCCGGTGTTTCTCCGGAGGCGGCATGGCTCGAATCTTTCCAGCGTGAATTATGAAAAGACCGGTCTGATTCTCAAGGTGCTGACCGATTTTGCCGGAAGACATCCGGAGATCCGCGCCGCCTGCGGTCCGGTCATCCGGAAGCGCATTGCCGCGCTTCACGGAAAACTGGCGCGGGAGGCGGAAAAGGAGTCCCTTCCGCCGGAGGTGATCCGGCGGCATCTGGAAACTTCCCTGAAAACCGCTTTTTCCCTGAAGGTGTTCTTCCGGTATCTGGCTTTTCTCTGCGGATAGAAAGGAGTTCTTTTTCTTTCATTTCAAATATTTGCGTTTCGCCGTTTCCATCATGGATGTGCCGGTTCTTTTCCTGCAATATTTTTCCGTTCCTCTCTTGAAATTTGCCCTTTTCCACTCTATAGTATAAACTCCGGTATTTTAGATTATATTTTATAGTAAACCGTTTTAGTGAGCATGAATGCCCACTGAAACAAATTGAAAGGTTGGTGGGCGAAAAGTGAATACGTCCTCTCTCTTCACATGGATTTCCGGAGCGGCGGTGATGTCTCTGGCATCTACGGCTGCTGCGGACGACTTGCTCGGCAACGTGAAGACTTCCCTTGCGGAGTCCGTTGTCCCGAGCGGAATCACCCCCGTCTGGTGGATCGCACCGATCTGCGCGGTTATTGCGCTTGTCGCGGCTCTGATCTGCTACAGGCTCATGATCAATGCGCCGAAAGGAAACGCCACGATGGAGGAGATTGCCGGCTACGTCCGCGAGGGCGCAATGGCTTACCTCAAACAGCAGTATTCCCGCGTCGGAATCGTCTTTGTGGTGCTTTTCGTCATCTTCACAATCCTGGCTGTCATCGGCGTGCAGAATCCCTTTGTTCCGGTGGCGTTCCTCACCGGCGGATTATTCTCCGGTCTCTGCGGCTTTCTCGGCATGAAGACTGCGACGGCGGCTTCCAGCCGGACGGCGCAGGGCGCGAGTGAAAGCCTGAACCGCGGCCTTCAGGTCGCATTCCGCTCCGGCGCGGTCATGGGACTGGTCGTCGTGGGCTTCGGGCTCTTTGACATCACGGCATGGTACCTGATTCTCGACAAACTGGTTTATACGCCTGAGCACATGGCGAACGGGCTTTCGATTCTCGGCATCACGTTCGTGAAGGCCGGCGCGATCGCTCCCGACCATAAACTCATGGAAATAACCACCACCATGCTGACCTTCGGCATGGGCGCCTCCACCCAGGCGCTGTTCGCCCGTGTCGGCGGCGGCATCTACACGAAAGCTGCTGACGTTGGAGCCGACCTCGTCGGCAAGGTGGAAGCCGGAATTCCGGAAGACGATCCGCGCAATCCCGCGACTATCGCGGACAACGTCGGTGACAACGTCGGCGATGTCGCCGGCATGGGCGCCGACCTGTATGAGTCCTACTGCGGATCCATTCTCGCGACCGCCGCGCTCGGCGCCGCGCTTCCGACGATTGCCGGAAAACTTTCGATGTCCGACGTTGTCATGCGCGTCAACGCTCCGATGATCGTCGCCGGCATCGGCATCATCCTTTCCATCATCGGCATTTTCGCCGTCCGCTGCAAGGAAGGCGCGAGCATGATGACTCTGCTCAAGGCGCTCCGCATCGGAACGTGGGGAAGCTCCGGACTGATTGTGGTCGCCTGCGCGATTCTCGCGGCATGCAATGTGATCTCCTGGGGAATTTTCGGCGCGATCGTCGCCGGACTGATCGCCGGTGTCATCATCGGCTATTCCACGGAGTACTATACGTCCGATGAATACAAGCCCACCAAGGAGCTTGCCTCCCAGGCCCAGATGGGTCCGGCCACCACGATCATCGACGGTCTTGCGGTCGGCATGCTCTCCGCCGGGATTCCGGTGCTTGCCACGGTGCTTGCGATCATCTGCGCCTACGGCTTTGCCGGCGGCTTCCATACCATCGCCGACGGGGGCGGAACGATTCACGGACTCTACGGCATCGGCTTTGCCGCGGTCGGCATGCTTGCCACGCTCGGCATTACGCTGGCGACCGATGCTTACGGACCGATTGCCGACAATGCCGGCGGCAATGCCGAAATGTCCCATCTTCCTCCGCATGTCCGCGAGAGAACCGATGCGCTTGACATGCTCGGAAACACGACCGCCGCGACCGGCAAGGGCTTCGCGATCGGTTCCGCCGCGCTGACGGCCATGGCGCTGCTTGCCGCCGAAATCCAGGAAGTGGAAATCTGGTCCCGCAAGCTGGATCTCCTTTCCGCCGCAGACAGGCTGAAACTTGACAATCCGCTGATCGACAACATCAAGGTCTTCATGAACATCTACCACATCGACATCATGAATCCGCTGCTTCTCTGCGGCATGTTCATCGGCGCGATGATGGCGTTCATCTTCTGCGCGCTGACCATGAAGGCGGTCGGCCGCGCCGCGGGCAGCATGGTGGAGGAGGTCCGCCGCCAGTTCCGCGACAAGCCCGGCATCATGTCGGGAACCGACAAGCCGGATTATGCGCGCTGCGTTGAGATTTCCACGAAGGGCGCGCAGCGCGAAATGATGATTCCGTCCCTGCTCGCGATCATCGTTCCGCTGGTGACCGGACTCATTCTCGGCGTCGCCGGAATCATGGGACTTCTCGCGGGCGGCCTTGCGGCCGGTTTCTCGCTTGCCTGCATGCTGAACAATGCCGGCGGCGCATGGGACAATGCAAAGAAGCATATCGAGAAGGGCAACTTCGGCGGCAAGAAACTGGCTGACGGAAGCAAGAACCCCGTGCACAGTGCGGCCGTCATCGGCGACACGGTCGGCGATCCCTGCAAGGATACGTCCGGACCCTCCCTGAACATTCTCGTGAAACTGATGAGCATGGTTGCCGTCGTATTCACGCCGGTGATCGTCAAATATTCTCCGATGATCCAGAAGGCGCTGGGAATCTTCATGGAATAATGTCCTGAATCCGGTTCTTTTACAGGCGCGCTTTCCATTTGGAAGGCGCGCCTTTCCTATTGTAAAAAATGATAGTGCGATGTCTTGCATCGCCGCGGTCCGGCTGCGCAAGCTGTTCGCCGGAGGCAAGGACTAAAGGCCCTTGACCCCGGGAAAAATGCGAAAGCATTTTTCCGTAGTTTTTAATTCCGGAACCGAAATCGGGCGCAGGCGTTCCTTTGGAATGTAAACGGAAAAATATCACATTTTTCCGTTTGCGTGATTGCCATCCGGAGTTTTTCAGTTATAATACAATAGCCGTTCGGAACGAAAACCAAAAAACAGAGACTGATCCATGAGCAATGACGCATTTCTGATTCTGTTCCTGATCCTGATCGGACTGATGACCATCATTCCCCTGTTTCTCCGGAAATTCAAAATTCCGGATGTGATTGCGCTTCTGCTTGTCGGCATGCTGATCGGTCCGAACGGCTTTGATCTTCTGGGCAGGCTCACACCGCTGCTTTCGTTTCTCGGAACGGAACCGGCGGTGGTGGAGGCGCATTCCCTTACATTGATTAATTCACTTGGTTCCCTCGGACTTCTTTTTCTGATGACGCTGGCGGGAATGGAGGCTGATTTCAAACTGATCAACAACAGCAGACGACCTGTCATCGCCCTGAGCATTCTGACGTTTCTGATTCCCTCCATTTCGGGTTATCTCGTATATGCGTATTTCAAGGCGGACGATTTTCCGGGGAAGCTGCTGTATGCGTCTCTTTTCGCCTCCCATTCCGTCGGCATTGTGTTTCCGATCATCCGGGAGCTGAATCTGGTCCGGACTCTGTTCGGAGCGGCCATCCTGATCTCCACGATCATCACGGACGTGGCGAGCATTGTGCTGCTTGCGGTCAGCGTTCAGCTGAAGAAGCTGTCCGTCTCCAGCGACATTGCCATCAACAAGACGCTGTCGCTGTTCGACTACATCGATCCGAAGATTTTCGGCAATTACTTTACGTTGTTCTTCCTTCTGGTTGTTCTTCTGTATTTTGTTGTTGTGCTGCTGATTGTTCCCCGGGTGGGCGGTTACATGGTGAAACTGCTTGACGAGGGGCAGGACGGACTGATTACCTGCTTTATCTTTGTCGTGCTTCTGACTGTTCTTGCCGGAGAGTTTCTGGGAATCAATCTGGTGGTCGGAGCCTTTCTTGCCGGACTCGGCCTTTCCCGCGTGGTGAAATCCGCCGGGGAAACCTTCCGGAAGTTTGAAGGTATCGGCTACGGCTTCCTGATTCCGTTTCTGTTTATTTCCATTGGAATGAAGACGGATCTGCGGATGCTGTTCCATTCCGTCGGCAATCTCCAGATTATCCTGTTTACGGTAGTGGGGCTTGTCGGCAGCAAGGTGCTTTCCGGGTGGCTGGCTCTCCGCCTGTGCGGTTTTTCCAACGTCAAAGGCCTTTGCGCGGGCGTCATGACGGTTCCTCAGCTGTCCGCGACGCTTGCCGCCGCCGCCATCGGAAAGGAACTCGGAATGCTGGACAACAATTTCTTCAATGCGATTATCGTGCTTTCCATAGTCACGACCCTTCCCGTGCCGAACATTGTGCGCTGGATCATTGAGCACTATCAGCTGAAATTCCCCGCGCCGAAAAATCAGGACGAGGCCTTCCGGATTACAGAAGGTCAGGATGATCTGCTCTGAATTTTACCGGTCCGGATGTCTGTCTGTAATTGCGTCAGGCTCCGGGATGAAGCGCAGGGACACTCCAGTTTTTGCAGACGTCGATCCATTCCGCGCGTCCGGAGAATTTTTCCAGTTCTCCGGGTGTCACTTCGATGGCGCTGTTCGCGCTGCCGCATGCGGGAAAGACCGTGCCGAAGCGTTTGAGCGACACGTCCAGATAGACGGAAACGCCCGGTTTGACGGCGAACGGGCAGACGCCGCCCGGCGCGTGTCCGGTCCATGCTTCGGTGTCGGCGCCTCCGATCATCTTCGCCTTGCCGCCGAAACGCGCCTTGTATTTGACGTTGTCGATCCGCGCGTCTCCGGCGGCCACGATCAGAATGACGCGTTCCCCGAGCTGAAACGCAAGGGTCTTGGCGATCCGGCATTCTTCGCAGTGAAGCGCATGCGCCGCAAGTTCGACCGTGGCACTCGATTCTGCAAATTCCATGACACGCCTGTCCGCTCCGAACTGTTTCAGATATTCCTTGACCTTTTCCACTGACATATTGCAGCCTCTTTTTTCAATGGTTGTTCAATATCCCGCGACCTTCAGTGCGAGCAGAGCATAGGCGGTCACCAGTTCCGGCATCGATTCCATCCAGCGGCCGGATTTCCGGTTGATCCAGCTTCCGTCGGGGAGCTGCGTGCCGGAAAGCTGTTTCAGAAGATCCGCGCGCCAGTCGTGCTGTTTTCCGTCCGGCGTGCGGACCGTGTCCGATCCGAGCGCGGCATGCGCCTTGGCAAATGTCTGAAGATAGTAATAGAGCCCGTTCGGCCCGACGCCGGGATTTTCCGCGACGGTGTAGTGACGTGCCGCCCATTCCGCAGCCGCCTTCACACGCGGATCGTTCCTGCCGACCTTTGCATAGATCATGCTTTTGAGTCCGGCATAGGTCATGCTCCCGTAGGAGCGGAGCGTGCGCGGCAGTCCCGTCTTCATATCGTGCGGCGTATCCTCCTCCAGTTTGTAGATGAAGCCGCCATGATTCGGATCATCCGGATCGGAGACCACCCAGGTTTCGCGGTTCGTTTCCGGCAGATGCTGAACCTTTGTCAGGAACTGTTCGAGCCGCTTCCAGGCGAGATCGGCCTTCTGCGTATCGGCGGAGGACTTTGCCTCCGGTTCGCGGTCGAGATGATCCGTCAGATAGAGCGCCTCGGCAACCCACTGGGTGTTGGAGAGATCGACATGCGCGGCGCCGCGCGGATCGGGCCCGTAGCCGAAACCGCCGCAGTTCCGCGATTCCGGATCACTGTTCTGCAGATTGAGCAGCCATTTCCGGGCGTTGCGCATGACCGTTTCATCCTCTTTGCAATTCAGGGTCGCCAGCGCGGCGAGTGCGATCGCGGTTGTGTAGGTCGGATATTCCCTTCTGCGGTTTGCCAGCCAGATCGAACCGTCCTTCCGCACGTGTTTCAGAAGATAGGCGCGTCCGCGCCCGATGGCTTCGGGATGCTTCCCGTGCAAGGCCATGCAGACCAGGCCGGTGATTGCCGGATGCCTTCCCCAGGAGCCGTCTTTTCCCTGCCGGGTCAGAAGATAGTCCTCTCCTTTTTTCACGACCGGATTCTCCGCACCGGAAAGGGTGACGGCAGCAATCCCAAGAATCAGCCAAAGCGGCCATTTTCTCATTTGCAACTCCTTCTTCTTTCTTTGTCTCTTTTCTTAAAAGACGGAAAAATGCGAGAGCATTTTTCTCTGGGTCAAGGGCCCTTTGGCCCTTGCGCGAAATCCATTTATTCTTCTTCCCTCCCGTCGAAAAATTTTCTCCGCATGGGCAGCAATGCGGGGATCAGCGTCCCCGCGAGGCAAACCCCGAGCACAGTCAGGCATCCACTTCCGACGCGTCCCCACGGGACGGCAAAATTCCACCCCATGCCGCCGAAAAAGCTCAGGCTGGAAGCCATCTGGGCGCTGCATATTCCCGAAAAAATCCCGAAAAGAAAACTGACGAGCGCCGCCGCGACGCCGACCATCAGAAACTCCGCCGTCACGAGCCGCACCGCACCGAATGCGGAGAGTCCGACCATGCGCATGGTCCGGAGCTCCCGGCGCCGCGCATGAACGGCGCAGAAGGCAGTCGAAGCCACTGCAAGCGCAGTTGCGCACAGAATCACGAGCGGCAGATTCAGCATCCCGCTGACCACCTGATCCGTTCTGCGCAGAATCGAATTTCGCAGGAAATCGCGCGAAACGAGTTTCACGTATTCGTGCGAAATTCTGCTTCTGCCGCCTCCCGGCACACGGTAGAATTCTCCGGTATTCCGGGCGGCAAGCGCCGCAAGGGAGCGCCGCACTTCCTCCTCCCGTGTGCCGGGGGCAAGATTCATCCAGAGGAAGTTCACCCGTTTTAAGTCGAATTCGCGCGCAATGTTCTCATACGAACCGAACACCATTGCGGCGGTGCGCGGTGCGCGGCGGCGTGTTCCGGAGTATTTGGAAAACCAGTGCCAGCCCTGGAAGGCGATCACCCCGGCGACGGTAAAGGTCAGGCGCGTCCCGGGCGCCTCCGGGGGGATCACCTCGAAGGAATCTCCGGCACGCAGTCCCGTCACCAGGGAAAAGTGTTCGGGAATGACGCAGCAGCAGCCGCTTTTCAGGAGCGCGAGCGCATGTTCCCGGTCCGTCAGCCATTGAAAGGGAAGAAACGGATTGTTTCCTGAATAGGCGGCAGTGTCCAGTCCCATGAAGACGACATTGTCCTGCCGCACAACGTTCCGGAGACGCCGGCTTCCGGCCGGATCCCCGGCGAGTTTCCCCTGTTCAACTGCGACGGGATACGCTTCTTTCACTCCGGGAATGGTTCTGACGCGTGCGATGTCCGCATGGTTCAGTCCGCCCGGAAGAACCGCGGCAAAGAGATCCGGCATCCACGCGCCGGGCAGGAACGGCAGAAGAAGCGACGCGCTCCAGATCACAATCATCATATAGAAGCCGAGCCCTGCGGAGAGTGCGCCGCACAGCAGGGCGTCACGCCGGAATCCTGCGGAAAGCTGCGAGCGGAGAAAGAGCGGAGAAAGCCGGAAAAGTCCTGCCGCCGGCAGGCAGAGGAAGCGTCCTGTCAGAAGGAGGATTCCCGGTGTCAGAAGCAGAAAAGCGACAGCCTGCACGGGACAGCCGGCAAATCCGTAAAGCGCAATCCGGAGCTTCTCCGGAATTCCCGGCAGAAAAACGATCAGGGGATTGACCGCCAGAAGCGGAAGAGCGCTCGAAAAGATTTTCCAGACACGTCCGGATACAATCCCAGGCTCCTGTTTTGCAAAGGCTTCCATCGGCGGAACCGATGCCGCGCGGAAGGCGGGAATCAGCGCGCCGCCGACGGCCGAGGCGCAGGAAAACATTCCGCTTACGACAATGCTCCAGATTCCGGTCTGAAGCGGAAAAGAGAGAATTTTCAGAAGAATCACTCCGGCTGCAAGGCCGCAGAGCCAGGAGGAAACGGCGAGAATGCTTCCTTCGCAGAGCAGAATCCCGAAAATCTGTCTTTTCGTGAACCCGTTCATGCGCAGCATCGCAAATGAACGGCGTTCCTCGTCCACTTCCATGTTCAGAATGGAAAAGACGAGGAAAAAAGCGACAAGAAAACTGACACTGCCTGCGGAGAAGACCTGCATCCGGGCATTGTCCGCACTCGCACTTTCCCGCAGGGCGTTTTCAATGTCTTTCCGCACAAGAAGCAGGTGCCGCGCATCGTTCCCGTTGCGTTGTTTCCATTCCCGGACGGAAACTCCGGGGGACAGGCGGACGGCGGCATAGGCGGTCCCGATGTTTCCGCCCGCACAGCGGCGGGCATCGTCAAGCGTCACGTAAATTGTGCGCGAGGGCGGCGCGCGGAAGGAATCGCTTTCGGAAATCGTCGAGAAGTGTTTTCCGGCGGGATTTTCCGCAATGATCCCGACAAGGCGGAAACGGAAGAATCCCGCGGCGGAACGAACGACGATTTCGTTTCCCGTCTTCCATTTCCGCCGGGCGGCGGTGGAAGCGTCCGCGACCGCCTCGCCGGAGCGGCCCGAAAGCCAGCGGCCTGTTTTCACGGGAAGCGGCGGCGTTTTTGCGTCGGTTCCGGTCAGCACGGGTCCGCGGCGCGGCAGTCCGTACATCGGAACCGGCGTTTCCGCACGTTTCCGTCCGGCGACATTGATATCCACATGCGCAAAGCGCGCCAGAGTTTTTACGGCGGGTTCGCCCCCCCAGCGTTTCAGGAGCGTTTCATCCAGATATGCGGATGCCGTCCGATGCGGAAAAACCAGGAGGTCCGCATCGCCCGTCATCAGCGCGGCGTCGCGCGCGGCGGAGGCTGTGAGCGTATCGTAAGAGGCGGCGGACCAGAGCGCGATGCAGACTGTCACCGTGATCGTCAGGAACACCGGCAGAGTGCGCAGCGGCGCGCGGCCGAGGCGCAGAAGGGCGAGATGCAGTGCCACTCTCATTTCCCTTGCTCCAGAATCCGGTGATATTCTGAGGAGAGCATGTTTATGGAAAGTCCTTTGGTCGTGGCGATTTCTCCGGCGAATGCGCCGTCCCGGAGTATGAGCACCCGGTTTGCCGCCAGAGCGACGGCGGGTTCATGCGTGACCATCACGATTGTGCGTCTTTCTTCATCGCAGAGTGTCCGGAGCAGTTTGCAGAACTCCTGTCCGGCGGCCGAGTCCAGGCTTCCCGTCGGTTCGTCGGCAAGGATCAGAGCGGGTTCCGGAAGCAGAGCGCGCCCGATCGCGGCGCGCTGCTGCTCGCCGCCGCTCAGGGAGAGCGGATAACTAGTCAGTTTGTCTGCAATTCCGAGTTTTTCAGCCAATGCGCGGCAACGTGCCGTGTCGGGAGCGGCATTCCCTGCCAGAAGCGGCAGAAGCATATTTTCCTCTACGGTCAGATTCGAAATCAGGTTGAACGACTGGAAGATGAGCGCAATTTTTGTCCGGCGGAGGCGGCTCAGCGCGGCATCGCCCAATTCTGCGAGTTCCACGCCGTCCACCTGAACGTGTCCCGCGTCCAGCCCGATCAGTCCGGCGGCGGCATGAAGCAGTGTGCTCTTACCGGAACCGCTCGGTCCCATGACCGCCAGAAAATCGCCCCGTTCGACGCGGAGGCTGAGCGAGTCAAGCACTCTCCGGGCGGAATAGATCTTTACGGCACTTTCAATGAGAAGCGGGCAGTCCGGCATGGAAAATCCTCCTAGCGGTAAGAGACATGCGGGGATTCCGCGACGGTGCCGAGTCCCGCGGTGATGTTGTTCGGGCGCGGTCCGAACGGATAATGCATGAAGTTTGCAAAATTGGCGACCGGTTCCCCGAAACGGTGTCCGTCATCGACCGTTTTGACGAGGATGCGCATGTCGCCCGCGTGTCCGTCCATATAGACGATGTTCGAGGTCCCGCCCGCGTGCCGGAAGACGAAATTGCTCATGGTCGTGTATCCGGTTTTGGCTCCGGAAAGCATCGGGGAAATGTCCATCCATTCCGATTCGCCGACCGGATCGGCGGCCTGATAATCCAGCCAGAGCGCGCGTTTCGAAGGAGGATATTGTTCCATGAACGGCAGATCGACGCGTCGCCATGCGCCGACCGTCCCGGCGGAACTGGGCATTTCCGTGTCGGAGAGGCTCGACGCGGAGCCGCCGATGCTGACCCGGATCATTTTTCCATCCTCCGTTTTCCAGGCGGGGAGGCGTTGCAGCATGGCAGTGGCGGCGTCGGAGGGGCAGCGCGCGATTTTTTCCGGGATCGCATCACGCCCGAAATAGCGCACGAATCCCGCCTTCTTTTCAAGATAATGCCGCACATCCGGATAGTATCCCGCGTAATCGCCGAGATATCCCGAAGTTGCGAAAGAATACTGTTTCAGGAGATTCGTGCAGGCGGTCTTTCCCGCCCGTGCGCGCGCCGCCCCGAGCGCGGGAAAAAGAAGTCCGGCCAGAATCGCGAGAATTGCGGCGACGACAAGGAGCTCCAGAAGAGTGAACTCCTTCCGCGGCATCCGCCTTGTTTCGTTTCCGCCGGCATTCCGTTTCATCATGCAGCTTTCCTTTTTCCGTAGTGTAACATTTTTCCCGGAAAAATACAAGCATTCCTTTCCGTGTTTTTCAAAAAAGAGAGCATATGTCTGCGCAGAAGGACGCCGGACGGACAGGGAACCTGCCGGTTCGTGTCTTCCCTGCGGCGGGGAATCTCTTTTGAACATTGCGATGAAACGCCGGATATTTTTTTGTTATTTTACCTTGACAAAGCCGGAATTCTGTTTATAATATAGAACAGAAATATAAATTATTGTATTATTTAATAATACATAAAATCTTTTTCATGACATGATGTACAACGGAAACAAGATTTTGAAAACCGAATTCGTGATCCGGTATCTGCTGGGCAGGATCCGCCAGAGCGGTCCGGAACCGGAACTTCTCCCGGGGGAGATGGAACTGTGCGCACAGCTCAATGTCAGCCGGGTGACTGTCCGCCGCGCCCTGGAATCGCTCTCCGCAGCGAATTACATCATCCGTCTGCCGAAACGAAAAGGTGCTTTTTCCAATCCGGAGATGGCGAAAAACGTTCCCTGCACCATCGGGATTGTCGCGTCAGGCTGTCCTTTTCAGATGAACGGTTCTTCCGCCATTTCGCTCAGTTCGTTTCTGAAGAAGATGGGAGCCTGCGAACTTTTTTCCTGGGAATATGTTTTTTTGAGCATCAATCCGGACGACGATCCGGATCCGGTCATTCTCAACAACAATCTGCAGGGATTGTTCTGGATTTCCCCGCCGGCGGGATGTTATCCTGCCATCCGGCGTCTGATCGAACGCCGTTTTCCCGTAGTCTGCATTGCCACGCCGTATGACTCCTATCATCCAGTTCTGGAACAGAACATGATTTTGCGGAATTATGCCTCTTCGGGAGAGGCGCTTGCCCGTTTTTTCCATGAAAACGCGCTCTCCAATCCGGTTTACTGCGGACTGCCGAATCTCTCCTTTGAGCGGTTTGTCTCCGGACTGCGTCAGTACGGCATCGCCTTCAATCCGGAAAACCTGATCGCCGAATCCGGGGAAATCGAGCGGAAACTTCCTCTCCTGATTGAAAAAAACGGAATCGATTCCATTGCGTCCGACGGCGGGTTTGCCCGCTATAATATTATAACGAAACTTCTGTCGGCGCATCCGGAAGCGCGGCGGATTGCTCTTGTGATGGAACGCTCCGCCGACACGCTCCATTACAGGAACGATTATCCGAACCTGAACATCAAGCTGAATTCGATGGACACGATATCCGATTACATGTGCAGGGCCGGCGCACGGGCCGGGGAGATGTTTCAGAAGCTGATCCGCCATCCGGGCGCAGTCTGCAATTCCATTGCGGTGTGAGGAAAAATTAGGATATAAACAGAAAAAAGACAGCACATAAGGAGAAGAATATGAAGAAGTCATATTTTACCTTGATAGAGCTCCTCGTAGTGATTGCCATCATTGCAATTCTTGCCGCGATGCTTTTGCCGGCCCTGTCGAAAGCGCGCAATGTGGCGCAGCGGATTGCCTGCGTCAACAATCTGAAACAGGTGGGGACCGTGTTTCTGTTCTATACCAATGACTGCAACGACTGGATGCCGCCGCGGTGGTATGCCGGAGACGGTCTGGCATGGTATAAACGGTTCTGCAATACCGGTTATATCACATTCAAAAAGGATTACAAATGGCTTTACTGCCACTCTTACGTCACCCCGGAACAACAGGCTGAAGTGGAGCAATTCCCGACTGCGGCGAATGGCTCCATGTACATTTACGGCATGAAGTATCTGTCGGATGACTTCCGGAAAATGTCTGATGTTCTGCAGGGCAGAAATGCATCTTTCCGCAAACCGGGACGGTGGGACTGGTTTTCGGATACGAAGGAAAAAGACCGGCCCCGTCAGTCTTACTGGTATTATTCCACTCAAACGTCAGACGAGGGACCCAGGATTCACCTGCGTCACGGGAGAACAGTGAATCAGTGGTTTCTGGACGGACATCTGGAATCCCGGACACTGCAGAGTGTTTTATCGGCATATCCCGATGCGAAATACGCATTCTGAAAACATATATTCCGGGTTGAGCTTCGGATTCGGAAGGCGCTGATACGGAACTTGTCTGTTCAGGAATCATATAAAAAGTCATATTTCATTGCAGGAAAGGAATCGTCATGAAGAAAACGCTCTGCTGCGTCCTGTTCGCCCTTGCCTTTTTCTCGCATGCCGCACTGCATGCGAAGGAGTATCCCGTCTACCGGTTTTCCCGTCCGCCGGTGATCGATGGAAAACTGGATGACCGGGTCTGGAGGAAACTTCCCGAAGGCCGCGGATTCCTTGCCCTGGGGGGGAGGAATTCCTATGCAAAGGAACGCATGACAAACTTCCGGATCGGCTGGCATGGAGACCGCCTGTATCTTGCCGTGGAATGCGGAGAAGCGGATCTTCGCAATATCAAGGCCGTGGAGACCTACCGGGACGGCTGGTCGCTGGATGACGCCGTAGAACTTTTTTTCCTGCCGCGCGGGAAGGAGCGTTTCATGCAGCTTCTGGTCAACGCCAGGGGCGCGAGATGGGCGAAGGAGCAGGGCGCGGAACGCGAAACCGAACCGCCGTCGGACTGGATTGTCGCCGCCGGGCGGACCGGGGACGCATGGACGCTCGAAATGTCGATTCCGCTCCGTTTCCTCGGCGCGGACACGCTTGACGGAATGCGCTTCAACATCGGGCGCAATATGCCGTCCGGAAGCCGGGGGGAGAAACACGCATGCTGGGCGCCGGTGCTGAGGGGATTCGCGGATGCGGAACATTTCGCCACATTGAAAAAACAGGAGTTCAACGGCCCCGCCGATCCGGAACTGGAAAGCCACGAACTGAACAAGGCGTATGATACGTTCCTGTTCCTGCGCCTCCGTGAAATCGCGCTCGGGGGACGGGCATATAAAGAGGTGGCGGCACGCTTTTCCTCCGCGCCGGATTTCGGGAAAGTCGCCGCCGCGAAAAGGAAAATTGCCGGAACGTATCAGACGGTGTCCAAATCCGAATATGCCGCGCTGCTCCGGGAATGGGAAAACGCCGTTGCCGCCGTCAGCGTTCCGCGTCGCACCGTCGAATTCTCCCTGCGGAGCGAAGGATTGAAAAATACGGTTTTTCTCGTGAACGGGAAACCGGCGCTTCCGGAGAACGGGAAATACCGTTTCACACTGGAGGAGGGGGTGACCGCGCTCTGCCTGCAGACGGAAAAGGCTTCGGAAAACGCCTCCTGCAAATTTGATTTCAAGAACCTGCCGGAACTCAATCCCCGCTGGGCATACTCTCCGGAGGCGCCGGAAAACTGGACAAAAGTTGACTTCGACGACCGGACATGGAAGGCGATGCCGGAACGCTTCCGTTCGGAGAAAATCCATTTGAGGCAGCTTGTCATCTGGAATCAGAAGCACGACGGACGGCTCCGCTGCATCAATCCGTCCGTTCACAGCTGGGGATTTTCCCTGAATTCCATGGAAGCGCTCTATCTCAGTCTCTATTCCCCGACCGGTCTGAAAGTGAATTCCTACGAATTTCAGCTGGATCTGCCCGAAGGATTCCGGCTGCTGGACATGGAGGAGGGCGCCCGGAGAAACCGTCTGAGTCTTGCGCCGCGCAAGGTCCGGAGCGAACCTCTGACGATCGGCGGGAAAAAGTTCACTCGATATACGCTCCGTTATGCTTCCTCCGATATTGATGAATGGCGCACCGCCGATTCGCTGCTCGGAATTTCCAGGGACAATACCGGAAAAGCCGGTGACAGGGGAAATATCTTCTATTCCCGGCGGATCAACGGCAATGTGACGGAAATCACCGGCGCGCTGCCGTATCATCTTCTGCCGCCGATCAACGGCGGAAAATGCAGACATATGATTTTCTCGTTCTACATGGGAAACATGCCGCAGGCGATGAGCCGTGAAATGACCGGCGCGGTGATCCGGTCCGCCGTCCGGGCCGGCGTGGATCTCTTTAAGCTGTATCCGAATAAAAGCGGCGTTCTCGAACTTGTTGCTGCCGGCGGAGGCGGCGTGATGTTCGGATTTCTGAATCACCCGATCTGGGGGCCGAAAGTCCAAAACGGCGCCGTTCTGCGCCTTTTCTCCGAACACCCGGATCTTTACGCGGAATATTTCTCGGGAAAACGCAGCAAGGAAAGTCCGCCCCGGACACCGCCTCATAAATGGAAGATTCAGTTCTGCCCGTCCCTCGTGATTTCCAGGTATGAAACGGCGTTCCGTGACGCGGTGAAGGAGGATTACCGGAATTTCTTCCGCGTGTATCCGAAGGCGAAATATGTTTTCCTCAACTGGGAACAGGAACCGTGGACCGGAAACATCTATCAGAAGTCGACGAATCCCGAAAACGCCTTCTGCTTCTGCGCGCTCTGCAAGGAGAATTTCCGGAAATACATGAAACTTCCGCCGTCCGCCGATCTTTCCAATCCCGTCATTTTCCGGAAATACTATGAAGAGTGGCGAAAGTTCCGTTACGCGCAGGACGCCGCCGTCCACAGAATCGTCGTCGATGCCATTCATTCGCTCGGGAAGGAAGTGCTCTTCTACTCCTGGAGCAATCATTTCGGCTACTGGGAGGCTGCACGCGACATTCCGTACCGGGTTTTTCTCGGGTGTCCCGGAAACGGAAGCGCGGACAGCCGTCAGCAGATCGGCATGGACGATTACATGAAATTTCACCGGGGAAAACTCGGGCGGAAAAACATCGTCGGACAGCGTTTCGTCTTCTTCCCGCAGACCTACGGCTGGAATACGGAAAGGAAGGAAGGGTGGCTCCAATTCAAGGTCATGTCGCATGACGGATATCTGCATCCGGAAACCTGGAAGAGCGAGACCATCCGGATTCTGGCGGCTCTTCAGGGCGGTCTGGATTTCCAGAACCCGCTGGAAATGGCTGCCGGCGTCAAGTATTATGTCGGCGAGGCGACGCGCATGATCGCGCAGTACGAGCACATTTTCTGGAACGGCAGGCGCAATGACAAAGCGGCGGTTTCAAAAGAGATTGCGTATCCCGATCTGCTGGTGCTGGAACATGGCGCGGAGCGTCTTGTCCTGCTGTTCAACGAATCCGCCGCACCGAAACGCGTCACGCTGAAAAATACCGGGATCCGGAAGGGGCAGACCGCACGCGCCTATTATTCCGGCAGGACATTCGACAATCCTGAAAACATTGCATTGACCATTCCCGCAAACGATGCGGAGGTCATTCATATTCAATAATACAGGAGGAAATGAACATGAAAAGGCTAATTGCAATCGGAACAATCGCCCTCTGCTGCACATTCGGACTTGCCGCCGGTGACAGCATCGAAACAACACAGATCAGCAACGACAATTCCTTCGACAAGGTGCTGCAATACTGGCGGGCCAATCAGGGACAGATGAAAAAGCGTCCGGGCGGAGCCATCACACAGGATCCGGGCGGCAGAAACGGTTCCTGCATGCGGATCACCAATACCCCGGCGGGATTTGTTGCGCTTTATTCCGCGGCGCTCATTCCGATGGATAAAAAGACGGACACCTTCAAATTGTCTCTCTGGGTTTGCGGGAAGGGCGCATTTCGGATCGGATTCTACAGCTATGACGCGAAGAAAAAATACGTCAGTTCCGAACTGGAAGGGGCGACGGCGGTCGACAGCGGGGAATGGATCCGGAAAGAATATACGATTCCCGCTTCAAAGTTCCGGGGGGCTCCGGAATATGTCCGGATTGCCATTGAGGTCAATCCCGGCACGGCGGATCTCCGCTTTGATGACTTTTCCGGGGTCAGGGAAACACGGCTTGTTCCATAGGGCCGTTTCTCAGCTCTGTTGATTCTGGAGAAAATTTTCCTCCGGGAGCGGACCCGGTTTTGTCTTGGCAACCGGGATGTTCCTGAAATACAGCTCATGGAAACTATATCGCTATGTTTTTTGAAAGTCTTTCCGGGTTCAAAACGGGAAATATTTTTGAAAAAATTTTTCTTTTTCCCGGAAAAAGTGATTCGGACTCTCTTGCGGAAAAGGAGTTTTCCGCATATAATCAAATACAGAGAACGTTTGGAATCAATGACGGAATACAGAAAGGGAAACGCAATGCAAACGGGTAAAACAATTCTCGGAACTCTGGCTTTGCTTGCAGCGGGAACACTTGCTGCGCAGACAGTCACCTTCAATGAACTCGCGGACTGGAAGAGCTCGAGGAAAAACACTGTCACGCTGTCCGATGGAGTCTTCCGGGTAACCGGCAACATTTCCATGATCTCCACGAAGAGATTTGACGTTGATCCCGCCAGGACCTATACCCTGAAAGCCATGGCGAAAACGACCGGAACGGAAAAATCCATGTTCTATTTCGGATTTTATCTGTATGACGCGAACGGGAAGCAGATTGCCACCAAAATGACCAATGTCATCCCGCAGACCGATACGGAACTGACCGCTCCCGCGAAAAAAGGCGATACCGTCATGAAGGTGAAGGACGCTTCGAAGTGGAAAAAACGGAACTGGTTCGGCTTTGTCTACAACTCCGATCCGTCCTTCAGCGATCTGCCGAACCGCAATTATGTTCCCGGCGGGATCAAGGAGGCGAAACAGGAAGGCGGCGCCTGGACGGTGACCCTTGCCAAACCGCTGCCCGTCGATCTTGCGGCCGGCACCAAAGTCCGTCAGCACTCCGACGGCGGCTATATGTATACCGGAAAATCCGGTCAGCTGACCGGGGAGTGGAAAACCTTTACGGGCTCCGCAAAGGGGATGCTGAAATCCGGATTCAATTATGCCAAATTCGCTCCGGGAACGGCGAAAGTTTCTCTGATCATGCTGGTCAACTGGGGCAATCCGAAGGCCACGGCTGAAATCAAGGACATTTCTCTGGAAATCAAATAAGCGTTTCCGATCCGGTACATCTGCACCTCCGCGGACCGCGGAGGTGTTTTTTTGTATCCGCACTGGCTGAAACGGATACAAACTCTTTCCGCTTCATGATATGGAAACGGAAACATGTTCAGCAGGCGGATGGAGTTCCGGCAAAGCGGTCCATCAGAATCGCGATTCCGCAGACGGCGGCGGTTTCCACGCGGAGCGTCCAGTTTCCGAAATGGAACGCACGGAATCCGGCGCGGCGCATCAGCTCCTCCTCTTCGGCGGTGAATCCGCCCTCGGGACCGACAAACCATGCGGCGGACCGGCAGACGGAAGGAGCCGTCTCATTCCCGCAGCCGGAGACGGAACCGAAAAAAACGGCTTCGCAACGGTCCGAAGCATCCCGCACCGCATCGGGGAAGCGCATGCTCGCACCGGTTTCCGGTACGAATGCATTGCCGGACTGTTTGCAGCCTTCAAACATCAGCTCCGTCCAGCGTCCGGACACGGCGTCTTCATCCGGCAGGGAAACGGAACGCGCGCAGACCATCGGCACGATTCTCCGGACGCCGAGCTCCGCACACTGCTTCAGAATCTGATCCATTTTCTGCCGGCGCGGCGGAGCGAGATAGAGATGCACGGCGAGTCCGGGAGGACGCTGCACGGTCCGGCGCGAACGCAGAATCAGCGATTTCCCGGCGGCGACCTCCGCCTCTCCGACGCATCCTCTGCCGTCCATCAGGATGCATCGGTCCCCTTCGGCGGCACGCAATGTCCGGAAAAAATGCGCGTTCTCGCCCTTTTCCAGCCGGACGAAACTCCCAGGCGCGAGTTCTGCAAGTTCGTCGCAGCGGAACCTATGCATGGCATTTCCCTTCTCCGGCGCGGGCGGCCGAAACGATATTTACCATCATGTCGAGAATGCGTCGGGACGCATCCGGAATCGCGATGGCGGCAAGTTTTTGCGACGCTTCGCGGTATGATCCGGGGTTTTCCAGGAAATTCCGCAGAATCTCGTTGAATGTTTCAGGCGAGCACTCCGCGTCCGGCAGGATCCGCGCTCCTCCTGAGGAGGCAAGCCAGCGGGCGTTGTCGAACTGGTGGTTCTCCGCCGCAAAAGGATAGGGAACGACAACGGCGTATTTCCCGAAATAGGCGAGTTCCGAGACGGTGCTTCCTCCCGCCCGGCAGAAAATCAGGTCGGCGGCGGAATAAAAAAGATGCATGTCGGAGGACGATTCCAGAAGAAGCGTGCGGTTCGGCAGAGCCGCGTAATACTCTCTGAGTTCCTCCATCTTTCCCGGTCCCGTGAGATGAATCACCTGAATTGCCGCACCGCCCGGAAGTCCGGCGGCGACCCGCCCCGAACGGTTGACGGACGCCGCGCCGAGGGAACCGCCGAACACAAGGAGTGTCGGCGCGTCCGGCAGGAATCCGGCGTTCCAGCGGCGGTTGATCTCGCTGATCGCCTCCGTTTTTGTCATTTTTCCGGCCAGGAGCTCCTGTCGGAGCGGCATTCCCGTCTGGATGACCGGACATTTGCAGTGCGCTCCGTCCGGAGACGGAAACGAGAGCGCCAGCGCCTTTGCGTAACGGCTGAGAAACTTGTTCGCCTTTCCAAGCCGCGCGTTGCCGTCATGAAGAAACAGCGGAATGCCGAGCGCCTTTGCGGCAAAGGCCGCGGGCAGGGAGGCGAAGCTTCCCATGCAGAGCACCGCCTGCGGTCTGAATTCCCGGAAAACACGGATGCAGAGGATTCCGCCGCGGAGAAACGCCAGAAGAAAGCGCAGAAATTTCCATGGATTTTTCGAAAGGGGCAGCGCGGGCGTCCGAACCGTTTCCACGCCGTATCCGCGGGCGATTTCCGCCTGTTTCGGCGCATTTTTCCCGCCGAGGACCAGAAGCGCCTTTCCGCCTCCTGCGTTCAGTTCGCGCGCCACGCTCAGACCGGGATAAAAATGTCCGCCCGTTCCGCCGCAGCTGACCGCAATTCGATTCAATTCCGTCATAGGACAACTCTCTTATTTTTTATGGAAAGGATTCCAGCGGTTGACTGTTTCGCGGATTTTCGCCGCGAGAGCCAGATGATAGTCGGGATAGGCCGCGTCCAGCGCGACGCTGATGATGAGTCCGGTTGCGACCAGACACGACACCAGGCTGCTGCCGCCGTAACTGATGAACGGCGCCGGCATTCCCTTGGTCGGCCACGCGCCGGAAATCACGCCGATGTTGATGATCGCCTGCATCGCGATGAAAGTGGTAAGTCCGAACGCCAGCAGAATGCCCTGGCGCGTCCTCGCGCGGACGCTGATGGCAATCGCAAGCGTCACGAACGCCGCATAGGCGAGAATGACCACGCACATCCAGATGTAACCCAGCTCCTCGCCGACAATCGACAGAATGAAATCCGTATGAGCTTCCGGAAGATATTTGTGTTTGAGGCGGCTTTCCGCGAATCCCACGCCGGTCCAGTTGCCGGATCCGAGCGCCAGAAGCGACAGCCAGAGCTGATAGCCGGAACCGGATTGCGTCAGCTCCGGATCGGTGAATGTCGTCAGGCGCGCCAGGCGGTACGGACTGAACCATTTAATCAGGTAGTATCCGAGCGGCACCCCGATCAGCGGCCATGGCAGAAGGCACAGCAAACGGACGCCGCAGGCATAGAGCATTGCGAAAAACACAATAATCAGAAGCACGGTCGTCCCGAGATCCTTTCCGATGAAGACCAGGCCCATCACCGGGGCGCAGATGACGGCGCTGGCGAAAAAGAACTTCCAAGGAGAGGTTTCCACCATTTTCACGCTGTCCGAACACCATTTCGCCAGAAACAGAGCCAGAACCACTTTCGCGTATTCCGACGGCTGAATGTTGCCGATTCCGGGAATCTGAATCCAGCGTCGTGCGCCGTTGATCGGCTTGAACATCAGCGCGACAACCAGCAGCGCGCAGATGGCGAGCATCAGAATCCAGCTCCAGTCGGAGATCCGCTTGTAACCGATCAGGAGGACCGCTCCGAATCCGGTCATCCCGACGCATCCCCACATGATCTGCCGCATGAAGTAGGAGGCTCCAGCGATTCCGAACGAGGTCGAATACAGAACGGCAAGTCCGAACAGCAGCAGCATGACGGTTGTCACGCAGAGCGCGGCGGCTTCCGCCAGAGGCGGTTCCCGCTGCTGCAGCGGAGCGATTTCCGTTTCCGTTTTTTTTGAAAACCTCGGTTTCATTCAAGCATCATGAACTCCGGATGCCGGTATTTTGCAGAAAACAAGCGATATATCATGGCCGCCCGCCGGAAGCGCCGGCGTCTTTTTCCGGGATCCGGCCATTTACGGCGAAATGTAATGGCTCAAACGCCGACTTTCAAGGTGAAGAGAAAAGAAAAGCCGCATTCCCTTCCGGAGAGGATACGGATTCAGTCTTCGGAGTCGGAAACGCTTGTCCGGCGGGAAAGAATCACGACGCATTCGCCTTTCCATGCGCGTTCCGCTGTTTCTTCCGAAAGCTCTCCGAGTGTGCCGCGAAGAACCTCCTCGTGAATTTTCGTCGCTTCCCGGATGATGGCGGCATGAGCGTCCGGTCCCGCCGCGTCCCGAAGCTCCCGGATCAGTTTCGCCAGGCGATAGGGGGATTCAAAAATCACAACACTCTTGTTTTCCGCGGCGATTTCGGCAATTCTTGCGGCGCGGCGGCCGCTTTTGACGGGAAGAAAGCCGTAGAATGCAAATCTGTCGGAAGGCAGGCCGCTTGCGGCGATTGCAAAAGTCAGAGAGGACACTCCGGGAATGATCTGCGGTTCGATTCCGGCTTTGACCGCTTCCCGGACCAGCAGAAAACCTGGATCCGCGACACACGGCGTGCCCGCATCTGTCACAAGGGCGATTTTTTCCCCTGCCTGAACACGGGCGAGCAGCTCCGGGGTCCGGCCGTGTTCATTGAAGGAATGATAGGATTCCAGGTGTCCGGAGATGTCATAGCGGGAAAGCAGGATTTTTGTCCGGCGGGTGTCCTCGGCAAAAATCACATCGCACTCCCGCAGGACATTCACGGCGCGGAAAGTCATGTCATCCAGATTTCCGATCGGGGTGGAGACTAGAAAAAGCGTTCCGCAGGAACGCTTTATTTCAGACGGGCATGCCATTCCGGTTCTCCGCCGGCATCTGCCTAATGCCTGTTTTCCCAGTACTCGGCCTTCATTTTTTCCAGGAGAAGACCGACCTGATCCAGGTCAATCGGCGTGAACCCTTTTTCTTCAAGAGAAGCGCAAAATACCAGCCAGTCCTGATGGTTCCATTCGCCTTCATGGAGCTTGACAAAGTCCATGGGAAGACTGGTTTTCGCCAGTCTTGTCAGATTTACTTCCGCATTTGATGGCATAATGCTCCTCTCAGTTTGTTTATCCGAAATTAGTCGAGACAATTTCGCCATATTGTAATTTACAGCTGAAAATAGAAAAGTCAAGAAAAATTGCCGGATTAATGGAAAAACAGGCGAAATTACTGGAAGTCAAGGCAGAACTTGTTGAAATTTAATGACTTGAAAAAGTTGCTATTGCTGTTTCAAAAGGAAAAAGTCGGAAAAAAAGGAAAAATTCCGAAACTGGTTTATAACTTATTAATAATTAATGTATTAAGGAATAAAAATCCTCCCTTTTTCCGAACCCCGCAGAGAGTCCGGACTACGGGAGAAAATGAGGTTTGGAATGTTCTTTCCCCACCTGTCATCCGCCCTGTCAGCGGATTTCCTTCCGGAACGGCGCTCCGGGCAATCCCTCGCTGTTGTAAAGGTTGCAGCCGTGCGGGCAGTTTGCCCAGGCGTAGGCGACGGACACAGGTCTCCGGACTTTCGGGGAGGAAAGAACCACACAGTCCCGGCCTTTGATGACCGCATCGGCAAATACGTATTTCCCGTCCCCGCCCGCAAGGACAAACCAGCGGAGCTTTCCGTTTTTCGCCTGCAGACCCGAACCGGCGTTTTCAAAACGGACAATGATTTTTTCATCTTTTCGTTCCACGGACTTGACGCGCGGACCGTCCGCGACCAGGCCTCTTTCGCCGTATGCGACCTTTCGAGCCTGAAGCGCAAGGCGTTTTGCGACATCCTGCTTGTTGCGCGGGTGAATGTCGTGCCCTTCCCCGATGTCAATCGTGACGGCCATACCCGTGTTCGGAAGCGCCAGCGCGGATGCCTGCATCTGCCGCATGATCGGCCAGAGACCGCGCGGCGCCGGGTTTTCAGATGCAAAGACTGAATCGTCAATCACTTGCGGATCCCGATGTCCGCCCCAGTTCGGAAGCTGGACAAATAAAAACGGCATTTCCGGATTGTTCCACGCCGTGCGCCAGCTTGTGATCAGCATCCGGAAGAGCGCGTCGTATCCCCAGGTGTTGATCAGGTTTCCTTCGCCCTGATACCAGATCACCCCTTTGAGCGGCATTGCGGTGAGAGGTGCAATCATGGTGTTGTAGAGTCCGCCCGTGTCATGAGCGCCGCCGAGCAGAATGTTCAGATCCGGTTTGCGCCTGAGCGCGTCCGGGGGGAATGCGAACTCCGTTTTTGCGATCCAGGCTCCATCCCAGACATTGAACGCCCTGCGCCGGTCGGCGACCGGAAACATGGAGAGTTTTCCGCGCGGTGCAACGAGTCCGCCGCGTCCGCCGTAGTTCATGACCCGGACCGCAATCACATTGTCCTTTTCGCGGATCAGTTCCGCCGGAATTCTGTATTCCCGCTGTTTTGTCCAGTGAAGCGGCGTTTCCACCGTGGTTTCCCCGACTTTCGTCCCGTTGAACCAGACCGTGTCCAGCGATTCGATGTTTCCCAGAGAGAGAATCATCTCCCCGCCCTGAAACTCCCTGCCGATGTCCAGCTTCCTCCGGTACCAGAGCACGCCGTCAAAATTCCGGAACGCGGAGTCCTTCCAGCTGCCGGGCACTTTGACCGGCAGCCAGTCCGCGGTGTTCAGATCCGGTCTGCACCATCCTGCCGCCGCCGCGATTTTTTCCCGGTTCCGTTCCAGGATCGGTTTGATCCACGCATGATATTGCGCAACACGTTCGGCGTAGACCTTCTCCTGTTCCGTGAAGGAGCGGAAGCGTTTTCTCTCCGCTTCGGACATGGAATCCGCAAGATGCGGGTCCATCCAGGTTTCGATCCGCGTTCCGCTGGCACAGGCCTGCACGAGTCCGATTGGAATATTCAGATGTTTCCGCAGCTCCCTCCCGAAAAAGTAGCCTACGGCCGAAAAGCGCAGAACTGATTCGGGAGAACACTCCTGCCAGACCAGGCGTTCCGGCAGTTGCGCATGCACGGTATCCGAGGAGCGGTCCGTGGGAACTTTCGTGAGGCGGATCTCCGGATATTTCGCACCGGCCACCTCGTTTCTGGAATCTGCAACCTTGTACATTCCATATTCCATGTTACTCTGCCCGGTACAGAGCCAGATGTCTCCGCAGAGGATGTTCCGGTAGACGATTTTCCTTCCCCTTCCGGAAAAAACCAGTTCATGAGGGCCGCCCGCCTTTTTCGCAGGCAGGACGGCTTTCCAGGCGCCGTCCGGATTCACAAGCGCGCGGCACTCCGAACCGTCAAAGGCGACTTTGACGATTCGGCCCGGCTCCCCGCCCGTACCCGTGATGACGATCGGGGTGTCGCGCTGAATCACCATGTTGTCGTTCAGAAAGGAGGCCGGTTCAAAGGTTGCGCTGAGCGGGAGTTCCCGTGCCTGTTCCGCCGGGCGTATCAGGTAGGCCATGACTCCTGAGGAGGTGTCTGCCGTGAACGCAAGCACGCCGCCGTTTGTCACGGAAGGCGTCAGGTGTTTTTCCGTTCCGTCAAAATTGAGCGCGACAACCTCGCGTTCCCTGCCGTTCAGCTTCAGCCTTACGCTGCATCTCCCGCGTTTCAGGAGAAGATCGTTGGGATTTCCCCAGCTCAGAACCTCCGTCATGCTTTCGCTAGCAAAGCGCATCTTTCCGTTCAGCGCGTTTGTCAGATGGAAAAGAAGGATCTTTCCGCTGTCCGCCAGGTTCCGCCCGTCCATGGAGGAGGCCGACACCACCATGAAGGTATCCGCGCCGGAGATACGCATCACGCGTCCCGCCGCATCGCCGGAATTCAGCATCAGGCATTCCGTGCGGGGTGTGACGGTTCGCATGGAGAGGCGGCGCGCATCCAGTACGATCTCTCCGGTCTCGCTGGCGGCGGGCCGGGAACCGGTATCGGTTTCCAGCTGTCCGCGGACGGACTCCGGAAGGCCTCCGCGCCAGTTCCCCTGCGGAAGCGTCAGAACACCGGGAATCTTTTTCTCCGCCGGAAGCGAACCGACACGGCAGTAAAAACCGAGTTTTTCAAATGCGGAAGGGAACTTCGAAGTGTTCTTGTCAAATTTTGCGATTCCTTTGAAATCGCTTTCTCCGAAGGGATAGGCAAGAGCGGTTTTCGCGGGGGAAACATCTCCGCGCCGGAACATGAGAATGATGATTTTCTCGGCAAAGCGCGCTACGGGATCCTGCACGGTGTCAAAGCGGATGACCGGTTCCTTTTTCAGCACGGCGTTCCGGCTGTGAGCCCAGGCAAAGCGGTAAAGCGCATCCCAGTCCTGAAGTGCGGCGTAGGAGCCGAGCAGGGGTGCGGACTCCGCGCGCCACCGGTTCGGGAAGGTGTAGTTGATCTCCGTCACGGTGAACGGTTTCCCGAAGATGCGGTCCGGAAACAGGAGACGCGGAATCAGCGCGCCGGCCTCCGTCGCGGAGCCCTGATGATAAAAGCGCCAGCTGCGCGGGTGATCCCCGTAATGATGGCTGTCGACAAAATCCAGTTCATTGCGGATCGGCGCCTGAATGACGTTGTCATTGAAATTGGCATCTGTCACAAGGCCTTTATAGCGGATTTCCTCGCGGAGGAATTTCCTGAAGTCGCGGATCATGTCGATATGCAGTCCGCAGAGGAACTTCAGAAACAGCGTGCCGCGCGCCCCGGCGTTTTCCTCTGTATGGAGATTGTTCTTCCGGAGGTATTCCAGATACGCCGCATCGTAAAGCGCCTTGATCCGGGGATTTCCGGGATATACGCGGTAGATCGTGTTTTCGTTGATGAGGGAAAGCCCGAAAAGCGCGGGATCCTCCGCCCATGTGAGTCCGGTGTAGGGGTTTTTATGTGTGAGGAGATTGCGCGCATATTCCTTCCAGTTGTCGCGTGCCGGTTTGTAGACCGGTGCGAGCGCACGCAGTTCCCGGCCTTTGAATTCCGGAAAGCCGGGCATTTCGCCGGGACGGAGATTGCGGCTGACGAAAAGATCGATCGTCACGTAGATGCCGCGCTGTTTCATGCAGTGAAAGAGATAGTCGAGTTTGTCGAACTGCGAGGCGGACTGCACGGTCGATGTCGGAGCTTTCAGATCGCTGATCGTGTGGTCGAAATGATGAAAACGCACGGAATTGTATCCCATGGCGGCAATCTCGTCTGCGAGTTTTTCCGCCTCTTCCTTTTCCAGAAACTGTGCGTCGAAGCAGAAATTCGTTCCGGCGAACCGGAAACGTCTGCCCCCTGCCGTGAAATGGCCTTTCTCGTCGACTGTGATCCAGCCGTATTTTCCGGCGGGGGCGTCATTCCGGTTCAGGAAGGAGAAATCCAGCACGGATCCGCGTTTGGTGTCCGGCATTCCGCTGTTGAGCGCGACATAGTCCGCGCCGGGCCGGACGACGGTCCGGCTGTCAAGCCATGCCGGATCCACCGCCGTATTGCCGATTGAGACGGCGCATATGATCCATTCTCCGTTGCCCTCCGGGAGGAAGGATATTGTTTCCGGATCGTCGCGCGTCAGTTCAAAACGCGAGAGATAGACTCCCTGATCCTTTTTCGGATTGTCCCAGACCACGGCTCCGTTCGCAAGGCGGCTGAATCCGGATGCGTTTCCAACATCTTTCCCGTTGAGAACCGGAATCTTCTGGGCTGATCCGTCACGAAAGGTGATTTGCAGTGTTCCCGCGGTTCCTTTGCGCACCGGATTCCCGAGCGTATGCAGCAAATAGAGCTGTTTTCCCGCGGCCGATCCGGTTTTGACCGATGCCGCTGCCCCGTGCTTCACGGAAAGAAACGCGTTGCCTCCGAGCGGATTGCGGAGCTTGAATGTCAGTCCGCCGCACTGGAAGATTCCGTTCCTGTCCCCCCGCAGTCCCTCAAGGGAGATTTCCCCTTTGCCTGAACGGTTGCAGACTGGTGCAAGGTCTACGGGAGTGGTTGCAAACGGAATATAAGAGATTTTCAGCGTCAGTTCCGCCTGTTCGGCATGTTTGTCCACGGTATGTTCCGGAAAGATCCGCAGGCGATAGTTCTTATAGGATTCTCCGAGCGTTGCGCGGAATGCTCCCTCCAGAACAAGCTTGTGTCCGCGTGCGGCAAACTCCATGCGCGTGACGCGCTTCCAGCGGCGTTCCTTGAAATCTCCGGCATTTTCCGGAAGCGGAATCGTTTCTCCGTTTACCGTACACGCCTTCCCCCCGAATTCATTTGCCGGCAGCGCCCCGTCGAGCGCGAGCGAATGTGCGCCGGTCCGTTCCCCGGACTGCAGATTCAGCTGCAGAGAGATCGTGTTTGCTCCGGTTTCATCAATTGCTTCCGTCAGAAAAAACTCTTTGCCGAAACGCAGTTTCCAGCGGGCCTTGAGTTCCAGATGTTTTTCGGAAACAATCGGGTACCCCATTTCCGGCACGACGTTTTCTCCCTGCTGGAAACTCGGATTCCACCCTTTCTGATAGGCCATGAGGGCAAACGGTCCGGCGTTTCCGATCCGGATGCCGCCCGATGCATTGATGTCGATCCCCGCAGGAAATGCCGCAAGCCGGAGGCATGCGAAGAGAAAAAGAAGTGCTGTCAGTATTTTTTTCATGAGCAGAAGCCTTTCTGTATTTGACGATTGGAGGATTCCGGATCTGTTCAGCGATTCGGCGTTTTGTGTCTCCGGCGTTATTTTCTTGTCCGGTCGTGATCCCGGAACCAGTTCCGCATGTACCAGGCGGTCCAGTTGCCGAACTGCGGGTTTAAGATGGTCCGGACCGCGCCGTCCTGGTAAAGGACGTTGCTTTTGTTCTTGTGGCTCGGCGCGATATAGGTTCCGAGGCTGACAAATTCATCCGCCGCCATAATCCTCACCGGATAGCGCAGACGGTAGGAACGTTCCTTGTTCGCAACGTCGTTGGACAGAAGAAAGGAATCCGTCAGATCCTCCAGCTCAAACATGTTGTAGCGGTAGGAGGTGCGCAGGCGCGGAATGCAGTATTGATCCGCAAAACGCATGTCGTAGAACATGTCTGATCCGGAATTGACGCCCGGTCTGCGCGCCGGGCACTGAAACACCTTCGCGCTTTTCAGATATTTCAATTGATACAGCGCCAGATTCATGGAATACGGGGTGCTGGCCTGACGGAAGAAATCGCTTTCCAGCATGACCCGCTCGACGCTGCCTTTCTCCGTCCGGTCCGACATGGAGGGAAACCATTCCTTGTTGTCGCCGGTATACGAGATCAGCGACACCCCCTGCTGGCGGAGATTCGAAAGGCAGTTGATGTTCTGCACTTTCCTTTTCGCATTGTTCAGGGCGGGAAGAAGCAGCGAAGCGAGAATTGCAATAATTGAAATTACGACCAGAAGTTCTATCAATGTAAAAGAATTCCTCCGGCGGAAAGAAACATTCGAAGCCTTGCACGATTTCATTTCAGCACTCCCTGGGTTGTAAAGATTGCATGACAGTGTTGCCTTCCATCATCCGGGGAGCCACCATAACGGCGTTTCCGCCGGATTCCTGCTGATTCAGCAGAAGCTTTCCGACCGCTTTCCCGAGTTCGGAATGACGGGCCGCCACGCGTGTGACCTGCAGGTTGCCCAGGCGCAGCGGGATGTTGCAGTATGAGATCAGCGACAATTCCTCCGGAATTCGGATGCCGGAAGCGGTCGCGTTCCTGAAAAAGCCGAGTGTCGCCCAGTCTCCGTAAATGACGGCGGCGCTGTACTTCACGCCGCAGCCGCTCAGTTTGCTCCAGATTTCATCTCCGCAGGAGATGTCGAACCCGTGGTACTCCGCTATCAGGCGGGCGTCCGGAATGATTCCCGCGTCGCTCAGGGCCTGGATGTAGCCCTCCCGGCGTTCCTCGAAAGAAGGCAGATGACCGGTGCGGCGGTCCGCCAGTGCGATTTTCGTATGTCCCATGGAGATCAGCTTCCTCACCGTGCCGTACATGCTGCCACGGTAGTCGTTGTGGGCGAAGGGGATTCGTCCGTCCTCCGGGCGCCCGACCGTCAGCACCCGGACTCCTTTTCCCAGAAGGGGACCGGTGAGATCCGCAGGAAAATCGAACCCGGCAAGAACGGCATTGTCGCCGGAGCGGAGTTCGCCGTCCAGAGTCTGAAGCACCTGGCGGAGATTCTCCACAGCGTCAATGCATTTCAGGCGGATTCTCCAGCCGAAAGGATCCAGCGCGGCATGGAGTCCCGTCACAATCGCGCCGACAAACGGATCGTCTTCATGGTTGTGCATCGGATCGCCGATGAAGAGCCGGACCTCCCGCCGGAAGGTTTCCCGCTCATGCCTGCTCTCGAAACCGATGACGAAGGTGCCCTTGCCGCGGATGCGTTCCAGCAGGCCGTCACTGACCAGGGACGAATAGGCCTCCCGCACAGTGTTTTTACAGATGCCGAGCCGCTGAATCAGCGTATTTTCCGAAAGAAATACCGATCCCTTCGGGTATTTCCCGCTCTGAAGCTCCTGGATCAGATAGTTCCGAACCTGATCTTTTTTTGACAATTCCGACCGTTCCGCCATCAGGAAATCCTGTAATACAAGTTAAAATAAGTTATCCTACAACCTGTCATTATAGGCGTTTTTCCGATTTTGTCAATAGGTGAAAATCAGAAAAAATGAAATTTTTCATCCATGGAATCGCCGGAAAATTGTTTTTTTCCCATGTTTTCCCCTTGACAATAAGGCCAAAAGAGAGTATAATCATTACTGCGACGACGCAGTTGACCTGTGGCACGGACTTGTTTTCTTTCCGGTCTGCACCATTCCCCGGCGGAACAGACAGACCGAACAGGATTTACCGTGCAGGTCTGTCATCGCATGACACGGCCGAATGGTCCGTTCTTGCACAGGAAGGAAGCGGAAATCATGATTACGGGAAAAGATATTGCGGATGCCACCGGTTTTGCTTTGTCCACTGTTGAGAAAGTTCTCCGCGGTCATTCCGCCCGCTACAAAATCAATCCGGCGACCACGCGGAACATTCTGGAGACCGCCCGGAAGCTCGGCTATCACCGGAATGAAGCGGCGGTCATCACCCGGACGGGCGTCAACCGGACGGTCGGCATTTTCGCCTTGCAGACTTCCGACATGCATGCGGTGCAGAGCAAAATCATATCCGGAATCGTCTCCGAGGCGGCGCATCATGACTATTCCGTCACCATGTTTGACACGCAGAATTCCCTGGAAAAGAGCTTCGGAGCACTCTTGAGCAAGCGCATCCGGAACATCATTTATCTTGCGGAACGGAACCCGGAAAAATGCAGGCGGATCGCGGATTTCTGCCGGGACAACGGTCTGGCTCCGGTTTTCGTTACCGAAGGACAGAAAAACAGGGTGCCGGTCGTGATGACCGATGACCGGAACGGAATGAAAACCGGAATCCGGTATCTGCTGGCGAACGGACACCGCCGCATTGCGGTCATTACCGCCGATTACTATCCGGAACGTTTCGCCGCGGCACAGGAGGCTTTCCAGGAAGCCGGGATTTCCTGGGATCCTGATTTCTGCATTGTGCACAGGACAGGAATCACATATGCCGAACTTGCCGGACGCATCGACAGAATACTTGCGGGCACCCATCGTCCCGAGGCGTTCTCCTGCATTACGGACGATGTCGCCATGATGGTCATGATGCTGGCCTACCGGCGCGGAATCCGCATTCCGGATGAACTTTCCGTCATCGGATATGGAAATGCCTATCCGATCATACAATATGCGATGGCGCCTCTGACAACCGTCGGACAGCCGTTTCAGCAGCTTGGAGAAACCGCATTCCGGGTTGCGGCCGGTCTGCCCGTTGATGTGAGGAAAGATTCCGAGGGCCGCTACCTGGTTCCCACAACACTGATTGAAAGAGAATCCGTAAAAAATAAAACACAGAAAGAGAAGGAATGCGTGTCATGAAAAAATGGAACGGAATCCGTTTTACACTGATTGAGCTTCTCATCGTGATTGCCATCATTGCCATTCTGGTCTCCATTCTTCTGCCTGCTCTGAGCAAGGCCCGCAACATGGCATACGAAGTCTCATGCGTTTCCAATCTGAGGCAGATCGGGTTCGGAGCCGCCGGCTATTCGCACGACTATCGGGAATACATTCTTCCCGCCGGCGTTCCATGCGATACAAGTTTTGATTACGGGCGTTCCGGAAAATGGTACGGTCTGCTGTCCGGCTACGGGGGCATGACAGGCGGTTACGGGCCGGTCTACCGGAAAAGCACGGATGCCCCGACATTCACATGCAAAAGGGAAGCTGTCCCTCTTGGAGCGGCAACGGACGGGAAATTCAATCAGACTCATTATACCGTCAACAACTGGCTCTGCGGATATTATGACGCCACCTCGGAATACCTGAAAAAGTTCAGGAAGCTGAAAGCTGTCTTTGCTCCGTCGGCGGCGGTTCTGGTTTTCGATACGAATGATATCAGTTCCCTTGCGGCGTCTTCCTTTACGCAGCTTAGCTGGCGCCATTCCGCCGGAGGGGATTCGCGCAAGCCTGGAACAGCTGCGGAACTCTTCGGAACGAGGCCGGGGCTCGGGAAATGCAATATGCTTCATGTCGACGGCCATGCGCTCGGAAGATATTACCGTGATTTTTCCACTGATTTTTCCCAGGTCAGAAATTTTACGGGCTCCATAGGAACCTCATGGAGCAACCGGCCTTTCTTCCGGGGATTTGAGATTTGACCGCAGACGGATGGAACACGGAAACAGTTTCTTCCCCGGGAAATAAGGAACGAACCCGGTGCAGAGCGCACGCCCGTATCGGGGATTCCGCCTGCGGCGACCGGCTTGCGCAGCTGGACCGCGGCAGGACTGGTAGGAAGGCACGAAGTAATTTTTGCGATGCGGGGCATCGCATGATTCACTTGTTTTTTTAATAAAGTACAAACTATGGAGGAATGTGAATGAAAGGATTTCTGCTGCTTGCCGCCGTGTGCGTTTCCCTGAATGCCGCGTGCGAAACTCTCTGGAAGGAACCGGGAAAGAAACTGATTCATCTGGGCTGGGATTCGCCGGATGTGGATTATCTGCACAAAAACATCCGTGCAATGGAGGACGGGTCGCCGTTCGACGGAGTACGGGTGAAAATCGATACCGTCGTCCGTGCGGGCGCGGACAGGCGGGAGGAGATTCTGAATGAATATACGTTCACTGGAAAGAAACGCTGGCGCTATGAATGGCTGAAAGAAACGGAGAGGAAACTGAAGGAAATTGAGTTCCGGCAGTTTACGGACAATCTCCTTGCTGCCAGTTTCAGGGAGCGCAGCCCGTGGTTCAACGACAGCGAATGGGAGAATCTCGTCAATAATTACGCCATGCTGGCCCGCCTTGCCAGAAATACGGGATTCAAAGGGCTCTCCATCGACGTGGAACAGTACTGGAAGGGAAAAGAGCAGTTCCAGTACAAGGCGGAGGAAGACGGCCCCTCCTATGAGAAAGCCTGTGCGAAAGCCAGGGAGCGCGGCCGGGCGTTCATGAATGCCATTGCCCGGGAATATCCCGGAATCACTCTCTTTTTCACCTATTTCCACAGCATCAATTTTCCCGCTGCAAAAGCCTCGGATACGGAAAGAATGCTGAAGACCGCCCCCTATGACAAATACAATCTTTTTGTTCCGTTTTCCAATGGAATGCTGGATGTGATTCCGCCGGAAGCGAAAATCCTTGACGGATGCGAAAATCTCGGCTATGTGGCGGAGAATCAAATTGATTTCTACCGGATGCACCATATCCAGAAAAGTCTTCAGGAACGTCTGGTTTATCCGGAAAACTTCAAGAAATCAAGGGCACAGGTCAGTTTTGCCCCTTCCATCTGGCAGGATGTTTATCTCCTGGACCGCAAGGATGACTGGGCGTTGCGCCACAGACCGGAGAACCGCCTGCAATACCTGGAACGGAACCTGGCCTGGACCATGAATGTTGCGGATGAATATGTCTGGGTTTTCACATGCAAGGGAAAATGGTGGGATATTCCCTACAAGCCCTGGCAGGAGAAAACGGGCAAAGTCCAGCTCTGGGAAACACTTTTCCCGGGAATCCGCGAGGTCATGCTCCGGGCGAAAGACGCCACGCGCTGGTTTGCGGAAAACCCGCATGACAACTTTCCGAACCGGATCAAAAATCCCTCCTTCCGCGGCGGACGTCAGGCTGCGGAAAAAACGGGACCGCATATTGCCGGCGCCGCCGCTTCAAAACTTCCCGGATGGAGCATCATTCCCAAAGATGCGGTGTTCCTCCGGGAAGATGCCAGCGGAACAGGCGGAAACAGCGGCGTTCTGCTTGCGAAAAACGGCGGGCTGATCCTGCAGACCGTTCCCGTTGAGCCTGGATCGCGTTACTATGTCGGTGTCGAGATCAAAAATGACGACCGGAAGGACAATGCGAAACTGACCGTTCAGTGGATTGCAAAAGCCACCGGGAAATGGGATGCCTGGAGAAATCCCGCACAGGCCTTTTTCCCGCGCGGCAGAGGAGAGGACGGATGGGCCCGCTACGGCGAGGTTCTGGATGTGCCGGACGGCGTTACGCATATCGGAATTATTCTCTCCACCGGGATGAAATCCGGAGCGGCCCCTCTGCCCGAATGCCGTTTCCGCAATGTGAAGCTCCTGAAGATTTTCTGATGTTCCCGCGGGATTCCGTTTTCCGTTCCGGAGCCGGAATCCCATCATGCAGAAGCCGCGCCGTGATTTCACAGGACGTCTGCGTCCTTGATCTCCGGGGCGGCTTGCCGTTTTCTCCGTGACTGTTTCCAGGAAAAGAGCCTGTCCAGCGTGTTTCCGGACGGATTTCCCGAATCGCAATCTCTTTCGCCCGGCAAAGAGCACTGTGAAAATCGGCGGAAATCCGCCGATGCATAAAAAAACCCCGCAGAGATACGGGGTTTCAGTAAAAACAATGAAAAACGAAGATCAGGCCTTGCCGACTTTGCATTTCAGCTTGTCGTAATCTTCCTTGGCAACAAACTTCGTCAGGTTCGTGCCGTCATCGTCTTTCGCTCTGACTGCATAGCGTTTCTGAATGCCTTTGCTTGTCTTTCTCTCGTAGACAACCTTGGTGCACTTTGCCTCGGCGACCTCGACTTTGCTTCTCTTCTTGACGTTGTAGAACTGCATGTTGCTGCTCCCTTCTGTGTTGGTTTTCAGATACGCTCCGTATCTTGCGCTACTAAAAAATTATCATGCAAGAAAACAAATGCAAATCAAATATTGAAAAATCCTCAATTTTTTTGAGGTTATTTTGAATCTGACGCCGTTTTTCCCGGGGAAATCAAAAAAAAAGCAGTTTTCCGGAGAGAAAAAACCTTTCAGAATTCCATCAGTCCCATTGCGTAGGAGAGCAGTTTTCCGTCCACGGCTTCGCCGCGGCGGTCCGCCTCCGTCAGGAAATCCGCCAGGCGGCGTTTTTCAATCAGAAGCGTTTCAATGTCCTCGGATTCGTCGAACTGCGTCCGGAGTTCGCCCTGTTCCGCTTCCTCCGCCTCCATCAGAGCCAGACGCGTCGCTTCGGACGTCAGTCCGGGAGAGCTGTATGCGGGAGGGAGAAGACGCAGAACTTTTCCACGGTAACCGGTTTCTTCGCGCAGTTCCCGCACGGCGGTTTCCTCCGGACTTTCTCCCGGATTGACAAGTCCTGCGGGGAACTCGATCGTGAGGCGGTTCACCGGCGGACGGTACTGGCGGACGAGAATCAGACGGTTGGAAGGTCTGAGCGTGCAGATCATGGCCACCGCTCCGGCGCAGTTCCGGCGCGCTGCCGCCTCCCAGGAGCGGATTTTTCCTTTCCGGTCCACATATTTGAGTTCATTCAGAAGGAGCCAGTGTCCCGCGCCGATTGTTTCACATGCAATTCGTTTCATAAGATTCCGCCTTGTTTTTGATAAAAAAATGAAAAGATGCTTGAATATACTCCGGTTTATGCTAAAGTATAGCATCATTTGAGAGATTGTAATCCCTTATCTGTCCTTTTTCACTGTGTTTCTGCAGTGTCATTTCCCGTTGTTTCCGCAGAAACTCCTTATGGTTTTCAGGGAAGGCAAGGAAAGATCACATCCTTTATGATAAAATCGGTTCGGGAGAGTTGTTGTTGAAATTAATCGGTCTGACGGGCGGTCCCGGCTGCGGGAAATCCGCCGTGTTGAAAATTTTTGCGTCATTCGCTTCCTGGCGGGTGTTTGACGCCGATGAAATCTGCCATGAACTCTATGCGGAGAAAAACAGCCCCTTTGCGGAGCGGATTGCCGCGCGCTGGGGGAGGGATTTCCTGCTGAAGGACGGAACGCCGGACCGTGCGAAGATTGCCGGAATGGTGTTCGGGCGCAAGGAAGAGCTTGCCTGGCTGAATTCCCTGGTGCATCCGGAAATCATGCGCCGGGTGGAGCGCGGAATCGACGCCTGCGGCTGCACCGATCATGTGATGCTTGATGCGCCGCTGCTTTTCGAGGCGGGATGGAACCGGTTTGCGGATTCGGTCGTTGCGGTCTGGTCGTCGCCGGAAGTGCAGATGGAGCGGCTTCTCGCCCGCGGCTGGACCCGGGAACATGCCGGGGCGCGGATCGCCGCCCAGATGTCCGCATCCGAAAAGCTTGAGCGTGCGGATTACGGCATCATCAACAATGCCTCGCCTGCCGTGCTGGAGACGCAGTGCGCCGAACTTGAAAAGAAATTAAAATAAGTGAAATAACGCAGAAGATTCAACCCATTCAGGAGTTTTCCCATGGAAAAAAGCACACCCAGAGAAAGAAAAACACGTGCAAAGGCGGTCGGTCCCGCTCCTTCTCAGCCTGAAAACAGCAATATGCCGGAAGGGCTGCCGTCCGGGGAGATTTTCCCGCGGCCGGAGGAAACCGCCCGGGAGAACGGTTCTGCGGAAACACAACCGTCCGGGGATCAGCCTGTTCCCGCTCCCGCCGTAGAACAGCCGGAGACAGCGGGCAAGGAGGATATTCCGGCGCGTCCCCGCCCGAAAACCTGTTCCGAATCCCGCAGAAGACAGCGGAACAGGGAGCCGGAGCAGGAGACCTTTTTCGAAAACGCCCAGCCGGATCTGCTGGTTGTGCCTTCCGAACCGGTCGGCGCAGTTTCCTTCGGCCCGCCGGAAGACGATGCGGACGATTCCTACACACCGGCTCCGGAACCGATTTCCGCCACCTATGTGGATCCGGCTCCGCCGGTGACGGATCCGGATGCGATGGAAGACGCCTATCTTGCAGCGGAGCAGGAAACATCTTCCGGAGATTACCGGCGTGATTACTGCAATGCTCAGAACAGCACTCCGCAGCGCAACGGCAGTTATCCGCAGCGCCGTCCGGCGAACAATTATGACCGCCAGCAGCGCTATCAGGACAATAACAACCGCCGCAACAACAATAACAATAACGGCAGCAACAATCAGCGCCGCCGCTTCCAGCCCGGTCAGAACAACGGCCAGCGGAACAGCGGTTACGACGATGATTATCAGGACAACCGCCGATATTATCACAATAACGGCCAGGCGCGACCGCAGACTTACAGCGAATACCAGCAGCAACAGCAGAATCTGAATAATTTGCAGAACGCTTCCGCCGGACAGACTCCTGCCGCATCTCAGACTGCGCCGGAAACGCAGCCGGAAGCGGGCGGCGCCCAGCCTTCCCCGGCGGACTCCAGGCCCAATCCGCCCAGTTTGAATATCTCCGAGCTGCAGGAAATGTCCATGCTCGACCTGAGCAATATGGCGCGTGAGATGGGGATTGAAGGCGTCGGCGCACTGGAGAAATCCAAGCTTGTCTTTGAAATCCTGCGCAGCAATGCCGAACGCAACGGCATCATGTACGGCAGCGGATTCCTTGAAGTGCTTCCGGACGGCTTCGGCTTCCTGCGTTCTCCTGCATACAGCTACCTTCCCTCTTCGGAGGATATTTATCTCAGTCCGTCGCAGATCCGCCGGTTCTCCGTGAAGACCGGCGACTTCATCGCCGGCCAGATCCGGCCTCCGCGCGAAAAGGAGCGTTTTTTCGCCATGCTCAAGGTGGAGTCCATCAATCATGAATCGCCGGAACGCAAGAAGAACATCATTCCGTTCAGCAACCTGACGCCTTACTTTCCGACCAGGCGTCTGATTCTGGAAAACGATCCGGAAGAGGTGTCCATGCGCGTGGTCGATCTGGTTTCCCCGATCGGCATGGGGCAGCGCGGCCTGATTGTCGCGCCTCCGAGAACCGGAAAAACGGTTCTGATGCAGAAAATGGCGAATGCGATCGTCAGAAACAACCCGGAGGTGACTCTGATTATCCTGCTGATCGACGAGCGTCCGGAAGAGGTGACGGACATGAAACGCTCCGTGAAGGCGGAAGTGGTCAGTTCAACCTTCGACGAACCGCCGGAACGTCATGTCCAGGTTGCCGAAATGGTGATCGAAAAGGCCAAGCGTCTTGTGGAATACGGCAAGGATGTCGTGATTCTGCTCGACTCGATCACCCGTCTGGCGCGCGCCTACAACACCCTTCAGCCGCACAGCGGCAAAATTCTCTCGGGCGGTGTGGACGCGAATGCGCTGCACAAGCCGAAACGCTTCTTCGGCGCCGCCCGGAACATCGACGGGAACGGAAGCCTCACGATTATCGCGACCGCCCTGATCGACACCGGAAGCCGCATGGACGAGGTGATCTTCGAAGAGTTCAAGGGAACCGGAAACATGGAGCTGCATCTGGATCGTCATCTGGTCGACCGCCGGGTGTATCCTGCGATCAACATCGAGCGCAGCGGCACCCGGAAGGAGGAGCTTCTGCTTCATCCCGAGGAGCTTCAGAGAGTCTGGACGCTGCGCAAGGCGATGAACGGCGTTCCGCCTGTGGAAGCCATGGAGCTCATCATCGGCAAGCTCAAGAAAATCAAGACCAATGCCGAGTTCCTGATGACGCTTCAGGTGTAGTTCCCGCGCGGCGGCTTCAGCGCTGCATGAAGCAGGAATGCATGACGGCTCCGATTTGCCGGGTGCATTCCTGCTTTTTTTGTATTCGGATTATTCTTCCGCCCGTCCGGATGAAGCGGAAAAACCGCTGCGCAAGCCGGTCGCCATAGGCGAAATTTCCGATGCGTGCGTGCGCTCCGCACCGGGGCAGTTCATTTCAAATTCAGGACCCGGCGCATGAACTCGTCCCCGTGCAGGAAGCCGAGCGAACCGTTCGGAGCGTCTTTTTCGGAATAACGCATGACGGAGTCCGGCGTGATGTGTTCCCCGCAGATCGCAACGGGAACCGGGGTGCGGGTGTGTTTCCGCAGATGAATCGGAACCGGGTGGTCGGGCAGAATGGCAAACGTGACCCCGCAGCCTTCGAACGCCTTCATGACGGGAGCGACGATGCGCTCCTCGAACTCCCGGATCGCCCTCATCTTGAGTTTCAGGTCACCGAGATGGGAGCATTCGTCAATTGCCTCGAGGTGCACATAGACCATATCGTGATCGTTGAGCGCGCGGATTGCCGCCTGCGCCTTGCCTTCGTAGTTTGTGTCGATGAATCCGGTTGCGCCCGGCACCTTGATGACGTCCATTCCGGCGCATTTCGCAATGCCGGAAATCACGTCCACGGCGCTGATGACGGCTCCGGTCTTCCCCTCGTATTTCTCCGAGAAGGCGGTGAAATGCGGCTTGCGTCCGGGACTCCACGGCCAGATCCGGTTCGCGGGGACCGCGGCATCCCTGTTGAGGGGATGATTTTCCAGAAATGCGGCGGTTTTTTCCGAAAGCTCCTTCAGGAAAGCGACCGTGTGCGCGGCCTCCGGGGAACCGTTCAGCGGAGAGAGTTCCAGTTCGGACACCGGCTCATCCTGCGAGGAGTCCGGTTTGAAGTAATTGATGTCCGGGCTGAATTCCTTTCCGTGGAGCACCAGAAGGTTCCGGTAGCTTACGCCGGGATGGAAGGTGACTTTGTCCGAACCGAAGTTTTCCTGAAGGTCCTGCATGATCCGGGCGGAGATGCTGTTGTCGATGTGTCCGGCGGAGTAGTCCCTCAGGATGCCGTCGCGGACGTTGACCAGATTGCAGCGCCATGCGATGTCGTCGCTTTCGAGCGCGATTCCCTGGCTTTCGGCTTCGATCGGGCCCCTGCCGGGATAAAACTGCGCGAGACTGTATCCCATGACGGACATGTTCGCCGCATCGGAGGAGGTCGGAAAGCCGTCCGGGAGGCTGAGGAACGTTCCGGAGGCGCCGTTTGCCGCGATGCTGTCCATGAATGGGGTTTCCACGGCCTCAAGCGGTGTCTTTCCGCCAAGTTCCGCCAAAGGTTCGTCCGCCATGCCGTCGGCAAGAAAGATCACAGCCTTTCCCCTGTAGTGATTCCCGTTCATATTCCGAATTCCTTCCGGTTGAAAAATTTCATTGACAAGCCGGAAATATAGCCTGCGGGAGGTGTTTTTTCAAAAAAAAAATTTTCGTTGTGATCGTTTTTGTCATAGAATGATCAAGAAAGCCATTGATTTCCGGGAAAGCCCGTCCATATTACCGGAGAATGTTTTTCAGAGCGAAACCAAATTGTGAAAGGTATGCGGAACCATGTCTGCCGGAAAGCAAATCAGGGTCGGAATCATCGGATGCGGCGTCATTGCCCCGTGTCATATCGGAAGTTATCTCAAACTGCCGGGGGTCAAGGTCGTTCATCTCTGCGACAAGGTCATTTCCAAAGCGGAAAAGCTCGCCGCGGAACACGGGATTGAAAAAGTCTCGCAGGATTACAGGAAGCTGCTTGCCGATCCGGAGGTCGACGCCGTGTCGGTCTGCACGGATCACGCGAGTCATTCGCAGATCGCAATCGACGCACTGGAGGCCGGCAAACACGTGATCTGCGAAAAGTCGCTGGCTTCCTCCAAGGAAAAGCTTGACGCCATGCTCGCCGCTGCGCGCCGCCATCCGGAGCTGGTGTTCAGCGGGGTTTTCCAGCACCGCTTCGACGCCGGTTACAATTATGTCCGCAGCATTGTCTCCGACGGGGTTTTCGGCAGGATGCTGACCGCGAACCTGAATGTGCTCTGCCTGCGCACCAATGAATACTACAATGCCGACGCCTGGCGGGGAACCTGGGCTGAGGAGGGGGGCGCCCTTCTCATCAATCAGGCCATTCACTTCATCGACATGATCGCCTGGCTGGTGGGCGGAGTCGAGTCGGTGTCCGCGTGTTATGCCAATCTGAATCATCAGGGGGTGATCGAGTGCGAGGATACGGCCGCCGCCGCTGTTGTCTACAGAAACGGCGCGCTCGGCACGATTTCCGCCACCTCCGCCAGTCCGATCACCTGGGAGCCGACCATCTCCTTCAACGGCACCGCCGGGAGTATGGACATCCGGAACGGGGAGCTTCTGCGGATCGACCTCAAGGACAAGGATCTGGAGGAGAAAATCCGCTCCGGGTTCCGGAACATCAAGGAGGAGGGCGAGCTCCTGATCAAGTCGAAGGATTATTACGGTTCCGGGCATCCCCAGCAGCTGAACAACTTCATTCAGGCGATCCGCGGGGAGGCGTCTTTGAAAGTGCCGGTGGAATCCGCCGCGCACGCGCCGGACATCGTTCTTTCGATCTACGAGTCCTTCAACACGGGGAAACGCGTCCGGATCACGCACTGAGACCGCTCCGGCGTCTTGATTTTTCGGTTTTTTCCCGCAGGAATCCGGCTTGCAAAACGTCGCTTTGCGGCGTATATTACCCGTTTCCATCCTAACGAAAGGGAGTATGACATGTCCATTACGACGATCGATCACGACGGCAGCGTCAGCGCCGGTCTCCGCAAAATGATGAAACGCGGCAGCGACTTTCTGAATGTCAAATATCCGCTGATCTGCGGCGCCATGACGTGGGTGTCCGATCCGAAACTTGTTTCCATGGTCTGCAACAACGGCTGTTTCGCCTGCATTGCGGGCGGCAATGCGCCGGTCGGCGTGCTGCGCGCGCAGGTGGAGGAGACCAGAACGCTGACGGACAGGCCGTTTGCGGTCAATCTCGTGACGGTCGCCCCGGCATATCAGGAACAGCTTGCGGCGCTGCCCGACATGCCCGTTGACTACGTCTTCTTCGCGGGTTCCATTCCGAAGGAAAAGGAGGTTGCGATTGCACGCGACGCGGGCAAGAAAACCATCTGTTTCGCTTCGACGCTCTCGATTGCCGAGCGGATGATCCGTTTCGGCGCGGATGCGATCATGCTGGAGGGCAGCGAGGCGGGCGGTCATATCGGTCATGTCTCGGCGATGGTGCTGATCCAGCAGCTTCTGTTCAAATTCGGCGAGCAGATTCCCGTTTTCGTCGCCGGCGGCATCGCGACGGGGAAAATGATGGCGCACGCCCTCCTGATGGGCGCTGCCGGCGTGCAGATCGGCACGCGCTTTGTGATGACCGAGGAATGCTCCGCGCATGAGAAGTTCAAGGACGCGTTCCTGCACGCCAACGCCCGCGATGCCATCGCCACGCCGCAGTTCGATTCCCGTCTTCCCGTCGTGGCGGTCCGCGCCCTCAAGAACAAGGGGCATGACACTTTCGCAAAACTGCAGCTGGATCTGATCCGCAAACTCGAAGAGGGATCCATTCACCGCCAGGAGGCGCAGATGGAGGTGGAGAAATTCTGGATGGGCGCGCTGCGCCGCGCGGTGGTCGAAGGCGATGTCGAGACCGGCTCCCTGATGGCCGGGCAGTCCGTCGGGCTCATGGACCGGATCGTCCCTGTCCGGGAGCTGATTGACGAACTGCTTGCCGATGCCTCCGCCGAGCTGGATCAGGTGAAGGCCAAGCTCTCCTGATTCCCGGAGCTTGTTTTTCCCGCTGGGATGTTTTTTCCGGAAACGGTTTGAAAAAAATCGTTTCCGGATTATTTTTTTCAACGGCACACTTTCGGAAACCCATAAAATTTTTTGAGGAAAATGGAAATGACGGAAATCGGAACGGCGTTGACTCCTTCTGCGACAAAAGTATTGTTTCTCGGTGCGGGCGAACTCGGAAAAGAGGTCGTGATTGAAATGCAGCGCCTCGGCGCGGAGGTGATCGCCGTGGACCGCTATGCGAACGCGCCCGGCATGCAGGTGGCGCACCGCAGCCATGTCATCAACATGCTGGATCCCGCGGAGCTCCGGCGCGTGATCGAAATGGAGAAACCTGATTACATCGTGCCGGAAGTGGAGGCGATCGCCACGCCGGAACTTCTGAAACTGGAGAAAGAAGGGTATCATGTGATCCCGACGGCCAACGCCGCCTTTCTCACGATGAACCGCGAAGGCATCCGCCGTCTCGCCGCCGAGGAGCTCGGGCTTCCGACCTCCAACTACCGGTTCGCGGCGGATTATGACGAGTTCCGCGCCGCGGTGAAGGAGATCGGCATTCCCTGCGTCGTCAAGCCGATCATGAGCTCCTCCGGGCACGGGCAGAGCGTGATCCGGAAAGAGGCGGATATCGACGAATCCTGGCGCATTGCGCAGGAGGGCGGACGCGCGGGTGCGGGAAAAGTGATCGTCGAAGGCTTTGTCGATTTCGATTACGAGATCACGCTTCTGACCGTGCGCCATGTCGGAGGCACGAGTTTCCTGGAACCGATCGGGCACCATCAGGTCAACGGCGACTATCAGGAGTCCTGGCAGCCGCAGGCGATGAGTCCGGCGGCGAAGGATTCCGCGCGCGAAATTGCAAGGAAGATCACCGATGCGCTCGGCGGACGCGGCATTTTCGGCGTCGAGATGTTCGTCAGGGGAGACCAGGTGATCTTCAGTGAAGTGAGTCCGCGTCCGCACGACACCGGCATGGTGACGCTGATTTCGCAGGATCTCTCCGAATTCGCGCTTCACGCGCGGGCGGTTCTCGGGCTCCCGATTCCGAACATCGCGTTCCACGGTCCGAGCGCGTCCAAGGCGATTGTCGCCGACGGCGTGTCGAAGTCCGTCGTCTTCCGGAACGTCGACGCCGCGCTCGCGATGCCCGACACCGGAATCCGGCTGTTCGGCAAGGGCGAACTCAACGGGCACCGCCGTCTCGGGGTTCTCCTTGCCCGTGGAAAAGATACGGACGAGGCGCTCTCCAAAGTGATGGAAATGCGGAAGAAAATCGAAGTTGTTCTCTGAAGTTTTCCCGGGGGCTCCGATTTGAAAAAAATAAGGAAATGTGCTATATTACCTTCTTGAACAGATCGGGACAGAATGATATTTATGCAGGAACAGAGAGACGATATCGACAATCTTCCGAACTCCGCCGCGGGCGCCTATGACGAGAGCAAGGTCAAAACCCTGGATTCGCTGGAACACATCCGGCTGCGTCCCGGCATGTACGTCGGGCGCATGGGGGACGGCTCCCATCCGGACGACGGCATCTACGTGCTGCTCAAGGAAGTGATCGACAACAGCGTCGACGAATACATCATGGGGAACGGGCGGCGCATCGACATCGCGATCGATGGCAATGAGATTTCCGTCCGCGACTACGGGCGCGGCATTCCGCTCGGGAAGCTGGTCGCGTGCGTTTCCCAGATCAATACGGGAGCCAAGTACAATACCGACGTGTTCCAGTTCTCCGTCGGTCTCAACGGCGTCGGCACCAAGGCGGTCAACGCGCTTTCCGAATCCTTTACGGCGATCTCCTACCGCGACGGAAAATACAAGCGCGCGGACTTTGTCGAGGGAAAGCTGGTCAACGAGGAGGACGGCGCGACGGAGGAGCGCAACGGCACCTTCGTCAAATTCGTCCCGGACGGCAGGCTCTTCCCGAAATACGCCTTCAGGCTGGAGTATGTCGAACGGCGGCTCTGGATGTATGCGTTTCTCAACAGCGGGCTTTCGCTCTATTTCAACAATCAGCGCTACTACTCCAGAAACGGTCTGATGGATCTGGTGAACAACGAGGTCGGCGGCGAAAGTCTGTATCCGATCATTCACTACAAGGACAAGACGCTGGAGTTTTCGCTCTGCCACACCAATGATTTCGGTGAAAAATATTATTCCTTTGTGAACGGGCAGTTCACCTCGGACGGAGGAACGCATCTGTCCGCGTTCAAGGAGGGAGTTCTCCGGGCGGTCAACGAATATTCCGGCAAGGACTACGACGGGCGCGACCTGCGCGACGGCATCGTCGGCTCCATCGCGATCAAGCTCCAGGACCCGATGTTCGAGTCGCAGACGAAAAACAAGCTCGGCAACACGGACATCAAGGGGTGGATTGTCGGAACCGTCAAACAGGCGGTCGTGGATTATCTGCACCGGCACACCGACGACGCCGGTCTCCTGCTGGAGAAGGTCAAGCGCAACGAGGAGCTGCGCAAGGAGATTTCGGCGGTCCAGAAGAAGGGACGCGAAATGTCCAAGCGCATGAGCCTGCGCAACAACAAGCTCAAGGACTGCAAGCATCACTTTGGGGACCGTTCCAAATACGCCGACCAGACGATGATCTTCCTGACCGAGGGCGATTCGGCGGGCGGCTCGCTGGAACAGAGCCGCAATCCGATGTATCAGGCCGTGTTCGCGCTGCGCGGCAAGCCGCTGAACTGCTACGGGCTGAAGCTTGACACGGTTTACACGAACGAGGAGTTCTTCTACATCGTTCACACGCTCGACATCGAGGAGGATGTGGACAATCTGCGCTACGCCAAGGTCATCATTGCGACGGATGCCGACGTGGACGGTCTTCACATCCGGAATCTCCTGATTACGTTTTTCCTGACCTTCTTCGAGCCGCTGGTTCTCTCCGGGCATTTGTATATTCTGGAAACGCCGCTCTTCCGCGTCCGGAACAAGAAGGAGACCCACTACTGCTATTCGGAGGAGGAGCGCGACGAAATGGCGAAGAAGCTGGGAAAAAGTGCGGAGATCACCCGTTTCAAAGGGCTCGGGGAGATTTCCCCCAAGGAGTTCGGACAGTTCATCGGCGACGACATCAAGCTTGAAAAAGTCACGATCGAACATTCCAAGGGCATCAGCGAGATGCTGAAATTCTACATGGGCGACAACAGTCCCGAACGCTGGGACCACATCGTCAACAATCTGGTGTAATCATCATGGCGCGGAAAGGCAGAGAAAACATCAAAAGGAGCGGTGCGAAAACGCGGAAGTCCGCCGTTCCTGAAACAGAAAGCGCCGTCTCCGTTCCCGCTGAGGAGCCGGAGGAGACGCCCGAAACCATCGAGCCGGAAACGGAAACTGCGGATGCGGCGCAGGAGGACGACGAGGATGAGGACGGAAACATCGAGTCGGCTTCCGTTCAGACCGGCTCCAATTCGCGTCTGCGCGCGATGATGGACCAGAACTTCATCGAATACGCCTCCTACGTCATCAAGGACCGTGCGATTCCCGACATCGACGACGGGCTCAAGCCGGTGCAGCGGCGCATTCTGTGGGCGCTGTTCGAAAAGGACGACGGGACGTTCCACAAGGTCGCCAACATCATCGGCGAAACGATGAAATACCATCCGCACGGAGACGCCTCGATCGGGGATGCGCTGGTCAACCTCGCCAACAAGGAGACCTATATTGAAAAACAGGGCAACTTCGGCAACATCATCACGGGGTCGCCCGCCGCCGCTCCCCGCTATATCGAGTGCCGCCTGACGCCGCTTGCGCGCGACGTGCTGTTCAACAGGGACATCACGGAGTTCATCGATTCCTATGACGGGCGCAACCGGGAGCCGGTCTGTCTGCCGTCGAAAATCCCGACCGTGCTTCTGATGGGCGCTGACGGCATCGCCGTCGGAACGAACACGCGGATCATGCCGCACAATTTCAACGAGCTTCTTCAGGCGCAGATCGCGATACTCAGGGATGAACCGTTCACGCTCTATCCGGATTTCCCGCAGGGCGGCATCATGGACGTGTCCAAGTATGAGGACGGACTCGGGAAGCTGGTGATCCGGGCGAAGATCGAAATCGACGGAAGAATCCTCGTCGTGCGGGAGATTCCGGCGGCGACGAATACAACCAAACTGATGGACACGATCGAAGCTGCGGTGAACCGCAACAAGATCAAGATCGCCTCGTTCAAGGACTACACCGCCGAAAAGATCGACATTCAGCTCACGCCGTTGCGCGGCTACGATCCGAAGAAGGCGCTGAACGCCCTCTATGCCTACACCTACTGCCAGATGAGCGTCTCGTGCAACCCGATGGTCATCATGGACAACCGCCCGGTGCGCATGACGATCAGCGACATTCTGCGCCGCAACACGGACAAGCTGGTGCTGTATCTGAAATACGAGCTCCAGATCGAGGCGGGCAAGTGCCTGGACAGGATTCTGGCAAGAACGCTGGCGCAGATCTTCATTGAAGAGGGCATTTACAAGCGGATCGAGAAATGCAGGACGAATGAACTGATGTTCAAGGAGGTCCGCACCGGCCTTGAGAAATTCCGGAGCGAATGGCTTCCGATCGTGGAGAAGCTCCACGAGAACATCGTGAACGGCCCGCACGTCATGCCGATGTCCGCGGAGTTCATGGAACGGCTCGAACAGCTCTCGCGCGGCGAAATTCCCGACAGCGAAATCGAAAAGCTGCTCGCAATTCCGATCCGCCGCATTTCCGCCTTCGAAATCAATGAGAACCGCGAACAGATCGAGCTGCTTCAGAAGACGCTGAACGAGGCGGAAAAGAACCTGAAACGCATCAAGGCCTATGCGATCCGGTATCTGCAGGGGCTGATCGACAAATACGGCAGATACTTCCCCCGGCGCACCGAGATCCGTCTCGACGGATTCGAGAAAATCGACAAGAGCGCCGTGGCGCTGAACAATATCCGTGTCGGATGGGACAAGGGCGGCTGCTACATCGGAACCAATGTCAAGAGCGACGACGTGGTGGTCTGCAACGAGTTCGATCATCTGCTCTGCGTGGAGCGCAAGGGCGTCTACAAGGTCATCGACATTCCGGAAAAGATCTTCATCGACCGCCTGTACGAGTTCCGCAAATATGACAAGACGACCGTTTTCGGCGTGGTCTATACCGACACGAAAACCGGGAAAGTCTATTACAAACGCTGCGTTATCGACAAGTTCATCAGGGACAAGGAATACCGGATCTGTCCGGAAGGGTGCCGCCTGGAACTCATCACGCCGCGTCCGAACGCCCTGTATGAGTGCAGGATTGATACGCCGATCAAGGCGCGGAAGATCCAGACGATCAATCTTTCCGACGCTCCGATGCGCTCGCCGCGTGCGGGAGGAATGCTTCTCTTTCCGCGCAAGCTCCAGAAAATCACCTTCGTCCAGTATCTCGACGGCACGGAGGAGGATTCCGAGGGCGAACTTCCCGGCATCCCGCCGGAAGAACCCGAACCGATGACGGAAGTTCCGCCCGAACCGGAAACGGACAAAACGCAGTCCGTCCCTCCGGAGGAAGCTCCGGTCCCGAAGAAAACGGAGAAAAAACACACCCCGCCTCCGTCGCCGTCCCCGTCTGCCGGAGGAAAAGAGGAACGCGAGGATGAAAACTGGGGAATTTCCCAGCCGGAGCTCGGGTTCTGAATACGCTTTTTCCGCTTGAAACCAGCCGCCGGGGATTGTTTTTGCCCTGTTCGTACCGGAAAAAGCGTAACTTTCTTGCATGATTCATATTCAAAAAAATGTTTTCCGCTTGAAAAATCAGAAGAAAGAGCTTATTTTTCCGTACTATATGGAAAAATACGGACGCATGAGGTATTGCAATGGCGCAAAACACTGACTTTATTCTGGAACTGCTCCAGGAAAACGGGATGGTCACGGAGGAGCAGGTCAGTGAGGGCTGGAAAAAAGTTGCCGAGAAGGACGGGCAGATCAATATCATTGATGCGCTGAAGGAGCTCAAGTATGTGGATGAGCTCGAGATGATTTCCATGCTGGCCCAGCAGTATGGCATGGAAGTCCTGGATCTTTCCACCTATCGGATTCCCCCGGAAGTGATCGAGTCCGTTCCGCGCGAAATCGTGAATCAGTACAAAATCGTGCCTGTCATGAAGCATGACGACGTCCTGACCATTGCCATGAGCGATCCGACCGACATGTCGACGCTCGACTCCATCCGTTTCCTGCTGAAATGCGATGTCGATGCGGTGATTTCACCGATGGATCAGATCAAAATGATCATGGAGAAATATTATTCCACCCAGGAGGCCGCCGTCAACGCGTTCATCGAGGAAATGGGCGAAATGGAGGCGGTGGAGCAGGCCGCGCAGGAGGCCGCCGAGGAAGGCGGCGCCAATGAGGACGACGCTCCGATCATCCGCCTGGTGACGCTGATTATCGTGGAGGCCTTCAAGCTGAAGGCTTCGGACATTCATCTGGAGCCGCTGGAGAAGACCTACCGCATCCGCTACCGGATCGACGGCGCTCTCCGCGTCATGGAAAGTCCGCCGAAATATCTGCAGGCCAACATCACCAGCCGAATCAAGATCATGTCGAAGCTTGACATTTCCGAAAAGCGTCTGCCGCAGGACGGGCGTATTCAGCTCCGTGTGAAGGGCTGCGACATCGACCTGCGCGTATCGACCATTCCGACCACGCACGGAGAGAGCATCGTCATGCGAATTCTTGACAAGTCAAGCATTCAGCTTGAGATTCCGCAGCTTGGATTCTATGCCGACGATCAGGCGAAGATCAATCAGATCATCAACATGCCGGACGGCGTTTTTCTTGTGACGGGACCTACGGGATCCGGGAAGACGACCAGTCTTTACGCCTTTCTGAACACGATCAACACGCCGAATCGGAAAATCATCACCGTGGAGGATCCCGTCGAGTATCAGCTCGCCGGAATCAATCAGGTGCAGGTGAACCCCCTTGCGAAAATGACTTTCGCGAATGCGCTGCGCGCAATGCTCCGCCAGGCGCCGAACATCATCATGGTCGGCGAGATCCGCGACATGGAAACCGCCGTAATCGCGATCAACGCCTCTCTGACGGGGCATCTGGTTTTCAGCACGCTTCACACCAACGACGCTCCCAGCGCGGTGACCCGTCTGATCGATATGGGGGTGCAGCCCTTCCTTGTCGCTTCGGCCGTCAAGGCGATCATGGCGCAGCGTCTTCTTCGCCGGGTCTGCAAAAACTGCGCCGAGCCGGCCAAGCCGACAGCGAATGAAATCCGTCTGCTCGGACTGGATGAAAAGTTCATGGATACGGCGACTCTGCTGAAAGGAAAAGGCTGTCCGGTCTGCGGCGGAACCGGTTACAAGGGGCGCCTGGGCATTTATGAGATCTTTCAGGTCGGAGAGGAGATCCAGCATCTGATTTACACCAAATGCTCCGCCGATGTCATCCGGGACGCCGCGCGGAAGGCTGGCATGATGACGCTTCGCGAGGACGGTCTCCGGAAAGCGGCGGCCGGCACAACGACTCTTTCCGAAGTGATTGCAACTACAATCGGCGATGCGGAATAGGCGCCGCCGGAAGATGGAGACGAAGGGAAAATGCTGGATTCCGAAAGCCAAACATTGAAAGATATTCTGCTCGGGGAAAATCTCATCACCGAAGAGCACATGAAAGAGGTGGAGGAGGAGCACGAGCGCAACGGCAAGTCCATCCGGGAGGTCATTATCGACTTCGGGCTTCTGACGGAAAATGACATTCTGGAGGCGATCGGCCGGAGTCTGGGGCTGGAGGTCCGCTTCGTCGCCATTGAAGAGGACCCGCCCCGGGAAGTCCTCAAGATGATTGACGGCGACACTGCCCGGATGCTCGGTGTCGTTCCAATTGCCTTTGACGGAACCACCTTGAGCATCATTCTCCGGGATCCGCTGAATTATCAGGTGGTGGACGAGGTGCGTTTCATCGTCGGGAAGGATGTCAACCAGATCGTCGTCCCGGAGTCTCAGGTCGAGGCGGCAATTGAGAAATATTATCCCGTTGACGTGACGACCACCATGCACGACATGCTGGCGGAACTGAATCTGGATGCCGAGGTCAAGGAGGATACGGAAGTTGAGCAGAGCGCCGACCAGCTGGAGGCGCAGGCCAATGAGGCGCCGATCATCAAGTTCGTGGACGCGATCATGTACCAGGCGATCAAGGACAAGGCGTCCGACATTCATTTCGAACCGTTCGAGAAAGAGTTTAAGATCCGCTGCCGTATTGACGGCGCGTTGTATGAGATGGCGCCTCCGCCGAAAAATCTTGCCCTTCCCGTCATCAGCCGTGTGAAAATCATGAGCGGATTGAACATTTCCGAGCGCCGCCGCCCGCAGGACGGGCGCATTCAGCTGAAAATCGGCGGAAAACCCATTGACATGCGCGTATCGACGCTGCCGACACAGTATGGCGAATCGGTCGTGCTCCGCGTTCTGGACCGTTCCGTCGTGAACCTGGATCTGGACGCTCTTGGAATCCGTCCTGAAAATCTTGCGAAGATCCGGGACATCATCCAGATGCCGAACGGGATTTTCATTGTGACGGGACCGACGGGTTCCGGAAAGACGACAACCCTGTATTCCGCCCTCAAGGAGATCAACAAGACGGAGGACAAGATCCTGACCGCGGAAGATCCCGTCGAATACGACCTGGAGGGGATTATCCAGCTGCCGATCAATGAATCCATCGGCATGACTTTCGCCCGTGCGCTGCGCGCGTTTCTCCGGCAGGACCCCGATGTCATCATGCTCGGAGAGATCCGCGACCTGGAATCAGCGCGCATGGCGGTGGAGGCTTCCCTCACCGGGCACTTCGTGTTCAGCACCCTGCATACCAACGACGCGGCCGGCACCGTGACGCGTCTGATCGACATGGGAGTGGAACCCTTCCTCATCACAAGCTCTCTTCAGGGCGTTGTCGGCCAGCGCCTGATCCGCCGCATCTGTCCGAGATGCAAGGCATCTTTTGTTCCCACGGACGAGGACCTGATGCTGCTCGGACTGGATCGCGCGGACATCGGAGACAACAAGTTCTATTACGGGAAAGGCTGTCAGAACTGCAACAACACCGGGTATAAGGGCCGGAAGGCGCTGACGGAGATCTTTGTCATGCATTCCCAGCTGATTGATCTGGTGCTGCAGAGTTCGCCGACCGTCGTCCTGCGGGACAAGGCGCGCGAACTCGGCATGGTGACGATGCGCGAGGATGGAATCCAGGCCGTTCTGAACGGCGAAACGACAATGGAAGAAGTCTTGAGATATACATAACCCCGGGAGAATAAGAAATGCCATTATATCAGTACACCGCGATGGACTCCACCGGAAAGGAACAGAAAGGCAGAAAAGAAGCCGCAAGCGAGGAGGAAGTTGCAACTTTTCTGAAAAACCAGGGGCTTTTTCCCACCTCCATCAAATCCGCAACCAAAGGGGGGAAGGGCGGCGGAAAAGACGGGAAAGGGGGCGGTGGCGGCGGATTTAATATGAACATCAATCTCGGGCCGATGGTGATCAAGACCAAGGACCTGACGATTGTGACCCGGCAGATGGCGATTCTTCTGGAGGCGGGTCTGCCTCTGATCCGTTCTCTCAAGACGCTTTCCAGGCAGTCCAAGAATCCGGCGATCAAGAAGATCCTGGACGAAACAGCCTCTTCCGTGGAAGGCGGCGCCACGTTTTCCGAGGCTCTCGCCCAGCATCCGAAATCCTTTGACAAACTCTATCTGAACATGATCCGCGCGGGAGAGGCCGCCGGTAAGCTGGAGCTGATCCTGGACCGTCTCGCCATGTTCATGGAGAAAGCCGCGAAAATTCAGGGCAAGGTCAAATCCGCCATGGTTTACCCGATCATCGTTTTGTGCGTGGCTGGCATTATCTGTGCGGGCTTGATGATCTTCATCGTTCCGAAATTTGAAAAGATGTTCACGGAACTTCTGGAGGGCGAGCCTCTTCCCATGCTGACGCAGATCGTCATTTCCATTGGAAAATTCATGTCGGAGCATTATCTGATCATGGTGGGCGGAATTTTCGGTCTTGTAATTCTGATCAAAATCGTTCTGAAAATTCCATTCCTGCGTTTCTATATTGACTGGGTGAAGTACAACATGCCGCTGTTCGGGCCGATTGTTTCCAAATCCGCCATTTCCAAATTCGGGCGGACACTGGGGACTCTGATGGGTTCCGGCGTGCCGGTCCTGAATTCGCTGACGATCGTGAAGGAGACATCCGGCAATGAGGTCGTCGCGACTGCCGTTGTCAAGGTGTACGAGGCTGTGAAGGAGGGCGAAGGCATGGCGCCGCCGCTTCAGGCGACCAGGATTTTTCCGGAAATGGTGATCAGTATGATTGAGGTCGGCGAGGAGACCGGTAAATTGCCGGAGATGCTTGACAAAATCGCCGATACCTATGACGAGGAGGTCGACAATGCCGTGGGGGCGCTGACCTCGATGATCGAGCCGATCATGATGGTCGGCCTTGCTGTCATCGTCGGCGGTATCGTGATCGCGCTGTTCATGCCGATGATTACCATCATTGAGAAACTCGGAACCTGAAAATCCCGAATCTTGGAGCTTTTATGGAACAGGAAAAAACTACCGGTGCATATGCTGTCGTCATGGCCGGCGGCAAAGGGGAGCGCTTCTGGCCTCAGAGCCGTCTTTCCAATCCGAAACAGCTGCTGCGTCTGCTGGGGAATCTGACCCTGATTGAGCAGACAATAGAACGGCTTTCCGCGGTTTTTGATTATTCGCACATCATTGTGGTGACCAATACAAACTATGTCGCGCCGATGCGTTCCCTGCTTTCCTATCTGCCGCGGGAAAACATCATCGGCGAGCCGGAAGGCAAGGACACCGCGCCCTGTATTGCCAATGCCGCGGCATATATCCGAAGTGTATCGAAGAACGCAGACCCTGTGCTTTGTCTGTTCCCGACAGACCACATCATCAATGACACGGGCGCCTTTTACGATGCCGTATCGGACAGTCTGAAAGTGGCGGAAAGAACGCGGCATATTGTAACAATCGGTGTCAGACCGAATGCTCCCATGACCGGCTACGGCTATATCGAGGTGGGCGACGTGATGGATTTTTCCGTGAAGACTGTTTTCCGGAAGGTCTGCGGCTTCAAGGAGAAACCTTCTCTGGAACTTTCCGAAGCCTATGTTTCGGACGGCAGGCACAGGTGGAACAGCGGTATTTTCATTCTGAAACACTCCTCTCTTCTGGAGGCGCTGAAACAGTTTGCCCCCGACATGCATCGCTTTTACGATGCTGTCGCCTCCTGTTATGCCGGTCATGCGCCGGAAACGCGAATTGCGGAACTCTACAAGTCCGTGCCGGAGATATCCATTGATTATGCGGTCATGGAAAAAGCGGCCAATATTGTGACGGCGGAGGCGGCCTTTGACTGGGATGACGTCGGTTCCTGGACCTCCATGCGCAATCAGATCGTGCCGGAAAAAAACAACAATGTGGTCCGCGGACTTCATGCCGGTCTGGATACCAGCGACTGCATTATTGTCGGCAACTCCAACCACCTGATTGCCACTGTCGATGTCAAGGATCTCGTCATTGTCGCGACGGAGGATGTCACTCTGGTCTGCAATGCAAAATCGGCTCAACGGATCAAGGAGCTTGTCAAACTGATTGCCGGACAGCCTGATCTTGCCAAATTTGTCTGAGAAAGCGTGCAATGCATCTGAAAAAGCCTCTGACCGTCCTGAATGTCGGAAATACGCATGTTCATCTATTCGATCTCATGGAAAACGGATCTCTTGTCCGGAGGGAGGTTCTTGCCACGGCTGACTTTGCGGAATCCCCCGTCAGATGGCTGGATGAATCCCGTCAGTTTGCCGCTTCTTCCGTCGTTCCAGCTGTAACGCGGATTCTCTCCTCTCTTGGCGTTTTTGTCGTATCTCCTGAAATGACGTTCCCTTTTTCCGTCAGAAAACTTGACCTTTCCACTGTGGGAGCCGACCGTCTTGCAAATGCCGCCAGACTGACGGAAGGAAAGCTCCCCGCTGTCTGCATTGACTTCGGGACAGCCGTCACTTTTGAAATTGTGACGGAATCCGGAGAGTTCACCGGAGGCGCGATCATGCCGGGGCGGATGCTGCTGCGGCATGCGCTGCATGATTATACGGCGCAGCTTCCCCTGCTGCCTCTGGAGGATTCAGTTCCGGAACTTCCGGGGCGCTGCACCCGCGATGCGATGCGGATCGGAACCGATCTTGCCGCGGTCGGTGCGGTTCGGGAGATTCTTTCCGGCCTGGAAAAACAGTTCCCTTCCGCTTTCCTCCGGAAAGTCGCCTGCGGCGGGGACCGCCATTTCTTCCTGGGATATCTGGAGCTGGAGGACGGCGGGGACGACTTCACGCCGCAGGGCGTCCGCAGAATCTGGGAGTGCAATTGCTGATGCGTGTCAAAGTATGCGGCATTAAAACGGAACAGGAACTGGAAACGGCAGTCGGCGCCGGAGCCGACGCTGTCGGCTTTCTGGTCGGTCAGGTTCACGCGTCTCATGATTTCATTCTTCCGAGCACTGCGGCGCGGCTTGTCCGCATGCTTCCGCCGTATGTGACACCTGTTCTGGTGACCCATCTGACGGAACCGTCCGCGGTTCTTGAACTTGTGGAGCAGACCTCCATTCTGACCGTTCAGCTTCACGGGGGAGGTTCACCGGAAAACGTGGCTGCGCTGCACGATCGCCTGGGACCCGGGGGAAAACTGGTCTACGCCGTGCATGTCATTGACAGGGGAGTGGTTCCTTCTCCCGATGTATATTATCCCCTGGTGGATGCGCTTCTTCTGGATTCGATGGATCGTGCCGCCGGGAAAGTGGGCGGAACGGGGCTGACGCATAGAGCTTATCAACTAATAAATTGATTTTAATAGCTCCTTGTGCTATATTATCTTCACGCAAAAACAATGGAGGTAA
>CALXRI010000002.1 GCA_944390795.1 uncultured Victivallales bacterium
TTCATAATACCCCTTTCAATGAAAATTTTCCAAATAATCTGCGAAAGGGGCTTGATTTTTGACACACTATCTTCTGTCTCCGTGACTGTTGTATCGCGCGCGCTGCGCGTGAGGCTACATTCTTCCGCACATTCTCCGTCGTCGTAAGAAAAGCCGTTCCGCACATCCATTTTCCTTGATATTGTGAAAACTCGCTTCGTTCTTCTTTGACCTCATTTCATCAGCTTGCGTCTGCTAATACTTGTTTTGAGGTTATAGCACAGCAATCGTCAGAGCCAGTTTTCAAAGAAGCGGGCGGCAAGCGGGGCGGCGGTCTTTCCTCCGCCGACACCATGCATCACCATCACCGTAATCGCATAGGTTTTTCCGGTTTTCGCATCCGTCCCGAATCCGGTGAACCAGGTGTTTTTATAGCGGTTCTCCCCGGAACCCACTTCGGCGGTTCCGGTTTTTCCGGAAAGCTCGATTCTGGAATTTCTCGCCTGCTTCGCACCGCCGCCGGGCGCATTGACCGCCCGGTGCATCCCTTCCCGGATCAGCGCAAGCGTCCGCGGAGATGCCGCAAGTTTTCCGTTCGCTTCCGGCGCGGTCTCCTGAATCACAGTGCCGGAGGCTCCCCGGACGGCTTTCAGAATGTAAGGCTTCCAGAGGGTGCCGCCGTTGGCGATCGCCGCAGTGTAGCGCGCCGCCTGAAGCGGCGTGACCTCGATCCGTCCCTGACCGATGGAAACCAGGGCGGTGTCAAACACATTCCAGCGGCGGTTCCCCTGATTCCGGGCGGGAAGCAGCCCGTCGGATTCCGGCAGGGGGAACCCGGTATCGGAACCGATCCCGGCTGAGGCGAAGGTTGCGGAAAGTCTGTCCACGCCAAGACGCATCCCGTTTTCAATGAAGAAATCGTTGCAGGAAATTTCCAGAGCGCGCAGGAGATCGACGCCGCCGTGTCCGCCGCCGTACCAGTACCAGCAGCGGATGCGGGAGTTTCCGATCATCGTAAAGCCGTCGCAGTTGATTTCATGTTCCGGAGGAATCCCGTTCTCCAGCAGGCAGATCCCGACCAGTGGCTTGGCGATGGAGCCCGGCATGTAACAGCCCTGGGCCGCCTTGTTGAGGAAAGGCTTGTCCGGATTTTTCAGGAGTCTGGAGTAATCCTGCGAGGAGATGCGCGGCACAAAAAGATTCGGATCGAATCCCGGCGTGGAAGCCATGGCGAGCACCGCGCCGCCGGAGGCGTCCAGCACGACAAACGCCCCGTTTGCATTTCCGAGCAGACGTTCCGCCAGACGCTGCGCACGGACATCGAGAGTAAGTTCGAGATCAAAGCCGTTTCTGGCGGGAATGGGTTCTCCGACCACCTCATGGACAAATCCCCTGTGATTCACAAGCACAAGTTTCTTTCCGGGCATGCCTTTGAGTTTGTCGTCATACAGGCGTTCCACACCGCTTTTTCCGATGATGTCGGGAATGTAATAGAAGAATTCATTCCGGTCGTCCGCCTTGCTCGGATCGCTCGGCCCGACATAGCCGAGCAGATGGGAGGCAAGTGATCCATACGGATAGCGCCGCACGGTGTCCACGGCCAGCTCCATGCCGTTCACGGGGGGAGCAAGTTCGGAAATTTTAGCCAGTTCCACCGGATTCAGGTCCTGAAACACCGTGATGGGAAGTCCCGGATAGTAGTTCATGTGCCGCCGGATGTCCGTCACGGTGATTCCGCAGCTGCGCCCGATGCAGTCGGAGACGCGCGCAAGTTCCCCCATGATGTGATTGATGGTCTTGTCCATCCGTCCCGGTCTGCGCATTTCGGAAAGATGGAACACGGCATCATACGAGGCGCGGTTTTCGGCAAGCAGTTTTCCGTCGGAGGAGAAAATTCTTCCGCGCACCGCGGGAATCCGGATTTTCCGCGCATACTGGCGCGAAGCCTTCGCGGAGTATTTGTTTCCGGAAAGCACCTGGACGTGCCAGAGGCGGATGCCGATCACGGCGTAAACCGCCATCACCAGAAACAGAATGATGCCGATCCGCAGGAAGGGTTGAAGATTTTTCAGATCAATGTCGCTCATGGTTTGTCATGCAGACGGATTTTCGCATCCGTGTAAAGATCGATTCCCAGTTTTTCATTCATCGTGTCAAAGAGATAGATCTCAAGCGGCAGCAGAAGCGCGCAGAGAAAAGAGGCGGTCACCACGTCGGGGAGCTGCATCAGCACATTAGGAAGGAGTCTCTCCGGGAAAAAAGGAAGACGGCAGACCCAGACCAGCGGAACGATCAGCGCCCCCGGCACGACATGCAGAAGAATGGATTCGGACTCCACGCGATTCAGCCAGAACCATGAAAACGCAATCACCAGCGCGAAGGCGGGCAGCGACCAGAGGTGCGGACTGCCGGAGACGAAATCCAGGCCGCATGCGGCAAGAAGCGCCGCGGCACAGGCAGCCCGGCAGCCGAACACGGTCGACGCATAGAAAAGGAACAGCGCCGCCAGCGGCAGAAAGAGGCCGAATGAGCGCAGGATCAGTTCCAGCATCACGGCAAAGGCCGTGAAAAAAAGAATGTAAAGTGTTTCCGTCATGGCTTCTCCCGGATGTAGACGGCGACAAAGCGCACCGCGTCGGGCCGGACAAACGGACGGACGCAGGCCTCCAGATAAACATGATCGTGCTCCCGTCCGGCCCCGCCCTGCGCCCATGGGACGACTTCTCCGACAGGAATTCCCGGCGGATTGTTCCCGGAATAAGAGTTGGTGAATGCCACTTCCCCTTCCGTCGTATGCGTTTTCACAGGCAGGTAGCGGAGAACGGCAGCGCCCGTCCCCGGATCTTCCGCGCCTTCGAGAATGCCGGAGGCGCGCGACTGCGCCAGCGTTACGCCAAGTCTGCAGTCCCGGCTCAGAAGGGTTGACACCACCGCGGAATGCCTGCTGACGGATTTGATCCGTCCGATCAGGACCGCGGTCGGAACCGACATGTTCCGGATGACGGCGGATGTCACAACAGGATCGCCTTCGGAAATTCCGGAATCGCTTCCACGGTCGATGACGAACTGCTCGTTCCAGCTCATCGGATCGCGTGTCAGGACCTCGGCGAAGACGGGAATGAAATTCCGCTTTCTGCGAAGGCGCAGAGTCTGCCGCAGCATCTCGTTCTCAGCACGGAGGTCCTGCAGGATGGCGCGCCCGGAGGCGAGTTCAAAATTTTCCTTCTGCAGTTTCACAAGCGCGGCGGCGAGCGTCTTGCTGTTCTGCATCAGCAGCGAGGCGTCCGCATAGGAATTTTCCATGCCGCGCACCGCTTTCAGAAAGGGATAGTAGAAATCCGCGGACATTCTCGCCGCCGTTCTGCGGACGGTGCAGTAAGCGGCGAAAACAAGCAGCAGAAGAAGTGCCGCCGCTGCCGCGGAAACCAGCAGGCGTGCCGGAGATCCTTCACGCCGTTTCGCAAGAAGATTGTCCTTTCTGCGATTCATCATTTCCCGGTCCCTCCGGCAATTCCCGCGTTCAGAAGCGCATTGATGCCCGGAGCCGGGGACGCCCCCAGGTTCTCCCACTGATTCAATACGGGAAATGTGACGAAATAGCGCGTTGCCGGCGGCAGGATGCTTTTTTCCGTTTTCTCCAGCAGCTGTTCCACTGCGATGTGCCGTTCAATGGAATGGAAAAAAGCGGCTTCCGCGCGCCGGAAGTTCCGGAGACTCTCTTCCGAACGGTCCGTCCGGAAGCGCGAAAGCGCCGAACGGATCTCCGAAAGCGGAAGGACAAGATCCGGCGGGACAATCCGACCGAGGGAGATCAGGCGGTTCATGAGCGCTGAGAGACATTCCCCGGGACGTTCCATCTTTTCCCATTGACGCACGAAATCAGCGGGTGAACCGGTCAGAAGGGAACCGTCCGCCTTGTAATGGAAACGGACCGCGGCCCGGTATTCCGTTTCCACCCGCCGGACGGACGCGGGGAGCAGGTCCAGCGTCAGAAGGCGCTCAAGACCGCCGCGAAACCATTTTTCCAGCTCTTTTTCGCGATCCTTCCCTTTTGCATCCTGTTTGAGAAGACCGGGATTGCGTTTCAGAATCGCGGGTCCCGCCGTTTCGGCAAACAGACGGAATCCATCCGTCTCCCGTTTCTCCAGAGTCCGCCGGACCGTTTCCGCAAGGAAGCCTTCCCGGAAAAGACGGCTCCGCGAGCAGAGTTCCAGCAGCAGTTCGCAGTATTCCTCGTAAACAAGCCGGGGTGCGGAGTCGTCTGTCCGCAACGGAACCGCGGTCAGCTGCCGCAGAGTCGGCAGAACGCCGTCTGCCCCGAGCGTATATGCGGCGGGGAAATAGCCGGAGAACGGCGAATGAACCAGGTGCATCTCGCTGAGCGCCTTCCGTGCAATCCCCGTGACATACCAGGAATCGCGGATTTTTTCCGCTTCTTCGGGCTTGATTCCCAGATTGGCGAGCAGAAGCCATGCCGTCAGATTCGTGACGGAGCGCATATCCGGTTCGATTTTCGCATAGTCGCGCGGAATCGTGATGCGCAGCAGACGGTGTCTGCCCTGTTTCACGGAGAACGTCTGGGGTTCGGAAGATTCCGCCAGCACGATGTTCACCGTAAAACAGCGCCCGCGCGGCGGCAGCGCCTGACGTGCCAGACGTTTCAGACGCTCCCCGAAATCCGTGGCGCGCCCCCAGGGAGAAGTGGAAAGATCCTCGTAATGCAGATTCAGATAAATCCGTTCTCCGGCCGGAGGCTGCTGTGCGGAGGAAATGCCCGTAAGCAGAAAAAAGATCAGGAATATTTCTGAAAAACGTCCCATGCCATTTGCCCTTTGTGAAATCAGGGTATAAATTTAACGTCTGTATGCGATGTTTGCAACAGCTCAAAAGGCAAATCCGTAAAATGTTTCGCTATGCTCTGAAAAGAATCCTGTATTCCGTGCTGATCCTGGGCGGCGTGCTGATCCTCACCTTCGTGCTGTTCCGCCTTGCCGCCGGCGATCCGGCGCTGACGGTTCTCGGCAAGAATCCGGGCGCGCGGGAGATCGAGGACATGCGCGCCGCGCTCGGGACGGACAAGCCGCTCTTCTGGGGACGCTGGCGCCATACGGAACTCTATTCCGGCGCGGACTTCTCCGGTTCGCGGACGGCTTTTTCCGGCGTCACGTTCCAAGGTCCTCGCCGGGCCATGCCGGAGGGCGTGTATCTGGAACGGGGAAGTTCCATTGTCTTCCGCCGGAACTTCGAAGCGACGGAGGGGGAACGCATCCTCGTCCGGATTGAAACGGAAACGCCTCTGCTTCTTCGCGGGCGGCGGGAAGTTCCAGCGGACGGATGCATCACGGAAGAAATGCGCGACGCGCCGGAATCGCTGGAACTCGTCGCGGAGGAAGCCGGAACGGTCCGCTCCGTTTCGTTTTCCCGCCCCACCCGGGGATGGTTCGACTCGCAGGCGGCGGACTCCCTGCGTGAAATCGTGACATTCACCGACACCTTTCCATATGTCAGTTTCCTGAATTTCGGAAACACGCTCCAGACGCAGGAGCCGATCCGTGCAAAACTCTGGCACGGCATGCTGCCGTCGCTGATGCTGATGGTGCCGATTTTTCTGGGAGAACTCGTGATCGGGATCGTTCTCGCCATGATTTCGTGCATTTTCCGCGGCAGGGCGGCGGACCGGATCATTCTGTTCCTCTCCGTCGCCGGAATGAGCATCAGCTATCTGGCGCTCATCATCTTCGGACAGTGGTTCCTTGCCTATTACCTGAATCTCTTTCCGGTCTGGGGATGGGGCACGCCGCGCCATTTGCTTCTGCCGGTCGTGATCGGGATCATCAGCGGCACGGGAAGCGGCGTGCGCTTCTATCGCACGGTGTTTCTGGACGAGATGAACCGGGAGTATCTCCGCACCGCCGCGGCAAAAGGCGCGACGCCGTTTGCCATCTACTTCCGGCATCTTCTGAGAAACGCGATGATCCCGATCCTCACCCGCGCTTCGACCGTGCTGCCCTTCCTCTTCACGGGAAGCCTTCTTCTGGAAACCTTCTTCGGAATTCCGGGGCTCGGCTACGAGGGCGTCAACGCGCTGAACGACGCGGATCTCCAGATGCTGAAGGCGCTGGTGATCCTGAGTGCGTTTCTTTTCGTCGTCATCAATCTGATTACCGATCTTCTTTACGCTTGGGTGGATCCGCGTGTCCGCGTGACACGCTGAAGCCCGCAGCCCGCCGCGCAAAGAGCCTCCGGTCTCCGCGCTTGAAAAAACGCGTTCGCGGAGTAAATTACACGACGAAAAAAAATAAAAGACAACTTGCGGGAAATATCATACATGGCAGATTTGAACAGGATACGCAACTTTTCGATCATCGCGCACATCGATCACGGAAAATCCACGCTGGCGGACCGCCTGCTTGAGGCGACTCACACCATTGAAGCGCGTGATCTGGTCCACGCCCAGCTTCTCGACGCCATGGATCTCGAACAGGAACGCGGCATCACGATCAAGGCCCATCCCGTGCGCATGCTCTACAAGGCGGACGACGGAGAGGAATACGAACTCAATCTCATCGACACCCCCGGTCATGTGGACTTCACCTACGAGGTCAGTCGCTCCCTTGCGGCATGCGAGGGGGCGATCCTCATCATCGACGCGACCCAGGGCGTCCAGGCGCAGACTGTCGCGAATGTGAATCTCGCGTTCAAGCACAACCTCAAGATCATTCCCGTCATCAACAAGATCGACCTTCCCGCGGCGGATCTGGGCATGTGTCATGATCAGCTGGAGGAGATTCTGGCGATTCCGCGCGAGGAGGCGATCGCCGTGTCCGCCAAGGACGGCACCGGCATTCCCGCCGTGCTGGAGGCGATCGTGAAACTCATTCCCCCGCCGAAAGGATCCGAGGACGCGCCCGCAAACGCACTGGTATTCGACTCGATCTACGACACCTACCGCGGCGTCGTCACCTACGTGCGCGTCTACAACGGAAGCTTCCGGCGCGGAGACAAGCTGCGGCTCCTCAGCACCGGACTGGAAAGCGAAATCAAGGAGGCGGGCGTATTCACCCCGGAAATGAAGGCCGTCGACCGTCTCGCCGCCGGGTCCGTCGGCTATCTGATCCCGAACATCAAAAGCCCGTCCGACACCCGGATCGGAGACACGGTCACGGAGGTGAAGAATCCCTGTTCCGAACCCCTCCCCGGCTTCCAGGAGATCCGCCCGATGGTCTTCAGCGGCATCTATCCCATCGACACGGCGGACTACGAGCAGCTGAAATTCAGCATGGCGAAACTCCAGCTCAACGACGCGGCGTTCGCCTATCAGCCGGAGACCTCCGCAGCGCTCGGCTTCGGCTTCCGCTGCGGATTCCTCGGACTCCTGCACATGGAAATCATCCAGGAGCGGCTCCGGCGCGAATACAACATGGACATCATCGCCACCTATCCGAGCGTGATCTACCACGTTTATCTCAACAACGGCACCATGATAAACGTGGACAATCCCGTGCATCTGCCGGATCCTTCGGAGATCAACCGCATCGAGGAACCGCTCATCAACGCCCGCATCATGGCGCCGACCGTCTACATGGGCGACATCATGAACCTCATCATGCAGAAGCGCGGCGTCTGCACAAACACGGAAAGCGTCGACGGACGCCACATCCTGCTCACCGCGCGCATTCCGATGCATGAAATCCTCATCGACTTTCACGACAAGCTCAAGTCGATCACCCGCGGCTACGGAAGCATGGATTACGAACCCGCGGGCTACCAGGCGGACAAGCTGGTCAAGCTGGACATGCTTGTGAACGGAGAACCCGTCGACGCCTTCTCCACGATCGTCCACGCGGATCACGCCTACTCGCGCGGCAGGATGCTGGCGGAAAAGCTCGCCGGAGTCATTCCGCAGCATCAGTTCCAGATCGCGATTCAGGCGGCGATCGGCGGCAAGGTCATCGCGCGGGAAACGGTCCGCGCCTTCCGGAAAAACGTGCTGGCGAAATGCTACGGCGGCGACATCACCCGAAAGCGCAAGCTCCTTGAAAAACAGAAGGAGGGCAAGAAGCGCATGAAGCAGATCGGCAATGTCAACATTCCGCAGGAAGCCTTTGTGGAAGTTCTGAAATCCAACAACGAGTGAACACTTCCGCGTTTCCGGGCCGGAATCCGGAACAGAAGAGGCAAAACGTGTTTTCCCGCCGTCTTCCGCCGGCTGCGGCCCGACTGCGGAAATGCTTCAGGGGGTTCCGGAATTTCCTTCCGGCAATTTTTCCTTCCCGCGGATGATCCCGAAGACCTTCTGAGCTGCACTGTTTCCTGTCATGCGCCGGGCACCGAAAGGAAGCCGGGGCGGACGGGAATCTCCCCAGTAGAAATCCGTGATGTCATTCTCGCGTCTCTCCCGCTCAAGCGCAAGGAAGCGTCCCCAGCAGAGGAGCGCGTTCTCCGCACTCCGGCGGATGCCGCAGCTTCCGGCATGAAAGACGTTTCCCATCTGCAGCCACGCTTCCGGATATTCCAGCTTCGCCGCCCGCTGATAACAGCGGAATGCACTGCTGCCGTTGCCTCCCGCACGCAGGAGTTCCGCCGTCAGACAGAGCGCCTCCGGGGAGGAGGGCAGTTTTTTCAGCAGGGAAAGGGCCGCATTCCTGCCGGTGCTCATCAGCTGTTTCGCCTTCCGCAGCAATGCGGCCGGATTCCTGCCGGAAGTTGCCGCGCGGTCCAGATATTGCCTGCCCGGCTGCGGATTGAGGGAGACATATTTTCCATCCAGATAGAGACAGGCAAGAAGATATGCCGCGTCCGGACTGGACGAAGCCGCGCGTTTCAGACTGGCGACGGCCTCATTCACCGTTTTTTCCGTGGCATCCGGTTTGCGGAAATCCATGACACGCGCAAGGAATGCACATCCGCGCAGGAAATCATATTCCGGACGGCCGCGCAGCGTCTCCAGGACATTGTCATGTCCGGTTTCCAGATACGTCCGGAGCGCAGGGGCGTCATCCGGCGACTCCACGGCATGGCGAAGAAGATAAAAAAGCGGATGTTCCCAGAGTTCCACAGGCTGGTTCTCAAAATCCTTTTTCACGGCCGTTCCGGAAAGCGTCTTCAGACGCAGGAGTTCCAGGCGGCACATCGGATGCGCCTGAATCTTCTCCTCCTCCAGCGCCCGGATCATCTCGCCGTATCTGCCGGGCGCCGCATTGTGCGCCAGGACGGCAAGCGCAGGCGGATAGTTCGCCTTCACAGCGTAATCCAGAAGCCCCGAAGCGTTTTTTGCGCCGTGAAGCGCGGCAAGCAGCGCAAGTTTCGGATTCCAGGCGACATCCGGACTCCCGGAGAAATCCACCTTTCTGTTTTGGAGAAGCGCGCTCGTCACGCCGTCCGGCATCTGACAGTGGAAATGAGCCAGTTCCTCTTCCGACAGCGGGGATTTGGATTTCACGCTGCGGCCCGAGGAATTTTTCTGCGCCTGAAGCATCATCAGATGCGTGGCAATCGCTTTCCCGTAACGGTATTTCACACAGTTCTTCAGATAGTTTTCCGCCTTGCGGAGATCCTTTTTCACGCCGGCGCCGCGCAGATGACAGAGCGCAAGAAGATAACGTGCGGGAAGATGATTCTTCCGTTCGGCTTTTTCCAGAAGCTCGACGCCCTGCACGAAATCGGCGGTTTTTCCTTCTCCGTTCAGAAGACGCAGCGCCTGCGCATAAAGTTCATCGGGATTCCGGCTCTTCCCGAGCTTGTCTGCCGGAAGCGCGGGATATTTTTCATACGGATAGGACTCCCGGGAAAGCGCGGGAAGATTCTCCAGATCCTCCAGATGCTCGACCAGCGCGACGTCCGGTGCGGAAATTTCCCAGACGGTGCTGTTCTTCCGTCCCGCGCTGACGATGAAACCGATGCTGCGGATGGTGTCGCCCGGCACGGGATCATACAGTCCGCGGGTTGCGACATGAATCGTTTCTCCGTCCAGATTCAGGGCGCAGAAACGGCTGTTCTCATTGGAGGTGTCGAAGATGATCCGGCAGTGAAAAAGCTCGAAGGGGCCGCGGGAACGCAGATCAGGAATCCGCAGGGGAATCTTTTTTTTCCGGTCTCTCTGAAAACTCCCCTGAAAACGCAGAAAGGTGGTGCGGCTGTAGATCAGGCGGTCGAGTTCATGCGCTTCCTGCTTGACGGAAAAAAAGGGGGAAATGAAATAAATGGCGCGGGCAAGATCCGTGATCCCGTAGAGATCCGGGGAAGCGAAGAGAAACAGTTCCATGCCGGGGTCCTGTTCCACGGGAAACTGGCGGAGACGGAATTCGACGACCAGATAACGGCGCGTCTTTTTCGCCGATTCCGTATCGCTTCTGAAGAGCTTGAGCTGCAGGGGATAGGCGACGGCTGCGACATCGGACTGTCTGGCGGCGTTTTTTCTCCTGCGCCCCTGCGCGCTTTGCGTCTGCACGCCCCAGAAGGAGAATCCGCTTTCAAGCGTCGGAGCGGACCCGTGAAAGGAGTAAACCGCGCCGAGCGGCGTGTCATACAGCTTCTTGACGCCGTTGCCCGGTTCCCATTCCCCGGTGATTTTCACAGGTTCATTGGAGACCGATTTCCGGTTTCTGACTTCCACGGCATCCGCCGCGGAACAGCAGAAAAGACACAGAGCCGCAAAAAAAACGCCGCGCATCGCCTTCCGTCCTCCCTTTTTTTGAAAATACAATAACACGCAGGGAGTCACTTTCAATCAAAGGGAGGCGCATTTTTCCGGAAAAACGTCAGCGCGAGCCGCGCGCGAGCTTGCGTGAAACCCCGCCTTCCACAATGAACGTCCGTCCGGTGTGGAAGGCGGCCTTATTTCTCCAAACAGCTCTTTCCCCTCCCGGGAAACAGGGGATATGCTTTCTCCCGGAAGAGGCTGTGCAGATCCGTTTTCTCCGAATCCGCTCCGGAAAGAGAGATGCGGTTTTCATTCAGAAGAAAGGATTTACATACTTCGGCCGAGCAAACGGCACATTCTGTGAGGCTGGTTCGTCAGAATGCCTTCGGCTCCGATGGATTGCAGACGAAGCATTTCCGCAGGAGCATCCGTAAAAAAGACATTGCCGCGCAATCCCAGTTCACGCATCCGGAGGAAGGCGTCTGCATCCGTGAACTCCCGGACAGGCTGTACGAAACGGCATCCGTCCGCCTCCCGGCAAAGCTTCAGATTCTCCGGCAGGGAGCGTTCCCTCCAGCCGCGTGTCGTGCAAAGCTCAATATCGGGATCAATGGCCCGCACCCGGGCGGCCAGGTCCGGACAAACGGTGAAATAACCGCGGTCATACATGTCATAACGACGGAAGAGACGGCAGATTTCAACGAGAAGCGCATCCGTTTTCGCATAAAGCTGAATGTTCATTGCGGCCTTGTCGCGGAATTCGGAAAGAATTTCCTCAAAGGTCGGAATTTCCATGACCTCATAAACGGGAGCCTCCCGGCGCATGCCCTGCAGCCAGAAGGAGAAGTTCAGTTTTTTCAATTCATCCAGCGAATGCTCCTCGGGCATGCCGCGCCCGTCGCTGGTGCGGTCAATCGTTTCGTCATGAAGCAGGACGGGAACTCCGTCGGCAGTTCCGCGAAGATCAAACTCGATCATGTCCGCGCCCGCCTCGACGGCCTTCCGCATGGCGTGCGCGGTGTTTTCCGGAAATTCAAAAGAGGCGCCGCGATGCGCGGTAATCATGAAACGGCCGCGGTCGCTGTATAATTCCGTCAGAGTCTTCATACTTGTCGTTTTTCCCCGGAGACAGCGGGATCTGCGTCCCGGGGATGCTCCGGAATTATTTGAAAATCGCCTTCAATGCGTCGGCGCTGACCTTCAGATCAAGAAGCGGTTCCCGCAGATGGGTGTCATGCTCGATCAGCACCCATTTGTCATAGCCGCAGCGCCTGAGCTCTTCGCCCGCCGCGGCGAAATCAAATCCTGCGTTGCCCGCGCCGAGTTCGCAGAAGCGGAGGCGTTCAGTCCAGCGGTCCAGTCCGAGCGAAGCGTCCTTGATGAAAATATCCTTGAAGTGAACGCTGACGATCCGGTCATGGTATTTGCGGATGACTTCCACATTGTCGCCGAACGCGCCGGCAAGATGTCCGACATCAAGAAGAAGATACGCGCCGGGGACAGCCTTGAGGAAATCCTCCAGCTCCTGCTGGCTCTCAATCCGGGAACCGAGATGATTGTGAAGCGCAGCCTTCAGTCCGAAACGCGCGGCGGCCTGAACGAATTTGTTTGCGCGGCGGCAGAAGACATCGAAATCGACATCGCGTCCTGAAGATCCCGGAGTGAGCCAGACATACTCCTTTCCAAGAGCCGCGGTATATTCCATGCCGAGCGCAATCTGATTGCCCGCCACACGGCAGGTGGCGAAATCCATCCGCATTCTCCGGTAAGCCGCGGCCTTGTAGACGGCATCCGCCGCATCACATACTTCCAGGCGTTCCGTTCCGTCAAGGCCGATCGACTGGAGCTCCTCCAGTCTCATCGTAATGTCGTAACAGGCGCCTTCCCAGACGTTCATCCCATAATCCGCAACACCGAATTTCATTTCCGAATTCTCCCCTATGATTGCAAAGTTGTGTTCTCCGGACAATTTAGTTTTTCTACGGCATTTTGCAAGTTCCCTCTTCAGAAAAAGTTGTATTCTTTCACCGGAAGGAAGCGGAGAAAGTCAGAAAAAACAAGGTTTTCCAAAGAGTGCAGACTTGTCTTCTTCCCCCTGTTTTCCCCACTGAAAAAATCGAGACGGGAAAAGCCGCACTGCCGGGAGGCGGCATCACTCCGCCTCCGGCGCATCGGCACGGCTGAATCAGGCGGGAAAACGGGTGAAACAGATTATTTTCTCTGCTGTGCCGCGGTCTGTTTCCGGACCAGCGGATAAACATTTTTGTCCAGCTGATATTTCCCGCTCTTCAGAAATTCCTGAAGTTCCGCCGTGGAATTCAGCACGAGCGAGTCGGATGACAGTTTCACTTTCGGATCGACGGGGATCCAGGCATTCCGTTTATTCAAGTGAGCCGCACCGCTTCCGCTTTCCGGCTGCGCGGCAAAGGAAATAAAGCGCAGTTCATATCCATAGGCATTCTCCGTCAGCTGCATCAGATAATACACGGGTCTGAGCATCCAGAGCGCGGACACATTGCGCTCCGCTTCAAGCAGAAGCCGTCCGGTGTCGACGGTGGCAGCAAGGAAATATTTTTCCCCGATTTTCAGGAACATTCCGCCCAGAGGCGCCCAGGTTCCATGAAAGTTTTCCTGCTTTTTATCGGGGATCTGGACGATCTGAATCCGGACGGAGTTCCCTTTTATCTTGTTCGGCATCACCGTGATTTCATAACGATCCGAACCCGTCACGCAGCTCCACGCGCCGAGAAAGCGCTCCGGAGAGACGGCGGCGTTCCGGTCGACGGGCGGATACATTGTCGGAGTGACGGAACATCCGGCAAGAAAGAGCGTCGCAAGGGCGCCGGACAGGGAAAGCAGTTTTCCGAACATGGCAGCCTCCTTTTGTTATCTTCTTGTATCATAGCATTCCATTCCCCTCTTTTAAAGTAAGGAAACTGCATATTTCGGAAAAAAGAAGCTGATTATCAGATTTTTAAAAAAACGGCGCGGTACTGACGGGGAGAAAAACCGATCACGGACTTGAAGCGGCGGCTGAAATGAAAGGGATCCTGATATCCCATCATTTCGGAGATTTCCGCAACACTCATACTGGTTTCCGCCAGCAGCTCGGCGGCTTTGTTCAGGCGCAGCTTGTCGATGTAAAGTTTCGGCAGAACGCCGAAAAGATTCTCAAATACGCGCCGGAACTGATCGTCGCTCATATTGCAGTATTCCGCCATATCGGCAATACTCCACCATTTTTCAGGATTCTCGCGGATCTGGGCGACCAGTTCATTGATTTGCGGATAGCGGTCTGGACGCATCTGCGCCGTGCGGCGGTCGTAAAGTTCCATCAGGATTTTCTGCAGAGCGAAATTCGCCTTGATCTGAGAATGGTCGGACGGCTCCGTCGCAAGTTCGATCACGGGAAGCAGGCGGTGCGAAAGCCCGAGATCATAAACCCCGTCCCGGATTACACCGCTTTTCTGCAGCATGACGGCGAGTTCCCCGGTAAAATTGACGGTGTCTTCGGTGTAGTATTCCCCTTCAAGGCCGCCGTAATAATGCACGGTGTCCGGAGTGATGACAACGCACTGGCCGGGATGTATCTCCACCGCGGGCGACTCCGGCCGCCAGAAAACGCCTTTCCCGTCGGTCATGTGCGAAATGGAGAAAAACTCAAATTTCCGGGGATTCTCCCGCCCCCAGGAGAGCGGCCGCCCCGGACTGCGTCCGCGTCCGTAGCGGAAAATCCAGAGCCCGTAATTCCGGTGGACGGGCCGCATCCGCAAGGCGGGAAGCCGGTGAACGGAGACGGCGTTTTTTTCCCGGGGATCCATTTACGGCTGTTTCGCCGCTGTTATTGCGCCCGCGGGTCTGCCGGTCAGAGAGACATAATCCGCAACAACGTTCAGGGTTTCATCCAGGTAAAGATCCTTGATTTCCTTCCTGGAGGCGGATTTTTCATCCGGCACGGAATCAAGGCGCATCAGCTTTTCCTGTTCGTCGTGAAGCTTCTTTTCCGCAAGGTACTCCTCCCAGCGTTTTTCAAGATTCAGCGAAACATATTTGCGATCCCTGATTTTGCGGAACGTTTCAATGTCCTTTTTCAGGAGAGCGAATTCGGGATTGCTGCGGACACGGAGTTCGGAACGTTCGCGCAGAACGGGGATCAGATTCGGCAGCGCAGGATCGAAAACGCGATAGGAAAGCGGCTGAATCGTATCCCAGGCCATGGCATGAGGAAGTTTTTCCTCGCCGATGTCCATGGTATCCGAGAAGGACGGATAGACAATGTCGGGCGTAACGCCTTTCAGCTGCGTCGACTCCCCGTTGATCCTGTAGAATTTCGCGCTGGTCAGCTTGATGGAGCCGACAGGCACTTTGGCGCCGAGAAACGCCGTGTATTTTTCCAGTTCGATCACACGCTGCACGGTTCCTTTTCCATGTGTCTTCGAGTCGCCGAGAACAATGCCGCGCTGATGATCCTTGATCGCCCCGGCGAAGATCTCGGCGGCGGACGCGCTGAAGCGGTTGGTCAGAACCGCCAGGGGGCCGCCGTACAGAATCCTTCCGCCGTCATTGTCCTCATCCACGCTCCGGCCTTTGATGTCCTTGACCTGCACCACGGGGCCGTCCTTGATGAAAAGCCCGGTCAATGTCACGGCTTCCAGCAGACTGCCTCCTCCATTGGAGCGCAGATCCATCACCAGCCCGTCAAGCGGCGCCTTCGCCGTAAACTCCTTGAGAAGATTCACGACATCGCGCGTGGAGCTCTTGTAATTGCGGTCGCCGCGCCATGCGGCATCGAAGTCGATATAGAACGAGGGAAGCGTAATCACGCCGATCCGGAGCTTCTTTCCGTTCTGCGTAATTTCATGTATCTTGCCGGAAGCTTCGGATTCCTTCAGACGGACCTTCTCGCGCTTCAGCGTAATGACTGTCGGCACCGCGGCGGCGCCTTTGGATGCTTCAAGGACCGTCAGGGACACTTTCGTATTCTCCTTGCCGCGGATGTGTTCCACAACCTGGGATACGGGCATGTCGAGAATATCCACCGGTTCGGAATTTTCCTGTGCGACGGCAATGATCCTGTCTTCCGCCTTCAGACGTCCGTCCACATCGGCGGGACCGCCGGGAATGATTCGCACGATTTTCGTATAGCCGTCCTCATTGGTCAGAAGCGCGCCGATGCCGACAAGGGAGAGCTTCATTCCGATGTTGAAATCCTCTTCCGTCCGCGGCGACATGTATTCCGAATGCGGATCATAAATACGCGTCAGACTGGAAAGATAGACCTCCAGGATCTCAACAGGCTTCATATTCCGGTAGAACTGGACGAACTGTTCGACACGCTGCTGCATGCGTTCCTCGGGCGATTTCTGAGGCGGCAGTTTTACGGACGTCTTCGAAGAAGCCGCGACGGAGGTCTTCTCCGAAGGAGTGTTTTTTTCCGCCTCCTGCTTCTTCGCGAGCTCCATGAGCTTCAGAAGAATCAGATCATTCTTGATCTTTTTGCCCCAGAGCTGCTCCAGTTCCGCCCGGTTCGCCGGCCAGGGGGCTTTGGAACGGTTCACCTCGAACACTTCGTCCGTATGGAGATCCGGTTTTTTCTTCAGGGCGGCGGCTGTGAATTCCTCATATTCGCCCAGGCGTTTCACAAACAGCTTGAACACGTCAAAGGCAAACTGCACCTTGCCGGAACGGATCTGTGCGCCGAGCTTGTCCCGCTGCGGTTCAAATGATTGAATGTCGGCCGCGGTGAAAAACATGCGCGTCGGGTCCAGCGCCTTGAAATAATCGTCAAAGAGCTGGGCTGAAATCTCTTCGTTTATCTGCTGCTGATTGTAATGGGAATTCGCGATCAGATAGGCGGCGGCGCGGGAAATCGTCGCCATCTCCGGCGTCTGGCGGTATTTGTCCGGAGTCTGCGGGGCGTCCGCGCCGGAGAGAGCGGAAGACCATAAACACAGCGCAGCGGCCGTCAGAAAAAAACGTAAAAAATTCTTTTGCTGCATGGCGTTACCTCATCCTTTTTCAGCTTTCATTGAAGATCAAGGGTCGTAAGATACACCCTCTTCGCCGGATTTTCCAACCCTGTTTCTTTTAGACACGGCAAAAAAGAGAAGGATTCATCAAAACAGCGGGATTGCGGATTATTTTGAAAAAAAAGAGGGAATCACCCTCTTCCCATCCGCAAAAAGAGCGGAAAACTTTCTTCCTCACGGGCAGCAAGATTTGCATTTCCGGATTCCGCGCTTATCTTTTTCGGAAAATCAAAAAACATCCGAAATGCTCCCGGGGAGGACAGCCGGGCCGGAAGGTTTTCGGAAAAGCCGCATAACGGAGTTGTCATGATCGATCGCAAACTTGAAATTTTCCGGATGGCCGCCCTGCTCGGGAACTTTACGGAAACCGCGGCCGCGCTCGGCATGAGCCAGCCCAACGTGACCCATCAGCTGGCACGCCTGGAAGATGAAATGAGGGTCAAGCTCTTTCTGCGCGACGGAAGAAATGTCCTGCTGACTCAGGCAGGCCGAGAGCTCGCGGAACATTGCGGACAGCTGTTTGCCGATGCGGACAAGATCATCCGCGCCGTGCGCTGCGCCGCGGAAAAGCTCAGATATCACCGCATCGGAGGCACCATGACCGCGGGAGGCTATCTGCTTCCCGGGCTTCTGGCCGCCTATATGAATGCCAGGAAGGAATACTGTCTTGACCTGCGGATCGCCAATACGAAGGAGATCGGCGAACTGCTCGCGGCCAGAGAGCTGGACCTTGCGCTGGTGGAAGGACCCTTTGAGCAGAACTGTTTCCTCTCGGAGGAATACTGCGGAGACGAGCTGGTGCCGGTTTTCGCCCCGAACTCCGATATGCGGAGCTTTTCGCTTGCGCAGTACATCCGCGACGGAAAGCCTCTGATTCTCCGGGAGGCCGGATCCGGAACGCGCTGGTATTTCGACCGTTTTCTCGCAGACGGCTCCCTTCCTCTTCCGGAACCGCGGCAGATTCTTGAAGTCAACAGTTTCGACGCTTTGAAACTCCTGGTCCGCCGGGGACTCGGCATCACAGTCATTTCCCGTCTGGCGATCCGGGACGAACTCGCCGCCGGCACGCTTGCATGCGGACGATTCACGGAAGGGGCGATTACACGGAAGCTGAATTTCATTTATCTGCCGGACGCGGACCACCGCTTTGTCGGAGATTTCATCCGTTTCTGCCGGAAACAGCCCGTCCCCGGACCGGACAACCCCCAATCCCCCCGCTCGGACTCCGGGGCGAAACGCAAAAAAGGCCCCCCGCCTTCCCGCCGCGCATGATGTCCTGATGTTTTTTTCGGAAAAAATACCGGGGAGGAAGTTTGCTTTATTCCCCATTTCGTGCTACTGTCCGGAAAGCGGGATGACAGAAAACACGCATCCGGTGCAATTCCGGGAACATGACAACAATTCGGAAAGAACAATACCGCATGAAACGCTATGATGTCATTGAACCGTTCCGGATCTCCGTCGAACTGGTGAAGAAGAAGCTTTTCCGTCCTTTTGACGCCAGATTCTACCTGAGACTCGCCTTCATCGCCTGGCTTGCACATCTGGGCCAGTACGGCGGATGCAATTTCAAATACGACTTCCGGGAGGACCTGAACGCCATCCGCGGCATTCTGCGGCAGGAACGCCCCGCGGCGGAGACCTCCCCTGTCCTCCAGGCCGCGGACCGGCATGCAGATTATCAGAAAATCACCTTTGAAATCCGGAATGGAAAGGACGATGCCGCGCCTCCGGAAAAAACTACGGAACGCGCGGGTGACGCGGGAACAACGGCGACAGCCGGGAACGCGGCGGACGCTCCGGAACAGGCGGTGCCCCCTCCGCCGGAGCGGACCTGCATCCGGACAGGCGGCGTTCCGCCTGTTCTTCTGGCAATGCTGCCTCTGCTTGTGCCCGTCTGTCTGGCAATCCTGCTGCTTGTATTCTGGCTTCTCTCCCGGGGACGCTTCATGTTCATCAGCGCTCTCTCGGATGAAACACGCGACCTTTCCATCGCGGCGAAATGGAAAGAATCCAAAACGGAAGGCAACTCGTATTTCCGTTACAATCTTGCATTCGCCTTCCTCTTCATGCTGTACTGTGCAATCTTCACCCCGCTCTTCTTTCTCCTGCTGAAACTGCTTGCCCCGGCCCTGCAGACGCAATCCGCCTTCGTCCCCCTGACGTTCGCCGTTTTCCTGAGTGTCATCCTGGCGATTCCCTTTCTTTTTCTGAACGGGGTCTTCCATGAATTCGGCACGCTCCTCATGTTCCGGAAGAAAATAAAGGCATGGGCGGCCTTCAGGCAGACCGTCGCCCTGACCCGGGACAACATTCTGCCGCTCCTCAAGTATTTCATCTTCGTGATCGCCGCAACGCTGGCCGTCTTTTTCTGCCTCTTCATCTGCGCCGTGCTTACATGCTGCCTCTGCTGTATCTGGCTTGCGCTCGTTTATCTGCCGTTCCTGTGGGTGCTCGCATTTCTGCCGCTGCTGGTTCTCAAGCAGTATTTCACCATGGAATTCGCAAGGCAGTTCGGAGACGACTACAACGCTTATCTGCACGACGAGCCGGAAATCCCCGCAGGAGATACGGGAGAACCCGTTCCCGCGATTCCGAAAGCGATTCAGCCGGAGAATTGAGGCGTGGCTCTTTTCCGTCAGCGCCGGGACGCTTTTTCCGCTGTGCCGGGCGTTCCGCTGCCGGAAAGGGACGCCAGCGTTTCCGCGATGACGCGGTAGGCCTCCAGTTTCCGTTCAAAGGAATAAAGCGCGGCGGCGGGGCTTGTGGACGGAAGGCGCGTCACAGTCCGCGGACCGTGAAAGACCTCCGGCAGACAGCGGCGCAGAAACTCATATGAAGCCGTTCCGTTGCAGAAAATGCGTTCGATCGACGGATACTGCCGCAGGAGTCCGGGGATGTCGTTCGGGACCGGTTCCCGGATGCCGGAGTCCAGACTTCCCGTTCTGCGGCAGCTGCGGAGCGTGTCCCAGAGCGCGATCCCGCGACTGCGCAGAACGGCAAGACGCTCCGGATACGGCAGGGCGGGATCAAAGTCGAAGAGAATCCCCATGATCTTCCAGAACGCATTGCGGGGATGCGCATAGTATTCGCCGCGCCGCAGGGACTCCTCCCCCGGCATGGAGCCAAGCAGAAGCACTTTCGCGCCGGAATCCGCACTGGGGGGAAACGACGATATTTCATCCATATTTTCCAAACTCCTTCTTGAAATCGCCAAGGATATGGTAGTATAGTATTTTTTCAGCTTGAAATCAAATTGCGTCACAGTAAATTTCATGGAGGATATGATGCTCGACCTTTCCCAGCCATTCCTGGTTCCCGGAGAATCCCTCGTCTGTTTCGGGGACAGCCTGACAGCCGCCGATCCCGGATATGTTTCCAAACTTCAGGAGCTGCTGCCCGCAAACAGGATCGTCAATGCGGGACGGGGCGGCGACAAGACACCCTGGGCGCTGACCCGCTTCCAGACCGACGTGCTGGACAGAAAACCCGACGCGCTCTCCATTCTGCTCGGCGCCAACGACGCGGCCATCGGACGCGGACGCTGGGCGGACGAACCCATGGTCTCTCCGGAAGCCTACCGCTGCAATCTGATCTGGATGATTTACCTGGCACGCCAGAGCGGAATCCGGAAAGTCTCCATTGCGACCCCGCTCGGATCGTTCGAAGGCGACACGCTCCTGGAACACGGCGACATTCTCGCCCAATACTGCCTTGCGGCACGGCAGGCGGCCAACGAGGCCAGGGTCCGGATCGTTCCGCTGGACGTCATGTTCCGCACGGAATGGGCGAAGCATCCCGGACACACGGGACTGCTGCTCACACGGGACGGCACGCATCCGACACAGGAAGGATACGCCATGATCGCGGAAACAATCCTCAAGGCCTGGAGAATACCGAATGAAAATAACGCATGACAGACTGCGCGGCATTCTTGTTGCCGCTGCGTTTTTTCTCGTTCCGTTTGTCCTGTTCACCGCGTGCGCGTCCGCCGTTCCGACGCGGTCGCAGGAGCTCCGCGACGTCTCCCGCTCCGTCGATTATGCGGACCGCGCCAACTGGATCATCCTGCCGGACGGGAAATCCGCCCCGCGCGAAGTGGATGTCTTCTACGTGTATCCGACCATCGTGGCGCACAGGGATCATCCCTACATGGACTGGAGCGACCCGTCCGTCCGCAGGAAGGCGCATGACATCGCAGCCCAGCAGACCGGCGTTTTTTCGAGCGTCGGAACCGTTTACGCCCCCTACTACCGGCAGGGCGAGTTTTACCGGGTCATCCGGGACGTGGAAAGAAAGCCGGAGGAGCAGACTTACACGAAACGCGGACTGGAAGACATCCGCGCAGCCTTCCGCCATTATCTGACACATTACAACAACGGACGCCCGTTCATCCTTTTCGGACACAGCCAGGGCGCGATGATCCTTCTCGAACTGATGAAAAGCGAGTTCAAAGACCCGAAACTCCGTGCAAAACTGGTCGCCGCCTACCTGATCGGTTATCCGAAAATGCCGAAAGCCTTTCCGGAACATCCGCATCTGCGGCTCGCGCGCGGCGCACGCGACACAGGGGTCATCATCACCTACAACACGGAAGCGCCGGAAACACAATCCTCGGTCTTCACCGGACGCGGCACCTACTGCATCAACCCCCTGAACTGGCGCACAGACAGCACCCCGGCGGATGCGGCCTTGAACAAGGGAGCCGTCTTTTTCGACGGCATGAACCGCGTCGTCTCGGAGGATAAAAACTTCTGCGGGGCAAGGATCAATCCCGAAACCGGCGCCCTGATCGCCGTGCCCGAGAAAAAAGGCGTTTATGACTCCGAGCTCCTCGGAAAGGGCGTCTATCACATGAACGACATCTATTTTTTCTACCGGAACCTGGAAGACAACGCACGCGAACGGGTCGCGGCGTTCTGGAAATGACGATCAACAGAAATCAGCGGAACGGAATATGAAATGAAAAAAGTGTGTTTCCTTCTGGCGGCGCTCCTTCTTCTTGCTTCAGGATGCGGCAAAGACTCGGGCAAAAAACTCAGAATCGGGATTTCCATCCCCGCGGCGACGCACGGATGGACCGGAGGCGTGGTCTGGAGCGCGGAACGCGCGAAAAGAAATCTCGAGGCGGAAAATCCGGATCTTCAGGTCATTGTGACTTCCAGCGCGAATACGGCGGACCAGGTCAACCGGATTGAAAACCTGATCGCACGGAACGTGGATGCGCTGGTCGTGCTGGCGCAGGAGCCCGGTCCGATTTCGGACATCTGCGCGAAAGCGGCACGGCAGGGAATCTTTCTGGTCGTGGTTTCCAATCCGCTCGACCAGCCCGTGCAGGATGTCTTCGTAAACGGCGACAACCGCAGTTTCGGAGCCGCCGCGGCAAAGGCGATGGGCCGGATTCTCGGCGGGAAAGGAGACATTCTGATGATGGAGGGCGTCCCCTGCCCCATCAACACCGACCGGGTCGAATCCTTCCGGGAAACGCTGTCGAAAGAATTTCCCGGCATCCGGATTCTCGAGTCGCAGGCCGCCTGGTGGAACACGGAAAAGGGGCTTGCCCTGATGGAAAACTACCTCCAGAAATATCCGAAAATCGACGCCGTATGGGCGGGAGACGACGATGTTCTGGTCGGCGCGCTGAAGGCATATGAGGAATCCGGGCGCACGGACGTCAAAGCCATGATCGGCGGCGGCGGAAGCCGCAAAACGGTAAAACGCCTTCTGGACGGCGATCCCGTGGTCAAGGCGACAGTCACCTACTCTCCCCGCATGCTCGAACGCGGCGTCGAGGAGGCTCTCGCAGGGCTTCGGAACGGGAAAAAAGCACGCGAAAAAGAAGTCATCATTCCGTCGCAGATCGTCACGCATGAAAATGCGAAAGAGCACTATTTCCCCGACTCGGTCTACTGAAACGCCATTCGGAGCAGATCCTGTGAAGCCTCATGAACATCCCCGCATCCACGCAGAACCGGAATCCGGCGGCGATTCGCGCAAGCTTCCGTCCGCCCGGCTCCGGACCCAGGCGGACACCTGCACGGGAATTCTTTCGGAAATTCTCGACGCCGTTCTGGGAAAATCACTGCCGGCGGATCAGTTCCTGGCGGGACGTTTCCGGAAGGACCGGAGATTCGGATCCCGGGACCGGAGGCTGATTTCCCGGGCGGTGTTTTCCGTTTTCCGTCAGTATGGCTTTCTCCGCGAAGCTTTTGGCTTCCGTCCTGAAAACGGCTCCGACAGACGCGTCCTGTCACTCTGCATTCTCGGCGCGGCTCTGCTTGAAGGGTATCTCCCGGAAACGTATCCGCGCCATCTGGAAGACGCGGGACTCCGCGAAGACGCTTTTCTGCGCATCTTTGAGATCCGGGACGAACTGGAACGTTTCCGGCGCTTTGCCGCGCTTGCCGGATCGGAATACTCGCCGGACCTCTCCCACATTCTGCCGGGATGGGCTCTTCCGGAGCTCGTTCAACCCTTTGACGAACGCTTTTACCGGGCCATGCGGACCCGCCCTCCAATGTGGATCCGGACACAGACGGACCGCATTGATTTTCTGCTGAAATCCCTTGCGGAAGCAGGGCTTGCAGCGGTCCGGCATCCCGCGCTTCCCGATGCCTTCTCCATTGCGGACGCCCATGTGAATCTGCATACGATGGAAGCCTACCGCAAAGGGCTTTTCGAACTTCAGGACATCTCCTCCCAGTGCATCGGGCGCGCCTGCATGCCGTCCCGGGGCGAAACCTGGTGGGATGCGTGTTCCGGCGGAGGGGGAAAAGCCCTTCAGCTGGCCTCGCTCCTGCACCGCACCGGCGTCGTCACGGCAACCGACATCCGCGCCTGTAAACTTGCCGAACTGAAAAAACGCGCCGCACGCGCGGCATTCCCGAACATTCGGATCATGGAATGGGATGAGAAAAAACAGGGGAAAAAATGTTTTTCCGGCGTGCTGGTCGACGCTCCGTGCAGTTCCTCCGGCCGCTGGCGCCGCAATCCCGAAGCCCGCTGGACTGCAAAGCCGGAGGCTTTGCAGTCCCTGCGGAAAACCCAGCTGGAAATTCTGAACCACGCTTCGCAGGCGGTTCGCCCCGGCGGCGTTCTGGTCTATGCGACCTGCTCCATGTTCCGGCGGGAAAACGCTTCCGTCGTTCATGCTTTTCTGGAAAGCCATCCGGAATTTCATCTGGAGCCATTTCCGAATCCGCTGACCGGAGAAATGAACAGCGGAATGCAGCAGATCATGCCGTGGGACGCGGACTGCGACGCCTCTTTTGCGGCGCGAATGCGAAGAAACTGAAAACTGCGCGCCCTCCGCTTTGCAGGAATGCTGAGGAAGAAATGCGACAGGATGTTTTCTGAGAAGAAGCGCCCGCCTGCTGCTGGCGTTGAAATTAAAACATGAGGAATCGTCATATGCAGAAACAACCGATACGGACTCGAAAGGAGTGGACATTCTTTCTGATTCTCGCCACACTTCTCCTGATTGCGCCTCCGATTCTGGAACCTCTCTGCGAATCCTTCCGCAACCGGAATGTGAGCATTCTGGAAAGCACCCCCTGCTTCGAAGCGCCCTCCCCCGATTCCCAATGCCTGAAAATCATGGAAAAAACGGCGAAGTTCCGGACACTGGAGTGGAAACGTCTGCCGTATCTTCCGAAGGAATTCAATGAAGGCAGATGGTTTCCGGCGGAATATCTCCTGACATTCCATAAGATTCAGATGGAGGACGGCAGAACGGCCTGGGTCTCGCCGGACCTGATTGTCATCAACGGCAGGACGGAAGTCTTCACGTTTTCCCAGCAGCGCCATCTCCCCGCGGTATTGACCTCGCTCTGCGGCCTGGGGCTCGTTCTGCTTTTCGGTCTGCCCATGATCCGGGACCCCTTTCGGCACGGCGGACGCGGCAGTGCCGGATCGCTCGTTTCCATTCTCTATCTGATTGCCTTTCTGAAACAGTTCCTTCTCAGTGCGTGGCTTTATTTCGGAACCGGATCACAAGTCCGCCTGACGGATGAATTCTGTTATTTCCGGATTGCGCATGAATTCTTCAGCGGGGTCACCGAGCCATGGAACTATACAGTCGGTTATCCGCTTCTGATTTCCCCGCTGATCGCCGCGACGGGGATATCCGGAGAGGGAGTGCAGAAAGCTTCGGAGCTGATCTCCGCATTCAACGGCTATCTGATCCTGCCCCTCTGCACGGTGATGCTTGCCGTCATCCTGCATCACTTCTGCGGGTCCCTGCGCCGGACCTTCTGGCTGCTGTGTGTCTTCCTGGCGATCCCATTTGTCATTCATCCGTATGAGAATTTTCCGAATCAGCACTTCTCCATCTGGATCGATCTGCCCGTGCCGCTTCTCTCCTACCAGTCCTATTACACACAGATATGGACAGGCTGGAATGCGCTGAGCGATCCGGCGTCGACATTCTTCGTCATGCTCTGCGTCCTGCTCGGGATCTTCCGCGCGAACGGCATTCCGAGAATGATTCTGATCTCGGGGCTGTTCGCATTCGCCTGCCTGATCCGCATCAACAACATTTTCTTTGCTCCGCTGCTCGCCTTTCTTTTCTGGGAGAACAACCGGGAACGCTTTCTGGAAAAACGCATTTTTCTGCTCCGTGATCTTCTGCTTTGTCTTGCGGCGTTTCTGTGCGTTTTCCTGATTCAGTTCCTGATCAACCTGCGGGATTTCTCCTCCCCCTTCACATGGCCCTACGTGCTGCACGACACAGCAAGTCAGGGGTTCCGCCTGCAGGCTCTCCGAAACGGCGGAATGAACTATTTCATCTGCTGCAATCTGCTTCTTTTCTCCTTCGGCACGGCGGCGCTCCTTTTTCTGAAAAGGAAAAAACTCCGGATTCTCTTCATTTTCTGGATTTTCCCTCTGACTCTTTTTTTCAGCGGATACGTCTGTTTTTCGGCAAGTCCGGTCCGCTTCATTCTGCCGGCGCTGTTCGGACTCTGCGCGGCAATCGGATGCGGGGAATTCTGGAACATCTCCCCGGACAGGCGGACGCGAACAGGACTCATCCTGCTGCTGTTGCTGATGATCCTGGCATACAACCCGTACTTTCAAACCCGGGTTGCGGAACAGCTTTTCCATGCTCTAACATTTTCCGCGTATAAAAACGCCTGCATTCTGATCCGGACGCTCTTTCTGCTTCTGTGTCTCGGAGCAACCCTGCCGTTCCTGCGCAGGAAACTGTCCCCGCACCTCTGCTGCTGGATTACGGGAATCCTTCTCTTCTTCTCCGGATGCGGAGTACTGCTGTGGGCTGTTTCGCTGCTGCTTGTAATCTACGGGGTCTGCGTGTTTTTCAAGGACGCCTTGACAGACCTCTTCTTCGGAAACAGCAGAACGAGCCGGTAGAATCCGTATGCCGCAAGGACGGATGCGAACGGAGCGAAAAACGGATAACGGTAGCGGAGAACCATTAAAAACGGAACGGTCATGGCCAGACCGCACAGCGGCGGCACAAGGAGACACAAGCTGCGCAGATTCTTTCTTGCAAACCACAACCCGGAAAGCGCCAGGAACAGAAAGACTGTAAAATAACTCCGAAGAAGAAAAATCACCGAATCCGGCAGAATAATCAGATTCGGACAGGCGCGAAACCAATGCCGGATTCTGGAAAAAACAATATAGGCCGTTTTGTCCGGATTTTCACGGATATACTCCCAGGCCCACCGTTTCCAGCAAGGATTCGCCTCCGGCAGGGAAAAAAGCCCTCGATTCGCGAGAAAAGTTCTCTTTTCCCGATGAAAGCGTTCCCATTCGGCATCGGTCTTCGGAGTATATTCCGGAGAATCCAGATATCTGTAAGTAAGATACCCGACATCGCTGGATGCCTGACAAAAAGAATAAGGGCCGTAAAACGTCAAAGGTGTCGGAATTCCGGCAGCACGATAATTCCGAAGCATCCAGGGTGCGAGGATCAGCAGAATTGCGGAACCGCAGCAAAGTGAAATCCGGAAAATTTTCTTCCGGTCATTCCGTCTCAAAAGAAACGCGGCAAGGGCCGTCACGACAAGAATCGGAATAAAGACAAACCCCTGAGGACGGGTCAATACGAGAAGCCCCCAGCATATTCCGGAAAACAAGGCGTGCTTCGGGGAAAAGTCGCCGCGCAACGCAGGGAGCAGAAAAAAGAGCCCCAGAACAAGCAGCAGAAGAAAAAGATTTTCCGAGGACCAGCTTATGGAGTAATAAATGGAGTATGGATAAAAAGTGTAAATCAGAGCGGCAAGAAGTCCCGTCGTTTTTCCGAAAAGCTCTTTGCCCAGCAGGAAAACGGCCATGCTGCATGCCGCGCTCAGGAGCAGGCAGACGATTTTCGCCGACAAAGTCCAGTCGAACGGCAGATAAAAGAGCAGACTCCCGAGGAGAGGAAACAGGGGCGGCCGAGAAAAATCCGTATGAAGCGCATGATTACGGTCTTCTCCCGGAGGATTCGCCTCATACCAGCGGTATGCGGATACGGAAAAACCGTTGCCGTTGTAAAGCTGTTCGGATATATCCCGGTATTCCATGCCGTCATTTGCATAGAACTCATCGGAATATTTCTGAAATCCCCAGATGCGCGGCGCCATCCCCAGAAGAATGACGGCGGCAAGAAGGCTCCAGAGAAACGCCGGATTGTTTTCCGGCGACAAAAAGACATTTCGCAGAAATCTGTTCAGCATATCAGCCACACTCCATGGAATAAGACATGTTTCATCAGTATTCTCTGCGCGAGGAAGATGATTATTCCTCCCATCGTCTTTCCGGGCGGTCCGGAACAAACCAGAACGGGGGAAAATATTTTTCCCTGGAAATGCCGGACCTTGCACACAAACCAGAAAGATGGAAGAAAGAGGCTTTTCAAATTAACGCTTTCCAAATTTTCACTCATGCATTTCAGAATAATATAGCGCTTCTTCACCTTTTTACAACGGCAGGGGAGCGTTTTTCAGCATCCATATAACTTGCGGACGGGAATTACAGGAAAAGATGATCTTTCCTGACTTTTTCGCAAAAATAGGACTTGACAAAAAGAGAAGCAGATGCTATTGTAAATGCATCATGAATACACGGACTGGCATTTTCACTTCGAATCGATGGCAGTGGCGGTGGTAAACCGCCGGGGCTGTCGCGTCTTTCCTTTGTGTCGTGTAATTTCGGCGGATTGAACTTGAAAGAGAGTTGAATCCGCTTTTTTTGTGTCCGAATTTCAGGCCGCGTCCCGGGACAATCCCAGAGGGACGCGGCTTTTTTTATTCCGCAAAATAACAGTCAATGCAAAATAAATGCAAAGAAAACAGGAGAAAAAATGTTGAAGAAACCGGATTTCAGGAGTTTTGAAAAACTCTGTCAGGAAGGAAACCTCATTCCCGTGTGTGCGGAAGTGCTCGCCGATCTCGAAACCCCCGTTTCAGTGCTGGCGCGGTTCGCCGATGATCCCGAAGTGTTCCTGCTCGAAAGCGTCGAAGGAAGCGAGCGTTTCGGACGCTACTCCTTCATCGGCGTCAATCCGCGCGGCGTCTTTTCCGTCGAAAACAACCGCCCCTATTTCACCGAAAACGGCGTAAAACGGGAGCTTCCTTTCGATAAGAGTCCGTTCACCGCGCTGCGTTCGGTCCTCGGAAACATCCGCCCCGCGTCCGTTCCGGGAGTGCCGCCCCTCTTCGGCGGAGCAATCGGATATATCGGATACGAGACGGTCAATGAATTCGAGGAGCTTCCGGGGCCAAAGAAACCGCTTGAAACTCCGACGGCGCTTTTCCTCGTCACCGACGAAATGATCGTCTTCGACAACGTCCGGCACACGATCCAGTTCATCGTCTGCGCACACACGGAACAGTTCCCCTCGCCGCACGCGGCCTACGACGACGCCTGCGCAAAAATCGATTCTCTCGCGGCCAGACTCCGGACTCCCCCCGTCCTGCCAGAACCCGCAAAAGCCGGACCTCCTCCGCGTCTCAAGGGAAACATGACGCGCGACGAATACTGCGCAATGGTCGAGAAGGCGCAGAAATACATCCATGACGGCGAGGCGATCCAGATTGTCCTCTCGCAGAAATTTTCGGCGGAGCTGAGCTCTTCCCCGCTTCAGCTCTACCGCGCGCTCCGTCTCATCAACCCCTCCCCCTACACCTTTTTCCTGCGCGTCGGCGGCGTGACGCTGGTCGGCTCCTCGCCGGAAACGATGGTCAAGCTGGAGAACGGGCGCTCCTCTCTCCGCCCGATCGCCGGAACACGCAGGCGCGGAAAAACGCCCCGGGAGGACATGGCTCTCGCCGACGAGCTCCTCAGCGATGAAAAGGAGAAGGCCGAACATCTGATGCTGGTCGATCTCGGACGCAACGATCTCGGACGCACGGCGGAACCCGGCAGCGTGCAGGTCAAGTCCTTCATGACGGTGGAGCGCTACTCCCACGTCATGCATCTCGTGAGCGACGTGGACGCGATTCTTGCGGAAAAATACGATGCATTCGATCTGGTCCGCACCGCGTTTCCGGCCGGCACGCTCTCCGGCGCGCCGAAGATCCGCGCCATGGAGCTGATCCGGGAACTCGAAGTGGAACCGCGCGGCGTCTACGGCGGAGCGGTCGGCTACTTCAGCTACAGCGGAAACCTCGATCTGGCGATCACGATCCGGACGCTGGAACTCCGCGACGGAAAACTCTTCATTCAGGCGGGCGCGGGAATCGTCTCCGACTCCGTTCCCGAAAACGAATACGAGGAAACCCTGAACAAGGCGGGCGCGCTCTTCCAGGCCGTGCGTCTCGCCGCAAACAACCTGGAACTCGACTGAGGTGCATCATGATCCTTGTTCTTGACAATTACGACTCCTTCACCTACAATCTCGTGCATCTGCTCCACTCGCTGAACGCGCCGCTCGAAGTCAGGCGCAACCGCGAAATCACCGTGGAGGAGGTGCTGGAACGCAATCCCGACGCGATTCTCCTTTCGCCCGGTCCCGGCAGACCCGAAAGCGCGGGCGTGATGCTCGAACTCATCCGCGCCGTCCGCGACCGGATTCCGCTGCTGGGCGTCTGTCTCGGGCATCAGGCGATCGGGCAGTCCTTCGGCGCGGAGGTGGTCGGCGCAAAACGCATCATGCACGGAAAGATTTCCGAGATCACGCATGACGGGAAAGGGCTTTTCGAGGGATTCCATGGCCCCTTCAAGGTGGTCCGCTACCACTCGCTCGCGCTCCGGGAGGAGACGCTTCCGAAGGAACTGGTCGTCACCGCGCGCGCCGAGGACGGCGAAATCATGGGCGTCCGCCACAGGGAGCTCCTGATCGAGGGCATCCAGTATCATCCGGAATCCATCATGACGCCGGGAGGAAAGCGCCAGATCGCCAATTTCCTGCGCGCCGTCGAAGCGCGCCGCAACGCGGGAGTCTGACATCATGCTGACGGCATATCTCAACAAGCTGCTTGCGCGGCGCGACCTGACAAGCGGGGAGACGGAAAAGGCGCTCGCGCTTCTGAGCGGAGGAAAAGTTTCATGCACCCAGGCGGGAGCCTTTCTTGCCGCGCTCCGCATGAAGGGGGAGAGTCTTGATGAACTTGTCGGCGGCGCGCGGATGCTCCGGCGGCGCGCCGCGTTCATAGACTGCGGGGGGGCGGACGTCGTCGACGTGGTCGGCACAGGCGGCGACGGAGGAATCTCGTTCAACATCTCGACGACTTCGGCGTTCGTCGCGGCCGGCGCGGGCGTATCGGTCGCCAAGCACGGCAACCGCGCGGTTTCGGGAAAGTGCGGTGCGGCGGACGTGCTCGCCGAACTCGGGTTCAATCTGGACGCGGATCCCGCCGTGATGGAAAGCTGCATTCAGAATCACGGGATCGGGTTTCTTTTCGCGCAGAAGATGCACCCCGTGCTCGGATCAGTCGCCGTGCTGCGCAAGGAGCTCGGAATCCGCACGATCTTCAACATGCTGGGGCCGCTCTGCAATCCGGCGGGAGCGCAGGGAATCGTCCTCGGCGTCTATGACGCGAAGCTCACCGAACTTTTCGCCGCGGCATTGCGGGAGCTCGGGGCGAAGCGCGCGCTTGTCGTGCACGGACACGACGGGCTCGACGAAATCAGCTGCTGCGAGCCGACGCGCGTATCCGAACTCAGGGACGGCGCGATCACCAGCTATGAGCTGTATCCGGAGATGCTGCTGCCCGCTTCGTTCGAACCAGCGGAAATCGCGGGCGGGGACGCGAAACACAATGCGAAGATCACGATGGACGTGCTGACGGGCGCCGAACAGGGCGCCCCGCGCGCCGTGGTGCTCCTGAACGCGGGAGCGGCAATTTACGTCGCGGGAAAATGCGCCGATCTCCGCGAAGGCGTGCGTCTTGCCGCGGAATCCGTCGACAGCGGACGGGCGCTTGAAAAACTCAACATCCTGATTCGGGAGAGCCGCCATGACTGAAAATATTCTGCAGCGCATTGTCGCGGGAAAACGTCCCGCGCTGGAGGAAGCGAAGCGCACTGTCCCCCTTCCGGAAATGAAACGCCGCGCCGGACAGGCGCGTCCCGTGAGGGATTTTGCCGGAGCCTTCCGCGACCGCACGAAAATCAATGTCATCGCCGAACTCAAAAAATCCTCTCCGTCGAAAGGGATCATCCGGGAGGATTTCCGTTATATGGAATTCGCGGAGAGTCTCGCGCGCGCCGGAGCCGCCGCGTTCTCCGTTCTGACCGAACGCAACTATTTTCTCGGGAATCTCGCATATCTGCGCGAAGTGACGGAAACAACAACGCTTCCCGTTCTGCGCAAGGACTTTCTTTTCGACGCCTATCAGATTTACGAGGCGCGGGCAAACGGAGCGGACGCCGTTCTCCTGATCGCGGCGATGCTGGACGACGCAAGGCTCCATGAGTTTGCGGAGCGGGCCGCCGATCTGGGGATGTCCGTGCTCGGCGAGGCGCACTCCGGGGAGGAGCTGGAACGCATTCTCGCCGTGCCGGAAATCACGCTTGCGGGCATAAACGCACGCGATCTGCGTTCCTTCCATACGGATCTGGAGCGCACGCGGAATTTGATCTCCGCCGTTCCGGGAGACCGCATTCCGATTGCGGAAAGCGCGATCCGGACGCGCACGGACATTGACGTTCTGCGCGAAGCGGGCGCGGCGGGATTCCTGATCGGGGAAACGCTGATGCGTGCGGACGATCCGGGCGGAAAACTCGGGGAGCTGATCCGATGAAATACGTGATCCGGAGATACGAAATCAAAATCTGCGGGTTCACCCGGCGCGAAGACGTGCTTGCGGCGGCCGGGGCGGGCGCGGACTATGCGGGCTTCGTCCTTGTGCCGTCTTCCAGACGTTATGTCGCGCCGGAGCGTCTCGCGGAACTCACGAAGAACCTTCCCGCGCATCTGCGGAAGGTCGGCGTGTTCGCGGACGCCTCGCTCGAAAACATCCTTGCTTCCGTGAATGCCGGAACGCTCGACATCGTTCAGCTCCACGGAAACGAATCCCCGGAGTATGCCGAACGCCTTCGGAGCGAAGGACTCCGTGTCTGGAAGGCGGCGCATCTCAGGCGGAAGACGGATGTGGACTTCTACGCGGATTATCCGGCGGAGCGGATCGTCGCGGACGCGGCGGAAGGAGGTTCCGGAAAGCGTTCCTCCTGGGAGCTTGCCGCAATGCTGGCCAGACGCAAATGTGTCATGCTCGCGGGGGGGATCACGCCGGAAAACGCTCCGGAGGCGCTCGAGAAAGTGAATCCGGCAGGTCTCGATCTCGCCGGCGGCGTCGAGGACGCGCCCGGAATCAAATCAAAGGAAAAAATCACAATGTTGTTCAACCATATCAGGGAGACGGAACAATGAACGGCCATTACGGAATCTACGGAGGGCAGTTCGTGTCGGAGACACTGATGGAGACTCTGCACGAACTGGATCGGGAATATGAAAAGGCGAAACGCGATCCGGCGTTTCAGGAGGAACTCGCCGGACTGCTCAGGGATTATGTGGGACGCGAATCCCCGCTCTACTTTGCGCGCCGCCTGACGGAATACTGCGGCGGAGCGCGAATCTATCTCAAACGCGAGGATCTGAATCACACCGGCGCACACAAGATCAACAACGCGATCGGTCAGACGCTCCTCGCGCGGCACATGGGCAAAAAGCGCATCATCGCGGAAACCGGCGCGGGAATGCACGGCGTGGCGAGCGCGACAGCCGCCGCGCTGTTCGGAATGGAGTGCGAAGTCTTCATGGGCGCGCTCGACGTGAAGCGCCAGGCGCCGAACGTCGAACGCATGGAGGTGCTCGGCGCGAAGGTGCGCGCGATCACGGACGGATCCGCCACGCTCAAGGACGCGATGAACGAGGCGATCCGCGAATGGACCGCGCGCTGCGAGGACACCTTCTACGTCATCGGCACGGTCGCGGGGCCGCACCCGTATCCGGAGATCGTCCGGGACTTCCAGTCGGTGATCGGGCGCGAGGCGCGCAAACAGTGTCTGGAAAAGACCGGACGCCTCCCCGACGAGGTGATCGCCTGCGTCGGCGGCGGCAGCAACGCAATGGGAATTTTCGCGGGATTCCTCCACGACGCCTCGGTCGCGCTGACCGGCGTCGAGGCGGGCGGCCGCGGCATCGAAAGTGGAAAGCACGCCGCAAGCATCTGCGGCGGACGGCCAGGAATCCTTCACGGATGCAGAACCTATCTCCTTCAGGACGCGGACGGACAGATTCTGGAAACCCATTCGGTTTCCGCCGGACTCGATTATCCCGGCGTCGGTCCGGAACACAGTTTTCTCGCCGACAGCGGACGGGCGCGTTACGTCACGATCAACGACGACGAGGCCGTCGAAGCGTTCAATCTGCTTTCGCGTCTCGAAGGAATCATTCCCGCGCTGGAATCCTCGCACGCCGTCGCGCAGGGGATCAAAAATGCAAAGCGTCATCCGCATGACGGCATTGTCATCATCAACCTCTCCGGACGCGGCGACAAGGACATGGAGAACGTCCGGCATTACAAAGAACTTCATCGGAAAGGCTGAACATCATGGACAGACTTCAGAACATCTTTCAGCGCTGCGGGGAGGAAAAACGCCGCGCACTGGTCATCTTCAATTCCTGCGGATTCCCGGACATGGAAACCAGCGAAACGCTGATCCGCAAAAGCATAGAATCGGGCGCGGACATCATCGAGCTCGGCGTCCCCTTCTCCGATCCCATCGCCGACGGCGCGACGATTCAGAAGGCGTCGCAGGGCGCGCTCGCAAACGGCGTCACGCTCCCGAAAATCCTCGCCATGGTCGCACGCATCCGGAACGACCATCCGGAAACGGGGCTGATCCTTTTCAGCTACGCCAACGTCATGCTCAATTACGGGATGGAGGCGCTCTGCGCAAAGCTGAAAAACATCGGCGTGGACGGCATTCTCGCCGTGGATGTTCCCTTCGAGGAGAGCGCGGAACTCCGGAAACTCTGCGCGGCACACGGGCTCCATCCGATTCCGCTGATCGCCCCGACGACAAGCCATGCGCGCGCGAAACGGATTCTGCGCCATGCGGGCGGATTCGTCTATTACGTCACCGTGCGCGGCGTGACCGGCGAGCGGACGGAGCTTCCGCCGGAACTGGCGGAACGTTTGAAGGAACTTCGCGCGATGTCGCCGGTCCCGGTCGTCGCGGGATTCGGCATCGCAAGCGAGGCGACGGCGCGCGCTGTCGCGGAACACGCGGACGGTGTGGTGGTCGGCTCCGCGGCGATCCGCCCGATGTTCGGCGACGGAACGCTCGAAGAGCGGACGGAGGAAGTCGCATCCCTGGTCCGCGCACTCGGAAGAGGCGTCTCAGATGCTCTGTGAAAGCGTCAACATCGCAAGCTGCTCGATGCTGAGCGCGCCCGGCACGGTCCGGGCGGAAATCCCGCTTCCGGAACAGGCGGCCGGACTCGTGGCGGAGGCGCGGCGCGCGGTATTCGAGATTCTGCGCGGGCGCTCGAAGCGTCTGATGGCGATCGTCGGCCCCTGCTCCATCCACAACCCGGACGCCGCGCTGGAATATGCGGAACGTCTGAAGGCGCTGCGTCCGGAACTCGGAGACGCCCTCTTTGTCATCATGCGCGTCTACTTTGAAAAGCCGCGCACGACTCTCGGCTGGAAGGGACTGCTCTACGATCCGGATCTGAACGGAGCGTATGACATCGAAAAAGGCATCGCGACCGCACGGAAACTCCTCGTGAAAATCGCCTCCCTCGGCGTGCCGGCGGCAACGGAAATGCTCGACCCCGTCATATCGGCATATCTGGAGGACACGATCACCTGGGCGGCAATCGGCGCGCGCACCACGGAGGCGCCGACGCACCGCCAGCTCGCCAGCGGCCTCCCGATGGCGGTCGGATTCAAGAACGCCACCGACGGCGGTTTTCAGACGGCCATCGACGCGGTCGCCACGGCGCGCAGTCCGCACAGCTTCATCGGCGTGCTGGAGAACGGGCACACGGGCATTTTCCGGACGCGGGGAAACCCGTTCTGTCATGTGGTTCTGCGCGGCGGAAGCTCCGGACCGAATTACGACGCGGTCCGGGTCGCGGAACTTCGGGAACGGCTCCGGAACGCGCATCTGCCGGAACGGATCGTCATTGACTGCAGTCACGCGAATTCGGGGAAAGACCCGAAGAAGCAGCGCATCGTTTTCCGCGACGTGCTCCGTCAGAGACGCGACGGGGAAACGGCGATCGCCGGCGTGATGCTTGAAAGCTGTCTGCGCGAGGGGAACCAGAAACTGCGTCCCGGCGCGATCCCCTCCCCCGACATCTCCGTCACCGATCCGTGCATCGGCTGGGAGGAGACGGAAGAGCTTCTCCGGGAAGCCGCGGAAAAACTGGCGCGATGAACGCCCCGGAGCAGGACCGGCAATCCGGGAAAAGGATCGGGGCGGGATATCCGCAGTCAGTCCTCCAGGCTGGAAAGCTCCTGCTCCTCCTTCGAGGGAGCTTCCCGGTCGCGGCTTCTGCCGCGCCCGACTTTGTATTTCTCCGGATAGACCACATTCACTTCATCCTTGGAGCACGAAACGGTCCGTCCGCTGTCATCAAGCTGGACGACAACACGCTGCGTAAGGAGATTCCGGTCGATGATGCGTCCGCGCCCCTCCTTGCATTCGCAGCAGTCTCCGCGCCGCGGCATGCTCCGTTCCAGCTCCAGATATCCTTCATGTTCGTATTTGAGACAGCATTTGAGTCTTCCGCAGATTCCGGAAATCGTGCTCGGCGTCAGGGAGAGATCCTGTTCCTTGGCCATCTTGACGTTGATGGAGGCGAATTCCCTGAGAAAGGTGCAGCAGCAGAGCGGACGCCCGCAGATGGAAATGCCCCCGACAATGGCCGTTTCGTCGCGGACGCCGATCTGACGGAGTTCGATTCTCGTATTGAGGGCGGCGGAAAGCTGTTTGACCAGTTCCCGGAAATCGACGCGCCCGTCGGCGCTGAACTGAATCGCCAGAAGTTTGTTGTCGAAGGAATAGTGCGCATTGATGAGCTTCATCGGAAGGGAAAGACGCTCGATGAACTGGGCTGCGGTCCGCATGGCGGACTTGGAGCGCATCATGTTTTCATGCGCCTTCCCCTGATCGACCACGGTGGCCTTGCGCTGAATGCGGGGAATTTCCGCCTGTTTTTCAGACGGGGTGCCTGTGGGATGAAGATTCTCCTTCGGCAGATCGGCGGGATTGTAGGGTGCGGGATCACCGGATACGATCTGGCCGTAATCCAGAAAGAAATCCTTGCGGATCACGCACCAGTCGCCCTCTTTCAGTGTCAGGGAGTCGTCTCCGCGCGCCTTGTATCTGGCGCCGTTGTCAAGCCGTATGTCATATAAAAATTCCATTGCATTTCTCCGTTCGGGACTTGAAAGATTGCATAAACCGCGTAAAATACACCTCTATGCGATGACTTACAAGCGCCAAGGCGCAATTTCAGAGGGAAAACCGTCTCCGGCATCGCCGTCCGCGGCGTTTTTCCGCGGGACCGGAACCGGTGCGGGAATGGAGATTTTATGGCTTTTTACGAGAAGAACATTATCACATGCGTCGAAATCGGGACGTCGAAGATCTGCGCCCTGCACGGCACCTGCGACAAGGCGGGAAATCCTGTCGTCCTCGGTTTCGGGCAGACTTCGCCGGAGGGAAGCGTCTGCAAAAGCGACATCACGGATTTTCATACCGTCACCAACGCGCTGGAAAAGGCTCTCGGGGATGCGGACCAGTCGGCAGGACACGATTTCGACAGAAAAAACGTCTACTGCGTCATGAACGGCGCCGGGATATTTTCCCGCCAGGGGGAAGGCAATGTAATCATCTACGACGCGGATCACAAAGTCAGGCAGAACCATATCGACGAGGCGGTAAGAAAGGCGCAGAGTCTCTCGCTGCCGCCCGATCAGGTTCACCTGAACTCCTTCGACTCCTATTTTCTCCTGGACTCCTGCCGGATCAGACAGAATCCGCTGGGCGCGCAGGCGAACCGCCTTGACGCATATCTTCATATCATTTCCGCCGAACGGAACCGGGTGGAAATGATCCGCGCCATTCTGAAGGAACTCGGATTCGAAGGCGACATCTCCTGTGTTTTCTCCGGCATCGCCTCCGCATACGCGGCCCTTCGGACCGATGAAAAAAAACAGGGTGTCCTGCTGATCGACATGGGAGCGGGCGTGACGGACTATCTGCTCGTCCAGCGGGATGGAATCCTCGCCAGCGGCGTCCTGCCGGTCGGCACGGAGAACGTCGCAAACGATCTTTCCATCGGTCTGGAAATCGGAATAGAGCAGGCGCGCCGTTTCCTGAACGAATCGAAACTGGAGGACTATCGGGCCTCCGGCGCGGCATTCGTCGAATTCTCCGGAACTGTTCAGAACACCAGACGCAGAATTCCGATCGGATCGTTTGAAAAAATCATTGAACTGCGCCTCCGCGAAACCTTCTCGATTATCCGGGAGCAGCTTGAGACCAGGGGACTCCTTTCAAAAATCGAAACGGGTATCGTATTCTGCGGAGGCGGGGCGGCAATCCCTGCCGCGTTGGAGGCTTTGCGCGGCGTGACGGGAATGCACGTGCGGAAAGGGGAAACGCTCGGCGTCAGCGGCGCAATGAGCGGGATGGAGATCCCCTGCCGCTGCACAGCCCTGCTCGGACTGCTGAAATTCGCCGCGGACGTGGAAAACAGCACGGAGGCGGAAAGCGGACTCAGGAAGGTCGGGGATGTGCTGGAGGAATTCGGCGAAAGCTTCTTCCGGAAAGTCAAGGATGTCACAAAGGGATTCAAGATATGACTGAAAACACCGAACAGACACTCGCAGACGCCGTGCGGCAGGATGCACCGGACAACCCGCAGCCGGACCGGAAAATCATCGTCGTCGGAATCGGAGGAAACGGCGCAAAAATTCTGCACTCCTTTACTCATCTGCCAGGCAGCGCCCTTTACGATACCGCGGCAATCGACACAGACAGGGAATCGCTCAGGCTTTCCGGCGCGAAATTCACAATTCAGGCGGAAGCGGACTGGACCATCAAAAGCGGACTCGGATGCGGGGGAGATGTCATGAAGGGGGAACGCGCCGTCGCACGGGAACGTTCCAGGATCACCCAGCTGCTCGCGGACTATGATTTCATCCTCGTGACGGGAGGGCTTGGATGCGGCACGGCGACAGGCGGAATCCGGACGCTTGCAAGTGTCGCAAAAGGACTCGCCATTCCCGCCGTTTTTCTGCTGACAACTCCATTCTCCTTTGAATCCTACACAAAACGGAAAAACGCGGAAGACTGCATCGGCGAGCTTCTTCCCATCACGGAGGCGCTTGTCACCCTCCCGAACGATCTGCTGTTCTCCACGCTTCCCCCGGACGCACCGGCGGAAGAGGCATTCGCAAGGGCCTCGGAGGAAATGGCTGCATCCGTGTTCGGAATGGGAGAAATCCTCCGAGCCAGAAAACTGATCGGAGCGGACTTCGCCGGATTCTCCTCCATTCTGCAGAAAAGAAAGACCTCCTGCGCAATCGGCATCGGCCGGGCGGATTCGGACGACGGGCTGGACCGTTGCGCACTGGCTCTGGAACGGATGCTGGAATCTCCGTTTCTCGGAGGTTCATCACGTCTGGAGTCCTCAAACGCCGTAATTCTTACGCTCACGGGCGGACCGGATCTCAGGATTGATGAAATGAAGCGGGCTCTCGAAAACGCGTCCTCGGTTCTGCCTCAGGGAATCAACCTCATGACCGGAATCTCCGTCAATCCGGATTACGAAGCACGGGTTCAGCTCAGCGTGCTTGCAGTCCGCTGCGATCAGACGCCGGAAACGAACCTGCCGCCGGCGGACGGGAAAAACGACACGCTCTGGAACCGCAGCACGCCGGAAAAGAGTCCGGCTTCCCCCAGAAAGCAGACCCGGAGCGACATGATTCAGGACACCTTCAAGCTGGAAACGATCTCGAAGGGAATCTTTTCCAGATCCGCGGCGGTCAAATACCGGGACGAGGATCTGGATGTTCCGACCTTTCAGAGACGCGGCATATCCATCGACAAGGGAAGCACAGGAAAAACCTCATGACAGCCATTCCTTTCCGACTGATTCCCCTGTCTGCGCTTCCCGTTCTTTTCTGCGCCTGCCTGAAAACGCCTTCTCCGCCTCCGCCGGAAGTGTCGGAATCCTGTGTATGGCGCTGCGCGGAACAGTCCGTTGCCTTCGGGAACCGCTGCTCGGGAAGTCCGGAGATCCGGAAATACGCGGCATGGATCCGGGAAACTGCCGCGAAATCCGCAAAATTCAAGGTGTATACGCACTCCTTCCGCGAATCCACGCCGCTCGGGGAGATGCTCTTTGAAAACATTATTGCGGAGATTTCCGGAAAAAGGGAAGATTTCATCCTCGTAGCGGCGCATTATGACATCAAACGCTTCCACCTTCTCCGGAATTTCCAGGGCGCCAATGACGGAGCCTCCGGAGTCGCCGCGCTTCTCGGCATGATTTCAGCTCTGCAGAAAAATGAGGAAAAGCCTCCGTGCGGAATCCGTTTCGTGTTTTTCGACGGGGAGGAATGCGTGAACGGATACGGAGAATCGGACGGGCTCCATGGAAGCAGACACCTTGCACGCGAGTGGGAGAAGAACGGGCTCCTCGGGAAATGCAGGGCGATGATCCTCCTTGACATGATCGGAGACCGGGATCTCACGCTCACAATTCCGGAGAACTGCACGGCATATCTGAAGGAGAAGCTTCTGCGCATCGCAAAGGAAAGCGGTTTCCGCGGAACATGCGCTCCATTCGGGTCCGCAATTCTGGACGATCATGTCCCGTTTCTGGAAAAAGGAGTTCCCGCCATCAACCTCATCGACTTTGAATATGGCCCCGGAAACGCATTCTGGCATACGGAAGAGGACACCCTGGATAAGATTTCAGGCTCAAGCATCAAGAGTGCAGCGGATCTGGCTCTGCGTTTATGCTGGGACATCGGTGAAGATTGAGAACAATTCCGATTCATACCGCATAAAAAACGAGATTTTTTCAACTTTCTTGGAAAGTTCCTATTGAAAAGTATCTCCCCAATGTTATATTCGTGAATATGGAATGATATTTCTATCTCAGAAAAGATAAAACGAAACAAAGGAAATGAGGAGGTAAAGGAAGATGTACCTGTTTATAGGTATCGCCCTGATGGTCGTCGCGCTGATTGGAATTATCTGGTGCCAGAAGAAACAGAAAGTCAATCCGAACGCGCAGGCGTTTGCGTTTGTTTTCCTGGTTCTGATTCTCATCGGAGCCGGAACGGTGCTCTGGGATCAGGGAATTTTCGGCGGGGAAGACCGGGAAATGAACCGCATTATTGAAAATGAAACGGCCTACGCCGCGGCACGGTCCGAAATCCTTGCAAAATATCTCGTCGGAAAATATCCCGGCAAAAAGGCGGTCATCATCACGGAAAAGAATCTGGAGGGCAACAAGATCAACAAGGGCGCATACGACGCCATGGTGCAGGCTCTCAACGGAATTGAAGTGGAGGCGACGGAAGCCCTCAATACGCCGGAAATGTCTCCGGACAATCCGATGCCGATGGAATCCCTCATCACAGCCAAGCTTTTCAATGACATCTTCAACAAGTATCCGAACACGAACCTTTTCATCATCATGGCAAGCCTTCCGTTCAATATGGACGAGGTTCAGAAGTTCTCCATCTGGAAAAAGGATCCGAAAAAAGTCCAGGCAGTGATCGTCAACGGCGAGGTCTACAATCTCAAGCGTGTCATTGCCGCCGGGTACATCGCGGCTGCGGCTATCATGAAAAATGATCCGAACGCTTATGATCCGGAAAAGACGGCTCCGTCCGATTCCCAGAAGGCGTTTGATGTCAGATACATTCTTGTCACGCCGGAAAATGTGGCGGATGTCGACAAGGCGAACAAGGGAGTCTTCGCGAAGTAACGTTTTTTGTTGATTTCTGAATTTGCAATTCCGGGACGTTCGTGTATAATACCGAACGTCCCTTTTTTTTATTTTTCGGATAAAATGCGGATGCCGGAATCTCCGCATCCGTCTTGCAACAGGAGTCTTCTCATGCCGGAACCGGATGATCTGAACAGCTGGATCAAAAATCTCACACCGCGCGCAAAACACGTTCTGATCCTTGCGCAGAAAGAAGCGGAACATTTCAATCACGATTACATCGGGGCGGAACATCTGCTGCTTGGAATTGTCGCTCTGGGCGAAGGCGTCGCGGTTGCGGCATTGAAGGCGGTCGGCGTCAATCTCCAGAACCTGCGTCTGGAGGTGGAAAAAAACACAACCCCTGCGGGCGTCACAAAACAGGAGGGACCGACACCATTCACACCCGCGCTGAAAAAAATTCTTCTGATGTCCGCGGATGAGGCGAAATCGATGAACTACAACTTCATCGGGACGGAACATCTCCTTCTGGCCATCCTCCGGGAAGGCCAGAGCACTGCGGCAAAAGTCCTCCGCAACATGAAGGTGGATCTGGAGAAAATCCGCCGCGAGGTCATGCGCGCGCTGGATCCGAATTTCATTCCGGATTCCGGAGACGGCGGAGAGGATTCCCAGGGAGAAATCCCGCAGCAGAAACAGAACAGCGCCGGCGGGCAGGAAGACGAATTCAATGCGCTGAACGCCTTCGGGCGCGATCTGACGGAAATGGCGAAAAAGGGTGAGCTGGATCCCGTCATCGGCCGTCAGGAGGAAATTGAACGTGTCACCCAGATTCTCTGCCGCCGAACAAAAAACAATCCGGTTCTGATCGGAGAGGCGGGCGTCGGGAAGACCGCGATCATCGAAGGCCTGGCGCAGGCAATCGCCTCCGGGAATGTCCCGGAACTTCTCCATAACAAGAAAATTTTCGCACTGGATCTGCCGCTCATGGTGGCCGGCACAAAATACCGCGGACAGTTCGAGGAACGCATCAAGGCGGTCATCGACGAAGTCCGCAACTCGAAACGCGTCATTCTGTTCATTGATGAACTTCACACCATCGTCGGAGCTGGCGGCGCGGAAGGCGCCATGGACGCGGCGAACATCATCAAACCCGCACTCTCGCGCGGCGAACTGCAGTGTGTGGGAGCAACCACCCTTGACGAATACCGCAAGGGAATTGAAAAGGACGCCGCGCTCGAACGCCGTTTCCAGCCGGTCATGGTGGAACCGCCCGCCATTGAGGATGCCATCAGAATTCTGAACGGAATCCGTCCGACCTATGAAAAACATCATGGAGTCACCTACACTCCGGAGGCGATCGTCTCCGCGGTCAAACTCGCGGACCGCTACATCAGCGGGCGTTTCCTCCCCGACAAGGCGATTGATGTCATGGACGAGGCCGGCGCCCGCGCCCGGATCATGAATATGCCCAAGGCGCCGGACGTCTCGACCATGGAGGAAGAACTCCGTCAGATTGCGCGGAAAAAGGAAACCGCCATCACGGAGCAGAAATTCGAGGATGCCGCGGCATGCCGCAACCGGGAGCACGAGCTCCGCGCTCAAATCGACAAGATCATGAGCGACTGGAAAGCCTCCTGCAGGAACCGCCACAGCGTAATTGACGGGAAAGACATTGCCCTGATTGTTTCGAAACTCTGCGGAGTTCCCGTGCATCAGATGCAGGAGGGGGAAAATGAACGCCTTCTGCGCATGGAGGAGGAAATCTCGAAAACGGTCATCGGCCAAAGCGATGCCGTAGCCGCCGTTTCCCGCGCGTTGCGCCGCTCCCGTGCGGATCTCAAGGATCCGCGCCGGCCGATCGGTTCCTTCATCTTTCTCGGTCCGACCGGCGTCGGCAAGACCCTGCTGGCGAAAGCCCTTGCCGAGTTCATCTTCGGAGATCCCGACGCGCTGATTCAAATCGACATGTCCGAATATATGGAGAAATTCAACGTCAGCCGCCTGATCGGTTCTCCTCCCGGCTATGTCGGCCATGGCGAAGGAGGCGAACTTACCGAACGCGTCCGCCGCCGCCCCTACAGCGTGATTCTGTTCGACGAAATTGAAAAGGCGCATCCGGACGTGATGCACATGCTGCTCCAGATTCTTGACGAGGGACGCATCACGGACACCCTCGGACGGCGCATCGACTTCCGCAACACGATCATCATCATGACAAGCAATCTCGGCGCGGAACAGGTCATGAAAAACGCCACGCTGGGATTCTCCGATCCGAACCGGAAGGACGACTCTTTTGAAAAGGTTCGCGACCGCCTGATCGAAATGGCCAAGAAAAACTTCAAGCCGGAGTTCATCAACCGTGTGGACGACGTCATTGTCTTCCGCCGTCTGGAGCGCACCGATCTGGAACGGATCGTCCTGCTCGAAACGGAACGGCTGATCCGCCGGATGCGCGACCAGGGCAAGGAACTGATCCTCGATCCCGAGGTGATCTCCTTCCTGATCGATCAGGGCTATCAGCCGGAATACGGCGCGCGGCCGCTTCGCCGTGCCGTCGAACGCTATCTGGAGGATGCGCTTGCCGAGGATCTTCTCCGCGGATTCTTCAAGGACGCTCCGGTCGTGCATGTCAAGGCGGACAACAGAAAGCTGGTGTTCTTTCCCGAGGAAAAAAAGGAAGAGCAGACTCACGCGGAGAACAGCGAGCCGAAACGGAAATCCAGAAAAAAACAGGAGGCGTGAACGCAGGGGAGCGCAGTTCTCCATTCCCCGCGTTTCGGAATCTGCATCATGACGGATGAATATTTTGAAATCGTCGACGACGCCACAGGCCGGATCGTCGGGAAAGCCCTCCGGAGCGAGTGTCACGGGAATCCTTCTCTTGTCCACCGGAGCGTGCATGTCATCGTGCTGCATCCGGACGGCAAAAGGCTTCTGCTTCAGAAGCGCTCGAAAAGCAAGGACATCCAGCCGGGGAAATGGGATACCGCGGTCGGGGGGCATCTCGCCTGCAGGGAAGACTATCCCGCCGCAGCAGTCCGGGAGATGGGCGAGGAGCTCGGACTCTCACCCGACCTTCCTCTGACCTATCGCTTCGACATGAAAGTCCGCAATGAGATCGAATCGGAAAACATTCGTGTCTACTCCGCAGTGACGCAGGGACCTTTCACCATCCAGAAATCCGAACTGGACGAAGCGGCATTTTTCACCTTTGACGAGCTCCGGGAAAAAGTGAAGCGGAATGACGAGACGTTCACTCCTCTCCTCCGGCAGGAGCTCAGAATCTTTTTCGGAATCCGGGAGAAAAACTGAAATGACGGAGAGTCGGTCGGATGAATATTCCGCGGCGCGGGAAGTCTGGCGGAAATTCCGCAGGAGCGGAACCGCCATGACGGGGCTTTTTCTGATTCTCCTCCTCTGCGCGGCAGCCGTCTTCGCTCCGCTGATCGCCAACGGGAAACCGCTCCTCGTTCTGATGAACGGTTCGCTTTCCAGCCCTGCCCTCCGCGCGATGATTGCACCGGAAAGTTCGGAGCTTTTTGTGGAAAAAACCTTCAATTATCTGATGCTGCTTCTTCCGGCCCTGCTGCTGTTGCGTCTCTTCGCGGGAAAACTGCGCGGAAAATATTTCCGCATTGCGGCGGCGCTGCTCGCCGTTCTGCTGCTGATCCCCTTCCTGACACACGGACGGCGAATCGACAAAACGCCATGGAGGGAAATCGCCGCGACAATGAAAAAGCCGGATTTCGCACTGTTCGCTCCGGTTCCCTACGGCCCCTTTGAAACGGTCGCCGCACCTTACGGAAAACCTTCGAGGGAGCACTGGTTCGGGACAGATCACGCGGGACGCGATGTGCTCTCCCGCATGATTTACGGCGCGCGCGTCTCGCTGGCGGTCGGATTTCTGGCGACAGGCATGGCCATGAGTCTCGGAACCCTCATCGGGCTTTTCGCCGGATACCGGGGAGGACGCACCGATCTTCTGGTCATGCGCCTGGTCGAGATCGTCATCTGCTTTCCGACGTTCCTTCTGCTGCTGATTCTGATGTCGATCATGCTGGACTACGGGTCACGCCAGTCGATTCTGCTGGTGATCCTCGTCATCGGGCTGACAGGATGGACCGGACTCTGCCGGCTCGTGCGCGGAGAAACCCTCAAGGCGCGCAAGATGGAATACATCCAGAGCTGCGAGGCCATGGGAACGCCGGTCTGGCGGATTCTGCTGTTCCATCTCCTTCCGAACGTTTCCGGGCCGATCTTCGTCTCCTTCACCTTCGAAGTCGCCGGCGCAATCCTTGCGGAGAGTTCGCTTAGCTTTCTTGGATTCGGCGTGCAGGACCCGACGTCAAGCTGGGGAGAACTTCTGCGCCAGGCATTCCCCGATCCCCTCACCTACTGGCATCTCATGCTCTGGCCGGGACTGGCGATTTTCCTTGCGGTCTGCGCCTTCAACTTCGCGGGCGAAGGCCTGCGCAAGGCGCTTGACGCAAAATCCTGAGACAATCCGGGAACGGCTTATTCTCCGTCGTCCTTCACACGGTACAATTCGGAGGCCGAAACAAAAGGATTGTGATACCGCGTGCGGGTCGCCGTGAGATCCCTGTACTGGATCGCCTGTTTCGGACACCATTGCAGACACGCCATGCACTGTTCGCAATGATGGTGCCAGACAGGGCGCTCGTCGTCGTCGAGAGAAATGTTCGACGCCGGACAGAGCCGGGAGCAGAGTCCGCAGCCGTCGCAGTTTTCATCGGCCCGGAAATACCTGTCCGAAGTCTCCAGAGTCGCAACGGCGCGCTTTGAAACGAATTTCAGGAAGGTGTCGATCGGGAATACCCGCAGAGGACGCGTTTTCCTGCGTTTTTTCACCGCGATCACGGCAATCCGGATTGCCCGGTCCGCCTTGACGAAAAGAGCGGCCTGCTGTTTTGCATTCGGCGGATTCGAGAGGGGGATGTAGTTGGATGGCATGCGGATGTGAAAACTGGCGTTGAGATTGATTCCTTTTTCCGCAAGCGTATCCTCGATCATGGGGAGCGCTCCGCCCGGATAGCCGCCCGAGGTGCAGACTGCATAAATGAATTTGCCGTTGTTCCCTTTTTCCTGCGGGACGACACGGGCAAGGAACTGTTCGATAATATGGGGAATCCCCATGCAGTAGGCGGGGAAAAAGATTCCCGTCATCTCGGAGCCGAGCTCGACATCCGCCGCCCTGTCCAGAGAGGCGATGGAATGGAGTTTCGCGTCGGGAAAGGATTTCGCAAACTCCCGTGCGACATACAGGGTATTGCCCGTTCCGGAAAACCAGTAGATTTTATGCATGGCAGAAACAACGCTCCCGTCAGATTCAGTTGATATGGAAAAATAATGCCCGCACGGCAATTTTTCAAGCGCGGAGCAATAAAAAAACAGCAGGCGGAAACTTTTTTCCGATCACTTTTCCAATGCCCCCTGCGAAAAGAGGAGCAGAGGATCAGATCCCGGCAGCACGCAGCTCCGCTCCCCGGGAAAATTCCGCAAAGCTGCAGAAACACCTCCGGGCTTTTCCCATGCGGGCAAACGCATCCCCTTGCAACTTTGCCAAAGCGATGTATATTTCCGCTCTGGCATTCCGCTTTAAACGGGGAAGGAGAATCCGCTTATGAAAAGATACGCTTTTGGCCTGCTGACGCTGCTGGCGTTTTTTTCCGTCTCCGCCTCGGAAATGAAAAAAATGTCCGATCCCCCCCCTCCGGAAAGAGTTGCATTCCGGATCAATCTCCCGCCGCTTCTTGTCTTCGAGCCGGACAATCCCGTGACAGGCAGAAAGAACCGTCTGCGCATTCTGGGGCCGCTGTTTGAACACGAAAGAAAAGCCGACGGCGCTTCCATGACCGCGATCCGTCCCTTCTGGAGCGCGGAAACAAAATCGGACGGGCGCTCGGCAGCCGATGTGCTGTGGCCGCTTTCCATGTACCGGAAGACACGCTCCGGAAGCTACTTCTGGCTTCTGCCCTACTTCCTGACAAGAGGGAAAAACGATTCCTGCGAGCACTATCTTTTTCCCTTCTGGTTTCTGGAACGACATGCGGACGGACAGTATTCCTGGTTCTTTTTTCCGCTCGGCGGCGACATGCGCAAATTCTTCTCCTATGACAGGCTGCAGTTCTGTCTGTTTCCGCTTTACAAATACGGAGAGAAAAACCATGCCGTAACCCGCACCGTTCTCTGGCCAGTCTTCAGCGCGGAACAGGCGCCGGGGATGCATTCCTTCCGGATTTTTCCCATCTATGCTGCGCGCACCGTCGATGGCATCCGGGAAAACCGCTCCATCCTCTGGCCGCTGGCAAACTATGCGTATTCCCTGAAGAATCCGGACGATTTCGCATTTTTCTCATTTCCGCTCGGCGGCTATGAACAATGGGGCGGTCTGACAAGCCTCACCGTGCTGCCTCCCGTTTTTTCCTGGAAGGAGTATCAGAACCGCCGGAAGGCTCTGAGCGTTCTGTGGCCGTTCTTCAAATACGGGGCAGCGGAGGACGGAACAGGGTCGTGCCTCTACTTCTGGCCGTTCTGGGGCAAGGCGGTTTCGGACCAGGCGTATTATTCCTTTTTTCTGTGGCCGACGGGGCTGAACCTGCAAACGGAAACGGAAACGCAGCGCACGATCCGACGCGCTTTTCTGCCCTTCTACCTGAGCAGCCGCAAATACGGGATTCCGGAAATGAAAATGCTCTCGGATTACACCCATCTCTGGCCGCTTGTATCGAGACATGCGGACGGAAGAGGCACGAGGATCACGGGGCTGGACTTCATCCCGATGAAACGTCTCGGGTTCGCGGAACGGAACTATGCCGCGTTCTGGCGCTTATTCGAGGTGATCCGGAATGAAAGCGGATTCGCATTCGATCTTCTCTGGGGTTTTTCACGCGGATACCGTTCGGAAAATGCCGACGGATTTTCCATCGGTCCCTTCTACGCACAGGACTGTTCCGGCGGAGAGAGCGAATACGACATCCTTTTCGGACTGCTTCACCTCCGGAATCAAAAGGAAAATACGCGCGTCCGACTGTTTTACCGCCTTGAATTTTCATGGTAATGGAGTTATTTTTCAGATTGATCCGTCACCGGAGAAGCGCAAATGGAAATGAACAAACAGGTCTTTGTTTTCGGTAAAAGCGTCATTGAATATCTGGCGCAGGTCGGAAGCGGCGTAAGGATGATCGCACTTGCCTTCGGCTTCCTGCCGTCGCTCCGGCGCAGCCGTCCGGAGGTCTACCGGCAGATGATGCTCTGCGGCGTCCGCAGTTTCGGCGTGACGTCCGTGGTGGCGCTCTTCACGGGAATGATCCTGTCGCTGCAGGCGGGACTGATCCTGAAAACCTACGGGCAGGAAATGCGCGTCGGCTTTCTGGTCGCCCAGACGATGTTCCGGGAGATGGGACCTTTCATGACGGCCCTGATCCTGGCGGCCAGCGTGGGCTCCGGCATGGCGGCGCTGATCGGCACGATGAAGGTCTCGCAGGAGCTGGCGGCGCTGGAGGTGATGTCGATCCACCCGGTGCGCTTCCTGGTTGCGCCGCGGCTGCTTGCAATGATGGTGATGTGTCCGGTCCTGACGATGTATACGGACCTGATCGGAATTCTCGGCGGCGGGCTGGTCGCCTATACGCAGCTCGGCGTCGGATGGATCATGTATTTCGACAACGTGCGCTTCATGCTCTACGAAAAAGAGCTCTGGGTCGGCATCTTCAAGGCATGGGTGTTCGCGATTCTCATCGTGGCGATCAGCTGCCATCAGGGCATGACGGCGCGCGACGGGGCGGTTGGAGTCGGACTGGCGACCAAGAAATCGGTGGTCATCTGCTTTCTGGTGATTCTGGTCGTCGGATATATCATAACAAGGATGTTCTACTGATGATTGAATTCCGCAATGTGGAAAAGTCGCTCGGAGGGCGCAAAGTTCTGGACCATCTTTCCTTTCACGTGAAAGAGGGCGAAACCTTTATTCTCGTCGGGCCGTCGGGGACGGGAAAGTCCGTCACGCTTTCGCACATCATCGGACTGATGCGTCCGGACGCGGGCAGCGTGACAGTGGACGGACTCCATGTGGAAACCATGCGCAGAAAGGAGCTCGAGTCGCTGCGGCGCCGGACGGGAATGCTGTTTCAGGGGGGGGCGCTGATGAACTGGATGAACATCTATGACAACGTCGCGCTGCCGCTGCGGGAATGCAGCCGCCTCACAGAGGAGGAAATCCGCAGAAAGGTTCTGGAGATCCTCGTCTTTCTGGAGCTGGAGGAGTCCATGCATAAAATGCCCGGAGAGATATCGGGCGGCATGGTGAAACGCGCGGGGCTGGCGCGGGCAGTGGTCTGCGAACCGAAAATCATGCTCTATGACGAGCCAACCTCCGGGCTCGATCCGGTGATGTCGCGCAAAATCGACGGACTGATCGATCTGCTGAAACGGAAATTCCGTATGACATCGGTCGTGGTCACACACGATCTGGTCAGTGCGCTGAACATCGGCGACACGGTCGCAATGCTTTATGAAGGACGGGTGATTGAATGCGCTCCGCCGGATCAATTCGTCAACAGCGGAAATCCGCTTGTCAGGGAATTCATCACGGCGCAATTCCATACACGAAAGGCTGGTGACTTATGAATCTGTTCAACCGAAAACGCAATCTGCTGCTGTCTGCGGAATTCCTGACCGGGCTGTTCTGCATCGGCGCGCTTTGCATTCTCTTCTACTTCACGGTCATGATCCGCGGCAAAGACTTCTTCGACACGGGAAGGCATTTCTACATTTCCGCACGCTTCCCGCATGCAAGCACGCTTGCCGTAAACGACAAGGTCAAGGTGATCGGCGTGGAAATGGGCACGGTCGATTCGCTCGAACTCGCTCCCGGCAACAATGCGGTCATCGTGAGAATGAAACTCAGGAAAGAGATTCCGATCTACAAAGGCTATGAAATGCTGATCCAGAACTCCTCGGTTTTCGGCGGCGCGTATGTGAATATCAATCCGGGCAAGTCCGAAGGGACTCCTCTTCCGCCGGACACGGTATTCGAAGGACTTCAGCCGATCGACATCATCAAGGAAGCGTCCGAACTGCTTGCCGCCTTCCGCGAGGATGAGAAATATTTCCGGGAAGTGATTCTGGAAGGCGGCGTGCTGGAAAAAATCCGCGATGCCCTGAAGCGTCTTGAGGAAAACGCCGAAAACCTCAACGACATCTGCGCGGAAATCAAAGCGGGAAAAGGCACGCTCGGAAAACTCTTCACAGATCCGGCCTTCTACGTGGACGCCCAGAGGGCTTTCACGGAACTTTCCGCGGTCTCGAAAAAGTTCGACGCAGTTCTCGCTCAGGTGCAGTCCGGCAAAGGCACGCTCGGAAAGCTCCTGAACGATGAAGCGGCCTATCGCGAACTGACCGGATTCATGAAGAACATGAATGCGTTCGCGGCAAGAATGAACGCGGACAAGGGCAGTCTTGCCAGACTGATGCTCGACGACGGGCGTTTCTACAACAACCTGAATGCAACGCTGGAAAACCTGGACACCCTGGCAAAAATGATGAACAACGAAAAGGGAACGCTGAACAGACTTCTGGTCGACGACTCCCTTTATAATGAAATGCGCGATACGGTCAAAGCAATCCGTTCCGCCGTGGACGACCTGCGGGAAATGGCTCCGGTCGCCACCTTCGGCAGCGTTCTGCTCGGCGCGCTCTGAATCATGCAATTGAACCCAAAACATGGAGGACCATCATGAAAGCAGCCCGCATATTTTCCATCTTCGCAGCAGGCGCCGCCGCTCTTTTTCTGACAGGAGCGACGTCCTGCGAGGAAGTGTTGAACAATCCGGACGCTTATTTCGACAACGAAATCGACCAGACCCCCAGTTATGTCATCACCATGCACGACATCATCAAATACCGGCGCGGCGACATGATGGAGAAGGAGGTGGACGCCTTCGCCGGCGGAACCGTATGCATCAACAAAAACTCCTATCTGCATTCCCGGGACATCATGAAAATCGGAATGGTGCAGAGAAAAAACGATCCGGAATTCTTCGATCTCATCATCACCCTGACGGAACGCGGTCAGAGAATCTGGAGCGCGCTTTCCGTCAATATGCGGGCAAAAGGCAGTTCCGGCGAACTGGCCTTCATCATCGACGGCATGTACTACAGATCCTTCAAGCCGGAACTGATTACGGACAACGAAACAATGGTCGTGACCATTGAAGGTCCGTTCGATCCGGCAACGGCGAACGGACTGGTCAAGAACGCCGAACGCAACTACAAAATATTCAATAAATAACAGAACGAAACACTCTGACGGCATTTCCCGGGAAGAATCAGGAGGTGTCAACAGACGGCGGGATCCCGGTCATGCAGAAACGGGATCCCCTCCCCTGTTCATTCGTCCGCCAGGAAGAGCTCGAGCACGAGGGCGGAGAAGAGCAGATAACTGTAATCGGCCTTTTTTTCCAGATGCGCATTCAGGACTCGTTCAAGCCCGCGCCCGTTGAAAATGTGTTTCCGCACGCAGACACCGTCGAGCAGGCGCGCGCGGAGCAGCTCCCGCCACTCGTTCCGGAACCATGCGGCCAGCGGAACGCCGAATCCGCGTTTCGGCCTCCGCGCAAGCCCTTCCGGCAGATATTTTTCAAAGGCGTCCGCAAGAATCCGCTTCCGGACGCCGTCCTTCTCCTTGAATTCGTAGGGATACAGACAGGAAAGCTTGACGACCTTGTAGTCGAGAAACGGGGAACGCACCTCCAGCGACGCGCTCATGGAGGCGACATCCACCTTTTTCAGAATGTCCTCGCGCAGATAACTGAGAAGATCCACTTCCGAAGCGCGTTCGGACGGGTTGGCGGAGAAGGCTTTCCCATAGAATTCCTCCGTGAAAGTCTCCAGCGTCGGGTGCACATAGTCGAAGACCTTCCCGCAGACGGCGCGCTTCAGAGCCTCGTCCGTGCGGGAGAGAATCCCCAGGTAACGTTCCGCGCCGGACGATGCCGCGCCGCGCAGGAAACGTCTTGCGCGCGCCCATTTCTGACGTTCGTTTCCGATTTCCGGAATCATTGCCGCAGCAAGCCGGAACAACGGGCGGCGGATCGCTTCCGGCACCGTATCGAATTTTCCGAGATAACGCAATGCCAGATAACGTTCATAGCCGCCGAAAAGCTCGTCCGCGCCGTCGCCGCTCAGCGCCACCGTGACCTCCTCGCGGGCGAAACGGCTCAGGAGATAAGTCGGAATCATCGACGCGTCCGCAAAGGGTTCCCCGAACTGCTTCACCAGGAATGAAAGAGATTCAAAATCACACGGATTCACAACCTTCACACGGTGATCAAAGCCATAACGGGCGAATTTTCCGATGTGGGCGGCTGTCGCGGCGGCGCGTTCGCGTTCGTCGTAAGACTGGTCCTCGAATCCGATTGTGAAGCATTTCAGAGGGCACTCCATCTGTTCGGCGGCGAGTCCCGCGATGATTGCCGAATCGAGTCCGCCGGACAGAAACACCCCCAGCGGAACGTCGGCGATCAGACGGTCGCGAACCGAGGCGGAAACGGTTTTCGCCAGTTCCGCGCATGCCTCTCCGTAAGGCTGCTTCGTCTTCTTCGTGAATTCCGGCGACCAGTAGGAAAGTTTCTGATAATGCCGCCTCGGTCCCTCGGAATGAAAGGAGAAAAAGGTGCCCGGCGCAATCTGCCGGATATGCTTGTACACGGTGCCGTCCGGCACATACTGCAGGGAAAGGTAATCCCAGATCGCCTGCTCGTTGAGATGCAGTTTCACAAACGGCAGCTGCTTCAGCGCGTTGATCGAGCTGGCAAAGGCAAAGTGATTCGAATCGCGGTAACAGTAAAGCGGCTTGATTCCCATCCGGTCGCGGGCAAGCATCATGAATCCGAGTTTCGTGTCATAAAGCGCAAACGCGAAAAAGCCGTCGAGATGCTGCAGAAAGGCGCTGCCGCACTCTTCGTAGAGGTGCAGGATCACCTCGGTGTCGCTCTGCGTCCGGAACTGATGGCCCCGTTCAAGGAGCATCCTGCGCAAGTCGCGGTAATTGAAGATTTCGCCGTTGCAGACAACCCAGAGCGTGGCATCCTCGTTGCAGATCGGCTGCCCTCCGGTTTCCAGGTCGATCACGGAAAGACGGGTATGCCCGATTCCCGTATTGTAGTTGATGAAAATGTCGCGTCCGTCCGGTCCGCGCAGAACCATCGTGTCCAGCATTTTATGCAGCAGCTCCGGGTCCGGTTCGGCAAAATCAAAGTTCACATATCCGGCAATTCCGCACATTTCTTCCTCCCATTCTCCTGATGCAGCGATGCCGCAAGAAGCTTTCTCCCTTCGGCGAGCTTCCGCATGGCTTCGGCTTCAAAACATTCTGCAATGAAACAGTCTTCGATCATCCGCACCGTCACGGGCGACGGATGCACCAGATCCTCTTTGTAAAAACGATAATCGCGCAGTTCGTCCATGACGATTTCATACGCGGGAAAATACGCGCACCCCCGTTCGGATTCGCATGTTTCATGAATCGCGGTCAGCAGCAGCGCCTTGCTCCGGGCGTTCAGGACCGGATCTCCCGGATAGTGGCGGACGGGCGAAAGCGTGAAGAGAACCGGCGCCGTCTCATTGCTGCGGCGGAATGCGCATACGCTGCGCTTCAGACTTTCGCGGCACTCGCCGGAAGTCAGGAGACGCCGGGAAAACTCCGTCCCCGGCACCTTGTGGCAGTTCGCGACAATGCGTCCCGAACGCTTTTCTTCATAAACAACAGAAGATGAAACTGTTACGACTAAAACACCTGCCATGCCGAGCACGTCGCGGAACTGCCGTGCGGCGCAATTGCATCGGGATACCGCCTCCGCAAGGTTCTCCGACGAGAAACTGCCGTGATGCAGATACGAGTGCCAGAGCCCGTTCCGGTGAAAAAACTCCTTCTCCGCATAAGGAGGTCCGTCGACAGCACGTTCCAGAGCTTCGGCGATCGAAACGGGATTGTAGAGAATGCCGTTGGGATTCTGCGCGCCATGAAATCCGCAGGCGAACAGATCGGAGGCAAGCTCGGCGGAAAAACAGGATCCGACGGAGGCGATCCAGGCTTCCGCGGGGAGTTTCGGGAAATCCCTGCGGATCCTGACACGCAAGGTCGGCGGACGCGTATAATCCGGCATATTCACGGCACGGCTCCCCTCCCGCGGAACGCGTCCGCAAGTCTCTCGCGCAGGAGCGAGTGTCTCGGCTCGCGCACGGCGTTGCGCACCGCCATCGAAACGGCTTTCCGGGAACCGACAAGCACCATCAGCTTTTTCGCCCGTGTCATGCCGGTATAAAGGAGATTGCGCTGGAGCATCATATAGTGCTGCGGAAGAATCGGCATGACGACAACGGGAAATTCACTGCCCTGCGACTTGTGGATCGTGACGGCGTAAGCGAGCGTGAGCTGTTCGGCGTCGTCGAAGGCATAGGTGACATCGCCCGTATCGTAGCGGACGATGAATTCGGAATCCGAATGGCGGATTGCGAGAATGCGTCCCATGTCGCCGTTGAACACGCCTTTGTCGTAATTGTTGGTGATCTGCATGACGCGGTCGCCGATGCGGAAGGTCCGGTTCGAAACGGAAAAGGCAAGGCGGCTCTCTCCGTTCAGAAGGTTCTGCAGACGCCCGTTCATGGCGATCGTTCCGCAGGCGCCGCGGTTCATCGGAGTGATAAGCTGAATGTCGGTTTTCGGATCGAAACCGAAGCGCGCGGGAATGCGGTCGAGAATCATGCGTTCGATCACATCCTCCGCCTCGGCGGGATCCTCCTTTTCAATCCAGTAGAAATCGGCTAGCGCGTTTTTCGGACAGGCAAGCCCGTCGTCGGGCATTCTCCCGGCGTTGACATTGTGGGCGGCTCGGATGATTCCGCTCCCCGCGCCCTGCCGGAAAATCCGCGTGAGACGCGAGACGGGAATCAGCCCCGAGGCGATCAGATCGTTCAGCACGTTTCCGGGTCCGACGGAAGGCAGCTGGTCGGCGTCCCCGACCAGAATGACACAGGCGCCGGGACGCACCGCGCGGAAAAACGCCACGGAAAGCGGAAGATCCAGCATCGAAACCTCGTCGAGCACATAGAGTTCATAAGGCAGAGGATTGGCGCGTCCGTGCACGAAACGGCGCTCGGACGGCTCCCATTTGAGCAGACGGTGGATCGTGCTTGCGGAAATTCCGGTCGTCTCGGAAAGACGTTTGGCGGCGCGTCCGGTCGGCGCGGCAAGGACGATGCGCAGCTTCGCCGCCTTCGCACGCCGGACGATCTCGGAAACGACGGTCGTCTTGCCGACGCCGGGGCCGCCGGTGATGATGGAAAACGCGGACGCGCCGGCGGCTTCGACGGCGCGGAGCTGTTCGCCGCTGAACATCGAGTCCGGCGGGGTGCGGAAGCCGAGGATGACATTGCCGAAATGCCGTTCGCGCGCCGCCAGATTTGCGACCAGTTTCGGCAGCTCCTCCTCGCAGCGGAGGAGTCCGGGTTCGTAAACCATTTCGACGCCGGCATGGGAACGCCGGACGGCGGCGAGATCATCCGCAAGCGCGGAAGAAAGCGCAAGTTCCGCGGCGGGTTCGTCCACCTCCAGCAGACGGGCGAGCATCTGAAGGAATTCCGTGCGGGGCATGCAGACATGCCCCGCGAGACGGATCTGCGAGAGCGCATAGGTCACCCCCGATTTCAGGCGTTTGACATCCGACTTTCCGATTCCGGCCTTTTCCGCGATCCGATCCGCCATGAGGAATCCGATTCCGTCGATGTCCGATGCCAGGCGGTACGGGTCTTTCCGGATGATTTCGGCGCATTCATTGCCGTAGTTGCTGTAGATCCGGTTGAAATACGCGGGCGTCACGCCGAGGCTCTGCAAAGAAATCTGGAGATTGCGCTTTTCGGCGTTTTCGCTCCAGGACTTCTTGATCGCGGCGATGCGCTTTCGTCCGAGCCCGGGAACTTCGCGCAGGCGGACCGACGCGTTGTCCAGGACCTCCAGCGTCCGCGCGCCGAAGGTTCTGACGATCTCCTTCGCATATTTCGCTCCGATCCCCCTGATGACGCCGGACGCAAGATATTTCTCAATTCCCTCGGGCGTCGTCGGGAGCGTAAACGACCACGAGGCGGCCTTCAGACGGCGCCCATGCTCCCTGTGAAACTCCCATTTTCCCGTGACCTCGATCCCCTGCCCCGCATAAGCGCCCGTAATCGGGCCGCAGACACAGTGAAGATTGCCCTGCGCATCCTTGAGATTCAAAACGGAAAAGGCTCCGTCCTCGCTCTGGAAGAGCACTTTCTCCACTTCGCCCCGCAGAGTCGTTTCCGTGACGCCCCCGTCGGGAGCGGACGCATGCGGCGCATTCGGCAGCGAAGCGGATTCCAGTTCAGACATTCCCTTTCCCTCTTTTCATGCGATGCAGTTTGGCGCGGAAAAATCAGTGATGCGAAAAGACGCGTTCCGGCGCGTGGCGCAGCGCCACCCCCAGTTCGTTGGCGCGTTTCACGACATCCGCGTCCTTGAGCGAACCCGACGGGGCGACAATCGCCTTGATTCCGGCTTTCGCGGCGGTCTCGACCGCATCATAAAAGGGGAAGAATCCGTCGCTGGACATCACCGCGCCTTCCAGCGTGGCGTCGCCTGTATATTTCTGGCTGAACTTTTCGATCGCCTGCTCGACGGCGCCGACGCGGTCCTGCTCCCCGGTCCCGACGGCAAGCGTCTGGCCGTTCTTCACGATCACGACGCCGTTGGAGCGCACGCTGATGTTGATGTACCAGGCGGCGAGGAGATCGTCAAGCTGTTCCTTCGTCGGTTCGACCGTGGAGGTCTGAGGTCCGCAGCTCTTGTTTTCGCCGGAGGCGGGCGGCAGGTCGTCGACGCTCCGGACATTCGTCAGAAGCGGCGCGGCAATCACAAGCGAACCGTCGCAGAGCACCTTGAGCGTATCGGCTTTTCCCTCGGGATCGTCTCCGACGTATCGGGGAAGGCCCGCGATGTCTCCGCACTGGAGAATCCGGATCTGCCTGTTGAGCTTGAAACGTTCCTGGTCATTGAAGACGGCAAGCGCCCCGGGTGTGAATCCGGGGGCGACGACGCACTCGCAGAAGGTGGACATGATTTCGACGGCGGTCTCCTCGTCCACCGTGACGTTGAAGGCGATCACGCTGCCGAAGGCGGCGCGGGCGTCGCAGTCGCGCGCCTTGACATAGACCTGCTTCAAGGTCTCGCCGGGGCGCGCCACGGCGGCGCCGCTCGGATTGACATGCTTCATCACGGCGCAGGCGGGCGTTCCGCAGAAATATTTGACGATGTTCAGCGCGCCGGAGATGTCCTCGAGATTCGTCTGGGAGAGTCCGTTCTTTCCGCTTTTGAGCGTTTTCATGTCCATGATCGCCCCGTGTCCGTCCACGGGAGCGTAGAATGCCGCCGGCTGATGAGGATTGGTTCCGTAGCGCAGATCGGAAGCCTTCACGTATTTGCGTCCGCCGACCGTGATTTCGGACGGGAAATCGCCGATGTTCTGTGTAAGATAGGAATTTCTGGCCAATTTTGCTGCCATTTTTTCACTCTCCGCTTTTGAAGGTTCGCCTTTTCGGTGTTATTGTTATAGTCAAATGATATCGTTTCACAATTTACATTCGTTTCGGCGCATTCGCAAATGCCAAGCGGAAAAAACAGAAGAAATGACGGGATATAAGAATGGCAAAAGGAATTTTCATCACTTTTGAAGGAATGGAAGGTTCCGGCAAAAGCACCCAGATACATCTGCTGGCGGACAAACTGGCGGAAACAAAACGCGAGATCATCGTGACGCGCTCCCCCGGCGGCACGCCCATTGCGGAAAAAATCCGAGACATCCTGAAAATCCGGGACCCGCGCGAGGAAGTCATGCCGGAAACCGAACTGCTTCTCTTTGCGGCCTGTCACTCGCAGATGACCGACCACCTCATCATTCCCGCGCTTGAGCGCGGCGCACTCATCCTCTGCGACCGGTTCTATGACTCGACAATGGCTTATCAGGGCTACGCCAGGACGCTCGGCCGCGCCTTCGTGGAACAGATCAATGCATTCTCCTGCCGCGGAATCCGTCCGGACCTGACGCTGATTCTGGATCTCGATCCTGCCGAAGGCATCCGCAGAAGCCGCGTCCGGGCCACGGCAAAGGAGGTTGCGGACGACCGTTTCGACTCGGAGGCAATGCAGTTTCATCACGCCGTGCGGAACGCATTTCTCGATCTTGCATCCAGGGAGCCGGAACGTTTCGTCGTCATCGACGCCGCGCGACCGGAACAGGAGGTTCAAACACAGATTCAGGAGACCGTTCATGCTCGACTGGCAGCGCTTTGAGACACAGTTCCCGATGATGATGAGCGCGCTCCGCCATGCGAAGCGGAGCGGCCGGATGGCGCACGCGTATCTTGTCGTCACCTCGAACCCGGACTACCGGATCGCGTTTCCGCCTCTTCTCTCGCTTCTCGCCGCCTGCACCTCGCCCGCGCCGGACGGTTCCCCCTGCATGAAATGCGAAACCTGCCGCCAGCTGTCCTCGGGAATCTATCCCGACGCCTACACCCTTGCGCCGACTTCCAAGGCCCGTGAAATCGTCATCGGCAAGGACTCCGACGACATCGACACGCTCCGCTGGTTCGAAGGGCTCTTTCATCTGAGCAGCGTCACCGAATCCGGCTGGAAAATCGGTACGATCCAGGAGGCGGACACCATGAACGAATCCGCCCAGAACGCCTTTCTGAAAACCCTGGAGGAACCGCCCGGGAAATGTCTCTTCATTCTGACCACCGGACGGGTTTCGCACCTGCTTCCGACCATCCGCTCCCGCTGCCAGACGCTCGCGCTCACGGACAACAAATGCAGCTACCGTTTCCCCCGCAGCGCGGATCTTCCCGGCATCCTGGCAGGGCTCTGCGACAATCCGGAACGGAGCATCATGAAGGCGGAGGATTCCGCCCGCGCCCTGATCGACATTGCCGATTCTCTCTATGAGGCGGCGGAAAAGGAGGTCGCCGCACGCTGGAAAAACCGGATCGAGACGGCGAAGAACCTGGAGAATGCGGGCGTGAAACTGCTCGAAAAACGCATTGAGGGCGAAATCGGCAGCGAATACCGGCGCTACCGGGAGCAGTTCATGAGCATGATTCACGCGTGGTTCGCACAGCGCGCCCTTCTCGCCTCCGGAATCGAAAACAGTCTGCTCCCGAATCCGGAGATTCTGGACGGCGGCGCGCTCCCGGAGAAAACCTCCGAGGAAAAGGCTTACAAGGCGCTGGCCTTCGCCGAAGATCTGCTCAAGGCCATGCGGACCAATGTGAACGACGAGCTGGCGATCCGCACCTTCTGCTTGAAAGTCACTTCAAAGGCCTGAAAAAAAAAGAAAAAATGCACTTTTTCTTCCTTCCCCGGTTTGTAATTGTTCCCGGAAAAGGTTACATTGGGTGGTTTCGCATTCAACTGACAGGAAATAAAACAAGGAAAGATGCCGATCATGTTTGATTTTGAAAGATTTTTCGCCGTTCCGGAGACATTCGAAGCGGAAGGATTCCGGGCCGCGGAAGCCGGAGTGAAAAGCGTGTTTCTCGCGGGAGCGGATTACAACGGGGAACCGACACGGATCTTCGCGTGGTACGGCGTTCCGGAAGGCGCTTCAAAGGAAAATCCCGTTCCCGGAATCGTGCTTGTCCACGGCGGACTCGGCACCGCTTATGCGCCATGGGTCAAAATGTGGAACGACCGGGGCTTCGCGGCGATTGCAATCGACATGTTCGGCGGTGTGCCGGAAAAGGACGGCAGTCTGAAAAGCAATGCTTCTCCCGAATCCGAACGCCACGCTTTTTCCGGACCGGGACACCTGGATCAGTTCGCAAAGGTCGATGAAGCGCCGGAAAATCAGTGGCCCTATCATGCCGCGGCCGCAATCATTGCGGCAAACAGCTATCTTGCTTCGCTCGAAGGCGTTGCCGCGGGACGCATCGGCATCACGGGAATCTCCTGGGGCGGATTCGCAACCGCGCTGGCGGTCTGCTTCGACGATCGTTTCAAATTCGCAGCCCCTGTCTACGGATGCGGCGGTTTCGCCTCCTTGAAGCTGGTTCCCGAAACCACTCCGATGAAAAATCTCAGAAAGTGGGTCTCCCTCTGGGATCCGGACAACTATCTGCCCAAAGTGAAACTGCCGATCCTCTGGATCAACGGGACAGCCGACCCTTCTTTCGACATCTTCAGCTGGAACCGTTCCACAAAACTTTCCGCCAAACAGACTTACCGCGCACTGCGGATCAACATGCCGCACGGACAGATGGAAGGCATGAACGCACCCGAAATCCTTCCGTTCGCAAAATCGGCGGTCTCGGGAACGGAGTATCCGTCCTTCACGAAAATCCGGCTTGACGACGAAGGCGAGCGCCTCGGCGCGAAGTGGAACTCTCCGGCGAAAATCAGAAATGCGCACCTCGTCGCGACCCGCGCGGCGGAATGCTGGAACGACTGTCTCTTCCGCACTTATCCGGCAAAACTCAACCGCGAGAACGGAACTGTCGTCGGGACATTGCCCGCCGGATGGACGGCCGCTTATCTGAATCTCGAAGACGAAAACGGCTGCATGTATTCCTCCGAAGTTTTCTTCAGCTGAAAGACAGCGCAGTGTGAATCCGGGACAAGCGCGGCGTACAAGCCCGTTTGTCCTGTTTCCTTTCCGGAGGGCTTTTGATACGATGATCACGAAAATCACCAGTGCGAAAAATCAGAAGGTCAGGCATGCGTGCGCGCTCCGGGAACGGCGCGAGCGGGACAAGGAGGGTGTCACGATCCTGGAAGGCTACCGGGAACTTTCCCGCGCGCACGCTCTCGGAATCCGCATCCGGGAATGTTTCTGCTGTCCGGAACTCTATCTCGGAGAAAACGAAGACAGTCTGATTGCGGACATTGCGGAATCCGGTGCGGAAATCTATGAAACGACAAAGGAGATTCTGGTCAAGCTCGCCTACCGCGACCGTCCCGAAGGGCTGATCGCCATTGCGGAGATGAAAAAAAAGGGACTCGATGAGATGCCGGTCCGGAAGGACGGGCTCTATCTCGTCGCGGAAACGATCGAAAAACCCGGCAATCTCGGTTCCATCCTGCGCAGCGCGGACGCGGTCGGGGCAACCGGCGTCATCATCTGCAACCGCCAGACGGATCTCTTCAATCCGAACGTGATCCGCGCCAGCACCGGCGCAATCTTCTCCGTTCCGGTCGCGGAAACCACCTCGGAGGAGGCTCTTGCATGGCTCCGCGGGCACGGCATCCGGACGCTCGCGGCGACGCCGCATACGGACTGCGTCTACACGGAAAACGACATGACGCGCGGCACGGCAATCGTGGTGGGCGCGGAACAATACGGGCTCTCCGACTACTGGATGAACGCCGCCGATGTGCAGGTGGTCATCCCGATGCTCGGGAAAATGGACTCGCTGAACGTCGCAACGGCCGCAACCCTCCTGCTCTACGAAGCGGCGCGACAGCGGAAATGGAAACCTTCAAACGGGTAAGTGAATGTATGGGCAATGCGTTTTTCTCCTTTCAGGACATCACGGTCACGCGCTCCGAAACGGAGCTGATTCTCGCAAACGGGAAAATCCGCCGGACGCTGGATCTCACAGACGGCGCGCCGCGAACCGTTTCGCTCAAGGACGCGCAGGGCAATGAATATGCCGATCCCGGAAAAACCTCTCCCGATCTGGCCTTCATCGGCATGTATCCTGCCGGAATGGACAATGCGGTCCCCTGGAGCGTCACGGACATTTCCGCGGAAGCCGTTCCGGCATCCTTCCGGGACAGCGCGCATGTGAAAGTGACCGTCTCCATGCACGAGCCGGTGTCCGATACGGAATATCGTCGGGAATATCTTCTGTATCCGGATTTTCCGGCAATCGGCGTAAGAAATGCAATCCGCCCGAAAGTTCTGCCGCTGCTCTACTGGACGCAGCGCGGACAGCTGGACCGTTTTTCCGGACTGCCGGATGTGCGGGAGTCCACGGCGGACGCCATTCTCCCGGCGGACGCCTTCCGCCCCGTCGGAACGGTCTCTTTCGCAGGACGCACCGACTATCATGACGAACCGATGACCGAACATGAAGCTTCCGGCGAGTTTCTGAACGGCAATCTTCTCTTCTGCGAGAACGCCTCCGGCGCAGGCTTCCTCTTTCTGCAGGAGGCTCCGCCCAGCGGCGAACGCCGCGACATGGAAGCTTATGACTTCCGGATTCGCGGCAATGAAATCCTCTCCTGCTCCTGGGGCGTTCACCCGTCTGAAATCCGTCCGGACAGAACGTTTCAGGGATACCGCCACGACCTCATCGTCTATCATTCGGCATCTGAACGGGATTCGCTCCTGAAGGCGTTTCTGAAAAAGCGTTTTTCCGCCAAACCCGCATCGGTCATGGTCAATCCCTGGGGATGCGGACAGTTCCCGAAACTGGTTTCCGAAGCGTTCCTGATCGAGGAGATGAAAGCCGCGCCGGAAGTCGGGGCGACGCATTATCAGATCGACGACGCATGGGAGGAAGGCGGAGCCCTGTTCGAGCTCGGTGTCCGGAACCGTCATGTCACGGAGCGGTTCTGGCGGATTTCCCGGGAGCGCCTCAACGGCACATTCGCACCGATCATGAAGGCGGCCAAGGAGGCGGGAATTGAACCGGGGCTCTGGACGGCGCCCTCGTTCAACTGCGAGTATCAGGACTGGAAGGCGTTTGCGGAAAGAATTCTCGAACTCCATCGTGAATACGGCTTCCGGGCCTTCAAGATCGACGCTGTCATGATCCGCACCAGCGAAGCGGAGGAGAACCTGCGCAGTCTTCTGGACTTCGTCCGGGAGAAAACAGGCGGAACCGTCTACTTCAACCTTGACACGACCAACGGGCAGCGTCCCGGCTATTTCCTTTTTCTGGAATACGGGAATATTTTTCTGGAGAACCGCTACGTATGCCACACTTGGGGCGTCGGCTACCATCCTGAGAAGACTCTGCGCAATCTCTGGCGTCTTGCAAAATACATGCGGACGCAGGAGCTCCAGATTGAAGTGCCCTATGCGGGAGACATCAATCCGGAGTTTTACGCGAAAAAGACATGGGTTCCCCCGCAGACCTATCCGCAGGAATACTGGGCGGCAATCGCAATGTTCGCCAATCCCCTGCTCTGGTTTGCGCCTTCCAGAGTCAGGCCGGAAGACCGCGGGGCAATCCGCGGCGTCATGGAAATCCATAAAAAATACCGCGATGCCATTTTCGCCGGCGAGATTCTCCCGGTCGGACAGGAACCGTCGGGGAAAGCGCATACCGGGCTTCTCTCACGGAACGATGCTGCGGGCAAAGCCTGTCTGATCCTCTACCGCGAGGCGGGCGCTCCGGAAGGAAATGCGCAGTTCGCTCTTCCGGGAGTCCGGGCGGAACACTGGAGTGTCGTCACGGGAAGCGGCAATGTCATCCGGAGCGCTCCGGGACGGATCGCGGTCGCGATGCCGCGCGCCTCGTATCTGATGCTGGAATCCATCTGAAAAAAACAATTCATGACGCCGAGCTAAAACATGGTGATCGTAATGTCGTTCTGCGGACTCTGTCTGCTGCTTGCGGCGGGAAAAATTCTCCGGAGTCTGATCCCGCTCTTCCAGAAACTCTATCTGCCCGCATCTGTAATCGGCGGCATTGTCGGACTGCTTCTGATCAATACGGCTGGGCCGCATCTGTCGCAGAACTGGTTTGCCGGATGGACGGCGCTGCCGGGATTTCTCATCAATGTCGTATTCGCATCGCTGTTTCTCGGCGCACCGACGCCGAAACTGCGCGGGATCTGGAACATCACGGCACCCCAGCTCTGCTTCGGTCAGATCATCGCCTGGGGGCAGTATGCGGTCGGGCTCGGGCTGACGGGGTTGGTGCTGATGCCGCTTTTCGGCGTGCCGATCCAGTTCGGCAATCTTCTGGAAATCGGATTTGAGGGGGGGCACGGCACTGTCGCAGGACTGACGGAATCCTTTGAAAAACTGCACTGGGAGGCGGGAAAGGATCTCGGTTTCGCGATGGCGACCGCCGGAATGATTCTCGGAATCGTCATCGGCATGTGCCTTATCAACTGGGCGGCGCGTCACGGGCACATCACCAGCATCCGCAGTTTTGCCGACCAGTCGAAACTGGAGCAGTGCGGAGTCTATCCACCCGGGGAACAGCCGTCCGCTGGGCGGCAGACCGTCTTTTCCGACTCCGTCGACTCCCTTGCGCTTCACATCGCACTGATCGGAATCGCAGTGCTGATCGGCTACGGTTTCAAGGAGCTTCTCCTGCTGCTGGACACTGTCGCGCCGGAAGGGGTCAGGGAAATGCACATTCTTCCGAGCTTCCCGCTGTTTCCGCTGTGCATGATCGGCGGACTTCTGCTTCAGACGCTGCTGCGGATCACCAAACTGCACATCATCGCGGACCATGCGCAGATGCAGCGTCTTGCGGGAGCGGCCCTCGACTTTCTGGTGCTCTCGGCAGTGGCATCGATCCGCATCGATTTTGTCGCGGCATACTGGCTGCCGCTGCTGCTCCTGATCGTCTTCGGCGCGCTCTGGAACGTCTTCGGCGTCCTGTATCTGGCGCCGCGGCTTTTCAAAGTGGCTTGGTTTGAACGCGCAATCGCGGAATTCGGTCAGGCTTCCGGCGTCACGGCGACGGGACTTCTGCTGCTGCGGACCGTCGATCCGGACAACAAAACCTGCGCAGCTTCGGCGTTCGGATACAAACAGCTCTTCCATGAACCCTTCATGGGAGGAGGAATCATCACCTCGCTGGCCCTGCCCGTCGTCATGGCCCGGGGCGGCGGTCTCCTTTTCTGGATCATCAGCGTGGCGGGCGTGATCTTCTGGTTTCTGCTCTGGTTCTTCCTGCTGCGCGGCAGAACGGAATAACATCGCTTCTGACTCCGACCATCGAAACAGAAAAGGCGGAAGCGCATTTCCTTACGCTTCCGCCTTGATCCTCTCTCCCCGCAGGCCGCACGGGGAGGCACCACCTTCAGTTATTCTTTCCGGCGGATTCCGCCGCATTTTTCACATTCGGAAGCAGATCCTCTGGGGAAACCGGTATGACTACGCGCCCGTCATCCAGATAATCCTCTTCCTTCTCCTTGAGACGCCGAAAAAGACGGCAGAGATCGACAGTGCCGCCGATCGAGAACCAGATCGTGGACACCACGGCCACAATACCCGGCACCAGGAGCATGGTGATATGAAATTTGATCGCCCACCAGTGATTCGGCCACTGATAGATGGAATTCCAGATCACAATCCCGACAAAGCAGAGGAGGAATCCCCAGCCGAAAGACCAGAGAAATACGCTCCAGGCAAGGATTTTGTCCCCGCGCGTATAATTCGAGTCGATGCCGATCAGTTTGGAAAAGACGGTATGGATGTTCCACGGAATCTTTTCAAGCGTCTTCCCCTCCTCTGCATAGACACCGCGGTGAAGCATGCGTTCCAGATTGAAGGGCTTCCGGCAGGTCACAAGAGACAGTCCGACATAAAGCAGGATTGCCACCATCATCGCGATAAAGTAAATTTCCTGGGAGTTCACAGGGAAACGATCCGGCGTGACCTTCCAGACAATATAGGGATTGAACGGAGCGGACACCGTTTCAAAGAACCAGGAAACCGGCTTGACCAGATTCGTATCCTCGAGGAAGGGATAAATGTACTTCGCCCAGGTCTGCTGGCAGAGAATGCCCGCGACGGCAAGGAACGATCCAGAGCCCAGCGCGGCGAATGCTCCGGCGGAGGTGCCGCGCTTCCAGTAGAGCCCGAAGACGATGACCGGTCCCGCTCCGCCGAGCCAGATGGCTCCGGTAATGGCGAAAAACATCAGAATGTAATCCATCTGCGCAAAGAAGTAAGAGAAGAGGAAGGCGAAAACCGCCACCCCTGCAATGATGCCGCGCAGAAGATTCAGCTGCTGCCTGGGAGTGAATGGCGTCTTGCGGAACGGCAGAATGATATCCTGCACAATGATGCTTCCCCAGGAGTGCATATAGGTCGTGTCCGTGGAAATCATCAGGAAGATCAGAAGGGCGCAGAGGACGCCCGTGATTCCCATGGGAAGCATTTCCCGCAGCGCGACGGGAACCAGCATCTGGTGATAGATCGTTCCGATCGTCTGCGCGGTACCCTTGTCCACGGTGGCGACCGCGGCCTGTGCGGCCTCCCTGTATTTTCCGGGATCAAGCGGCTTGGAAAGATCGAATTTCGGATCCTTCTTCAGGATTTCCTTCATGGCCGGCGTGACTGTGCCTGTTTTCGTCAGAGTCTCGACATCCTGGCGGATGGCATCGAAACGTTTCTCATGAGCCATCTCCGCCATGGTCTTGGCGGTCAGCTGGCGATGCACGGAATCAGCCTCCTTCTTGAAGTCGATGTGTGTCATATAGGTATAGCCGGCGACCGCCAGGAGAACGATCATCATAGTGGAAAATCCGGCGCGCCATGTTCCCAGAAGTCCGCCCATTTTCTGTTCATGCGCATTGGCGGCCGCGACGTTGTAGCCCTGCGTTCCGCTCCACGCCATGCGGTTGAAGATCGAACTGAAAATGCCGACAAACACATAGAAGAGGTTGAAGGTGCGCATGTTCTTGATGTCATAGGGATTGAGCATGCTCTCGCCGGGTGCGCGGTCCATCAGAGCGGGCACCATCTCACCGTTCCAGGAGAAGCGGTAGAAAATATAGGCGACAATGATCGCATACAGCGGATAGGAAACCAGCCCCTGCACGCAGTCCGTCACCATGATGGTGATCTGACCGCCCATCGTCACGATCCAGACGGCTATGCCGAGGAACAGCAGCATCAGAAGTCCGAAGGTGGAAAACTTCCAGCCGCAGACGTAGAAATGAACGGGAAGATCAAGAAAATACATCATGCAGCGCGCGCCCACGGCGGGGAAAATCGCATAGTTGATCACGCCGGAAATGGATTGCAGAACCGCGGCGAAAATACGGAAGGCGCGGTTGTAGCGCATTTCAAAGAACTGTCCCATTGTCATCGCCTTGGTCTCGCGGAAGCGATAGGTGCAGAATCCCGTCAGCCCGAAAATCAGTCCGAGCGGCGCGGCAATCGCACTCCAGAAGCTGACCGCGAATCCGCAGGAATAATACATTTCCCACATCGCGACAAGCGAAATCAGCCCCATGCCGGCCTCCCCGCTGGCGACACAGATCACATAACGGCCCGCCACGCGGCCCGCGGCAAGAAAGTCGGCAACGCTTTTCACATACTTCTGCGATTTCAATCCGATCACCAGAACGACCAGCAACGGAATGAACACGATAATCCAATCCAGCCAAAACATAAACAACCTTTTATTTCATTAGAATTCTGCACTTTCCGAAAAAACTTATGTTCCCCTCCCCTGTCCGTATCCGGCATCTGTTATGTGGAATCATTCTTTTTCATGACGGGCTTTTCTTTCATAATCCTTGTTTTTGAAAAAAATCACAGTTCAGAAAATCCTCTGAAAAACGGCACGCAGCAAACGCGTTTCTACAATATAACAGGAATCTGAGGGAAAGTCAATCCGGCAAACCGGTTTCGGAATCATTTTTTATGGAACAATTTTCCGGCTCCGCATGCTTCTGAAGGCACGAGGGGAACCGTGACGGGAAAACAGGGAAAAAGAGTTTTTTTTCTGGAAAAGAGCCGTGAGACATTTTTCTTTCCGGGAAAATGTGCTATATTTTTTTCATTCTTTTATCAATGAAACGATAATAATGCAACAAGCCGAAGGAAACAAGAAATGAAAGTACTGGTTATCAATTCGGGAAGCTCCTCTCTGAAATTCACGCTTTTCTCCATGGCGGCAGGCGAGGAGAAAATGATCGCATCGGGCCAGGTGGAACGCGTCGGCAGCGACAAACCGAACCTGATCTATAAACGCCCTGACGGATTCAAGCTGGAAGTCTCTCCAAAAGTGACCAATCACGCCGATGCGCTGAAGGCGGTCTGCGAAGAACTGGTCAATCCCGAACACGGCGTGCTGAAAAGCCTTTCCGAAGTCTCCGCGATCGGGCACCGCGTCCTTCACGGCGGAGAAAAAGTCACGATGCCGGTTCTGGTTACCAAGGAGGTCAAGGACATCATTCTCGAATGCTTCCCGCTCGGCCCGCTTCACAATCCGGCGAATCTGACCGGCATCGAGGCCTGCGAGGAGATTTTCCCCGGCGTACCCAATGTCGCGGTGTTCGACACGCAGTTTCATCAGACGATGCCCCCGGAAGCCTATCTTTACGCCATTCCTTACGACTACTATAAAAAATACGGCATCCGCAAATACGGCTTCCATGGAACCAGCCATCATTTCGTCACCAAGGCGACGGCGGAATTCCTGGGCAAAAGCATGGAGGACACCACCATCATCACCTGCCATCTCGGAAACGGATGCAGCATGGCGGCGATCAAGAACGGCAAGGTCATTGACACGACCATGGGACTCACCCCGCTGGAAGGACTGATGATGGGAACCAGAAGCGGAGACATGGATCCTGCCGCGGTCATCCGTCTTGTCCAGATCGGCAACACGCCGGATGAGGTCGACACGATCCTCAACAAGAAATCCGGTCTGCTCGGCATCGGCGGAATCGGAAGCGGAGACATGCGCGACATGCTCAACGCCGCGTCGGAAGGCAATCAGCAGGCGGAACTTGCGATCAAAATGTTTGTCCGTCGCGTCGTGAAATACGTCGGAGCCTACTTCGTGCTCCTCGGAGGGATCGACGCCCTTGTCTTCACCGGCGGAATCGGAGAATATTCTCTGCCGATCCGCGAGAAGATCGTCGACGGAATCGGCGCCCTCAATGTCCGTCTCGATCCGGAAAAGAACAAGGCATGCTTCGGAAAGAAAGGCATTATTTCAACGGATGACAGCGCATGGAAACTGATCGTCATGCCGACCAATGAGGAGCTCATGATCGCGCGGCATGTCCTGAGCGTGCTCGCCGCGAAATAAAGACAAACGGATCCGGCGCGGAAAACGACGGAATCGAAGAACTGCCCGGTGCGGATCAGCTCCGCATCGGGCTTTTCCGTCTCCGGATCCGGAGACGGAAAGGAATGATTCAGGAGAAAGGCGCGAAGGCGGAATCCCCCTTCGCATTCACGGCAACGCACTCCATCTCCACAAGCCACGCGGGACGGCAGACGGGAGCGCGCACGGCAACAAGCGGCAGATCCGGAACAAGGCGTTTTTCCAGAATGTGCAGGACACGGGAAGCATCCGCCGGATCGCGCAGGTAGACGGTCGCCCATTTCAAATCGCCGAGCGTTCCGCCGGAACTCTCCAGCAGGGCGGAAACATTCTCCACAAGGCGTTCCGTCTGTTTCTCCACGTTGAACGGATGCACGACCTGCCCATCCGCGTCGATGCTCGCGGTTCCCGAAATGAAGTAGTGGGAACGGTCGCCGAGCACCAGACGCGTCCCGCGCTCAAAACTCACACCATACAGCGCTGTCGGCGAGAGCATCGCAGGCGCGGAGAGATAGATCTGCTGGCCGCGCCGGAGGTTCATCCAGTTGACCGAATCCATCTGGACCAGACGGGAAGGCCTGGCCATCTGCCCCTCGATTCCGGTGCTTGCTATGAAGTGTGTGGAGCTGGAAAGTCCGTTCGCGGCGAAGAATTCATTGCGCGCTGCGACCAGTCCTCTGTAATTGTTGTCCACGTCGCGGCAGTAGAGCCATGTGCGGACGGTATTGGCTTCGACGGTTCCCTGATGAGAAGCCAGCATGCGCTTGAGCGCCTCGAATTCCCCGGAGGTCTGCTCTGCGCTTCCCGCGACAGCGGGATCGGGCGTCTGAAACCAGAGGATTCTGTAATTTTTCGTCACACACTCCAGCGCCCCGTCATGAAGCTGTTTGAGTTTGCTTCCGCACCAGTGCCATGCCTCCAGCGCGATCCGGGAACCGCATGCGGGCGGTTGTCCCACGACGGAAATGAACGAGGAACGACCTTTGATCAGTTCGCAGAGAAACGGCATCTGATTCGTCACGTCGCTCAGATGAAAGCGCAGGAGAATTTCGCTTTCAAGCGAACAGCCGTGCGTCGCGAGAAATGCATGATACGCTTTGAAAAGCGCCTCTGCCTCCGCGGCGAAATCCTTTCCCGGGGCGGAAACGCCCGAGAAAAAATGTTCGGCAATACCGCCGTTTCCCGTGGAAAATTCCGAATGCCTGAACATTAGAACGAACCTCCTTCCAGCCTTACCGCGGGAAGAACGATCTCCGAAGTAATGCGTCTGATTTTACCCTCTTTGTCGGGTCTGCTGTTGTATTTGTAAACCGCTTTGAATAGCTGGTTGACACTCTTTCCTTTGCCGCTTTGTCCGCGCGCGAGCGTCAGCGTGAGGGGATAGGGCTTCATGTTCCGACGGTTTTTCGGAGACACTATCCGTCCCGGTTTCACAGAGGAGGCTTCGTCCGGCACGACTTTGATCCAGTCCGGCGGATCCACGATTTCCAGACTCGCCTCGGCATCCGCCGGGAACCGCCAAGGATTCACGTTGAGCGTCAATTTCAGAAGCGCGCGCGCTTCTCCGGAAACTTTTCCTGCCGGCGGAGGCACGAACTTCGCAACGGGATTCTTCGACGCCCAGGTGAACTTTTCCGCACCGCCGTATTTCCAGCGTTTGGTCGCAAGCATCCGCTCCGCCGGAACGATGTGGGTGTAGGCGAATGCCTGCATCGCCTCGTCGCCGGGAATCACATCCGTATGGAAAGAGCCGCCGGACGCCTCCATTTTCAGGGAACGGGGTTCGACTTTCCGGTTCGGCTTCGTTTTCAAGGTGACAAACGCACGGTCGCAGTTCGCGGGAATGCTTCGGATTCCGATCAGTTCGTAATCCCCGGCATTTTTCAGTTTCAGGGCAATCTCTCCGGTGAAACCGTCCTGCCGTTCGACAACCAGCGTCAGCGCTTCCGCTCCGATCATCGGAACCTCCAGCGCGGACGGGACCGAATAGACCGTGAAACGCGGACGTGCACGGTCGATCCGGAGATAATATCCGTAGTCCGGTCCGCCGAGCCCGGTGGTATCCGAAACACGCACAGTGTAAGAGCCGTCCGCCGGAGCGGTGAAATCCAGACAGGAATCCGCGGCCCCGTGCAGGATGAGTCCCGCCTTCAGGCGTTCGCAGTCATCGTTGACGGCCACGACATTGCCTCTGCCGTCCAGCACCTGAAGCAGCGAATCAAGCGGCGATTTCAGACGGCGCGCGAAGATTTCCAGAATGATCCGCTCGCCCTTCTCCGCGTCGAAACGGTAATCATCCTTCGCCCCCGGAGCGAGGACGCCCCGGATCATGACAGGCCTGACGACGGGAATGTTCTTCTTCAGGGAATCGCTCCGCACGGTTTTCACACCGGGGAAAACGGGGGGCGGATCCATCACGCAAGGGTCCGGCGCGCCTCGGACGGCGCGGATGCGGTAGACAAAATCCTCGCGTCCGCGGTAAAGAGCGTCGCGGACAAGAAGCCTGTATTCCCCGTCGGCGGGAGCCCGGAAGCAGAGCACGGGATCGGGATCGAAATAGCGGTCGTCGGCGAAAGCGAGCGTTTTCCCTTTCGCATTGACGACCTCGAGCACGGCCTGGAAATGTCCGGGAACGCCGTCGCCGATAAAGGGCATCAGATAGCGTGCACTCATCGTGAAGGTGATCGCTTCGCCCTTCTTTGCGGAAAACTGATAAGAATCCGTTTCACCGGGCATGATCTGCCCGTTCAGAACCCCCGGCACAGCAAAGAGACCCGGTTCCGGCTTCTTCGGCGGAAGCGGGAAAAAGGGTTCCCGGCATTCCGGCAGCGTGTCCACGAAAAAGCGCAGCGGATTGCTGATCCTGCCGTTCCCGATGAGCCGGAACTCGCGTTCGCCCGGTTTCGCGTCCGGCGCGATCCGGAGCCGGACAATCGCGGTGCTCGCGATTGCGGGGCTCATCTGCAGGGGATTGCGCGGCACATAAAGAAAGCGTAGCGTGAGCTCGCGCTCCAGTTCCGTCAGATCATCCAGACGCTCCCAGTAGTAGTGCGTGACCCATCCTTCCGTATCGTCCGGCAGAGGCGGTTTTTCGTTGCATCCCCTCTCGATGCCGTCCAGCCATTTCTTGAGATACTGGCGCTGTTTCCATGGCGGATAAGGGAACCCACGCACGGACTCGACGGACTCGACGGTCACGCCGCCGCCTGAAACAAGCGCTCCGGAAAGTCCCCAGAACTGCTGTCCGCCGACGAGCAGTTCGACGGTCCGGCCGCGCTGTCCGCCGGACGGCATCAGATAGCCGATGTGAATGGCTGACGCGCCGAGGGCGGCGGCGCAGATCAGAACGGTCAGAAGTGTTTTCATGCCTTCCCCTCCGGATTTTTGTAGAGCTCCCTGATTCTGCTCTTTTTACCCTCGGGCGGCAGAATGGTCAGATCCAGTCCGCGCGGATTGGGAAGTTTTCCGGCGGGATCGATTCCGGCGAGTTCGTAGATGCTCCAGAGAAGATCCACCGGGCTTACGGGGCGCTCCACAGGACGTTCCCCGCGCTCATCGGACGCTCCGAGCACGCGCCCGCCGGCAAAACCGCCGCCGGCCACAACCGTGCTGAAGCAGTGGCAGAAGTGGTTGCGCCCGCCATTCCACGGCTCCCCGTAATCCACGCGCGGCGTGCGCCCGAACTCTCCGGTACACCAGATCAGTGTCGAATCGAGCAGCTTTCTTTCGTTCAGATCGGAAAGCAGCGCGGCAAAGCCCTGATCCATTTCCGGACCGAGCTTCTTCATGGATTCGAAATGTTTCTTGTGGGTGTCCCAGCCCTGCGCATTGATCGTAATGTAAGGCACACCGGCCTCGACGAGACGGCGCGCGGCAAGACAGCACTGCCCGAAGGTGTTGCGTCCGTAACGGTCGCGCATCTCCTTCGATTCAAGATTCAGGTCGAACGCCTTCGCGTCGTCGCCGTTGATGACGGTCTGCGCCTGATCGCCGGATTTTTCAAACGCGAGCAGTTCGGGGCATCCGCTCAGCGCGTGCCCGAAAGTGTCGAGCTCCGAGGCGAACCGGAGACGGCGCAGAATCTGCTCGGAAGTCACATTGCCGGGGGGGACGAAGCCGTCCACCTGGAACTTGGCGGCATTCGGATTCGATCCCGTCGCAAGCGGCTTGTATCTGTCGCTGAGGAATCCGTTCTCGGAGAAGCGGCCCTTGTTCGTGGTCAGCGCAATATAGGGGGGAAGTTTCCCCTTGTAATCCCGGCTTTTGAACATGGCGATCACCGCGCCGATCGCAGGATAGGTGATGCCGTCGCCGGGCATTCGCCCGGTCTGCATCAGATAGGTGGCGGTCTCGTGGGCGTTGGTGCCGTGGCACATGCTGCGGATGATCGAAAACTTGTCCATCTGCTGCGCGAGCTTCGGCAGAAATTCGCTGATCCGGATGCCGGGAACATTCGTCGGAATGTCCCCGAAGCCGCCGTTGTAGGCATGCCCCGCAGCCGGCTTCGGATCAAAGGTCTCAAGATGGGAAGGCCCGCCCCAGATCCAGAGCTCGATGACGGAGCGCACGCCCGGAGAACTTTTCGGCGCACCCGGCGTGGGCGATGCGCCGAAGGCGTTTCCCGCGATTCTGTCCGCCGCGCCGCAGGCGGCGAGCAGCGCCATTGTTTTGAGAAAATCCCGTCTGTCCATATGCGCTCCTCTCAGTGATAATAAAGAAATTCCTTGGAATTCACCAGCACCCAGGCGACATCGGACCAGACGCGGTAGCGCTGCCGGGGAGCGAATGATTTACGGTAACGGTCGAAAATCTGAAACTCCTCCTTCGTCGGATAGCGCGAGAGCATCCGCAGATAAAGAAGGTTCAGACGCTCGCGGTCGTTGATCCGTCTCCGCCGGAAGAGCTTTCCGGGAAGGCTCGAAAGACGGCGGTAGAGCATTCCGGAATTCAGAAGATAAAGACGCTGGGACTCCGTGCTGAGCCCGTTGCGCTCGCTGTAACGGCCGGAATCCCGCGGCGGACGGCCGAAACTGTCCAGCACCCCGGAAGAGATGCTGCCGTCGGCGATCGTGACGGCGCGCGTCGCGGGGGGGAGAAACGTGAACGGCTCGGGTATCACGCTCATGTAGCGGTCATAGCCGCCGCTTGCGTCGGCCAGCGCGTCGATCAGGATTTCGGAGTCCAGGCGGCGGACCGGATACGAGGCGAAATGCGCCGCGGCCTTCGGGTCGGAGTTCATCGCACTCGCCTGGAAGGCTTCGGAATTGAGAATCGTGCGGTAGAGATGCTTGAAACTGTAGTTGGAGGAGCGGAACTCGTTCTCCAGGAAGGCGAGAAGCTCCGGATTGAAGGGGGGATTGCTCTCCTCTCCTCTCCCGAAGACGTTCCGGACGCGGTCCCAGAACGTGGGAAGCAATGCGAGGTTGTCGGTGTCCGGCATGATGCCGCGCCCGAAAATCCAGTGCCAGACGCGGTTGACCGCCGCGCGCGCAAAATAGGGATTGTCCTCCCGCAGAAGCCAGTCGGCGAACACCCTCCGCGGATCTGTATCAGGCGCGTCGATCGTGAACGTTTCGCCGTCGAGAGCGCGGGCTTTGACGCGCGCCGGATGATAGTCGGTATAGACGATCTCCTCCTTCCATTCATAGGTGCTTTTATAGCGGATGCGCGAGAAGAATTCCGCAAAGGCCTTCTGATCGTCTTCAGGAAGATTTTCAAGGCGGATGCAGAGAAAAGTCAGCGCAACCGCCTTGCCCAGACCGAGCGGCGAACGGTCCGCGGAGGCGCGGAAGAAATTTGCATGCGGAACGCGGAAATTGCTTCCCGAGGCAGTCAGCATGTCGCGTGCCATGTCGCGGTAGGAACGGTCCGCAAGCAGTTCGGCGCGGATCTGCCGGTGCCACGCCTGCACGCCGTTCGGCCAGAGATTGATCGGGAACTCGGATTTGATCCGGAGCATGTCGGCAAAACGCATGGCGAGAAGATCGCCGTAGCCGTCCGAATCAAGCAGGGCGTCGATCAGCCTTTCCCGTTTGTCTTTTGCCTTGTCGCGAAGAAAACGCCGCGCTTCGGCAATGCCGGGAATCCGTCCGGCGACGGTCAGGTAGACGCGGCGCAGAAACACCGCATCCGAGGCGGTTTCCGGCGGCGCGAGATCCGCCTTTTTCCATCCCTCGCGGAGAATGACATTGATCTTTCCGGCGGGATCCGGACGCGGCCCGCCCTCGTATGGGGAAGCTCCCTCCAGGTTTGCAAGCAGCAGAAGTCCGAGAAAAAGAGAGACGGCACGCATGTAAGTAAACCTCCGATTGATTTTGACGGACGAAAGGAATCCGGAACGGAAAGGAAAACGGACAGGACGGAACGCGGTGCGTCTTTCCGCGCCGGAACAGCGAGCAATGAGTAAAAAGCCGTACATATTTCAGAAAACTCTTTCCGCTTACACTCTCTCAGCAAAGCCACCTGAAGGCAAATATAAATGCGCGGCCGGATTTGTCAAGCCGGGGGAGACGCCTTTCCTGAAAAAAAAAGAACCGCCGGCATGGCAACCCTGCCGGCGACTCCTGTAAAACAGTTTCCGAACTGGAAACGGAATCTCAGACTTCGACCTCGCAATTCATCTCGCTGGACTTGTAGATGGCGTCCAGCAGAGACATGGTGACCAGAGCTTCCTCTCCGGTTGCGGCGACTTCGCCCCTGCCCTGAACGGCATCGACAAACTTTTCCATTTCCGCGGCAAAACGGTCGCGGTCGTTCTGGAACTTAAGATCAATGTCCGCAATCATGTTGTCCACTTCGGTATGAAGCACGGTTCTGCTTTCCCCTACGCGGACGCCCCCCTTGTCGCCCAGAAGCTCCACGTAACTTTCATCCTCGGCGTTGCAGGCCCAGGCAACTTCAAAGGAAAGAGTCGCCTTTTCGCCGAAGCGCACAAAACCGGCGGCATAATCATCCACATCGAAGGTTCCCTCATAGTTCGGGGGTCCCGCCCACATGCTGACGTAATGATAGTCCTTCATGGGGCTGCCGAATTTCGCATACGTTCTGGCGCTGACCCGGGTCGGATTCCAGTAGCCGGTGATCCACATGACCAGATCCAGGAAATGGACCGCGATGTCAATCAGTCCGCCTCCGCCGGAGCGGGCTTTCGTGGTGAACCATCCGCCGAGTCCGGGAATGCCGCGGCGGCGGATCAGCTTCACGCGGATCTGATAGACCTCGCCCAGGCGCCCGTTGGCAATGGCGTCGCGGACCACTTCCGCCTGCGGCGTCTGGCGCCAGACCATGCCCATCTGCAGCTGTTTGCCGGAAGCGTCGCGCGCCTTGAGGATCTCTCTGCCGAGCCCGGCGTTGAGCGTCATGGGCTTTTCAAGCATGACATGCTTGCCGGCCTTGAACGCGTCGATGGCGATCGGAGCGTGCATGTCATTGGGCACGCAGACGCTGACCGCGTCGATGTCCGGATTGGCAAGCAGCTCCTTGTAATCCGTATAAGTGAGGGCGACCTTGTGACGTTCCGCCTTTTCCTTCAGGCGGTCCGGCAGGATGTCGCAGAGCGCGACAAGTTCCGCATTTTTCACTTTGGCGTATGCATCCGCGTGAACGGAACCGATGGTTCCGCAGCCGATGATGCCGATTCTGATCTTTCCACTCATTTCCCTGCTCCTTGCATCAGTAATTTTTGGGATTTTCATGAACGGCGCATCTTCCCCGCAGGAACGGGAAAGGCAAACGGGAGAACACTTTTTCCGGATTTCCCCGCATGCCGGTAATTATAGACAGGAAATTCAGAAATTCAAGGGATTGAAAGCTCTTTCCCGCAACAAAGATTTCCGGGGAGTCGTTCCGCAAAATATATAGGAAAAGAAATGCTATATATTTTAAGCCTGAATCCGCGTCCCTCCCATCGAAAAAGCACAGAAAATATTTTTTCGCATCTTGACAAATCGGGAGTTCCGTTTATAATTAATTCCGGGAGTCAGGATAAAATTATATAGCATATATATAGCTAAAAATGTTGAACGCCGGAAAAGAAAAGTCAAGACCGCTGAAGCAGGATATTCTGAACTGGATACGCTCCGGAGAAATCCAGCCGGAAAACAGGCTGCCTTCCATCCAGAATCTGGCGGAAAGATATCATCTCTCCTATGTCACGGTTCAGAAAGCCCTGGCGGAACTGGAACGGGAAGGATATCTGCTGAGGCGGAATGGAGTCGGCGTTTTTGTCCGGAAGCAGGAAAAGCGCCGCGATATCCGGAAACTGGCAGTTCCGCTCCGTCTGAACAGCAATCCCGTTTTCGCCCGCTTTTACGAAACCATTGCGGACACCGCAACGGCGGGAAGCATCCCCTTTCTGTTCGGTTCTCCGGGGGAAGACGAAGTTTCCTTCATCCGGAAGGCGGCGGCGGCCGGCTGCGACGCAATAGTGCGTTTTCCCGGCCCGGCAAGACTCGAATCGCAGGTGTACGAGCAATTGAAAAAAAACTCCATGAGAACCGTGATTCTCAATGACTGGTGGCAGGAGGGCGGCGGATGCTTCCCCTGCGTCCGCAGCGACGAGGGCAAGGCAATGGACACTCTTCTCGAGCGCCTTTACGAACTGGGACACAGGCATGTCGCCCTGGTGCAGGAAGCCTTCTTCGCCAACCGCTTCGAACTGGAGAAAGCCTTTTCCCGATGGCAGATCCGCCACGGGATGGTTCCGGAGCGGAAAGACCGCCTCTACACCATTGACTTTCCGAACCGCATCGAACTGCTCAAGGCGCTGAAGGCGGGCGGATACACGGCGGTCTGCTTCAGCTTCGATCTGGTCGCCCTGAAGCTGATGGAACTCGCCGGCGACTGCGGGTTCAATCTCTCCGATCTCTTCTGCATTGCAGGATTCGACGACATTCCGGAGGCGCGGGAATGCGGCTTGACCACGGTCCGGCACGACTGCGGAGGAATCGTCCGGGAGGCTTTCCGGATTCTCTCTTCTCCGGACTATCACAGGCATGAGGTCAGCATCGTGCCGGCGGAATGCGTCTTCCGGCAATCGGTCCGTCCTGTGACCGACTTGAAAAATATGGACGGGAAAATTGAAATTGCCGACTGGAACAATCCAATATGAACAAGGGAGCGGAAAAAATGAAATCCGGAAACTCGTCATTTACATTGATAGAGCTTTTAATCGTGATTGCGATCATCGCCATTCTCGCGGCGATGCTGCTTCCGGCTCTCCAGCAGGCGAAGGGAAAGGCGCAGGCCGTTCAATGTGTCGGCAATCTCAAGCAGATGGGGAGCGCCTTCGCCTTCTATATCGAAGATTACAGGGATTTTTATCCCTGCTGGAGCAACAAGGAAGACCGGGAGGCGTATATTGAAGGAGGAAACTGGCACAGGGGGCTCTGTCTGCTGAAGTATGCCTCCGCCGGAATTTTCCAGGACAGCGCGCTGATTGATCCGGACAGGCTTCAGGTGGAGGAGAACACGACCTATCGCCGGAAGCTGCCGACACCCTATACCGGATACGGATACAACGGACGCGGAATCGGACGCAATCAGCTTTTTCAGACGGATGTCAACCTGAGTTCAACCTTCCGTCCCGCGCGTTTGAAAGAGCTCCGCAAACCCTCCATCGTCTATATTGTCATGGACTGCAAGGACGCGATCGAGAACCGGGGATGCGAGGCGGTGCGCGAAACAACTTCAACTGATGCGGGAAACGGACAGGCGGACGCATACCGCCACAACGGCGTGGTCAATATTCTCAAAGGGGATTCCTCCGTCAGTGCGACCGCGGTTTCCAGCCGGGCCAACCCCTATCTGACTCTGAAAACCGCTCCCACCGGAAACACCACGCCCAAGTATATGCAGTGGACCGGCGGACGAATCAAACATCCCATGGAATGCGAGTAAAAAGGAGATAGTTCCGCAATGAACAACAACGTATTGAAAAAGATTCTTCTGTCTGCGGCGGCGCTTGTGCCGACGGCTTATGCGTCCGGAAACGAAACGCTTCCGGAAATCTCCTTCAACGGAAACGCCGGAATGCCGCCCCTCTACCGCTGCGGCGAAACGGCGGAATTCAGAATCCGGATGCCGGAAATTCCGGAGGCGGAAAAGACATTCCAAATCACCCTGCTGGACGACAGGAACAGGAAAGTCCTTCAGAAAGACTGCAATCTTGCGGAACACAGGGAAGTCTCCGTCTCCGGCACACTTCAGGAACCGGGATTCCTCCGCTGCCGGATCCTGCTGAGGAAAAACCGAAAACCCGCATTCCGGCCGCTGGTTGCCGCGGCGGGATTCGATGTGGAAAAAATCCGCCCGGGAGCGGAGCCGGACGCCGACTTCATGGGATTCTGGAAAACGGCAAAAGAAAAGTTCGACCGGAAAATCCCCGCGGATTACCAGGTGAAATTCATGAAAAGCGCAGGAGGCTTCCGCCACTGCGAGGCGACATGCGCAAATTATGACGGAACAAGAACTTACAGTTTTATCAGCATCCCGGAAAAACCGGGAAGATATCCGATTCTCGTGAAAATTCCGCCGGCGGGCCCCGGCATATGGCGTCCCTTCAACCGGGCGAACACCATCACGGCCACCGTCAACGTGCATCACAGACGCATGGGCCTTCCGGACGGGAAACAGGATCAGAAGGCGTTCAAGGCGCTGAACACTCCCCTGCTCTACTCCTTCCAGGGGGCGCCGGACCGTGAAAAATATTATTATTACAAATCGATTCTGGGGGTGCAGAGGATTCTGGATTATCTTACGGCACGCCCGGAATGGGACGGCAGGCATCTGGTCATGGACGGCCAGAGCCAGGGCGGAGCGTTTTCCCTGATGATGGCCGCACTGTATCCGAAAGTCACGGCCGCGGCTGCGGAAATCCCGGCGCTGTGCGATCACCGCGGACCTCAGGCGGGATGGCCCCGTCTGCTTGCAAAAATCAGAAACGCCGATGAAATGTCCGGATATTACGATACGGCTTTCTTCTGCCGGGAAATCCGCGTTCCGGTCATTGTCGCTGTCGGCATGATCGACACGCTCTGTCCGCCGCGTTCGGTGCTTGCAGCTTTCAACAGCATTCCCGGACAGGAAAAACGCCTTGTCTACGGACCCTTCACCGGACACGGATGGGGAAAGAAAATGAAGGATTTCGAGTCGCTCCGTCTGGAATTCATCCGGCAGCAGCTGACAAAATAATCCGCAATATCATAAGATCAGAAAAAGGTGAAGAATGAAACATCTGAAGACATTTCTGCTTCCGATTCTGACGGGAAGCATGCTCGCGGCATCCGGATTGGAAGGCACAACGGTCTTCCGCCATCCGGAAAACCTCGAACTCCCCCGGACCGGGGAGGAAAACGCGAAGGAAATTCCATTTACCCTGCCTGTTCCGGGCGTGGACAAGCGGGCCGTTCTGCGCTTCAACGCATGGATCGGGCACTCCTCCGGAGGCTGGAACAACACCCTCAGAGTGGAGCTCAACGGGACCCGCCTGACGGAAAAGACAAACTCCGGGGAGCAGCGGCTGCTGCGCCGCGGCATGTATCTGGAAAGCCGAACGAAAAATCCCCGCCGCGCATGGTGGAGCGGAAGCGGACTTCTGGTGCTTTTCGGAGACGGCAATCCGGAAAATCTCGATCGCCGCATCCTGGCTCCCCGGCAGGAGGGATACACCTATCACCTGGACATCACGGATCTGCTCCGGCGGGGCGGAAACACGCTCAAATTCATCAACAGCTTCAGGCTCGGGAACGACAACGACCCGCACAGGGATGCCGCCCTGCATGTGACGGACATTGCAATCCTGTTCCTGCAGGATCTGGATGTCAACGCCATGCGGAGCGCCGAACCCCGGAAGGAACCGGCGGCGCCCTGCTGGAAAACCGACGGAACATTCATCCCGTTCCATTCCCATCCCGGCAGGACATTCGCGCCGGACGAGAAAGACAAGCAGTTCACGGTCGAATTTCCCGCAATGCCGAGAAAAAAGGGATTCACTCCCGTGCTGGGCTGCCGTTTCTGGCTTGCCACGCCGGCTCCCGGCGGATGGAACTACCACACCGGACTGCTGCTCAATGAAAGCAAACTGGACAAGATGACCGTGCAGGGGGAAAGCCGTCTGCTGCGCCGCGGCTCCTTCATGGACACAACGCTCCCGAAAGATCCGAAACGCGACTGGTGGCGCGAAGGACAGTTCGTCACTTTTTTCGGCAACGGGCGCGATGTGGACAGGCGTCTGAAAAACGGACCGGAAGAGGGATACAACTTCCTGTTCGACATTTCCGACCGTGTTCATTATGTGGAAATCGGCGCCGACAACCGGATTGAAAAAGCGGAAACAAACCGCCTGACTCTGCTCTCCTCCTACAGCACGGAACGGAAAAAAGGGGCGCTTGCGACAGCTTCCTCCGTGTTTCAGGATATCTTCATCGGATACGTTCCGGACGCGGAGCTTGAGAAAATGCGCCCCCCGGAAACGGATTCCGTGGCGAACCGCAGTATCGGAACCCGCCTTTTCACACTCGAAGGAAGAGGCTATCTCCTGGATTTCCACCGGAACGGCGGCTTCGTCATCCGCTGCGACGGCATGGAATATTACGTGCAGGACGCCTTCTCCTTCCCCGGAAAGGGAAAAATGAACTTCACGGAGTGGAATCTGGCGGACGGAAAGACGCCTCCGGAAATCAGACGGAACGGAGGACGCGTCACCATTCGCCAGAGCAATCCCTTCTTCCGCATGGAACGCACCGTCGAAATTCTGGGGGAGCAGTTCCATGTGACCGATGAAATCACGAATCTTTCCGGGGCGGATCAGGGCATGCGCACCCGTTTCATCACCACTGCGAGAGACCCGCTGAACGCTCCGCAGACCTTTCTGGGAGGACTCCTGGAAAAGAGCGTCAAGGACGGGATGAGCGGCCAGAATCCGAGCTTCTTCACCCGGCCTCTCAAGGGCGGATCCCTTGGCATTTACGTCGCCGACGACCTGCTGCGGAATCAGTCCGGATTCCATCGCACTAGACGGGATCTGATTCTGGACAATCCCCATCTGGGATTTCCCGCCTCCGGCCCGCTCGCGAAAAAGACCCTCGTCCGCCGCTTCTATCCCAAAGCCGGCGCGACTTATTTCGACTTCGTCAACCAGGTCCGCCGCGACCTGAATCTGAACCGGACAATGACCGGATATTTCGGATTCGGCTCCCGCCCCTCCAAAATGCCCGCGGTGGATCACTATGCGCTTTCCCAGTGGTTTGAATGGGACGCCAATTCCCGCTGGACAAACCGCGAGGACTACCGGATCAAAAAACAGGCCGAGATGGCGCGGATCAAAAAAGCGATTCCATGGGCGAAATGTCTCGCGCGTCTGGAATCGAACATTCTCAACATCAAACGCAGTTCCGTTCCAGGCGGGGAGAAGCTGCCTGACGGGCGGCGCGGAAAAGGCGGCGGCGTCTATGGACTGGAGCTCAACGATGAACAGAACGCCATTCTCCGGAACTCCCCCTTTTCCGATTCCCTCATGCGCAATGCCAAAGGGCATGCCGTGGTGGACACCAGCTACGCCCATCCGGGGGATCTGAATCTCCTCGTGCATTTCGCGGAAGGCAATTACCGCCTCAGGCATGTTCTGGAACAGATCGACTATGTTCTCGACGTGGTCGGACTGGACGGCGTCTATCTGGATCAGTTCGTCCCCGGATGCGATCAGGAGCTCGACAACAACAAACGCTGCAGTTACGACAAATGGGATCGCCTCACCGTCGACCTGAATCCGGACGGCACGATCAGGCGGAAAATCTACGACTACATCAACGCCGGAAGCTCCGCGCGGGCGAAGATCGTGAAACATGTCGCTTCCAAGGGAAAAATCATGTACAACAACAACCATCCCGTCACCATGGAAACCAACGGGCTGCCCTCCTACAGCTTCTGCGAAAGCGGGGGCCCCGGCACAGCAATGGAGGTCAAACATACGGCGAAGCCTGCCATCGTGCGCTGCCACGCGCTGGCGCAGCTTTCCGGCAGTCCGCTCACGCTGGGCTATCAGGAACGGACGCCGAAGGAACTCAGCGGGAAATATTACAACCGGGCGGTCATCGTCGGGCTCCGGCACGGCGTGCTCTATGCGCGCTACGGACTGGAACCCGATCCGGAATTCGGCGGAGCGTTCGCCACCGACCACATGTATCCGATCACGCCGCTGGAACTGGGGGAAGGATTCATCATCGGAAAAGAACGGATCATCAGCTGCGTTTCGCGGAAGTTCACGGTCCGCTCGGCGGAAAAACCGCAGGTTCTCTGCGGGGATGAAAACGGGCGCCGGAAACAGGCGTTTCATGCGGACGTCACGCGCTCGGGAGATGCCTGGGTGGTGGATCTGAAGCTCAAAGACTGGAACGAGGTCGCCGTGATTCTGATTCTTCCCGGCGGGAAACGGTGACATGGAAGGAGAGGGGAAAACATGAACAAACGGGACATCAGGCCGATTGTCGGGTATTCCTATCCGGTCACAGTGGAAAAACTCCGCGAGATGCTGGATCTCAAGGGCGGACTGCTGGTCCGCGGCGCGCTTCCCCGGAAAAAGGAGGAGGCGCTGGCGGCGGTCCGCTTCTGCCGGGAGAACGGCATCCGGATTCTGCTCGGGGAAATCGTTCCGCGCGGCGAACTCCGGAAAAGCTCGGTTTACTCTCCGGAGGATTTTCAGGAGATCGTGAAAGAGGCCGGCGACGCGCTGCTGGGAGTCTACGGGCTCGGAGAAGCGGGCGGCATTCTCTACTGGCCCAAATACTATACGATGAACCGCGCGGCGAAAACCTGGAAAAACCTGGAAAAGGCGGATTCTCCGGCGGACGCGAGAAAAAAACTGGTGGAGTATTTCCGGAAGTTCGTGGAGCTGCAGCGTTCCGTCATGGGCTCCGAAACGCCCCTGAGCATTGTGGAGTCCTCCCAGATTCTGCAGTACCAGAAGGAGGCGGGCGCCGATTTCTTCGTTCATGAGATGTGTCCCGGCAATCCCCTCGAGCTGCTTCCCGCCTACCGGGGCATGGCGCGCGCCTGCCACAGCATATGGGGAACCCACATCGCCATCGGCTGGTACGGCGGAATCCGCATGGACGAGCTCTGGATGAAACGCTGGAAACTGTGCCTGTATCTTGCCTTTCTGCAGGGCGCCGACATCATTTATCCGGAGAGCGGACACTATACCTACCAGGTGGACAAGTGGGGGGAAACGCGCTGGAACATGTTCGACCGCGATCATCCGAACCTGCTGCGCGCCCGGCGGATTCTGCGGGAGTTCTACCGCTTCTGCATGATTCACCAGCGTCCGACATCCGATCCGGAAACCCGCATCGGGATTCTCTTCGGCAACAACGAGGGTTTTCCGAATCTCTGGAATCCCTATGCCTGGGGCCAGTATGAAAACGGGAAGGAGTGGGAGGCCGGTCCGCCCGAACAGGGATGGAAGCTTCCGCAGGCTCTGCTCCGCAAGGAGAACGTGTTCCATGAAACCGTCATGGGGGAGTGCAACCGTTCCGGCAATCCGGCGGGAGGGCAGTATGACGTGGTCCCGCTGGAAACGGCGGAGGATCTTTCCCGCTACAAGGCGCTCGCATTCGTCGGCTGGAACGACATGAACGACGCGCAATACGCAAAACTGCTCGAATACGTCCGGAACGGCGGACATCTGCTGATCTGGCCGGCCCACTGCAATGTTTCGGGAAAGCGGACGGAACTGCGCCTTTACAGGGACGGCGATCTTTCGGAGCTGTGCGGAATCCGGATCAAGGGATGGAAGACGACGGATGTCCGCGGATTCAAATTCGTTTCGGCGGATTCTCTGCTCGGCGACGCCATCCCCTACTGGGGCAGCCGACACGATCCGTGGTGGATGGGCAGAATCACGCCGGCGGAAATTGAAATCAGCGGAGAAGACGCCCGGATTCTGGCGGGATTCTCCTACCATATCCGGGAATACGACTCGGATCTGCTGGCGGAACCGGCCCTGATCGAGCACCGTGTCGGAAAGGGAATGGTCTGGACCGTGGCCGTCAGGGAGTATCCCGGCGACGGCGGCGCCTTTCCTTTTGCCGAAGCGCTCCTGCGGATCCTCAACACCGGCGAAATGTCCGACCCCGACGCCGTCTGCCCGGAGCAGATCCGTTATGCAATCTATCATACGGAAATCAGCGGGGTTCCGGTCCGGATTTTCTATCTTCTGAACACGGAAACGGAGTGCAGCGTCGGATTCCGGTTCCGGGCCGGCGGAAAACTTTCGCGGGAATACCGTCTGGAACCGGCCGGCTTCACAGCGGCTTATCTGATCGACTCGATGCTGATCCTGCCAAGCTGTGCCGCCCACAGACTGCATGAAGTGCACAGGTACGGAGACTCGCTCCGCCTGGAGTTCCATATGCTCGAAGAGTGCGCCGTTCTGCAGGAAGACCTCTCCGGAAAAAAACGCAAGCTCTTCTGCAACGGACGGGAAGGACGCTGTCCGGCGCGCAGGGAAGAGGAGCTGGCGGAGTACTACGCGCCGGATTTTCTGGAGGAACCGGACATCACGCAGTATCCCCATCACGCGCCGTTTGTGCACCTTACCCAAAAACTGCAGAGCTGAAGGTCCGGCGCCTGCATCCGTCCGTCCGACGGGCCGCGTTCCTTATTGCGCTCCCCACCAGAAGGGCAGGAGGTCGCCGAGACGCACCGTCCGGAGGCAGCCGGATGCGGAAACGAGGATTTCCATTCCGCTGTTTTCCGGCGCAAGCTGCATGAAGAATTCCCGGCATGCGCCGCAGGGAAGTCCGGGCGCGCCGGAGGGCATCAGACACACAAGTTTCACGGCGCGGCATTCGCCCGCCGAGATCATGGATGCCGCCGCGGCGCGCTCCGCGCACATTCCGAGGGAACAGGCGGTATCGATGCACACTCCGATGTGGATGTTTCCGCGGTCCGTCAGAAGCGCGGCGGAAACGCCGCCGGCTTCCACGAACGGAGAGAGTTTCCGCGGAAACTGTCTCTGTTTTGCTGCAAGCGTCAGGAAATCCCAGACAGGCAGTGTTTCCGCACGGTAGATCCTTGACACCCCGCCGGAGAGATCCCGCGCCATGCCGGCAAATTCAAATCCGTATTTTTCATAATATCCGATGAGATCCGTGCAGAGAAAAATCTCGCGGAAGGAAAGGCGTGCCGCCTCCTGCTTCAGATGGGCGATCAGAAGCGCGCCGCAGCCGCGGGTGCGATACTCCTCCCTGACGAAAAGCGCGCACAGCCAGGGCCGGAGATCGGCGCGCGAAGTGAAATCACTGATGACCAGCCCCGCTCCGCCGGCAATATCCCCGTCCGTATTCCGAAGCAGATACCACTGCGGCAGCGGCAAAGCGGAATCCAGGGAGGCTCTCATGCAGTCTGCATAAAATTCCTTCCGTTGCCAGACGGATGAAAAGGCGTCGACAAAACATTGCAGATCCTGCGGATTTTCCCGCAGCGAGAAAATCGTCCAGGCGCTCGGCTTCATGTGTTCCTCCTTCTGAATTTTCCTGTCAAAAACGAAGACCGGATGCGCCGGCGATTCCGTCCGCAGCCTTGCATTTTCAGCGACAGCTTCTCCGCGGCATCAATCCCCCATGTCATGTCTCAGGAGCTCCACTCCTGCACTGCCGCAAGAAAAACAGGAACAATCGTGCGGATCTTCGATGCGCCGACTCCGCGGAGCGCCGCGGCCTCCGGGATCGAAATCGGCCGCCGGGCGGCAAACTCCCGCAACGCGGCATCCGTCAGGATGCAGTAAGGGGGAACGCCTTTTTTCGCCGCAAGACCGGCACGGATCTTCCGCAGATGTTCGAAAAGCTCCTCGTCACTGCCGAAAAGCGCGCGTTCCGCCTGTTTTTCCCGTACGGCGGCGACTCTCCTTTTCACCGTCCTCCCCCGATCCGGCGTTCCGGCGTTCCGCATCTCCGGAATGGCCAGTTCCGGCAGCACACCATCGCGAAGCGCCCCCTGCCCCGCGGGGCTCAGTCCGAGACAGGGATATTCCGGATTTCCGACACGTTCGAGATACCCGGCGGCCTCCAGGGATTTGAGAATGAGCAGAAGATTGCTCTGGCCCCACTCTTTCAGCTTCCCGAAGAACGGACTCCGCACAAATCCGCTCCGGAGAATCTCCGGACGGCGTGCTCCGGCGAGAATCAGACTCAGGCGTCCGCTCCCGATCCGGCCTTCAAACGAACGGACCGCGCGCAGAACCGTCAGAACAGCATCTCGTTCGGATCCGGAAAGAGTCCGGGCGCATGCGGCGGATTCCGTGCAGGTGTCGCAGTTTCCGCACTTCCAGGCGCCGGGCTTTTCGCCGAAATAGGAGATGAGATACGCCTGACGGCATGTCCCCTGCCGCGTATAGCGGATCATGTCCTCCAGACGCTCAAGCTCCAGATTCCGCTTGTAATCCAGCTCTCCGAAATCGACGGCAAGCTTCTCCTCCTCCGGACGGAGCAGCGTCACGGCCCGTCCGCGGAACGGAAGCGTGTACTGCAGAACGGAACCGTTCAGACTGGCAAGCACGCGTTTCACCTGGTCGGTCCGGAGCCCGCTGACGGCGGCAAGTTCCTCATAGGCGTATTCCTTCTCCAGAAGCGCGCGGCTCCCGTTTGCGGCAAGGAAACGCGCAAGAAAGCGCGAACGCTGGGTATTCTGCGCTTCATGTTCGCGGAACAGCGCATCGGGATCTCCCGTGATGCGCAGCGTCACACGGTCATGCGCATTCGGCGCGCGCTCCAGATAGCCGTTCTGTTCCAGAATGTTCAGGGATGTCCCGATCTGTCCCTCGGCTCTGGCCTCCGGAATCCGTTCCAGAAGCTGCGCATGGGTCAGTTCCAGGGTTGCGGAGGAGCGTCTGCGGGATTCCGCCAGAAGCGCGGCATAGACGGCTTCCACCACCTCCTGAGGCGGATTGCTGAGATCGATCAGAAACTCCTGCACGAAACGGTCCGCGGCGGAATAGAAAAGGATGCATTCGGCGGCTTCGCCGTCGCGTCCGGCGCGCCCGGCTTCCTGATAATAGGCCTCAATCGAACCCGGAATGTTGTAGTGGATCACACGCCGGACATCCGGACGGTCGATTCCCATTCCGAAGGCGTTGGTCGCAACGAGGAGCGGACTTTCCTCGTTCATGAAACGCTCCTGCGCCGCGCTCCGGTCGGCGTCGGACATTCCGGCATGATAGGCGATGCAGGCGAACTCCTCGCGCAGCTGCTCTACGGCCTTGCGCGTGGACGTGTAGATGATGGAAGGAAGCTTCCTTCCGGAAAGGATTCTGCGAAGATGCGCGTTTTTCTGTTCCGCGCCGCCGGCATGCACAACGGAAAAAGCCAGATTCGGACGCCGGAATCCCGCCGCGTGGAGAATCATATCCGGACGCCGGAGCTGGCGGAGAATGTCCTCCCGCACCTGCGGAGTCGCAGTGGCGGTGAACGCGCAGACCTGCGGAATCCGGTATGCCTCGATCATTTCCCCGAGCCGCAGGTAGGAAGGACGGAAATCATGCCCCCACTGACTGATGCAGTGCGCCTCGTCAACAACAAGCGCCTCGGGAGGATTCGACTCGAGAAATGCGCGGAAGGAGTTCGACTGAAAACGTTCCGGTGCGACATATAAAAGCTTTATGCGACAGTTTATGATATCATTCAGTATCATATTCTGTTCCGAAAACGCAAGACTCGTATTGATGAAGGCGGCCGGAATGCCGCGCTCGCGCAGGGAGTCCACCTGATCCTTCATCAATGAGATCAGCGGGGAAACGATGATGCTGTAACCGTTCCGCAGCAGAAGCGGCAGCTGGTAGCAGAGCGACTTTCCCGCTCCGGTCGGCATGATGACGCAGACGTCCTCCCCGTTCAGAATGTCGCGGACAACCGCTTCCTGATGGTCCAGAAAGGAATCGAAGGAGAAATAACGCTTCAGGGCAAGTCGGAGTTCTTCGCTCATCGGAGAAACGGCCTCCTGCGGAAAGGGAAAGTCTCAACCGGTCCGCGGCAGCGGCGGCAAATACGTTGGAACAACAGGCGGCACATGATTTCCAGGTCACCGCGGCTGCTGCTGGCTCAGACAGTGCAGCGCGCCTCCTTCCAGAATGATGTCGCTGCAGTCGATCGGAATCACCGTGCGGCCCGGATAGGCCTGCGCAATGACGGCAAGCGCCTCGGAATCGGCAAAATACTGACGGTAGGTCGGCACCAGAACCGCCTGATTGATGAGCAGGAAATTGGCATAGGTTGCCGGAAGAATCTCCTCGCGCCAGCCTTCGGGGCGGATCGGACGCGGCGAATTCAGAGGAATGACTTCCAGCAGGGAACCGCTGTCCGCCGTGCGCATTCTCCGGAGTGCGCGGATGTTGTCACGGAGCACGTCATGATTCGGATTCCATGCCGGCGCGGAGGGTGCGAGAACGACATCCTCGGAAACGAATCTCGCCAGAGTGTCGATGTGTCCGTCCGTATCGTCTCCGGCCAGTCCGCGGTCCAGCCACAGCACCTGTTCGACGCCGAGCGATTCGCGGAGAATCCGTTCCGCCTCAGGCTCGGTGATCTCCGGATTCCGGTTCGGGTTCAGGATCACGGAACGGGTGGTCAGGAGATCGCCCGCGCCGTTCACTTCCAGCGCGCCGCCTTCGCAGACGAAGGGAATGCGGAAACGGCGGAACCCCAGCTGTTCGGCGACCTGCGCGGGGACGGCGTCATCCCTGTCCCAGGGCGGGAATTTCCCGCCCCATGCATTGTATGTGAAGTCGAGAACAGCCCGTTCCCCGGTCTGCGGATTTTTCACGAAAACCGGGCCGTGATCCCGGCACCAGGCGTCATTGGTCGGAATGTCCAGAAGTTCAATCCGCCCGAAATGCGCATCGGCGTCCGCCAGAGCGTCATTGACGCGGTCGAATTCGGACGCGGCGCACAGAATGCGGACCCGTTCATATTGCGAAATCGCGGAAGCAAAAGTCGCATACGCCTCTTCGGCGCGGCGGAACACGCCCGGCCAGGTCTCCGGATTCGACGGCCAGCTCAGAAAGACGGCCTCCTGCGCGCTCCATTCCGGCGGCATGACAAAGCCGAGGGCCTTCGGAGATTCACCGTTTGCAAAGGAATCAATCATTGAAGCGCCTCGTCAGGTTTTCATATGCGTCGATCCGCCGGTCGCGGAAGAAGGGCCACATTCTTCTGTGCTCCTCCATTGCGCGGAAGTCGCATTCGGCATACAGGACGGCACATTCCTCTTCGGGTCCCAGGGTCATGTGGTTGCCGTAGAAGTCGCAGACGAACGAAGAACCCCAGAATTTCGTCCCGTGCTCGACGCCGACGCGGTTGACCGCGGCGTAATAGCATCCGTTCGCAACCGCATGCCCGCGCTGGACGTTCAGCCATGCGTCGCGCTGAAGCGCGGCAAGTTCGGCTCCTTCTCCGGCAATCCCGCCGATCGCCGTCGGACAGAAAATGATTTTCGCCCCCCGGAGCGCGGTCAGACGCGCCGACTCCGGATACCACTGATCCCAGCAGACGATCACGCCGATCCTGCCGTATTTCGTATCGAAGGCGCGGAATCCGAGATCTCCCGGTGCGAAATAGAATTTTTCTTCAAAACCGGGATCCTGCGGGATATGCATCTTGCGGTATTTCCCGAGAAAGGAGCCGTCCGCGTCGATCACGGCCGCCGTATTGTGATACAGGCCCGGAGCGCGGAATTCAAAAAGGGAGAGAATCAGCACCACAGCGTGTTTTGCAGCGATCCCGCGGAAACGGTCCGTCAGCGCCGACGGAACCGGATGCGAAAGGTCAAAAAAGGCCGGATCCTGCTTCCAGCAGAAATATTCCGTCAGGAAAAGCTCCTGCGTGCAGATGATTTTCGCTCCGTTCGCGGCTGCTTCGGCAATCAGCGACTCCGTCACATCCGCCGCTTCGGCGACGGACGCGCGCGCCTTGTCCTGAAGCAGTGCAATTTTCACAATCCCGCATTCCATCGTGATCCGCCATCCTTCCGTCATTCAAAACTGGTTCTTCCGCTGAGCGCGGCTGCGATTGTCGCGGGGTCGGCATAACTCAAATCCGATCCGGCGGGGAGTCCCTGCGCCAGACGGCTGATCTTCACGCCCCGTTCCTTCAGACGCCGGGCCAGGTAAATCGCGGTCGCCTGCCCCTCCACATCGGGACTCAGCGCAAGAATGATTTCGCGGATGGTTCCTTCTGCAATCCGTTTTTCCAACCCGTCCGCGTCAATCGAATCAATCCCCCTGCCCTCGAGCGGAGCGATGCGGCCGCCGAGCACATGATAAACGCCTTTGAACACGCCGCTGGACTCGATATTCCGGATCCGGGCTGCCTCCTCCACCACGCAGACGACCGACGCGTCACGAACCGGAGAGGCACAGATCGGGCAAAGACCGTCCTCACTGTCGTCGCCGGACAGATTGCCGCAGCGCGGACACTTCCCGACTCGCTGTTTGAGCGTATGCAGATTCGAGGAAAGCGCGTCGAGCTTCTCGCCGTCCCAGGAATAAAGGCTGAGGGCCATGCGTTCCGCACTGCGCCTTCCGACGCCGGGCAGACTCCGGAGCAGTTCCATGAGCTCCTCAAGCGCCTGTGGATATTTTCCCGTCATGCCTTCCTACTCTGTCAATCCGGGAATGCTGATCCCTCCGGTCGCCTCGGAAAGTTTCTTCACACTTTCCGTTTTCGCCTGAAGAAGCGCATTGTTCACGGCTTCGAAGACGGCGGATTCCAGAACCGCGGCATCCTTCATTTCAACGAGGGAGGATGCGATGAAAACTTTCTTCAGCTGGAAATCGCCGGAAACCACCACCTCGACCTGTCCGGTCGCATTTTTTCCGGACACCTCGATTCCGGCCAGATCCTCCTTCATTTTCTTCATATTTTTCTGGATCTCGCCGAATTTCTTCATGAGACCCGCCATTTCACCGAGATTGCCGAACATGGACATCTTTCATTTTCCTGTCGTTATTTTCACATTATTTGAATTGATCTTCAAGCGACATGTCGCGCTCCGCTCCGTTCTGAAGCGCCTTGCGGTATGCCTTTTCCGCTGAGTCCTTCTCCTTGCGGAGGAGATGAATCCGAACCAGATTCAGATACGGTTCCGGTCTCTCCACTGCAATATCAGCCGCGCGCCAGTACTGCCAGAGCGCCGTCCCCAGATCCTTTTTCGCCTCCGCGGCACGGGCATTCGCCATTGCCTCCAGATACGCCTTTTCGTCATAAGACTGCTTCTTTACAGGCGCCGGAGCGGTTTTTTCCGGTGTTTTCGCTTCGGTCACCGTGACGGAAGCCTGCGGTGCGGAAGAAGATTTCGAAGCGATCATGCCGTCTTCAATGTCGGCGCGGAGCGTTGTCAGCTCGCGGCGATAGCGCCGTGCGTCGTCAACCGCTTTTTTCGCCGTTTCCACAGCCTTGTCCGACCGGTTCTTCAGACGGGAGACTTCATTGCGCAAATCGGTGATCTGCAGTTCCAGCTGTTTTTTCGTATTTTTCCCGGCTTCGAGCTCCCGGATTAATTCATCAATCGCCTGATTTTTCTTGGCGATCGCGTCGGAAGCGGTTCCGCCGGCGCCCTCGGACCAGCGTTTGAGATCCGCCTTCAGCAGCGTTTCGCTCTTGGTCAGCGCCTCATTGTCCTGTCTGAGCCTTACGACCTCCTTGTCAAGGGCGATGCGTCTTGCCGCAAGCTCGTCGCGTTCCGCCTTCAGCTCGGCATAAAGTTTCTCGCTGCGGACGGCCTTCTCCTTGAGTTCCAGATTCTCCCTTGCAATCAGCGAATTGTTCGGAGCGGCATCCCGGGATGCAAGAACCTTCTTCGCTTCGGCAAGCTCTTTTGCAAGCGATTCCTTTTCCGCCTGGAGCTTTTTGCCGGAGGCGGTCAGGTTCCGGACCGCGTTTTCATATTGCGCATTCGCTTCCCGCAGTTCAATCAGTGACGCCGTCAGTTTGGTCAGTTCCGCTTTCGCCGCATCCGGAGAAGGCGCCGGCTGCGCCGCGCGGTCCGCAAGTTTCCCCTTGAGAGAGGCTACTTCCGTTTCAAGCGATTTCCGCACCGCTTCCAAGGCCGTTTTCGACTGTTCCGCGGAAGCCAGTTTCCCGGAAAGATTCGTCACGCGGGCTTTCAAGTCCGCATTGTCCCGGAGGGCCGCGGCGGCCTCGGCGGAGTTCTCCTGAAGGGACTTGAGGCGCTTCTCCAGATCCGCGCGGGAGGAATTCGCCTCCTTCAGAGATTGTTCCGTCACCGTCAGTTTTCCGGTCAATGCAGCAATGGCGGACTCCAGACGGGCTTTGTCCAGCCCCTTTGATTCGGAGGAGGCTTTTTTCATGGAATCCAGCGAAAGTTTCAGCGTCTCCATTTCCCGCGCCTGCGCCTTCCCTGCACTTTCCGCTTCCGAAAGCTGTTTCCGCAGACGCGCAAGCTCGGCATCCTTCGCGGAAAGCGAGTTCGTCAGTTCATTCGTCTTCGATTCTCCGGCCTTCCTGAGCTCCGCAAGCTGCGCCTTCCCTGCACTTTCCGCTTCCGAAAGCTGTTTCCGCAGACGCGCAAGCTCGGCATCCTTCGCGGAAAGCGAGTTCGTCAGTTCATTCGTCTTCGATTCTCCGGCCTTCCTGAGCTCCGCAAGCTGCGCCTTCCCTGCACTTTCCGCTTCCGAAAGCTGTTTCCGCAGACGCGCAAGCTCGGCATCCTTCGCGGAAAGCGAGTTCGTCAGTTCATTCGTCTTCGATTCTCCGGCCTTCCTGAGCTCCGCAAGCTGAAGTTTCAGCTCGGAAATGCGCTTGTCGCTCATTTCGTTGAATCTTTCATTGACTTTGCGGGCAAAAAGATCGCGGTCCGCCGTGACTTTGACCAGATCTTTCCGGACTGCGGCATTCTCATCGGCAAGACGTCGTGAAGTTTTTTCCAGTTCAGCAAGACGTTTGGACAGAGTGTCATTCGTCTTGGCAAAGGAGTTGCGCTGTTCGATGTTCGAAACCAGATCTTTTTTCAGCCTGGCGCTTTCGGCAAGCGCGGCGGCAAGCTTTTCGTTCGCATCCGTTTTTTCCGTAATGGCGGCGGCAACCGCCTTTTTCAGTGTCTCGTTGTCCTTTCTGACCGCGGCGGCCTCGGCTTCAATTCTGCGGGAGGCGGCGGCGACGCTCTGTTCGGCCTTCAGTCTGCGGATCTGCTCGGCGGCTTCCTCGGCGGCCCGGGTTTTTTCGGCAAGTTCCCTGGCGGAAGTCGAAAGACGCTTTTCCGTTTCGCGGAGTCTGCTGTTTGCCGCGGCAAGATCATCCTGGAGTTTTTTTCGTTCGACCTCGGCAAAGGTCTTTTCGTTGGAAAGCGTTCTGGAAACGTCCTCGAGCATCTTGTCGCGTTTTTCCTTTTCCGCAGTCAGTTCGCCGTATTGTTTCCGGATGTTCGCAAGCTCCTCGTTCTGCTCCTTGACAAGCTTCATGAAAGCGGCGGTCTTCGCCTGTTCGGTAGTCAGAAGTTTTTCGGTCTCGGCCGAGATGGAAACTTTTTTATGTTTTTCCAGCAGTTCGGTATACTGCAGATTCAGGAGGGCGAGCTTCTTTTCCAGAACGTCCCGCTCGGAAAGCAGTCCCTTAATCTGCCTGATGGCGGCATTGCCGCGTTCGGCGCTGTAGCGGACGCTTTTCAATTCGCCCTGAAGCGCTTCCAGCTGTTTCTTCAGCTTCTCGTTCTCAACGCTGACAGCCCTGTATTTTTCGTCTTTCTCGCGGATCGCCTTCGCCTCCGCCTCGTATTTTTTCCGCTGTTCCATGCGTTTCGCGGACTCCACGGCCTCCTTCGCCTTGCGTTTCGCCGAAGCGATTCTCCGGGTGGAAAGACTGATCCGGTAATCAATCACGCTCCGGTTCCAGTCCGGATTCCGCTTCCGGACCTGATTGAAGGCGTCGAGGGACTGCTGATAGAGGGGAATGGACTCCTCGTATCTGCCGGAGATCATTTTCATTTCACCTTTTTCAAACAGCTCGAATCCCTTGCGCCAGAGATTCCAGAGCTCCTGTGAAAGCTGACGGTTTGCCGTCGACGTCCGGGCTCCCTGCGCCAGAACTTCGGGAGCCGCCATAAGCGCTGCCGCGAGAACCAGCGCCAGGACGCGTCCATTCCAGAATACGTGTTTCTGCATCTATTCCATTCCTTTGTTCCAACCGGCCTCTCGTTCCGCCGGCGATTGATTGTCCATCCGGTCAAGGCTCCCGGGGAGCCCGCCTTGCAAATCGTGAGAAAAGCTCCCGGCACTCCGGAGGGACATCGGCAACGGCTTCAAAGTGGCCGGATTCGGACCATGAAGACTCGAAGATGCGTCCTCTGGAATGCAGCAGGGCAATAATATCGGACCTCGAAGGCGGAATTTCAAGTTCCAAAATGCAACTTTGTCCGCGAGAAAAGGAAGAAAGTGCGTCCAGAAGCTCCGGAAAACCCTCTTTCGTGACGCAGGAGATGAAAATCCCATCCCGTGCAATCGAACGGATTCTCGCCAGCGCCACGGGATCTTTCTGCAGATCGCATTTGTTGAAGACGACGAGCATCCTCTTGTCCGAGGCTCCAAGTTCGGACAGAACGGAAAGGGTCGTCTCCCAGTGGGACTCCATATGCGGGCTGGAAATATCCAGCACCAGCAGCAGAAAGTCCGCGATAACGGCCTCCTCCAGGGTCGATTTGAACGCTTCCACAAGGGAATGCGGCAGCTTCCGGACAAAACCGACGGTATCCGTCAGCAGAAGCTCCCGCCTGTCGGGAAGCACGAGACGGCGGGTCGTCGGATCCAGCGTTGCGAACAGTTTGTTTTCCGCAAGCACTCCGGCATTGGTGAGCGCATTCAGAAGAGAGGATTTTCCCGCGTTGGTGTAGCCGATGATCGCACAGTTGCAGACCGGGTTCCGGAGACGGCCCTTGCGCTGGGTGGCCCGCTGCCTGCGCACAAGTTTCAGCTCCTCCTCAAGAGCGGAGATGCGGCGCTTGACCATGCGCCGGTCGTATTCGATCTGCTTCTCGCCCTCTCCGCGCGTGCCGAGCGCTCCGCCGCGCTGTCTCGAGAGATGCGACCATGCGCCGGTCAGACGCGGCAGATAGTAGCGGTTCCGTGCAAGCTCCACCTGAAGCACGGCCTCGCGCGTTCTGGCTCGTTCCGCAAAGATGTCCAGAATCACCTCCTGGCGGTCGAACACCTTCATGGAACACTCCTTTTCGATGTTGCGCTGCTGGGACGGGCCGAGTTCGCAGTCAAAGATCAGAATCGACGCTCCGAGGGAAAGAGCCTCTGCCTTCAGCTCCCGGATCTTGCCGCTGCCGACATAGAACTTCGGATTGACCTGCCTGACGGAAACGGCCTTCTCTCCGGCAACGGGAATTCCCAGGGTGTTTACCAGTTCCCCGAGCTCCGCAAGATATTCCAGGGCCGAGGCATGTGAACTGTCCGCGTCCTGAATTCCGATCAGAAAGGCGGACGCCCTCCCTTCCCCGGCGGTCTCCGTTTTCAATGTCTCGTCGTCAATGGCCATGAATCAGAACTTGTTCCGGAACAGCTTGTAGTTTTTGACAAAGTAGGATACGCCGGAATAAAGCGTGACGAACATCACGAGAAGAATGAGCGCATACCAGAGGTTCCAGATCACAGGATCCATGATGTCGAAGAGATTGATCCAGCCCGCGCCGGCAATCAGCAGCGCGAACATCTGGAGCGCAGTCTTGATTTTGCCGGACTTGTCGGCGGAAATCACGATCCCCTCGCTGAGAGCCAGAAGACGCAGACCCGTCACCATGAATTCGCGTGCAATGACAATCACCACAATCCACGCGGGAATGATCCGGTAATCCGAGAACATCACAAAAGTCGCCACAATGAAAATCTTGTCCGCCAGCGGATCCATCAGGCGCCCGAAATCGCTTTCGCATTTGTACTTGCGCGCGAGGAATCCGTCAAACCAGTCCGTAATGCCGGCGATGATGGCGACAATGTATGCGATCACATGCGAAATATGAGAAACCGTCGGGGAAATGTAGACGAAATTAATTTTACTGGCGTCGATATTCGCCAGCAGGACGAAAACAGTAATCAGGACAATCCGGCTGATCGTCAGCTGGTTCGGCAGATTCTTCATCCAGTTCATTTGCGGACACCTCTCTTCTTTCCGCAGACACAGCGTGCGGCAAGTTCATATTCGGACGCGGAAATCACTTCCGCCTTCACAACCTCTCCGGGCAGCAGCCTCCGTCTCGACTTCAGGAACACCTGATTGTCGATGTCCGGCGCATCGGAAAGCGTTCTTCCGATCGCCTCGGAAGGAGAAAGCGTCTCGTCGACAATCACGTCTATGACGCTTCCTACAAGCGCCTTGTTGTGCTTCAGACTGATGGCGCGCTGCAGCTTCAGAAGCCGGCCGCGGCGCCGTTTTGCAGTCGCGGCGGGGATTTGTCCGGGCAGCGCCGCCGCCGGAGTTCCTTCTTCGCGCGAATAGGCGAAAACCCCCAGGCGTTCAAATTCCGTCTCCTCGACAAAGCGGCACAGAGTTTGAAAATCCTCCTCCGTCTCTCCGGGGAAACCGGTCATGAAAGTCGTCCTCACGGCATATCCGGCCTCACGCATCTGCCTCACGAGTTCGCGTGTGCGCGATTCGAACACCTTCCGGTGCATCGCCCGGAGAACGGGTTCGGCGATATGCTGAAGCGGCATCTCAATGCACCGGACCAGATGGCGCGAGCGCTTCATGGCGTCCAGCAGGGCGTCATTCACGCTTGCAGGATGCAGATACATCAGGCGCAGCAGAAAATCGCCTTCAATCGCATCCAGACGGTCCAGCAGTTCCGCCAGCCGGGAAACTCCGCCCCCGTCGCGGCCGAACGCTCCGCTGTCCTGTGCAATCAGAATCAGTTCCCGGACGCCGTTCTCCAGCAGCCGGCGGGCCTCCTCGACGACATCGTCGACCTTACGGCTCCGCAGGGTTCCGCGAATGGCGGGAATCCGGCAGTAGGTGCAGCAGTTGTCGCACCCGTCCGCAATTTTGAGATAGGCGTAATGCGCAGGCGTCAGCTGAAGGCGCGGCGTTTCATGGGTATACAGCCAGGAGGGGCGGGAGCTTCCGCGCGGAACGCTCTTTTTTCCGTCCAGAAGGCGCCGGGCGACATTTCCCGCCTCCGCGACAGCATCGATCCGCAGCCATGCGTCAACCCACGGGAACTTTTCCAGTTCGGATTTTTCCGCCCATTCCACGAAGCATCCCGCGACAATCACGTGACGGACGCCCGGCGCGGACTCCTTCCAGCGCCGGACGGAACGAATCACCCCGGCTGCCTCCGTTCTGGCTTCCTCCAGAAACGCACAGGTGTTGATGAACTGCACATCCGCATCGGCGTCCGAGGACGTAAGACCGAATCCGGCGCAGAGCAGAGAAGCGGAAGCCACTTCGGTATCGACAAAATTCTTCGCGCATCCGAGACTGGTCACCTTGACCATTCCCGGCAGTTCCATGGCGGATTCCTCCGCGTTCCGTTTTCCCGTTCTCAAAATATCCTCCGCTTCCGCAAGCAAAATAAATTCACGTGATAATCTACACCAAGATTCCCGTTTCGCAAGCCCCTGCCGGGGAAAACCGGGAAAAGCGCCCGGAAAAGACGTGAAAACGCATTGAATCTGTTCCCGTTTTTCCCTTCAGGCGGAGAGGATGACCGTCTGGTTTGAATGAGGGAATAACGCCAGGGCATGCAAAACAGCGGCGGACCGAACGGACACTCATGTGAAAAGAGCATATATTTTTCAGATTTGTCTTGAAAAACAGTTGGAACACATGTAAAGTCCGGATAATCAAGGGTCCTAACCAAGAAAAATCAGAAACTGCAAAAAGGAGAGCTGAAATGTTCAGAAAGACAATGATGACCGTCCTTGCCGGAACCCTCTTACTCCAACTCACCGCGTGCGGAACCCTCTTTCACGGGGAACGCAAAGGCCAGCAGGCCTCCAACCAGGTGGACCCCACCGTGCTGATTCTTGACTGCTGCGGATTCCTCTTCGGAATCATCCCCGGTGTCGTCGCCCTGGTCATTGACTACAGCAACAATACCATCTATTACACAAAGGCCGAAGTCAGAGCGAACCAGCACTCTTCCATCCGGGACATTGACCGCTCCGGAATGATCGCCCTCAAGATGGAGGACATGAGCAACGAGGCCATTGAAAAGGCGCTCAGCAGAGAACTTGGCAGAACGGTCAGCCTGGCCGATCTTCAGGTTGTCGCCGCGCAGTAATCCGCAGCCGCAATCGGACAGAAAACCGGATTCTTCGCGGAATCCGGTTTTTTTATTGTCCTTTCCTTCACTCCGCCGGAACCGGCGGGCCTGAAAACCGGAAATCCGCAAAGGGAAAAACCGCGGCAGGGGGAATACTGCGCGCGGTTTCTTCATTCCGACGGAAACAGGGGATGGGGATCTTAATCCTCCTCTTCGGCGTGTTCCGCCTTGAATTTGGCAATGATCTCGTTCGCGACATTCGCCGGAACCATCTCATAGCGTGCAAAGGACATCTCAAACGTGCCCTGCCCCTGCGTCATGGAGCGGAGTTCCGTCGCGTATTTTGCCAGTTCCGCCTGCGGGATTTCCGCAAGAAGCACCTGCATGCCGTCCTCGCTGTCCATGCCGAGAATGCGTCCGCGCTTGTGATTCAGATGGCCCGTGATGTCTCCCATGTATTCGCCCGGAATGATGATCTTCACGGACATGACCGGCTCAAGCAGCACGGGATTCGCCTTGGCCATTGCGTCATTGAATGCGCGGCGCGCGGCGATCTTGAAGGCCATCTCCGAGGAGTCCACATCATGGAACTTGCCGTCATAGACGGTCACCTTCACGTTCTCCACAACGCATCCCGCGAGCGGGCCGCGCTCCATCGCCTCGAGAACGCCCTTTTCCACGGCGGGAATGAAGTTCTTCGGAATCGCGCCGCCGACAACCTCGTTGGCGAACTGGAATTTTTCCTCGCTCGGCTCGATCCGCAGATAAACTTCCGCGAACTGTCCGTGTCCGCCGGACTGTTTCTTGTGGCGGTAATGGCCTTCGGCCCTGCCGTTGATCGCTTCGCGGTACGGCACCTTCGGCGTGGAAACGACCACATCGGTCTTGGTCAGTTCCTTGAGACGGCGCAGCGCGATCTGCAGATGCTGTTCGCCCATGCCGCTGAAGATCGCCTCGTGGGTTTCATGATTCGTCGTGATATGCAGCGTCGGATCGCATTCGCAGAGTTTCTGAAGTCCGGACATGATTTTCTCCTCGTCGCCGCTCTTGGCCGCCGTGATCGCGTAGGAGATCACGGGCGCGGGAAATTCCATCTGGGACATCACATGACACTGATTGTTCTCGCCGAGCGTATCTCCGGTTTTTGTCGCACGCAGCTTGGCGACGCCGCAGATGCATCCCGGGCACGCCTCCTCGATCGGAATCTGATTCTTGCCGTTCAGGAAAATCAGATGGCCGAGCCGTTCCTTCGTGCCGTTGTTCAGATTCAGCATGTCGCAGTTTTCCCGGATCTTTCCGGTCAGGACGCGGAAGAAGGCGAACTGCCCGACGTGCGGATCAATCACGGTCTTGAAGACGAATGCGGCGGCGGGACCGTCCTCGGCGGGTTTCACGACCGTTCCGTCGCTGGCGACACGCGTACGCTCAAGCGGGCTCTGACTGATGTTGATAATGCCGTTCATAACCTCCTCGACACCGATATCCTTCGCAACGCTGCCGGCGAAAATCGGGATCAGCGCACCGCTCTTGAGCGCATCATGAAGTCCGTGCAGGATTTCCGCCTCGGTCAGCGCCTCGCCGCCGAGATAACGCTCCATCAGCGCCTCGTCGGCCTCCGCGACGGTGTCAAGCAGAATCTCCCTGCATTTCGCGGCGTAGTCCTTCAGGTCGTCGGGAATCTGCGAGGGGTCGCCGAGCACGCTCACGACGCGTTCGAATTTCGCGCCGCTTCCGACGGGCAGCGTCATCGGGACGGCGACGTTCTTTCCATAGGCGTCCTGAAGCTGCCGGACCACCTGGAAGAAATCCGCGTTGTCGCGGTCCATGCGGTTCACAAGCGCCAGTTTCGGAATGTCGAAGGCTTTTCCAAGCTTGAATGCGCGGACGGCGCCGATCTCAAGTCCGTTCGCCGCGTCAAGGACAACCAGCGCCGCTCCGCTGGCGCGGTAGGCGGGGATCACTTCGCCGATGAAAGGACCGTATCCCGGAGTGTCGGAAAAGAAAAAGCGATATCCGTTCCATTCGCAGCTCATGTATGAAGTATAGATGCTCGAACCCTTTTCCTGTTCGTCCGGCGTGAAATCCGATACGCTCGTTTTGGTATCGACGGAGCCCAGGCGCTCGACGGCTTTCGCCTTGAAGAGCATCAGGTCGCAGAGAGAGGTTTTACCGCTGCCGCTGTGGCCGGCCACAACGAAATTTCTGATTTTGCTTGGTTCAAACTTCATACTTGTCTCCCGTTTATTTTGGGTTGAGAAAACAAAGGCGGAAAAACAGAAATCAGCCTCTGCCTCCTGAAAAATTCAACTGGAAAACACGGTTTCCCGGACAGTTCGATTTTGACTATAGCATCACTGAAAGTTGATGTCAAATCCGTTTTCAGACGGAATTTCAAATTTTGCGGCCATTCTTCGGTCCCGCTGAAAAAACGGGAAAAGCAGGCGGACGGATTCTTTGAAATCCCGCCGGATCATGCTACGTTAACGCATCCCCGGATCAAGCAGACCCTCTGAACGGGAGACAAGGGATATGATGAATCATGAAACGAATCCTGGTCATCGGATGCTGCGGCGCGGGCAAAAGCGTGTTTTCACGGAAACTCGGAGATAAACTCGGGCTTCCGGCGGTTCATCTTGACCGCCTCTTCTGGCTCCCGGGCTGGAAGGAGCGGCCCCGGGAAGAGTTTGACGCCCTGCTGGAAAAAGAACTGGCTCGAAGTCAATGGATCATGGACGGCAATTACAAAAGGACACTGCCGCGGAGGCTGGAATTTGCCGACACGGTGATCTTCCTGCGTTTCTCCCGCTTCCGCTGCCTTGCGGGAGTCCTGCTCCGCCGTCTCCGCCATTCCGGAGGGCACCGGCCGGAGCTTGATCCGGGATGCCCGGAAAAAATCGACCTCCCGTTTCTGCGCTTCATCTGGAATTATGAACGCGTCACGGCTCCGAAGATGGAAGAATGTCTTGCCGCCCGTCCGCCGGAGTGCCGCCTGATCCGCCTTTCCTCCCGGCGAGAGGCCGAAAAATTTCTGAAGAGTCTTTGAAACGCCTTCCCCCGCCTTTTTCCGGGCGGAAGCATTTCTCATACAGGCGGATTGCTTCCGGAAGATGCGGAGGGAGAATTGTCCGTTCCGGCCAGAGCCGCACGGAGAAGCGTTTTCTCCGTTTTCCATCCCAGCGCGGCGCCGGCCAGCGTCAACAGAAACAGCACGGCGCAGAAACCGATGAAGACATCGCCGTAAAGTGTGTAGAATGTCGGCTCCGGACTGCGCGGCACGGGAACGGAAAGCGTTGCGGAAACGCGCCCGCGCCAGGCTGGATCGGGCCGCCCGTCCTTTTCCGCCGGAGCCGCGGCAATCCGTCCGTTCGGCAGGATCACCGCGGAATAATCCAGATTGCCGCAGCGGATCATGGGAAGACGCGTCTCGACGGTCCGGAAGATGGAATTGGCGAAATGCTGGGCGGGTTCGGAACTCGTCGGATACCACGCGTCGTTGGTGATGACCAGCAGCACGTTCGCCCCGTTCTTCGCATGGTTCCGCGACACATATGCGTAAACGTCCTCATAGCAGATCGAAACGCCGGCCCGGACATCCGGGGCAAGTTCCAGCGGATTGAAGCGTTTGCCGCGCGTGAGATTGCGCCCCATGCCGGCGGCTCTGGCCAGCCAGGGAAAGGTCTCGCTGTACGGCACGTATTCCCCGAACGGAACGATATGCTCCTTGCTGTATCGGTCCGCGATCCCGCGCCCCGGCTTCAGGAGAAGCGCGGAGTTGTAGATGTCGATTTTTTCAGGATCGACCGCGTCCCGCTCCAGAAAAATCGTTCCGACCAGAAAGGGCACCTGATACTTCAGGAGCATGGAAAAAAGTTCCGTCCGGTAGCGGGCGGAAAATGCCGACGCCGCATTATAGGAACAGGGAACCGCCGTCTCCGGCCAGATCACCGCGTCGGGACGCGTTTTTCCCGGCTGGAACAGCGAGCGGCTCAGCGATACGCAGACATCAAGAGCCTCGGACGCCTTTTCCATATTCGCCTGGCGGCGCTGCGAAAGATTCGGCTGAACGATGCCCGCCTGAAAGGAAATCGTGTCGGCATACTGATTCCGCCGCTGTTTCAGAAGCGACGCGCCGACAGTCATTGCCGTCAGGAGCAGCGCGCAGGCGAAGATCAGCGAATAAGGCCGGCGGTAAATGCGCTCCTGCGACGGTGCAGAGAGCGTTTTCAGGAAGATTCCGAGAGCGGCGTTCACTGTCACGATCAGGAAACTCACGCCGTAAACTCCCGTGTATTCGCAGATCTGGATCACGGAAAGATTTCTCCACTGGCTGGCGGCGAGATAATTCCACGGCAGTCCCGTGAAGAGCCAGGATTTCGTCCATTCGAGAATGCACCACCATCCGGCCAGCGCAAGGCAGAATGCAATCTCCAGAAACGGATTGAATTTCCGGAAAGACCGGACCGCTTCAGCGCCTTCGAGCCGGACCTCCGCGGGAATCAGAAGATTGCGGTAGAGGAAAGGCACGGAGAGGGCCCAGAGAGTCGGAAACACGGCAAGAAGCAGACAGAGCGCAAACGGAATGAACCACATGATCTCGCGCAGCCAGAAGAAACTGGTCAGGCTCCATGCGTAACTCCAGACAAAGGCGGGAAGAATCAGATGCTTCGGACGGCGGCAGAGCGCAAACGTCAGAAGGGGAAGAAGCCCGAACCAGGCGAGAAAAGAGAGCGACACCTCCTCGAAAATCCCGGCATATCCCCATCCGCAGAACGCCGCGAGCAGCAGTTCCAGCAGGATTCTGAACCTTCCCGATGCGAAGGCAAGACGCCGCGCCTGCCTCATTTCCGGGCTGTCGGACACTTCCATAAAAAAAAATCCCGTGAAAATATTGTTAAGAATTCGCAAAAACGCCAAACGGGATGTAATTTACCCGTCTTATGCGAAAAGTAAAAGCGCAAATGGAAATAAGGCATAAAAAAAATGGATTCCAACCAAGAAATATTTTTTGAGCATCTGGTCATCGGGAGCGGTCTTGCCGGTCTTTCCAGCGCTCTGATGCTTGCGGAAAAATGCGCCGGGGAAATCGCCGTTGTCACGAAGGGCGCAGTGGAAGACTGCAACAGCAGACTCGCGCAGGGCGGCATCGCCTGCGTCACCGATCAGGAGGACTCCTTCGACGAACATATCGCCGACACCATCAACGCGGGCGACCGTCTCTGCAATCCGGAAAGCGTCCGGAGCATCGTGGAGGCGGGTCCGGAACGCATCCGCTGGCTCACGGAAATCGGGACGCACTTCACAACCCGCGGCGAACTCGGAGACCAGAACGAGGCGCACAAGGACGAATTCGACCTCGGACGAGAAGGCGGTCACAAGAAACGACGCGTGATCCACGCGGGAGACATCACCGGCGAGGAGGTCGAACGCGCCCTCATCGAGGCATGCCGCAAGAATCCGCGCATCCACATCTTCGAGCATCACAGCGCAATCGACCTGATCACGACCGCGCGGCTCGGCTGGATGGGCGCGGACACCTGTCTCGGCGCCTATGTGCTCGACATCAGGAATGAAACGGTCAGGACATTCCTGTCCTACAGCACCTCGCTTGCGACCGGCGGCTGCGGCAAGGTCTATCTGTGCACCTGCAATTCGGACGTCGCCTGCGGCGCGGGCGTCGCGATGGGCTACCGCGCCCATGCGAAAATCGCGAACATGGAGTTCTACCAGTTCCATCCGACGCTCCTTTACCATCCGAAGGTGCGCTCCTTCCTCATCAGCGAAGCGCTGCGCGGCGAAGGCGGCACGCTCAAGATGCAGTACCGCAGAGGGGAATTCACGCCCTTCATGCAGAATTATCATGAAATGAAGAGCCTTGCCCCGCGCGACGTTGTGGCGCGCGCGATCGACAATGAACTCAAACGCACCGGGCAGGTCTGTGCGTATCTGGACATGACGCACAAAAGCGAAGACTTCCTGAAAAAGCGTTTCCCGCGCATTTTCGCGCAGTGCCTGGAACTCGGGATCAACATCGCCGAGCAGCCGATTCCGGTTGTGCCCGGCGCGCATTTCAGCTGCGGCGGTGTGCAGACCGATCTCCACGGATTCTCCGGCATCAACGGGCTGTATGTGGTCGGCGAAACCGCCTGCACGGGACTGCACGGGGCGAACCGTCTTGCCAGCAACAGCCTGCTTGAAGCGATCGTGATGCCGAACCGCTCCGCGCAGCACATCGCGGAGAACCTCGAACATCTCCGGACGATCCGCCCGAGCCATCCGATCCCGACCTGGACGACCGGAAACGCCAGAAACTCCGACGAGCAGATCGTCATCTCCCACAACTGGGATGAAATCCGCCGCTTCATGTGGGACTACGTCGGCATCGTCCGCACGGACAAGCGTCTCGAACGGGCGAAAACGCGCATCCGGAACATTCAGAAGGAAATTGAAAAATATTACTGGGACTTCCATATCACCAGCGATCTGATCGAACTGCGCAACATTGCGACGGTCGCCGAACTCATCATCGATTCCGCCATGCTCCGCCACGAAAGCCGCGGCCTTCATTACAATGCGGACTACCCGCGCCGCGATCCGGCGATGGACGGAGTCGACACCGTCATCCAGAAACCGTACTCCACGCAGTACCAGTAAACATTAATGACTCATATCCATGCAGTTACAACCCAAAATCGCCCCTTATATCGTTGAAATCGTCTCCCGGCTTCAGGAAGCCGGATATGAAGCCTATGTCGTCGGCGGCGCGGTCCGCGATTTTTTCCTGAACCGCCAGCCGAAGGATTACGATCTGTCCACGTCGGCGACGCCGGAACAGATCAGGAAAGTCTTCCGGGACCGTCATGTCCTGATTATCGGGAAACGCTTCCGCCTCGTGCACCTGCACCACCGCGGAGAAATTATCGAAATCAGCACATTCCGCAGGCGTCCGCCGGATCAGACGGAACTGCGCAGACCCGGAAAACAGGCGCCCGCCCACATGATTTTCCAGGACAACGAATTCGGCACGGCCGAGGAGGACGCCTGGAGGCGCGACTTCACAATCAATGCGATTTTCTACGATCCGGTCAACGACAGGATTGTGGACTACACGGGCATGGGCATGAAGGATCTCGCGGAAAAGACGGTCCGTTCGATCGGGGATCCGGTTCTCCGCTTCGAGGAGGATCCCGTCCGAATTCTGCGCGCGCTCAAGCTGGTCGGACAGTATGGTTTCTCGATGGACTCCGCGACAGAGTGCGCCGTTCTCAAATGTCTCCCGTTCATCCTTCACGCATCGGCGTCCCGGATGACACTGGAACTGGAAAAGATTCTGAAAAACCCCTACGGGCATCTGATTCTGGAAACCTTTCACAAATACGGATTTCTGAAACTCTTCCTGCCTTTCGTGGAATCCGGCTGGGGAACTCCGCAGTGCGATTACATGATGAAGCTGCTTGCGGAACGAAACCGCCGCATTCTGGAAGGGAAATACCGCGACAGCATTTCCCTGGCGATGTCGATCATGACCCTTCCCTTTGCCGAAAAACTGATCTCCGGCCGCGCTCCCGGACAGCTCTGGGACTATGTGCCGGATCTTCCCGTCCGGCTGCACCAGATTCTCCTGCAGGCGCTTCAGCCGGGAACGCCGACCCGCCGTGCGGTTGCGGCGGCCGTCCGCACTCTTCTTCTTCAGGAACGTGTCAAGACACTCCAGCTGAAAAGGCTTTCTTCGCATCCCGGTTATCCTCATGCGCGGGAACTTGCAATCATCCAGAACAGCGTCATGTGGAAATTCTGGCGCTACGAGGAGCAGCTTCCTCCGCCTGAACTCCGCAGGGAGAAGCGCCGGCGCGGACGCGTCCGCCCCGACCGGTCCGGGGGAGCCGGGGAAGCCACCGGAACATGCGACTGACCGGAACCCGCACGAAATCTGACGGAGCCAATACATGAAACCTTACCTGAAACTTCTTCTGATTCTGATCTGCGTGCCGGTATGCGCAGTCCTTTTTCTTCTGCTGATTCCGCTTCTTCTGGTGCTGATGCTCTTTTTCTCGCTTCTTTCCAACCGCAGATGGAACGGCGGACTGCGCTGGTACAGCAGCACGACCTTCCCGCGCGGAGGCCGCGGCTTCTCCGCTTCCTCCGCACAGGAGGACGCGGCGGACTGCGACATCGAATGCACCGTCATCGATTCGAAAGTCGTCGATCCCGCCGCCCCCCGCCAGGCAGGAACCCCGGAAACAAAGCACGGAAAAGAGAATACGGGAAAGTCCTGAGCGCCTGAAAAGGAATTCAGCATGCATCAACCACAAACACGGGAGCAAAGCATGAACCGGATCATCGCGGATTATCGGAGAAATGTCGAACATCTTCTTGAGAAGCTCGCCGGAGAGGAGGAAACTCTCGAAAAAGCGGCGGAACTCATCGCGGACGCATACAAGACAGGACGCACCATCTATATTTTCGGGTGCACCCACTCGGCGATCCTGGCGGAAGACGTCTTCTACCGCGCGGGAGCTCCGGCGTTCTGGCGTCCGCTGTGGGGCCCCGGCATGAGCATCGCGACAACGCCGGGAGTGCTGACCAGCGCCGTGGAACACAGCGAGGAAGTCGGCAATGCGATCGTCCGCTGTTCGCGGATCAGGCGGGATGACGTGCTGCTCATCGTCTCCACCTCCGGCAAGAACGGCGCGCCGGTGGCGGTCGCGGATGCCGCTTTGAAACGCGGCGCAAAACTGATTCTCGTGACCTCGTCCGCCTATAAGGATCAGAAGGGGAACCACTCCGCCGTTCCGAATCTACACGCCCTCGCGGACCGGGCCATTCTCATTGACAACCACGTTCCATGCGGCGACGCCTCCATCCGGGTCGGCGCATACATGATGGGGCCTCTCTCGACAATCGCCGGGTCGTTTCTCCTGCATGCGCTCTCCGCGCTTGCCGTGGAAAAAATCGCGGCGGCGGGGAAAACCCCGCCGGTCTTTCTGAGCTCCAATGCGCCGGGCGGACTTGAGCATAATGAAAAACTTCTGGAGGATCCGGTCCTCCAGAACGCCTATCTCCTTCCGTAAGGCGGTGCAGCATGCCGCGGATTCTCTCCATCGACATCGGAACCAGCCGGATCAAAGTCGCAGCCTTCGATGAAGCGGGCCGGATGGACACGCTTCTGAGCAGAAGACTCAACCGCGCGGCCGCGCCGGACACCCAGAATGCCGCGGAATGGTTCGACGCGGCAGGCGCCCTGCTCCGTGAGCATACAGAAAAATCAGAAAAAACGCCAGATGCCGTCGCGCTGACGGGAAACATGCACGCGCTGCTCGGCGTTTCTTCCGACTCACGCCCTGTCGCCCCCGCGACGCTCTGGAGTTCAAATATCGCACAGACGGAATCCGACGAGCTCAACGCCCGTTACGGCACCCTGCTTCCGGAACGCTTCGGCAATGCCTCGATCCCCGTGTTCACGCTTCCGAAGATCCTTCACATGAAACGCCATGCGCCGGAACGCTATGCGAAAACCTGCCGTTTTCTGCAGAGCAAGGACTACATAGCCTTGTGTCTGACCGGCAATTTCGCAACCGACCCATCCGACGCATCCGGCACGCTGGCAATGGAACTGGAAACAAGACAATGGTCAAACTCTCTTCTGGGCGACCTGGGAATCGATTCCGCGAAAATGCCGCAGATTCTTCCTTCCTGCTCCATTTGCGGAACGGTCACAGCCGCAGCATCCGCGGCAACCGGCATTCCGCGCGGGACGCCGGTGGTCATCGGCGCAGGGGATCTGGCGAGCGCGGCGCTCGGAAGCGGCGTCAACGACACCACGCTGTCGCTGACACTCGGAACGGCGGGACAGCTTCTCGGCACGGGCAAGCCGGGCACGGGGAAAAAACTGGCGGGAAAGCTTTTTGTCTTCGCACATGCCGATCCGGAGAAAGAGCTCTATCTGGGATCCGTCCCCTCCGGCGGTTTCTCCTTCGAATGGCTCGCAAACCTCCACAACATCTCCATGGATGAATTTTTCCGCCTTGCGCAGAGCGTTCCGCTCTCGGAGGAGCAGCCTCTTTTTCTTCCCTATATTCTCGGGCGCGGCGCCCCCAGCATGGACTATGCGCCGAACGGCGCGTGGCTGCACATGAAGGCCTCCCACACTCTGCCGGACTTCTGCCGCGCGGCAGTGTTCGGCGCGCTCTGTCCCCTGCGGCAGTGCGCCGATCTTCTGGAGGATCTTGCGGGAAAGCGCCCGAATCTGACGCTGCAGGCTCTGGCCTGCCGCGAGGCCGCGGTCAGGGAGACGGCTGGAGCTCTTTTCCGCCAGCGGAAGCTGCTTCCGGCCAATTCCGAAGCCTCGCTGCTCGGAGCCGCCATGATCGCCATGACCGCACTCGGCGTTTATCCAGACCTCGAAACCGCCGCCAGAACAATGGTGCGGAGCACGACCGCGGAAGCAAAACACACGGACTGCGCGGAACGTCTGTTCCGGCGTTTTCTGCAACAGGAGGCGATCTCATGAAACTCCACGCAATCGCAGGCGACATCACCGGACTCGCCGTGGACGCCATCGTCAACGCGGCGAACTGCAGACTGAACGGAGGCGGCGGCGTGGACGGCGCAATCCACCGCGCGGCCGGTCCGGAACTGCTGAAGGAATGCCTTCAGATCGGCGGCTGTCCCACGGGAGAGGCCGTCATCACATCCGCCTACAACCTGCCCTGCCGCTATGTGATCCACACGCCTGGACCTGTCTGGCGCGGAGGCGGCCGTCAGGAGGCGGAACGTCTGGCCGCATGCTACCGGAACTCCCTGATGCGCGCGGCGGAAAAACACTGCCGCACCGTGGCGTTTCCCTGCATTTCCACCGGCGTATACCGCTTTCCCGCGGAAGCGGCCGCGCGGATCGCCGTGGAAACAGTCCGGAAATGGGACGGAAATTTTCCCGAAGAGGTGTTCTTCTGCTGCTTCCGGGAATCCGACCTGAATCTTTACAGAAAATATCTGAGCGGCCCGGATGGTGGTCACAATCCGGACTCTCCCCGCGCCTGACACCTTCTCCATTGCGGGGATTCTCCCTGAAAGGGAGCGGGAAAAGAGAAAATATGCCGCTTTTTCGTAAATCCGGTATTGAAAAATGGCTTTTGAAAGCGTACAATACGCCATGGCGCGTTTTCGGGACCGCGCCATGCTGCATTTCCCTGAAAAGAATAGCAATGCAAATATATCAACTGGAGGCACGGAACCGTGAAAGCAAAAGTCATCATCATCTTATCCACTGTGGCGGTACTTCATCTCGTATTGGGCGGCATGTTCCTGACCGGCGGCTGCGCCCCGGAAGATCCGCCGATGCCTCCTGGAATTTATGTGCCGCAGCCGACGGCGAAAACGGAGCCGCAGCAGCAGGAAACCTCCGGCGACCTTTCCGCTCCGTCGCTGGAAACGGAGGATTACAAGCTGCAGATCGACCACAGAAAAGAAGCCGATCCGCTTGACCTTTCCAGTCAGTCCGCTCCAGATGACAGGATGAAAGACACGCCCGCAGAGAAAAAAGCGCCGGAACCGAAGAAAACGGCTCCTGTCATGACGGAAAAGGACACGACTTATGTCGTTCAGAAAGGCGACTCCCTCTGGAAAATCGCGCGGACATACGGCATCTCCGTCGCCGAACTTGCCGCCTACAACAACATTGTACCGAGCAAACCGATCAGGATCGGCCAGAAATTGATCATTCCCGCCGGCGCCAAGGCTGTCAAACCGCAGAAGGCATCCGCCGGAACTGCCGATAAGAAAGCAGTGAGGAAATCCGGAAGGAAAAAAGCCTCCGGAGCCAAATCGGCCGGGAAAAAAGCCGGAGCAGCCATCCCCGCCGATGGAATTTATATTGTGAAGGAAGGCGACAGCTTCTCTAAGATTGCGGCGAAATATGGCGTCACGGTCTCCGCAATTGCAGCGGTCAATCCGGGCGTTTCCTCCAACCGTCTCCAGATCGGTCAGAAACTGAATCTGCCGGTCGGCGGCAGGAAGGCCGCACCGCAGGCTCCCGCAGAGAAGAGGGCCTTCGGGAATGTTCCCGCCAGCACACCTGCTCCCATTGACGAAGAACTTCTCCTGAAGGACATCCAGAATCCGGATACGGCGACCGCGCCGCTGAACGCCACCGCGCCGGGTTCCGTCCCCGCGCCTGAAGGGCAGGAAACGGCTCCGGCCGCTCCCGCAGGCGACAAGCCGCTTGCCTCCGAAGAGGCGGTCAAGGCTGTGTCCGGCACCGCGGTTCCGGCGGCAGGGACGGATCTGCCCGCCTCGCTGACGGATACGGCGGTTCCCCCGGCAGACACTACGATTGACGCACTTGCCGCGCAATACGGGATCAAAGCCGACGATATCAAGACCTTGAATCCGGCGCTTCCCGCCGACGGCAAAATCAAAGCGGGAACGGTCGTCCAGCTTCCCTGATCCATGCTGATTTCATCCGGCGGCATTCGTTCCAGCAGACCGAGTGCCGTCTTTTTCTTTGCAACGGAAAGGGATACACATGGAATCCGGGATTGACAGACCGAACGGGGACCCTTTCCTGGTGAAACGTCTTCCGCTGCTTTTTTTCAACAGCGCATTCGCCGTCGCCTACGCGGGGTTTCTCCTCCGGGAAACATCCGTCCGCACCTACGCTACGGAACTGGCTTATCTGATTCCGGGTTTCCTCTGTCTGTTTTTCGCCGCATGCGGCGGCATTGCCGGCTGTCATCTCCGGAAAACACATTTTGGAAACATCGGAGCAATTCTCTCTCCGGTTCCGATTCTGGCAGTCTCTCTTCTGGTTCCGTTTCTGCTGCCGCTGCTGTCGATGACACGGAAAAATCTCACACCGGCTGCGCTGATTCTTCCTCTTCTGGCACTGCCGCTCTTTTTCTCCGGCCTGAACTTCGCGTTTGCACTCCGCACGCCAGACGTGCCGCGCACTCCTCTTCTGTCCGGGGTGCACAATTTCGGCGCGGCTTTTTCCGGAATGCTTCTTGCGCTTCTGATTCACAGTTTTGACAATATGCTGCTTCTGCTGCTTCTGAGCGGTCTCTTTCTTCTTTTCCCTGCACTCATCCTTTATCTTCCCGGACTGAAGCGGAATATGCTGCGCGTGGCATTCGGGCTTCTTGCGCTCCTCAGTGCGGCATTCCTGATTCACACCACCTGCGGTTTTCTGGAGAAGCGTCTGTCTCAGACCGATCCGCTGCGGGCGGGGAAGGATACGATCCGCATTGATACTCCGGGCGGCCGCTCCGAACTCCTGCGCCTGCCGGACGGACGTTTCCTTCTCACGCTGAACGGACAAAGCGTCACAACCATTCCGGACAATCCGGAACGGCACCGTCTGACGGCGCTGATCTGCGGAATTCAGCCGGACAAAAAGCGTCTGCGGGTGCTTCTGATCTGCAGTGTCTTCTCCGGATTGCCGGAAGCGTTCGCCGCACTCCCGCTCACGGCCTCCCTGGATCTTGTCGTCCGGGACGGGGAACTGCTGAAACTGGCCGCAGATCTCGACCTCCTTCCGCCGGAATCGCAGCGTTTCCGGATCGTCATTGACGACCCCGTCCGATTCATGGATCGGACATACCGCACTTATGACATGATCCTCGTCGATCCTCCCCTGCCCCAGAATCTGGATGCGGACCGGCTGTTTTCCAGTGAATTCTACCGCAGCGCCTCCAGACATCTTGCGGAGGGCGGAGTTTTCGCCACGACTCTGCCGTGCCCGTTCGGCTATACGCGCGAAAGTATCGCGGAGCTGCATGGAATCATCACCGCAACCATGCGCAGAATCTTCCCGAATGTTGTCTTTGCCCCGGGATCCGTGCAGATCGCCTTCGGCGGAGAAAGGAATATTACAAACGATCTCGACACGCTGGATGCCCGGGCGGCGGCCCTGATGCGGGACAGCGACATCTTCCCGGAAGGGCTCCTCGTGATTCTCCATTCGCAGCCGGAACTTCAGAGGCAGGCAAGAAACATCATAGGGCGCTCCATCGTTTCGGAATCCAACAGCCGTGCCGCCGCACCGCTCCTTCTCAGCTACTGGCGGAGGCATCCGGTCTTCGCACAGGAAGCTCCGGCCGGAACCATCCTCCGAATCTTCGATTTCTGTCTTTTCCACCGCGGGGCTCTGACCGGAGGAATTCTGCTTCTTTATCTGCTGTTCCGCTATTTTGCATCAGCAACCGTCACGGGGAAAATGCAGTTCAGAGCCGTGGAAAACGGTTTTTATCTCGCCGGTCTCTTCACGCTGACCATGATTCTTTTTCAGACAGCATACGGTTCCCTGTACCGGACACTGGGACTTTACGGAGCCCTCCTCTGGACAGGAATCGGAATCGGGCTTTCTCTCGGCGGACGGTTCCGGATTCCGGAACACTGCCTCAAACTTCTGTCCTTCGTTCTGCCAGTGTTTCCCGCGCTGCCGCTGCTGACGGAAGGGATCCCGGCGCCTCTGCTGTCCGGCACGATTCTTTTTGCCGCCGGCTTGTCCAGCGGCTTCCTGCTGCGCGAAATGACCGCAGGAACGGATGAAGATGCCGCAGCCCTCTTCTGGAGCATGGAGACGGCCGGTGCGGCAGCCGGCGTGATCCTGACGGCATTCTTCATGATTGCCGGAGACGGCATTCTTCCCTGCGTCGGAATGCTGATGCTGAGCAGAATCGCCTGTCTGCTCCGCCCGTGGCGGATCTCCAGTGCGGAATCCGTTCCAAAATCCTGATTAAACTGGAAAAGCCTATTGAAATTTCGGATTTATCAAATAAAATATGAGATTGTAAAAAACTCTGTCAGGAGAAAAATAAGGAATGATGAAGAAACTGTCTGCTCTCTGGATTTTCGCCTTTCTGCTCCATACGCTTCCGCTTGCCGCCCAGGATATCGGCAGGGAAACACGCGTTGACTCCGTTCTCGCATCGGTCAACGGGGACCCGATCACCCTGCTGGATGTCCTGATTGAGAGCGGACGCGAGGAAATGCGCCTGGCCAGCATGTTCACCGGAGCCCGCCTCTACAGTGAAATCGCCAAACTCCGCAAGGAGGTCATAGATGAAATCATTGTCCGGAAACTCGTCTATGATTCCTACAAGGAGAAACCCTTTCCGATCGACGAGCAGTATATCGAAAATCTGATGGACTCCCTCGCCGTATCCATGGGAGGCGGATCGCGCGGCGGACTCCTGAAAAAAGCCAAGGAACTCGGGACAACCATGGCGGAACTCAGGGAAAAAGTCAAGGAAAAGCTCGCCGTCGACATCCTGCTCTCGGAATACTGCGACCGTCCGATCTATATCACGCCCAAAGAAGTTTATGAATATTACACCGCCCATCAGAAGCAGTGGACGAAACCCGCCCGATATGAGCTGCAGCTCCTCCACATCGCAAACACAGGGGGACGCTCCGGGCTGGATCCCGAAACAACCTGCAGGAAACTCTCGGAACAGCTTGCGGGAGCGGACGCAGCGCACTTCGCACGGATCGTTCGGGACAATTCCGACGCGGCAAATTCGGAAAGCGGCGGAAGTGTCGGATTCGTGGATCAGGACAAGCTACGTCCGGAATTCGCCGCGGCCTTGAGGAATATCGAGCCCGGCCGAATTGTCGGCCCGGTAAAAACACCGGAAGGATATTATTTCATCCGCCTCGCCTCCATTGTCCCCGGAGAACACATTCCATTTGAAAAGGCGTCGGAGGATATCCGGCAGCAGCTCGACAGGAAGGCGAAAAACGAAATGCGGGCAAAATACGCGGACAATCTGAAATCCAGAGCGCTGATCCGCTATTATTTCTGACACCGTCCCATTCGGCGGAAAGCATGCGTCCGGACTTGAACTTTCCGCAAATTGGGCAATATTATTCCTCCGTAAAAATGGAAATGCCGCCGGAACGGCAGTTTGCATGAACGGAGACGGCATGACGGAACTTTCGGACTGCTGCATTCGGCGCAGGATGCAGCAGGACATGTCACAGCAAAGGATCGGAAATGAAGATAAATGCGGCACTTGTCGGCATCAACGGATATGCAAGAGTTCATCTGAACACTCTGAAGGGGCTGATGAAATCAGGAGAGGCAGCCCTGTCTGCGGCAGTGGTGCTGCCCCGGGAAAGAACTCCGGAAGACATGGATTATTTCCGGTCTCTCGGATGCGAAGTTTTCGACTCTGTCGATGATCTGCTCGCAAAACGCGCAGACTCCCTTGACCTGATCTGTCTGCCGACGGGCATCGCCTCGCATGAACCGCTGACGGCAACCTGTCTGGCGCACGGCGTGAATGTTCTGGTGGAAAAGCCCGCGGCCGGGTCGCTTGCGGCAGTCGACCGCATGCGCCGGGCGGAAGCCGCCTCCAGCTGCTTTGTCGCCGTCGGATTCCAGCACATCTATTCCCGGGAATTTCAGAAAATCAAAAAAGAGCTTGCCGCAGGACGCTACGGGAAACTGAAGTCCATCGCCGTCATGGGCATATGGCCGAGGGGAGATGCTTACTACGCGCGGAACAACTGGGCGGGAAAGATCAGAACCGCGGCGGGCGACCTGGTTCTGGACTCCCCCGCAAACAACGCCTTCGCACACTATCTGAATCTGCCGCTTTTCCTCGCGGGAAGACATTTTGCATGTTCCGCTCATCCGATTGAACTCGACGGGCAGCTCTACCGGGCCCGGAGAAGCATCGAATATTTCGACACCTGCGCAATCCGCCTCCGGACGGAAGACGGAGTCGTCATCCGCGCCTGTTTCAGTCACGCTTCGAATCAGACGGTTCAGCCCGGAATCCGGATACAATGCACAGAAGCTTTGATTCTCATTGACTTCAGTGACAACACCTGCCGCATTTGCGACGGGAACGGCGCTCTGCGGGAAACACTTGAAATTTCCTCTCCGCATCCGGATATGTTCCGGGACGTGGCCGCCAAGGTTTCCGACCGCTCGGTCTTCACCTGCACACTGGACATCGCGCGGGAACACACATGGTGCATGGATGAACTGTATCGCAGATTCGTCCCCCGGGATGTGCCGCAAAATCTGATTTCCGTGGAAAAAGAGAGCGGACAGGTCGTCATCCGCGGTCTGGAGGAGTCGTTCAGAGCATTTTTTGAAACCGGAGCCAAACTCGTATTCTGACACAGGATTTTCCGCCGGTAGAATCCCCCCGTGACGGCAAAGCGCCGGATCGGCATGCTTCCGCGCATTCCGGAAAGTCCTGCACGCAGGTAGCATGTCCGTTCCGGAATCTCCTCAAGGACACTGTCGCCCGCATGGCTGATACAATACACCGATGCAGAGCACACGCTCGTATCGGGGATTTCGTCCGCACCGACCAGTCTGCGCAGCTGGACCGCACCGGTACTCACAGGAGAGCACGACACTATTTCTGCGATGCCGAGCGTCACACTATGAATCCTTCAAATAAAAGACTGCGACGGAGGAGGCATTTCCTGCCGCCGGGGCAGACAAGAGGCACTGCCGGATTCTCTCGCGCCCCTCTGCGGGAGGATGCGGAATCCCGATGCGGAAAAGGATCGTCACAGACATCGGACGGCAGCTCATCCGCATGCAGTCCTTCCTGGCGACTGCGGAAAGGAGCCGCACCGTTCCCGCAGAGTGAAAGCGTGAAAAAACGCTAGAGTTCCTCGCCGAAATCGAATTCCGGCTGAAGCCAGACCCCGGTCGGAGTCTCAATTTTTTCTTCCTCGGGAAAATTGGAAACCGTGACGCCCAGCAGTCTGACTGCAACGGTTCCGGCCTCCGTGGCAAGCAGCAGTTCCCGGGCGACGGAGGCGATGATATCGGCATTGTCCGTGCAGGCGTCCAGCGTGCGGCTCCGCGTGATGGACTTGAAGTTGAAGAACTTGACTTTGAGCGTGACCGTCCGTCCCGCAAGCCCTTTTCTGCGGAGCTCGTCCGAGACCTCCTGCGACTGCCGCTGCAGAACGGGAATCATTTCCGTCAGATCGCTGATATCGCTCTGGAACGTCACCTCGGTGCCGAGGGATTTCCGTTCGCGGTTCGGCTCGACCATGCGCGTATCGATGCCGCGCGCGATGTCATAATAGAATCCGCCTGTTTTCCCGAAGGCCTTCATCAGCTCCAGGCGGGAACGTTTTTTCAGATCGCCTCCGTTTTTAATTCCCATTTTCAGAAAATGCTTCTCGGTCACTTTTCCGACGCCGTAGAATTTCCCGATCGGAAGCGTTTCGAGAAATTCGTCCGCAGCGGCGGGAGGGATCACGGTCAGGCCGTCCGGCTTGTGCATGTCGGAGGCCACCTTTGCGAAAAACTTATTGAAGGAGACTCCGGCGGAAGCCGTCAGTCCGCCGGTTTCGCGGAAAATCCTCTCCTTGATTTCGCGGGCAATTCTCGTGGCATAGGGAATGCCCCGCTTGTTGTCGGTCACATCCAGATAGGCTTCGTCGAGGGAAAGCGGCTCGACGAGATCCGTATAGTCGAAGAAGATTCTCCGGATCCGGCGGGATACTTCGCTGTAGACATCAAAGCGGGGGTGCAGGAAGATCCCCCGGGGGCAGAGCTGATGCGCCCGCGCGGCGGGCATGGCGGAACGGACCCCGAACTTTCTAGCCTCATAGGAACAGGTGCAGACCACGCCCCGCGTATTCGGCATGCCGCCGACAATCACGGGCTTCCCCCGAAGGGAGGGATTGTCGCGGATCTCCACGGAGGCGTAAAAGGCGTCCATGTCGACATGTATGATTTTTCTCATTTTCTTCATAAAGGCTGCGGTTCGGCGCAGTCAGGATTCCCCGGCGTCCCTGCGGTCGCGGCAGGCCTGCTTGACGGTCTGAAGATATGCGCCGTCCAGGCGATAGAACTTCCAGTAGACCGCCAGGTAGGCCAGCGAAAAGACGATGGGAATTCCGCCCATGATTCCGCGGATTCCCGCCGCTGCCGCGGGCGTCTGAACCGCATCGGCGACAAATCCGACGAGAGAAAGTCCCGCTCCGGTCAGGAATCCGCTCAGCGCGCCGGCAAGTTTCACGACAAATGTCTGGGTCGAAAACAGGATGCTCTCGTTCCTCGTCCCGAGTTTGAACTCGCCGTAATCCACGACATCGGCCAGCATGACGGTCAGGATCCCGAGGGAAAGCCCGATGCCGAAGTTGATGATTCCGCCCGTCAGGAATACCGCACCCCACAGGAGAGAGGCGTTTGACGGAAACACGCCGAGAAGCAGAACGGAAAATCCGGCGACGGGAAAGAGCGCGGAAACGGCAAACACGGTTTTTCTGCCGGCCTGCGCGGCAAAAAACGGATAGCCGAACAGTCCCCCGAGCTGCGCGATCCCGGCGGCCAGAAGATAGACCGACACCATCTCCGGAATTCCGACGGCGTATTTGAAGTAGAAGACGGCAAATCCGTTGGAGAGCTGAAAGGAGAGATTGAAGAGAAGCGAAAGAATCAACACAACAATCACCTGGTCGTTCCGCGCCAGAATCCGGACCATCTCCTTGAGCGAAGTCGTGTTTTTTCTTTCCGGCGCGGCTCCGGCGCGGTCCTTCACGAAGAAAAAGGTGATCAGGGAGCAGAGGCAGAAGATTCCGGCAATGACTCCGCTCAGACGGGTGAATCCGGCCGCCTGGTCCCCGCCTCCGAACGCTTTCACCAGCGGCAGTCCGAAATATCCGACCAGCATCCACGCGACGCTGGCGAAAATCCGGGGAATCACGGAAATTGTGTCGCGCTCCTTTTCATCGTCGGTCAGGGCGGGGATCATGGACCAGTAGGGAATGTCCATCAGGGTGTAGGTCACGCCCCACAGGAAGTAGGTGACGGCGATATACGTGAGCTGCCGGGAACCGCTCAGGCCGGGATTCAGGAACAGAAAGACAAGCACGATCGCGTTCAGGATCGTTCCCAGCAGAATCCACGGGCGGAACCTGCCCCAGCGGGTCCGGGTGTTGTCCACCACAAGCCCCATGACGGGATCGTTGACAGCATCGAAGAGGCGCGCCGCAAGAAACAGATTTCCGACGAAAACCGGGCTGACTTTGCAGATGTCGGTCAGATAGAACATGAAAAAGGTGGCGACAATCGCGTAAACGAGATCCTTCCCGAAGGCTCCCGCACCGTAAGAAATTTTTGCAGTCCACGTCAGTCTTTGCATGCTCCCTCCAGCTCCCCGCGTTTTCTTTTCTTCGATCCTCCGCACACTCCGGCGGGAGAATATCCAGACAATCTGCCGTAAAGTAGCATGGGCGTTCCCGATTTCAAATTCTCCGCATGAGAAAAGGGAAAAAACACGCAGCGGCGCTTTCTCAGGAAAGCGGCAGCCGGGAGATTAAATATAATAGCCGACTGCAATGTCCCGCATCTCCGGAAACACCTGAAACAGACGGAGCGGATGCGGAACGGTTTTATTATTTTAAACGCCCGGAAAGACGTTGGCGGCTTGTTTTCCCCGGCAGAACGAGATATATTATGCGGTCATTGTTCTTTCAACACAAACAGGAGCTGCAACTTATGGGAAAAACAACTGCGCAGAAAATTTTCGCGGCACATCTGATCGACACTCCCGCCGAAGGTGTTTCCGTGCTCTCTCTCGACCGGGTGTTCTGTCATGAAATAACCACGCCGATCGCGATCAACGATCTTGTCGCAAAAGGCAAGGACCGCGTCTTTGACGCCACGAAGATCAAAGCGGTGATCGACCATGTGACGCCCGCCAAGGACTCCAAGACGGCGGAACAGGGGAAAACGCTCCGCGACTGGGCGAAGCGCCATGGAATCAAGGACTTCTTCGACATCGGCGCGAACGGCGTCTGCCATGCGATCTTTCCGGAAAAGGGATTTGTCCGTCCCGGCTTCACGGTCATCATGGGCGACTCCCACACCTGCACGCACGGCGCGTTCTGCGCATTCGCCGCAGGCGTCGGCTCCACGGACCTCGAGGTCGGCATCCTGAAGGGCGTCTGCACGATGCGCTCCCCCGACACGATCCGGATCACGGTCACGGGAAAACTGCGCGACGGCGTCTACGCCAAGGACCTGATCCTGGCGCTCATCAAAATGCTCACGGTGAACGGCGCGACCGACAAGGTCATCGAGTTCGCGGGTCCCGTCATCTCCGACATGTCCATGGAGGCGCGCATGACGCTCTGCAACATGGCGATCGAGGCGGGCGCGACCTGCGGCATCTGCTATCCGGACATGACCACGGTCGAATATCTCTGGCCCTTCATCAAGGACGAGTTCCGGACGAAGGAGGACGCGCTCCGGGAATATTCCAGATGGCTTCCCGACGCCGACGCCGAATACGTACGCGACATCACGTTCGACGCCTCCGCGCTCGAACCGATGGTCACGTTCAACTACAAGCCGGACCAGGTCAGGACGGTCCGGGAAATGGAAGGCACTCCGGTCAACCAGATCTACATCGGCTCCTGCACGAACGGGCGCATTGAGGATCTCCGCATCGCGGCAGGCATCCTGAAAGGGAAGAAGATCAGCCCGAATGTGCGCGCGATCGTCTCGCCCGCCACACCGAAAATCTATGCGCAGGCGCTGGACGAGGGACTCATCAAAATCTTCATGGAAGCCGGATTCTGCGTGACGAACCCGACCTGCGGCGCCTGTCTCGGCATGAGCAACGGCGTGCTCGCCAAAGGGGAATCCTGCGCATCCACGACCAACCGCAACTTCAACGGACGCATGGGCAAGGGCGGCATGGTACACCTGATGAGCCCCGCCACGGCCGCCGCGACCGCGATCGCCGGCGTCATCACGAATTCACCGCTCTTCAAAGGCTGAGAAAGGACTACGGAATCATGAAAAACTTCAGCGGAAAAATTCTGTTTCTCGACCGTTCGGACATCAACACAGACGAAATCATTCCCGCAAAATACCTGACCGAACTGACCAAGGCGGCGCTCAAGCCCTACTGCCTGGAGGATCTCTCGATCCCCGGATTCGATCCGAAAAAGGACATTGCGGGAAAGAGCGTCATCATCACGCGCGCCAACTTCGGATGCGGCTCCTCGCGCGAGCACGCCCCCTGGGTGCTGGAGTGCAACGACATCAATCTGGTGATCGCCGAGAACTTCGCGCGCATCTTCCGGCAGAACATGTTCAACTGCGGCCTGATGGCCGTCCAGATGGACGCCGGTGTCATCGACGACATGTTCAGGACCTTCGCGGGAACCGACGCCGTCTGCTCGACGGATATGGAAAAATTCACATTCACCATCTCCAACGGGAAAACGGAAAAGGTCTATCCGTTCCACATCGGCGCGTTCGATCTGGAACTCGTCAAGGCCGGCGGCTGGGTGGATTACGCCGACAGAAAATACTGACCCGGCCTCGCGGACAAGGCCGCCGGTTCCTCTGGCGGCCTGTTTCCGCCTTCCCGGGAAACGCACTCCGCTCTCCGCGCCGCCAGGCGGACTCCGCTCCGAAGCTGCGAAACAGAAACCGTTCTCCCGGGACATTCATCCCTTCCATTTTCTCAAAACTTTTCGCCCGCCCTCTTGAAAACTTATGATTTCCGGTATATTTAGTTGGCGTGCATTGAAAGCGAGGAAGCGAATCGGGCAAATGAAAGAAAACAATGCGGAACAATCTGTCTCCCATGGAGATACGACGCGGGAAATCGACGCCACGGTCGTTCTTGCCGGTGTGCTGCATCAGCAGCGGGAAAATCCCATTGCCTCAGAGCATCCTGAACAGGCACAAAAAAAGGAATTCTCCGAACGTTACCGTTTCATCTGCGATTTCGGCGCAGGAGGAGTCGGAAAGGTGGGAAAGGCCAGGGACCTGGTCTTCGACCGGGTTGTTGCGGTCAAGTGCCTGAATGAAACCTTCCGCGACAATGCCGAAGCAATCCGCTCCTTTGTCGAGGAATGCCGACTGAACGCAAAGCTCGACCATCCGTCCATCGTGCCGGTCTACGATCTTGGCAAAGACGCGGACGGCCACTGGAAGGTGGCGATGAAATTCATCAGCGGTTCTTCTCTGAAACGCTTCATCAACACTGTCCGCGTCACTTACGACAGGAAGAAAGTGAATGCCGCGCAGGAACGCCATGCGCTGATCTCGCGCCTGGAATACTTTCTGAAAATCTGCGCGGTCGTGGAATACTGTCACAGTTTGAAGATCGTGCACGGCGATATCAAGCCGGAAAACATCCTCATGGGCAATTTCGGCGAAGTCTACCTGATGGACTGGGGCTGTGCGCGAACCTTCGGAACCGTTCCGGAATGCCTGAGCGGAACGCCGAACTACCTGCCGCCGGAATTTCTGGAGAACAAGATCGTGACACCGCTCGTGGATGTCTATTCCCTCGGCATGCTTCTCTTCGAGATGACGACCCTGCGCCGCGGGGACAGTTGCTGTTCCGCCGCGCCGGAGGACAGCACAACCAGCTGCGACGTGCACGACGAACAGAGCTACCGCCATTATCTGCCCGATCTCAGGATCGCTCCGAGAATCAAGGCGGTCATACAGAAGGCGGTGAATCCCGATCCGGCCGGACGCTATCCGAGCGTCGCGGCGCTCGCCGCCGACGTCCGGCACTTCATTTACGACGAAGAGGTTTCCGCCGCGCCGGACAATTTATTCCAGAAGTTTTTCCGCCTGATCTACCGCAACCGGATCAAATCGATCCTCATCACGGGTCTGCTTTTCGCGCTGCTCTGCGGGGAACTCTTCTACTCCTACTACCGCGCAAACCGGGACAATGAACTGCGCGCCGTCAACACAATGCGCCGTCTTCGTCTTCAGGGCTACACGGATATTCTCGCCACCGCCGTCGGAAGAAACCTCCTCCAGACTCAGGCGCAGCTCCTGATCTTCGCCGACAACCTGATCGAGGACGTGCAGGAGTGCGCCTCCGGCGCCACACCCTACCCCGATGCGAAATTCTACGACAACAGGGATTATGAAAAGGCGGAAACCTCTCCTCCGGGAATGCTGAACTCCCCTCTCTATCCCAAACCGGTGAGTCTGGCCTATATGACCCGCCTCCTGCCGGATTCCCCGTCGGAAGTTCCGCAGCTGCTGCCGGATGCGAAACAGTTTGTACAGATCTGCAGCAAAGTGGCAGGCTATGACCTCGGCAGCTCCGACATCAATGAAACCCGTTTTCTCGGACGCAGAATTCTCGACCCGTCCACAATGATTCAGCGTCTTTTCGTTCTCTGGGCAAACGGCGTCCGTTACAGCTATCCCGGCACGTGCGAAGATCCGGACTCGGATGCCTTCAAGCGACGCTGGAGCTCCGGCGCGGATCTGAAGGGACACCGGAAAATCATCTGGTCGGCGCCATACAAGGCATCGCAGGACGCGCTTCGCATCACCTGCCGTTATCCGATGTACGGACGGGACGGAAGATTTCTCGGAGTGGCGGGACTGGAGCTGCGTCTGGAACGCCTGCTGGATCCGCTCATCCGGGCTCACGACGCAGATTCGATTCACGAACTCTATCTGCTTGACCGTGAGGGGTGTGTCGTGACAGTCCGGAATGGGAAACTCATCCTTCTCGGAGAAACTCCTGCAAACGGACTTCCTGCGGCCGGGGAAGTCCGGGCGCTGGCCGATACGCTTGCCGCGGGCAACATGGAACAGTTTGAACGGCATGTCGGGGGAAAGAATTATTTCGCTTCCGGCTACCGGATCCGTACAACCGACGCCGTGCTGATTCAGATGATCGAAGAAAACGCCATGGCGCATCACGATCATAGAGACATCACGCTGTGATGCGGAGCTCTTACATGCGCCTGCTGTCATATGCCCAGTTCAGGAGGGCCTGGCGCTGTCTCCGGCGGCAGGTGAAATCTCCGGGACGGCAATTCCAGTGAATCTGCGCCACATGCCGGATCATGGCGCGCCAGCGCCTGATCTGGCGTTCGTCATCGGCGGAACGCCTTCCCATGTAATAGCGGCAGTACCATTGGAACCAGCCTCGCGGATCCTCCGCACGTATCCACCCTTTGGCGCGCCAGACCGCCAGCGGAAGCGAAGCCTCGACATGAAAAAAATTCAGCTCCGGATCATGACGTTCATGACAGAGTTTCGCATGATCGAACCAGTCGGACGGAAACTCTCCGGTGCAGTCGGTCATGTATTTCCCTCCGAAAACACCGAGCGCGAGCATCTCCTTCGGCGTCAGTTCCGGCTGGAAACCCGCATGAAAATGCTCTCCCGGCTTCTCCGTGAGAAAATAGACGTAATTTTTCTGCATCAGATCGTTTACAACGACTTCTCGCCGGAACATCATGGCACCTTCTGTTTCGGATATTCCAGTTTTTCCGTTTCGAATCCCATAGATTTCAGGCGGTCTGTCAGTCCGGAAAGCAGAGGTGCGGGCAGCTGCGGCGAGCGGGAGAGTATCCAGAGGTAATCCTTCGAGGAGGAGGTCACAACCGCATAGCTGTAATCTCCGGACAGCTCTATGATCCGATAGTCTCCGTAAAACGGGCCGAAAAAAGAGACGCGCAGCTCTCCGGAGACAGGTCTGGCATCAGGATCCTTCAATTTGGCGACGCCTTCCGCCCGGCTCTGCGCGCCGTTCCGCATCCCCTGATTGACCACGCGGATCCGCCCGTCGTCACGGAGGGTATACTCCGCCGTGACAAAATCCAGATCCTTTTCAAACGTATGCGGCAGACGCGCGATTTCATACCATTTCCCCATATAGCGCGGCACATCCAGTCCGCTGACGGATGGAATGTCCTGCGTGCCGGATCCAGCGCAGGCGCCGAGCAGAAGCAGCAGACAGAACGGAACGATTTGTTTCATCGGAACACCTCCTTTGCGTTATGATTGCCGGGACGGCATCCGCGGAAAACGCGCAGGTCCCCTTTCCCTTCCCGCTACCATATCACGGATTCCGGAAATATCAACCGGAAAAACAAAGCAAACTTCCGCCGGAAGCAACAGTTCTCCCCGCATCCCGGGGACAGCACATTCCGGGCGCGGATCGCGATATTCCCGATGCCGTATGCCGTTCCATCCATCTCCACCATGCCGGAGCGGAGATCCGCAAAAAGCAGTTTTTTTTCTTTTTCGCTATTGACAATCTCTTTTTTTCAAGTATAATTAATAGCAAACTGCTATATAGCAATTTATCAAGAGCGCGTCATGGAAGAAGAAAAAAAATATCTGCGGATCAGTGAAAGCATCCTGAAAAAAATCCAGTCCGGGGAATTTCCTCCGGGCAGCCGTCTCCCGACCTATCGGCGCCTCGCGGCGGATTTCCACACCACGCAGGTGACGCTTGCCAACGCGATCCGGGAACTGGAAACGCAAGGCTGGCTCAGGCGGCATCCGGGCAAAGGCGTCTTCATCGAAAATCAGGAAACGGACATGGATCCGGGAAAGGCCGACGGAAAAAGACATCATCAGGTGGGCCTCATCCTCGGCGAAGGAGACGATCTCTTCTCCAACCTGCGCGCCAGCATGGCCTCTGTCCTGGAACCCTGCGGACGCTATCTTGTCAGCCTCTGTTCCCTCGAACCCATGACCTTCATGGAACGCGACAAACGGATCCGCAGCTTTGTGGAAAACGACTTTGAATCGCTTGTCGTCTACGGCAGCCGCCACAACCGTTTCCGGACCCTGCGCCGCCTCCTGCGTAAAATACGCCAGCTGAACTTTGTGGTTTTCCAGGAAACGGAACTTGATTTCCCAGGCGCCAATCTGATCGCCTTCGATTACCGGGAAGCAGGAAGAATCGCCGCACGCCACCTGATCTCCTGCGGACAGCGCCGTCTGGGAGCAATCGTCCCCGGACCGCTCAATCCCGCCGAACTTGCCAGCAACGGCGGTATGGACATCGGAGTCAACCGGATGCTCGAGGGCTTTTCCGAAGTTCTCGCGGACGCGGGCATCGATCCCCGGACTCTGGAAATTCTGCACTCCCCTCTTTATCATGACAGTCCGACGGAATTCCACAACCGCCTGGAGAAGTTCTGCAGAAACGGGCGCGGCGGCATCTTCGCGGCGGGCGATTCCTATCTCCCCTCCGTCTACAGAACCGCGCATACATGCAAGGCGCGGATCGGCGAGGATCTGCACCTGATCGGACTCTACAACACCGGATGGGGCGCAATTCTCTATCCGGAACTGACCTCCATCTGCATCCGCGAACATGAGATCGGAAAAGCCGCGGCGGAATGCATCCTCAACCATGCGGAAAATGAAGAAATCATCCTGAAACCTTATTTAATCAAACGTCAGACATGACACAGGAGAAAACATGGCAAGAAAATCATTCACGCTGATAGAACTTCTTGTTGTAATTGCGATTATCGCGGTGCTTGCGGGGATGCTTCTTCCCGCCCTCGGCAAGGCGCGGGAAACCGCAAAGAAGATCAAATGTCTCGGAAACGTCCGGCAGCTCACGCACTATTTTCTGCTCTACGGCAACGACTACAACAGCTATCTGCCCTCCCCCAAAAACATGGGAAACATGATGATGTACCAGGATCTGCTTGCGGAGCTTTACAAGATTCCCAAGGAGCGCATGTATCTGGACTCGCACTACCGGGGGCCGAGCATCTTCACGTGTCCGAACACGACCCCGGAGGAACTGCGCCCGAATGCGCCTGAGAATCCTTCGTACGGAACGAACGCGACCAGCTACGGAGTGAATCAGCATGCGGTCGAGGGCGGAGGAAGCAACTGGACAGCCGTCTCCGCACACCGCCTCGGCTCCCTGCCCCGTCCGTCGCGCACCAGTCTGCTTCTGGATGTGAAGAATTTCTCCATATGGACTCCATCGAGTCTGAACGGAGGCGATGCGGCGGCATTCTGGCGGCATTCCGGAACGGTCAATGTCTCTTTCTGGGACGGTCATGCGGAAAACCGGAAGTCCAGGGATGTTCCGTGCATTTATTCCTACCCGGGAATGGCAACCATGTTTCTGATCTTCAATTATTTCGTCAACGGCGAACTCAAAGCCGGATACGAAAGCTACTGCAAATTCCCCGACCTGTAACCCGGAAAACAAGGACCAGCATGAAACTCTTCATTTCCGCAATTGCCGCAGGCGCGCTCCTGACGGCCGCCGCAGACTGGCAGGAACTCTCCTTCTATGCCGTGCATCCGCTGAAAAACCCGATTGTCCTGGACGGACGGCTCACGGATGCGGGATGGCGCGACATCCCCGCGCATACCGCCTATTACGAATACTTCAAGACAAATCCGAAACCCTCTCCGCTGAAAACGGAATTCCGCATGGCATATGACGAAAAGGGAATCTATCTTGGTGTGACAAATCATGGAGACAGCTCGAAAATCCGGAAGTTCATCCAGGCGTTCGATTCCCCTGATCTCTGGACGGACGACTGCGCGGAAATCTATTTCGACCCCGCCGGGGACGGCATCGGATACCGCCGCTTCATCGTAAATGCCATCGGCTGCACCGCGGACATGATGCGGCTCGATGCGTCGGTGACGCTGAACGAATGGAGCGGCATCGGCTGGATGGCGAAAACTTCCGTGGAGGCGGACCGCTGGAGCATTGAGGCGTTTTTCCCGTGGAGCGATCTCGGCGCGCAGGGACATCCCGGAGACGTATGGGGCTTTCTCCATGCCAGATTCGCCTGGCCGAACGGATTCATCGGCGCGGTTTCCTCCCCCAACGGCAACTACATGAACACCACTGCGTTCACACGGATCTGCTTCACGGACGGAAAAACGCCGATGGATTTGAAACGGATCGGCGCAGTGCTCGATCCGATGACCCCAGCCCCGTGGCTCCTGCAGATCCGGGACGGAATTCTGTACAATGACGGAAGCGGAGTGAAAACGGAAAAGGCGGACCTCTTCCTGAAACGTGCGGAAAAGGAATGGAAAAAAGAAGCCGGAAAAGTCCGCCCTCTGGCGGAACACGGGAAAAACAGCGCGGACCGGAAGGAATTCGAGTCGCTATGCGCTCCGCCTGATCTGGAAGGGCTCCCGCGTTTCTTCCAGTATCAGGAAAAATGCGGAAAACTGAAAAAACTCTACTGGAAAATACGTCTGCAGGGCGAATTCAACTGAAAGGAAAACAACTGCAATGAAAATGACTCTCAAAATGCTGACTTTCTTCTGCCTTGCGGGATGCGCCGCGGGAACACCGGCGCTCGCGGCGAAAGTGGACGGCACGTATCTGCACGAGGTCGGGCGGAGCTATGTCACGCCGCATCTGGAATGGGGCGGAAACTTTGCGGGAAAGCCACTGCGCGTCCTGTTCATCACGGAACGCCTGAATGCACGCGAAGCGGCGGAGAATGCGCAGCGCATGAAGATGGAATTCAGAAACTTCACCATGCTCAACTGGGCAAACCTGGCGGGAACCGACGTCTATGAAGGAACGATGACGGGAACCTCGCCGGCGGAAAAGGAGCAGGAACTGCGGAAGAAACTGGAAGAGGATTACGATGTCATCGTGTTTTACCGGGCATGGTTCGAAAAGCTTCCGGACGATCTCCAGTTCATCATTCTGGACAAGCTCCGCAACGGAACCGGGCTTGTCTATGACTGCCTGATGCCGATCCGCTACCGCAAAGTCATCGCGGACCGGCGGAAAAATCCCTTTTCCGGACGCTTTCCCGCCACACTCCAGCCAAACGAACTGTCCGCGTATCAGTTCGGGAAAGGCCGTCTGCTCCAGTTCAAGGTGAAGCCGCTCCCCGAAGGGGCGCTGCGCAATGCCGCCTATGAGAACCGTCAGGCATTTCTGCTGCAAAGCATGATCTGGGCCGCGGGAAGGAGCAGCGGATGCGCCATCGCGTCCATCGCGGAGGAAAACGGCGGAATCAAGGTCAAACTCGCGGGAGACGACCGGGGCGCTGCAGTGAAAATCCGGATCCGGGACGGCTTCAACCATGTGGCCGCAGAGCGGGAAGCGCGGAAGGACGGCGTTTACACGGCGGAAATTCCCGATCTGCCCGCAGGCGACTATTACGCCGACGTTTTCGTCATGAAGAACGGCGAAACTCTCGATTTCGGCATCGGAGCCTTCAAAATCTCCTCGCGCCATGGAGGGGCGGATCTGCGCGTGCAGAACGCGTTCATCGGAAAAAACGAATCCATCCGCGGGAGTCTCTCGCTCGGGAAAGCTCCGGCAGACGGGGCGGAACTCCGCCTTCTCCTCGCCGACCATCCTTACGGACGCGTCTGGGCGGAAAAGAAAATTCCCTGGACGCGGGGAGCCAGACTGCAGGAGTTCACATGGAGCGACCGCTTCATTCCAACCATTGCGGGAACCCTCTATGCGGAACTGAAGGACGCCGCCGGCAAAGTTTCGGAACGCCGCCACTGCGAACTCTTTTTCCCGAACCGCGACATTCCGCCTTATTTTGCCTACGGATGGGGCTTGAACCGCTCCGTTTCCGGCTCCATGCAGCTGAGCGAAACCTTCGGGCTCAACGCATGTCTGACACAATTCTCCTCCGGCACGGCAAGAGAGGCGGCCTTTCTGAATCAGCGTCTGATCCCTTACATGCTGAGCATCGCGCTCGTCCGCGACAACAAGACGGGCGGCCTGCGCTTCTTCCACAACTACTTCCTGCCGCCGGAGCTGAAGAAAAAGGCGAAGGAAGTCGACGGCGACGCCTGCTTCTACCGCCCCGAGGTCCGGGAGATCTGGCGCGGCGCCATCCGTCACCGGATCAAAAACACGCCGCCCTACGGGATTCCGGTCTATTCGCTCGGCGACGAGAACAATTACAACGTCAATGCCGGATTCGGCCCTTCCGACGCAATCTACTTCCGCGAGTTCCTGAAGGGAAAATACCGCACAGTCGACGCTCTCAACCGGGAATGGAAAAGCTCCTTTGCGGATTTCTCCGCGGTGCCGCACCCGACGCTCGAGGAAGCGAGAAAGGCCGGAAACTGGGCGGCCTGGAACGATCATCAGGAATACATGGAAAAAATGTATGCGGACATCCATCATTTCTGCGCGGAGGAGATCCGGCGGATCGATCCCGGCGCGAAAGTCGGTTCCGAAGGCTCAATGCCCGGCGACATCGAGCTGACGATCCGGGATATGGAATACTGGGGTCCCTACCGGAACCTGCTCGACAGCGAGGCCATGCGCTGTTTCGGCGGCAAACGCCTCCGGACCGTATGGTACGGATACCACAACGAGCGCGGCGCGGGGAAATATCCCCTGCTTCTGCAGGATCTTCTCAGCGGCGTAATCAACGGCATGGGATGGTTTGAGGTGGACGCGTATTCCACCATGTGCATCCTGGGAGTGGACAACACGCCCTCCTATCCTGCGGGCTTCATTGCGGAACTGAACCGGATGCGTTTCGGGACAGGCGAACTGCTGGTCAAAACGCCGCTGCTTTCCTCCGGACTCGCGCTGTTCTGGAGTCATCCGTCCAAACGCGCGGCGGAACTGGACAAGCGCATGATCTCCCCGGTGGACAGTCTTTCCCCGCTGGTCCGCTTTCTTTACCGGCGCGGAATCAACTTCGACATGGTCTCCGAACGGACCATGGAACGGCTTGAAAACGGCTCCATCCGGACGCTCTTCCTCGCGGGGACCTCCGTCCTCGGCGACAAGACGGCGCAGGCGCTGATCCGCTTCGTCCGGAACGGCGGAACCCTGATCGCCGATATGAACTGCGCGCTTCTGAACAGCTGCTTCAGCGTCAACCGGAAAAATCCCCTTGCGGAACTCTTCGGCGATCTGACGCTCGCAAGTCTGAAAACGCCGGAAGTCCGGCGTGTCTCCGTGACGCGGAAGTGGAACGGGAAAATGCTGAACTTCCGGGCGGAAAAGGCGCTCTCCAATCCCGGCGCGGAGTTCTGCACGGTCCGGAGCTGCGGAAAAGGGCGCGCCGTTCTGCTGAACTTCACGCTCCCCATGGCGGAGGTCACGGCGGAAGACGCAACCCCGTTCGACGCGTTTCTGCTTGCTCTGCTGAAAGGGGCGGGCGTTTCCGCGGAGTATGACGTCTCGCTCCCGGATTCCAATGGAATGGCGCGCATCCGGACGGGCAAAGGCTTCCGCCTGATCGGCGCGCATGTCGCCAACCGTTTCGTCGCGCCGGGCAGCAAAGGCCGTATCCGCCTCCCCTCCCCCAAACACATCTACCGCTGCGGGAAAGGCTATCTCGGCAGGAGCGCCGAAATCGTGCCGGATTTCAGCGCTTCGCCGCTGGAGCTTTTTGCCGCCTTCGACGAAAAACAGCCGCCACTCCGCTTTCATGCGCCGGATTCCGCAAAACCCGGCGCGGCTGTCCGCTTCGATTTCAGTTCCATGCCGGGAAACCGGATCATTCACCTTGCGGTCTCCGCTCCGGACGGAAAGGCGATGCGGAACCGCGGCATGGTCCTTGACACGGCGGAAGGACCGAAGTGCGTCTTCCGTTTCGCCCTCAGCGACCCGGCCGGGAAATATGAATTTCTCGTCACGGACATTCTGACCGGCTCCATGCGGAAACACACCATCAATCTTGAACCATAAAAACGACAAAAAGGAGATCGCAAATGAAAAAAACATCCATGATCGTCTGCCTGCTGCTCTCCGCGGCGGCGCTTTCCGGCGCCATGAAAGTGACGGAAAAAGACGTGGAAAACAAGAACGGAAAATTCAAGGTGACCACCTATGATCTTCCGATGGTCAGCGGGAAACTGATCTACAGCGTCACGAAAAAACCGGACGGCACAACCTCCAACACCTCGTTCGGAGCGACATTCGGCGAACACGGACGCAACGGCGGATGGGACCGCTGGCTCTTTTTCCGCTTCTATGAAAAAAACAAATATCAGAATCTGCTCAGCAGAATTCCGGCGAAAGTCACCTATGCCCCCTATGCGGGCGGCATCATCGCCGAATTCGAATGGGCTCTTCCGGACTCCGGAAAACTCAAACTCCGCTTTCTTCATAAAAAAGACATGCCGGACTGGGTCTTCGCGAAACTGGAGTTCCTCAATCTGGACATGACAAAATATGATTTCGTCTTCAACGCCATGCCGGGAACCCCGTGGCTGAAAAAAGGCGGGGAACGCCATCTGGCAAGCCGCAGCAAGGATTATCTGCTCCGCGGAATCGTTCCGGACATTCTGCCCGAAGGAAACGCTTTCGCCTTCTACAACCGTGCCGATCTCGAAGAATTCGGCAATCTGCTGGTCTATGAAAGCGATAAAATCCAGAAAGCCGGATTCCATGCCGCGAAAGGAGTTTACCTGATGGTGAAACCGGAAACAAAGGAAATCCTTTTCGCCTTCGGCTCCTTTCTGAACGAACCGGCCTCCAAAGCCGTGCCGCGTTTTCTCTCGGAACAGGCGGACTCCGTCTTCAACACGTTGAAGAGCCTTGACTGGAATCCGAAACTGGATCATACGGAATTTGATGCGCTTGCCCGTTCTCTTGAAAAAATCACGGCGGAAGACAGCGCAATGAAAGCGGAATTCGCCAAAATCAAGGAGGAATATCAAGCCGCACGTCAGAAAGAGGACGCGGTCCGCTGCGCGGAACTTCTGGAGCAGCTCCGGAAGCTGAACAGCCAGGCGGGCGCAAAGAAACTCTCCGAATTCCAGTAAAAAAAGAGATTCCGGCAGCCTCCATTCCATCAGGCGGACTGCGGAATGCAGATTCCAGGATCCTTTTTCCATATGTGCGGCGCAGGTGCGGTCTCATGCAGGATCCGCCGCACACAACCATCCGGCAAACGCTGTTCTGCCGGATTTTTTCTGTCTCTTTCCGCGGCATCAAGAAATCCGCCATCTCCATACAAGCCTCCGGAACTGTATTCTGATTACACATTCGTCAAACAGCGCACAACGTTCAGAAATTATGACTCTTTTTTATTTTCATAATTGAAAATATTTTCATATATGATATTTTAATAAAAAAAAGAGGAAAATGACTGAATGCGGAAAGAAAAAAATCAGCAGATGTATACTGTTCCCGCGCTGGAGCGCGGAATGCGGATTCTGGAACTGTTATCAGAACATCCGGAAGGCCTTCACATGTCGGAAATGGAATCGCTCAAGCTGCCTGTCGCCAGTTTGTACCGGATGCTTGTGACTCTGGTCTCCCTCGGATATGTTGTCCATGAGGCAAATGAACGTTACCGGCTCGGGAGAAAACTGCTGTCGCTTGGATACCGCAGCGTGGACGATTCCTCGCTGGTGGAAAAAGCGCTCGGTCCGATGCGGGAACTGCGCAACAGGACCGGAGAAACCGTAATGCTCGGCGTGCTTTATGGCGCGGAAGGAGTCGTGATCGAATCCGTGAAATCCATCCGCCCGGTCTGCGTCTCCGTGAGAATCGGACATCACTATCCGCTCCACACGGCGGCTCCCGCCAAGGCAATGCTCGCCTTCCTTCCGGAAAGCGAACGGATCAGCATTCTGCAAAAGATTCCGTATACCAGATTTACAGACGCAACAATCCGTTCCGCGGAGGAACTCGCACGGGAACTTGCGGAGATCCGTCAATCCGGGATTGCATACGACCGGGGAGAAGAACTCCGTGAACTCCGCTGCGTCGGATCGCCCGTGCTCAATGCCGCGGGATATCCGGCTGCCGCAGTCTGGATCGGAGGACCGGAATCACGTCTGGACCGGAACACCTTGAAAAAATATGGTATTCTGGTTCGGGAAACGGCAGAGCGAATTCAAGACAAGTTCATCAAATAAATCAAGGCGGGAAACATCATGGAACTCAAAAATGCAAAAATTCTCATTACAGGCGGCTCTGACGGCTACGGGCGCGGAATCGCCTGGGTTCTCCGGAAAGCCGGAGGAGAAGTCTGGATCACCGGACGCAGCGGGGAAAAGCTGAAACAAACGGCTGATGAACTGGGTGTTCATGCGATTCAGGCCGATGTCACGTCCGGGTCGGACTGGGACCGCGTCATGCGGGAAATCGCCGAACCAGACGTTCTTGTGAATAACGCCGGTTCCGGCGGAAGAATCGCTCCGCTCGCGGAACAGAGCGATGAAGAGATCCTTGGCACAATCGCCGCAAACTTGAGCGGAGCCATCCTCGGCTGCCGCCGAGCCGCCGCCGTCATGATGAGACGCAGACGGGGAATCATAGTCAACATTTCGAGTGTCTGCGCGCTGTATGCCTGGCCCGCATGGAGCGTCTACACGGCGGCCAAGGCGGGACTCTCGAAATTCAGCCGCGGGCTCTACACGGAACTGCGCCCCTACGGCGTGCGTGTCACCTGCGTGACACCGTCCTGGGGACAGACAGGATTCAATCATGCGGCAAACATCACGGGCGCTTCGGAGGATCCTGCACTCGCGGCAAAATGCATTGCGCCGGAAACCCTCGGAAACCTGGTCCGCACAATCATCGAACAGCCGGATCATCTGGCAATTCCGGACGTTACGGTCCTTCCCGTCATTCAGGATATTTCACCGATGTAAGAGAAGCAAGGAACTCCTCCGGTGCAGAGCACGCGCCCGTGTCGTGAGTTTCATCTGCACCGGCCGGCCTGCGCAGCTGGAGCGCGACAGGACTGAAAGGAGAGCACGAAGCAGTTTTTGTGATGCGGAACATCACACTGTCAAGCTGAATTTCTCAATCAAATACGGAGGTTTCTCATGTGGAGTCTTTTTCTTGAAGCGGAATCCTTCCGCACACTTGGCGGATGGGTGGTCGATCCTTCCGCCATGCACCGGATGGGATCAGCATATCTGATGGCGCACGGAGCCGGTGTTCCTGTTGCGGACGCGGAAACGGAATTTGAGATCACTGCGCGGGGAGAGTATCATGTCTGGGCCCGGACCCGCGACTGGGCCGCAGTCTGGAAACGCGGCACACCGCCCGGCAGATTCACGATCCGGATCGACGGCAGCGAACTTCCCGAAGTGCTAGGTACAAACGGTTCCAGCTGGGCATGGCAGAAAGCCGGAAGCCTGATGCTCAGTCCTGGAGTCCATCAGATTGCCCTGCACGATCTGACGGGCTTCAATGGACGCTGCGATGCAGTCTATCTTACCGGAGATCCCGCGGATGCACCGCCGGATGAAGCGGACGCTCTCTCTCGTTTCCGGAGGGAAAAGTGTGCCGTCTCGATTTGCGACGATCCGGAGGAATATGATCTGATTGTCGCGGGAGGCGGCATTGCGGGAACGGTCACGGCGCTTGCAGCGGCGCGCCTCGGGCTCAAGTCACTCCTGATTCAGGACAAACTCCTGCTAGGGGGATGCAACAGTTCGGAAGTCCGTGTTCCGCTCGGAGGATGCACCCATATCGGGCCATATCCCAATCTCGGAAACACCGTAAGGGAAATCGCACCGATTGATCTGACACCCGGAGCCAAACCGGAGGAATGCTACGAAGACCTGCGCAAAATCCATGCATTCCGCGTCAGATGCGCAGGGAAAGCCGAGCTTCGCCTCGGAGAACGGGTTGTGGCTGTGGAAACGAATTCCGCCGATCCGGCAGTAATCAACTCGGTCGTGACACGGCACACCGTCACGGGAAAGGAAACCCGTTATCGCGGACGGCTCTTTTCAGACTGCACGGGAGACGGGACACTTGCCCTTGGCGCCGGAGCCTCCTGGATGTATGGAACCGAGGGACGGGAGTTCTTCGGGGAGTCGCTGGCTCCGGAGAAATCATCCCGCGAGGTCATGGGACTCTCCCTGCTCTGGACCAGCATACAGGAGAATCAGCCAGTGCCGTTTCCTGAAATAGACTGGGGCATCGAGTTCAATGAAGAAAACTGTTATTATCTTACGGACGGCGACTGGGAAACCGAAACGGGACAGTACCGCGACCAGGCGGAGGATACCGAATACATCCGCGATTATTCTCTGATGACCACGCTCGCCAACTGGTCGTACCTGAAAAACCGTTCGAAACGGAAGGCGGAATGGGCGAACCGGCGGATCAACTGGATCTCATCCTGCGGCGGGAAACGTGAAAGCCGCCGCGTCATCGGCGATTATGTGATGACGCAGAAGGATATCGAGGAAGGCATTCCGCATGAAGACGGAACCGCGGCAATCTCCTGGTCTATCGATCTGCATTACCCGGAGCCGGACAACCTGGAAAAATTCGCCGAACCTTTCCGCTCCTGCGCCTACCACAGGGGAATTCCCTCATTTTATCCAGTCCCCTACCGCTGTCTCTATGCTCGCGATGTGAAAAACCTGTTTCTGGGCGGCCGCCTCCTCAGCCTCTCGCACATCGCTTTTTCCGCAGCGCGTGTCATGCGGACGCTCGGATGCCTGGGGGAAGTCGTTGCAATGGCTGCGAAAATATGCCGCGAAAAGGCCGTTCTGCCGCGTGACGTCTGTCGTCTGCATCTGGAAGAGCTCAAAGAGCTGATGCGAGCGGGCATTCCCGTGCCGGAACAGTTCGCCTGCCCTTCCACAGGAAAATGGGAGTCCTGGCATTTCAAGGACCGGGGATATTTCCATTATGACGAAAAAGGCCAGCACTACGGACTGGATAAACACACCGCGGATGCTATCCGCAAACTGAAGAAGGAACATATTTTCCGGCATACGGGAACTTGACGGCTTCACGGGGGAACTGAAAAAGGAAAACGGAGACGGCGGCGGTAAGCCGGATTCTGTTCCTCTTCCGAAAAAGAGGCGGCGACCATCTGTCTATGCGACCAGAACCCGGGATTCAAACGCCGCGAGCAACGGCTCATCCCCTATTTGGTCTTGCTCCGGGAGGGGCTTGCCTTGACGGAGGGAATTGCTTCCGCTCCCGGCGGGCTCTTGCCCCGCCATTTCACCCTTGCCGGATTCGCATCCGGCGGTATGCTTTCTGTTGCGCTTTCCTTTCCGGGGCATATCGTCCCCGGCATCCCCTTGTCCAGGGGACTCCCCGCTCTGTGGAGTCCGGACTTTCCTCCGGCCCGACAGGACCGGCGGCCGCCTGCCGCCGTCTCCGGCGTCAATATACGCCCAATTCGCGGAAAATCCAGTCCTCCGGGATTGTTTTTCCCGTTTTGTGCGTTATCTTACCCCGGAAACAGCGGATGCGCAAACGGAACACGGAAGCGGAAAACGGAAATGGAAGACGCAATTTTCGAACGGATCGATTTTTCTCTGGACATCAGACGACTCAACAGCGGCAAACTCGTCGAGATCACCCCGTGCATCGAAATTGACGCGGAAAAACCCGCCACGCTCATCGTCTCGTTCCGGATCGACGGAATGGAACTGATTGAATCCGCACGTGTCGTCATTGCCCCCGGACGCAACCGCGTTCCGCTCCGCGAAAAAGCGCGGATCGGGAATCCGAACCTCTGGCACATCCATACCGCCGGACGGCCTTCCCTCTATGAGATGAGCCTGATTTTCCATAAGAACGGACAGGCATACTACCTCATCAACAAAATCGCCGGCATCCGTTTTCCCGAGTGGACGGACGAAAAGAAACTGATTCTCAACGGAATCGAATCGCAACTACGCCGCTATGAATTCACCGCCGTGCCGGAAGAAAACGAACTGGAAAAACTCTGCCGTGCCGAAGGATTCAATTTCACGATGCTGCGCGATACGCAGAATGCGCTCGAAGAAATCCTGACGCTCTGCGACCGCATCGGAATCGCCGCCGTCCTTGAATTGAGCGGAAACGTCTCTCCCTCGCTCCTCGAACTGCATCCCTCGGTCTGCCTCTTTCACGCAGACACGGGAGGCGCCGGACATCGGCGCTGGCGGAAACGCGTTCATGCCGTGCCCTTTCTTCCGACGGAAGAACTGGCCGGACTTCTGCGGCAAACCTATTCCGAGCGGGCGTGAAGCGTTTTCATCGCCATTGAAAACGCCTCCATCGTGAGTTCCGCGTCATATCCGGCGCGGTGCGGACGCGCCTCGTCGATCTCCTGCCCGAGCCCGAGCGCCTGACGCAGGAACTGCAAACTGTAACTCGAGAGTCCCGGGTAGGCCTTGCGGATCAGGACAATGCTGTCGTAGGCGCCGGTTTTCCAGAGCGGGAGCCCGACGCGCGCCAGACTCTCCTGAAGAAAACTCAAATCAAACCGCGCGTTGTGCGCAACGAGTTTTGAGCCGCGCGCAAAATCAAGGAACCGGTAGGCGGCGTCCGAAAACGACGGAGCGTCCGCCACCATGCGGTCGTCGATCCCGTGGACGCGCGTCACCTGATAAGGAATCGGCATGCCGGGATTGACCAGCGTTTCAAAATGCGTCCGGACACCGTCGCGGTCGACACGGACCGCGCCGATTTCGACAATTCTGTCGCGGACGGGGTTCATCCCGGTGGTTTCAACGTCGAACACCGTGAAGGGCCCCATGGCATGCCACGCGGAAGCCATGCCTTATCTGTCCCCGTATCCGTCCGGGTGTTTCTGAAGCCACTTCCAGACGGATTCGATGATCGCGCCGGCGTTTTCATATTCGGGCTTCCAGCCGAGCTCTTTTTTGGCGAGATCGGAGCATGCGATCAGGCGCGGCGGATCGCCGGGACGGCGCGGAACCACGTCCGCCGGGATCGGATGGCCCGTAACCTTGCGCGCGGTGTCAAGAATCTCCTTCACGCTCAGACCGGAGCCGGTGCCGAGGTTGTAATGCCCGCTTCTCGGGGCGTAGAGCGCTTTTTCATGCGCCTGTGCAAGGTCGAGGATGTGAATGTAGTCGCGGATGCACGTTCCGTCCGGCGTGTCGTAGTCGTCGCCGAAAATCATGGCCTTTTCGCGCTTTCCCTGCGCGACCTGGAGCAGAATCGGGATCAGATGGGATTCCGGATGATGATCCTCTCCGAAGTTCTCCGTCGCGCCCGCCGCGTTGAAATAGCGGAGCGCCACATATTTGAGCCCGTAGATTTTACTGTACCACTTCAGAACCTTCTCGAAACAGAGCTTCGACTCCCCGTAGGGGTTGATCGGAAGCTGTTCGGCGGTCTCCGCAATCGGAATCTCCTTCGGTTCGCCGAAGGTCGCCGCTGTGCTGGAAAAAACAAAGGCCTGCACCTTGCCTTCGACGGCGGCGTCCGCGAGATTGATCGCATTGGCGAGATTGTTGCGGAAGTATTTGCCGGGATCCTTCATGGATTCGCCGACCAGGGAAAACGCGGCAAAGTGCATCACGGCGTCAAAGCTGCCGTTCCGGAAGATTTCCAGAAGTTTCTCACGGTCGGCAAGATCGCCCCGGATGAAGGACGCGCGTTTGTCAATAGCCTTTTCATGTCCTGTCACGAGCGAGTCGAAGACTGTGACCTGATAGCCTTTGTTCAGCATGTACTCGGTGCATGCGCTTCCGATGTAACCGGCGCCGCCGGCGATGAAAATATGCTTCATTGCGCTTTCCTCCTTGTTTTTTATGTCACTATAACCCATGCGGATTCAGGATGCAACCCGCTTCACATCAGAAAACAGAGAAAAAGGGGAACCGTCACGATGCAGGCCACCGTGGAAAAGAATACGGACTGCCCGGCGAAATCGGGACACCCTCCGTATTTCCGGACGATCAGCACCGAAGTGCAGGACGCCGGCATCAGCGAAACGATCAGCGCCACATGATACACCAGAGGTTCCAGCGGCAGAAGCCGCAGCAGCACCACCGTGAGGAACGGCAGAATAATCAGGCGCGTTGCAAGCGTGTAGAGTGCGTCGAAACGGTGGGTCAGCATCCGGATGCCGGTCTTGTACATCGACGCGCCGATCAGCAGGAGCGAGAGCGGCACCGACAGCGCGCCGAGCTTTTCGAAAATATTCATCCCGAAGGCTGGCACCTGAAATCCGGTGAACACACAGAAAAGAGCCAGCACGACCGCCGCCATGTTCGTCGAGCATACGTTGCGGACGACACGCTTGAAATCACGCCCGGCAAGCACTCCCACGCCGAAGGTCCAGAATCCGACGGTCGATCCCACGGTCAGGAGCATCAGCGCCGCGACGGCCCGGGCGCCGAAAAGATTTCCGAGGATCACCAGCGGCAGAAAAACGTAATTGTTCGCAATGGCGAGATGAATGAAGGTTCCGTTCCTGCGCGGCGATTTGTCGTGAAGCCCATAGACCAGCACATAGCCGCAGAGGGCGCCGAAGGCCATGATTCCCAGTCCGAGCAGGGGCAGCTGCCAGATCGCCGCAAGATCTTTCGCAGTGAAATTCCGGACAATGCTGGAAAAGGTCAGAAACGGCAGGAGCATGTCGATCGATAGACGCCCGAGCCTCCCGAGATCGCCGTCCTCAATCAGTTTCAAACGATACGCCCAGGCGCCGAATCCGAAAAAAATGAAGGTTTCCAGAATGGCCAGAATCACCTTCGTCAGCATATCCATATTCATCGCAATATCCGTTCTCCGCAAAATGAAAGCATATAATATACCCCGTTTTTTTCTGCATTCAATGAAGAGGGACTTGATTTCCGCTCAAAACATGCTAAAATCCACTGTCTTCCACGCAGAGCGGAAAGGATTCCCATGGAAACGCAATCCTCAAACGACGGATCAATGAATCTCAGCAAATATCTGAGCGCGTCCGGCGTCTGTTCCCGGCGCGGCGCGGCGGAACTGGTCGAAGCCGGAATTGTCTCCGTCAATGGAATTCCCGCGCGAACTCCCGGGGAACGCGTCACCCCGAAAGACCGTGTGACTGTACGAGGAAAACCCGTTTTCCCCGTCCGGGAATACGTTTACATCATGCTTCACAAACCGCGCGGCTATGTCTGCACGATGGAGGATCCGCATGCAAAAAAGAAGGCGGTCGATCTGATCCCGCTCTCCCGGGAGGTCCGGATCGTTTCCGCGGGACGTCTGGACAAGGACAGCGAGGGACTGCTTCTGTTCTCGAACGACGGCTCCTTCATCGCCAGAATGACCCATCCCCGTTATGAAGTGCGCAAAACCTACCTCGTCAGCACGGACGGCGACCTCTCCCCGGAAGCGATCCGGCGCCTGACGCACGAGGGAGTCCGCAGCGGCGGCGATCTTCTGAAAGCCGAATGCGTCGAGCATATGGCACCGAGAAAATACAAATTCATCCTTCACGAAGGAAAAAACCGCGAAGTGCGGCGGATGCTGGAATCCTGCGGGCGGGAGACCCGCCGTCTCCGGCGCATCGCTGTCGGCGGACTGCGTCTCGGCGGACTGCCGCCCGGAAAATGGCGTCATCTGACAAAAGAAGAAGTGCGTCGCGCCCTCGGGGAAAATACGGAAGAACAAAAATAAGAACACCCCCCTTTGCCCGCAATGGCTTCATGCGCCTTGTCACAGGCCGCTGGGAAAAGACGCAGCCCCGCACCTTTGAAGATTCTCCCGTACATAAAAAACCCCCCGTCATGCTGTGCATGACAGGGGGTTGCAGAAGTCTGAAAAAACTTATGCCTTGGCTTCCTCAGCGGAAGCGGCGGTTTCAGCGGCAGGCTCGGCCTTGACCGTCTCATCCGCTTTGACTGTCTCCGCCGCAGGAGCGGAGGCTTTTTTCTTCGAAGCGGGAGCTCCGGCTTCCACGAACTGAAGAATGCAGGCGTCTGCGGCATCGCCGACGCGCTTGCCGGTACGGATGATCCGGGTGTATCCGCCGTTTCTCTCGGCGAAACGGGTTGCGAGATCACCGAAAAGCTTCGCAATCACGTCCTTCTTCGTCTGAGCCCTGTCGGACGGGGTGTTGTCCTTGATTCTGGCAATGGCAAGACGGCGGTTGTGTTCGCCGCCTTTCTTTCCGTATGTGACGAGACGATCGACAAGCCGGCGGACCTCTTTTGCGCGGTTCACGGTGGTTTCGATCTGCTCGTGCTCAATCAGGCTGCATGCCATATTGACCAGCAGAGCCTTTCTATGGCCGCAGTTGCGGCCGAGTTTCGCTACTTTCCTAAGATGACGCATGGCGATTACGCCTCCTCTTTCTTAACGGCCTTTGCGCGGTCGGCTTCGGCCTGAATTGCATTACTGAGTTCTTCGCTGAAAGACATGCCGAGAGACAGGTTGTTCTCGGAAAGCTTTTCCTTGATTTCGTCAAGGGACTTTTTCCCGAAGTTGCGGAACTTGAGCATCCGGGATTCCGTCTTCATGCAGAGTTCGCCGAGCAGCTTGATGTTCGCATTGTTCAGGCAGTTCATCGCTCTGACGGAAAGGTCGAGCACTTCAACATCCTGCGAGAGAATGCGGAAGAGTTTCTGCTCCTCCTCGCTGATCGCCGCAAGCGCGTCATCCTCGGTCATCTGGCTTCCGAGGAAGGGACGGAGATGATCCTTGAGAATTTTCGCCGCCTTTTCCAGGGCATCCTTCGGAGAAATTCTGCCGTCGGTATAGATTTCAAGAGTGAGGCTGTCCATTTCGGTTTCCTCGCCGACGCGCGCCGCGCCGACCTGGTAGCGGACATGGGTCACCGGGCTGAAAAGACAGTCGACAAGAATGGTTCCGTAGGGATGCGTCGGAAGCTTGTTCTTCTCAGCGGGGCACCAGCCGCGGCCTCTGGAGATCTCGATTTCGGCACGGAAGGGAACATCCTTGTCCAGCGTGCAGATCACCTGATCGGGATTGAGGACCTCAACCGTTCCATCCGTGATGATGTCGCCCGCCGTCACGGGACCGGCAACGCTCTTCTTGATCTCAAGCGTTTTCGGGGGATCCGTATGCAGATTGAGTTTGACCTTTTTCAGATTCAGAATGATTTCCGTAATGTCTTCTGCGACATTCGGAAGCGTGGTGAACTCATGGGAAACGCCTTCAATTCTCACGGCGGAGATTGCGGAGCCTTCCAGAGAAGAGAGCAGCACCCTGCGCAGGGAGTTGCCTATGGTATGTCCGAAACCGCTCTGAAAGGGAGCGGCAATGAACTTGGCATACGTGTCTGTCGCGGTATGTTCCTCCATCACGAGGGATTGAGGCATCGGAAATCCGGATACAGCAGCCATCTTGTAAAATCCTCCAAGTATTTTCGGGTTAAAAGTCCGGGGTTCATCATGCCGGGCGCGACCGCTGGCCGTGCCCGGAACACATCACATCAGACACGGCGTCTCTTCGGAGGTCTGCATCCATTATGCGGGACAGGAGTGATATCCTTGATCGCATTGATTTCCATGCCGACGGAGGCGATGCCTCTCACGGCGGACTCTCTTCCGGCGCCCGGTCCGTTGATCCGGACTTCGACTTCCTTCATACCGAGGGCCTCGGCCTTTTTCGCGGCGTCGGCGGCAACGACCTGAGCGGCATAGGCTGTGCTCTTTCTCGAGCCTTTGAATCCGTTTTTGCCGGAGGTGGACCAGCAGAGCACATTGCCGTGCAGGTCGGTGAAGGTTACTTTCGTATTATTGAATGTGGCAAGAATAAAAGCGATTCCGGACGGAACGTAGCGCCCGCCTTTCTTGCGCTTGCCTTCCGCCGCGGGCGCCTTGGAGGCATCGGCAGCGGCGGCTTCCGTGTTCGCGGCGACAGGAGCAGTTTCCTTTTTCTCGTCAGCCATGGTATTTACAAAGCCTTTCGGTTGATTGTGTTGTTTGATGACAGATTACGCCGCGGACTCATTTCTTTCCGGCGGGAGCGGCAGGAGCGGGATTGCCGCTCTTCTCGATCTTTCTCTGCGTTTTGTCGCGGATGGCGCCGACTGTGACTTTCTTGCCCTTTCTGGTTCGGGCGTTGGTCCGGGTGCGCTGTCCGCGGCAGGGCAGATTCTTGCGGTGGCGGATTCCCCGGTAGCAGTTGATCGCCTGAAGGCGTCTGATATCCTGCGCAAGCGAGCGTCTGAGATCGCCTTCGACGACGAACTCGTTCTGCAGCATCGTCGTAATGGTCGCGATGTTCTCGTCGGTGATCTGATTGGCTTTGGTGCCGGGTTTGATTTTCGCGCGTTTGACCAGTTCCGCCGCGACGGCGGGTCCGATTCCGTAGATGTACCGGAGGGCGTATTCGATGCGCTTGTTCCCCGGGATGTCAACTCCTATGATTCTAGGCATGTCTCTTGGGTTCTCCGATTTAACCTTGTTTCTGTTTGTGACGCGGATTGCGCGAGCATACGACGCGGACCGTGCCTTTGCGTTTGATGATCTGGCAGGATTCGCACCTGCGCTTGATGGACGCCCTGACTTTCATAAGTGCAGCCTCAAATTTAAGTTTTTGAATCTTACGATGAAAAAACAGTTACGCCCCCTTCCGGGAGCACGCCACGCGCACGGGTTTTGGAATGAAGTCAAGACGCGAATCATGACTAAACACGTACGAGGCAATAACTATAACATGATTTCCGCTTTTTGCAAGCCGTCTTTTTCCAAAAAAAAATTTTTTTTTATTTTTTTCTGAAAAAACAGAGAGGCCGTTCCTATGCCGGAGAATCCGCGCGGCCCGTATTTTCCACGCCGCGGACAATCGTCCCGCGATCCAGGATGATGTGCGACGCGATTCCTGCGGAGGCGGGAATTTCCCCGTCCTCGCAGGGATTGTCCCCGATCACGCATACGTCCGACGGGTCGGCGGGAATCTGCGCAAGGGCGCGGCGCCAGACCTCCGGAACGGATTTGCAGCCGCGCAGAACGTTCGTTCCGAAAATCCTGCGGAAATACGGCGAGGAAAAATCGTCTTCCGCCAGTCCAGCCGCCTGCAGCTTGAACAGGCAGCCGAGATAGGGATTGTTGCTCATGATGAAAAGATTCCGGCCCTGCGCGTGAAGACGTTTCACAAGGGATACGCCGTCTTCATACGCGAACAGATTCTCCCTGTGCCATTCTTTCATGCGCCGGAAACCCTCTTTCACGGGAAGGCGGAACTCCGCTAGAAAATCGGAATAATCCCAGAAAACAGTCCGGTTCAGGAGATCCAGGATCGCAGCTTCCGCCGCGGGCTTCTCCCAGCTGCGCGCCACCATCATATCCCGAATCACGGGAAGCAGAAAATTGCCGTGCAGCAGTTTTTCCCGGGCGACCGCGCCGGGACGATAGCCGGTAAGCGTGCCGTCGATATCGACAAGAAAACAGGAACAGCCGGGTATTTCTGTCATTCTCTCATCCTTATGCATGGTTCAATGCGCCGCATCTCTGCAATTTACTTGAAAAACGGAAAAAAGCAAACGGCATTCCGCCGGGCGGAATTGTTTTTCTGATGCGGGGAGCGAAAAGGCGAGCCTTTTCAAACTCTTTCCTTACAATATTCCGTCTCCGGTCATATAATCGTAGCCGGTTCCACGGCATCCCCATACCTGCCGCAGGAAGAGCGGCAGTACAAGCGGACTTGTATAAAGGCCTTCGGTGCGAACAAGATTCACACCTGTCTCGTAATTCATTTTCCCTTCGACCTTCACCGGCGCATAGGTCTGGGAAATCAGCTTCTCGGCATGACCGTCCACAAAGGCCACGTTCGCCCTGTCCTCATGACGGTTGCCGAGCAGAAACTCCCCGACAGGCTGAATGATCTGACCGTAACGTGCGGCATCGTAACTGTCGCCGATTGCAATCTTCTGCGATGGCTGGCGGACGGAAGGTGGTTTTGTGCTGTGAGAGCCCGCTCCCCCCAGGTAATCGTTCTTCCCGTAGGAAAGTGTCATACAAGTCGGATTGCCGGCAAAACGGTATGCGGGACAGCGGTAATACGGTGCGGCGGCATACACGGAAGGCGAAAGCCCCGACTTGTCCCGGCCGGAAATGATTTCGTAAACGAGTTCATGCCAGAACGGGCTCGTCGCAGTCGAGCTGGAACGAAATGGATAATATCCGTAGGTATCGCCATACAGCGTCATCCCGTTCATGATCGTTTTCGCGTTGTTCAGGCAGGATATGCTCTGCGCCGTCAGTTTCGCCTTGTTCAGCGCAGGCAGAAGCATGGAGGCCAGAATCGCGATGATCGCAATCACGACCAGGAGTTCGATCAAGGTGAAATATTCTCCGGCACGGCGCTTCCCGATCCATGGATGCAAACAGTTTTTCAGGCTCATTTCCGATTCCTTCCCCATGTTGTTCATGAAAGTTTTTTCTCCGCCAGCGTTTCACAGCACCTCCAGAAACGGATCGCCGCGGAGAACCCCTCTTCCGGTTCCATGCCGGGCCATGCCCCCGACTCGAAATTAACCGGACCGGAAAATCCGGCGGACCATAACGACTGAATCACGTCAATCCACGGAATCGTGCCGAATCCCGGCGGCAGATGTTCGTCGATCCCGGAGGGGGAAATCCATTTGGCCGGAGTCGCCGCCTGCGCCCGCGGGCCGCGGTTGTCATGGAAATGGGTTGTAAACAGCCTGCCTTCCATGAGAGAGATCCACTCCGTCACGGACTTTTCCCCGCAGCAGTGCGCATGACCGGAATCCAGGCAGAATCCCACGGCGGGCGAATCCGTCCTCCGGACCAGCTCGGGGAGTATGGCGGCGTTGCCGGCCGCTTCAAAACGATCGACATTCTCCAGTGCGATTTTCACGCCGAGTTTCCGCGCCTCCTCCCCGGCAGCATGCAGGTTTTCCGCCATCGTTCCTATCACTTCCTCGCGGCCGAGCGCGGCGGACTCGCGCTCGAACATCTCCGTATTCGAGACCCGTCCCCAGCTTTCCGGATCGTAATAATGCCCCGGATGAATCACAAGAACAGGGGAATTCAGGTTCGCCGTATAACGGACGGCGCGGATCAGGCGTTCGACAACGGGTGACTGATCCTTCCCCCTCGGAGCATAAGTCGCGGAAAGACCGTGATGCTGCGCGGGACGCATCCCCATCGAATCCAGCAGCGCGCCGAGCCGCGCGGTCTCCGCCATCATGTCGAAATCCGCTTCCTCGACCGTGACATATCCCGTAATCATCAGCCTGTCGACGCCCAGCTCCTTCAGAATCCGGCAGACGGGCAGAAACGTCTCATCCGGCATGCGTGTCACTCTCTCGCCATTCCAGTTGACGGTCGTGATCGGGTAGGACAGGGAATATTTTCTTACAGCGTCTCTCTTCATGGTTCGGCACTCCGCACTTTTTCCTTGAATTCTCAGGGATGCATTATATCCTGAACGGGGAGAAAATGCAAGTCCGCCATATGCGAAAAACATATCCATACGCGAATTTTTTTCATGCCCCACACCCCTCTCCCCGGGCACAGTCCGCAGTATTTGACATTGCCCGGAATACCGGTATATTAACCGGCGGAAGGGAACCACCATGCTGGAACTGAACCTGAACAAATTCATCGACGAGACACGCTATCCGCTGGCCGTGACGCTCATGACCTGGAACGGCAATCTGCATTCTCCCGTCACGCCGCCTCACTCCCATGATTTCGCCGAGCTTGTCCTCCTTGCGGACGGGCATGCCATGCACTCCTGCGGGAACAGCCGCGGCAGACTGGGAAAAGGCGATTTTCTTCTGATCTATCCCGGAATGAAGCACGCCTATTCGGAAATCACAGAAAACATGCGTCTCTACAACATCATCTACAATTTCAGGCTCCCTCTTCCGATGCTGACTCTTTCCAAATCGCCCTTTCTGCATATGCTTTATCCCGGCAGGGATCTGCTACGGGCTCCGTTTCAGGGGGTTCTTGGAAAACTGAGTCCACGCGATCTGACCACCGCCGTTTTTCTGCTGGAAAACATGCGCAGGGAGATTTCACGGCGGCGTCCCGGCTGCCAGACTCTGGTATGCGGACACTTCGTCGCGCTGGCCATCCTGCTTTCCTACCACTGCAAAAAGAAAAACACGCCACCGAAATCCTGGAATCTGAGCCGGGTTGTCGCCGCCATGACCGAAAACCTCGACAACGGCGCCTTTACCGTCGGAGAACTGGCGAAACAGGCGGGAATGAGCATCCGCAAACTGCAGCTTCTGTTTCAGGCGGCCTACGGGGAAAGCCCCCTGCATTTTCTGCAGCGTCTCCGGGTGAACCGCGCCATGGAACTTCTGGACAGCACACGCCTCTCCCACGAGGAAATCGCGGAACGGTGCGGATTCTTCAACTACAGTCATATGTGGAAGTGCTTCCGCAAGCACCTGGGGTGCGCGCCGCTCTCCGTCCGGAAAAACCTGACGGAGAACCATCTCCCGCAGGAATCCGCGGAAAGAGCCTCCGCTCCTCAATCCACCCCGCCCAGTTTCCGGTAGACGGCGGGCGTGAATCCGGTGACCCGCCGGATCAGGCGGCAGAAATAGCCGGCATACGGCATCCCGCACTCGGCCGCGACCGCCTTGATCGGCAGTTCCGTCTCCCGCAGGAGCGACAGCGCGTGCTGAATCCGGAGTTCCTGAAGATAACTGCCCGGCGTCATTCCCATCTCCTGCTGAAAAAGGCGGTTGAGCGTCGTACGGTGCACGCCGAGCTCCTTTGCCAGACGCGAGGCGCTCAGACGGGTGTCCAGCTGCGACTCCTGCGCGATCTCAATAAAGCGGCGGACCACATTGCCCGGGCCGTGGGAGGAAAATCCACCTCCTGCCAGCGCTAGAATCTCCGCAGCGACGGCAACGGCATGCCGCCTGGCATACGGGGTGCGCTCCCGCAGCAGCAGTTCCAGCTCCAGAAAGAGCTTGACCGGACACTCGCCCGCATAGCGGGAGTCGCGGGAATATCCGTAGGAGGACATGAATTCCGCGGCACGGGGGCCGTCGAAGGTGAACCAGTGGTAATGCCATCTTTTCCCGATCGTTCCATGTCTGTGATCCTCGCCGGGAAGATGGTAGAAAACCTCTCCCTCGCGTGTGACGATTTCCCTGTCCGGAAGCGCAATACGCCCGCATCCCTTCAATGTCCAGAAGAGCTGGACGAACTGCTTTTTCCGCCCCGGAACCGATTCGCTCCATCCGCAGTCGCTTTCGTTGCTTCCCACGGAGCGGACATGGAACGGTTCGGGGAAATCCGGCACGGCATTCGGTTCCGGCCTGCTGACGATCCTGATTTTTCCCATATTTTCCGGCCTTTGCTTCATTTGTGGCAGAAATGCATCAGAAGTGTGATTTCCTTTTCTACAATACACGGATATAATAGCATTGCAAACACAACAAAATCCATATTTACAAAAAAACAGAAAAACGATGTGCGGAGAAGCGAAGTCATCCGCGCATGCGCCTGGAAAGGATGCAGTCATGAAACGATCCGAGGAAGTGAGAAGAATTCTGAGCCTGTCCGTGGAGGAGCTCGTGAAGGAGGCGGCCGGACAGCTCAAGGTGCTGGAAACTCTGGACGAAGTCTATGAATTTCTTGCGGAGGAGATGGTAGGGGAATTTCAGAAAGCCGCCGAAGGAAATGAGATCGTCTCGTTCATCATGCCGGTCGGTCCGACGCAGCCTTACCGGATCATGGCCGAAAAGATCAATTACCGGAATCTCAGTCTGAAGAACGTCCGCTTCTTCTTCATGGACGAATACTGCGACGACAACGATCGGCTCATTCCCGTGACGCATCCGCTGAGCTTCCGCGGGCAGATCGGGCCGCTGCTTTTCAATCGCATCCGTCCCGAGCTTCTCATGCCGGCGGAACAGATCATCTTCCCGTCGCCGGAAAATCTGCGCGATCTCCCGAAAATGATCGAGGACGCAGGGGGAATCGAAGTCTGCTACGGCGGCATCGGCATCCACGGACACGTTGCCTTCAATGAACCGGAGCCCGGCGTCAGGGACTCGGATCCGCGCATTCTCACGATCAACGAATTCACGCGCACGATCGACGCCACGCGCCACAAAGGCGTCGGCGGCAATCTGGAGAATTTCCCGCGCCGCGCGATCACCATGGGCATGAGGCAGTGTCTTGCCGCGCGCAGAATGCTGCTGATGACGCGCAACGAGTCGCAGGAGTTCTTCTGGGCAAACACGGTGCTGCGCATCGCCGCGCTCGGAGAACCCGGCGACGACTATCCCGTCACGCATGCGCGCCATCACAAGAATCTGCTGATCGTCACCGACGTCAGGACCGCTGCCGCGCCGAAGTTCAACATCTGACGGAGACGGCCGGATGAAATTCATCGACGCGCACGCGCATCTGACGCACAAGGCAAAAGGGATCGACCGGATCGTGGAATCCGGCGTGTTCGAGCAGATCTGGCTGATGGACCTCTCCGGCATCGGGCGCCTGGGCGACGTCCTCTTCGCCACGCGGGAGGAACTTCTCGAGACGGTCCGGCGCTACGACGGATTCTTCCTCGCCTTCGGCTTTCTGGATCCGGATCACGACACTCCGGAAACGATCGACCGCCTCCGCGATTCGGGCTTTGTCGGGCTGAAGCCATATAAACAGCTTCATCCCTACAACCATGAAGCGTATTATCCGCTGTATGAACGGGCGCAGGCGCTCGGCATGCCGATTCTCTTTCATACCGGCCTGATCGCGCACGGGACGCCTTACGATCCGGCGCATCCGCACGCGTTCGGACCGGAAAACATGCGCCCGATCCATCTCGCCGGCATTGCGGAGGCGTTTCCGGAACTGCGGATCATCGCGGGGCATCAGGGGTATCCGTTTCTGGAGGAGATGCAGCACAATCTCTATTATTACAGGAACATCCGCTGCGACGTGAGCGGCTATCTGCGCTCCGTGGACGCGCTGCGGGAGATTCTGGACCGGCGCGCGCACGACGGCACGGACCGCTTCTTCAATGAGAAAATGCACTTCGCCACGGATGAATTCTACGGCATCGGGGAATCCAACGGACGCGCGCTGCGCCTCGCGGAATTCTGGAAACTTTATTTCGAATTCGTCGGCGGACTTTACTACCGCTGGGGCCTGCCGGAAGAGCAGGAAAAATTCTTCCGGGGCAACGCAATTGCGCTCCGCACGGAATTCATGAAAAAACAGGGAAGGGAAAAATGAAGAAAACCGGGATCGGACTGATCGGTGCGGATTTTTCGCTCCGCGCGGCCCTCATCGAATGCAACTATCCGCGCGACAGGGCGGAAATGGCCGCGGTCTGCGACCGCAACCCGGAAATGCTGGAACGCTACCGGAGGGAACATCCGGATTCCGGCGCGCATCTGTATTCCTCCTATCCGGAACTGATCGCGGACCCGGCAGTCGACGCGGTCTGCGTCATGGTGCGCGACCAGTATCACGAGGAAATCGCAGTTGCAGCGCTGGAGGCGGGCAAGGCGGTTTATCTGGAAAAACCCATGGCGCTCACCGTGGAAGGATGCGACAGAATTCTGGAAACCGCCTTCCGCACGGGAAGCAGACTCTTTGTCGGACACAACATGCGCTACGTTCCCTCGATCCTCAAAATGAAAGAGGTCATCGACTCGGGAATCATCGGGGAGATCCAGTGCGCCTGGGTGCGGCACTTCATCAATTACGGAAGCTGCTACTTCCGCCACTGGTGCGCGCGGCAGGAAACCTGCAACGGGCTTCTCCTCCAGAAGGGGGCGCACGACATCGACGTGATCCACTGGCTCGCGGGGGGATACACCTCCCGCGTCACCGGAATGGGAAAACTCTCGGTCTACAACCGCACGAAAGACCGCCTGAAAGAGGGCGAGGCGCCCGACCGCAAGGCCTCCTGGAAGGCGGACTGCTGGCCGCCGCTTAGCTTGAAGGGACTGGATCCCGGACTGAACGTCGAAGATCACAACATGATTCTGATGCAGCTGGACAACGGCGTTCAGGCCTCCTACGAACAGTGCATGTATGCGCCGGATTCGGAACGGAACTACACCTTCATCGGCACCTGCGGACGCGTCGAAAACATTGGGGATTTCGGAGACTGCCAGGTGCACGTGTGGACACGCCGCGGATTGCGCCGCGATCCGGACATCATCTATCACCTCAAAGCCGGCGACGGCGGACACGGCGGATCGGATCCGAATATCGTCAAGGCGTTTTTCGATTTCATCCGGGACGGCAGAAATCCGGTTGTTTCCCCGGTCGCCGCGCGAAACGCGGTCGCGGCTGGCGCCCTTGCGCATTATTCCATGCGCCACGGCAATATCCCGATGGACATCCCGCCGCTCCGCCCGGAACTCGTCGAATATTTCGCCGCCGGACAAAAGCCCCGCTGAGTCTCTTCCCCGGCAGCAGTGTATCCGAAAAGAAAAAACGCCGCGGGACTGCGGCGTTTTTTCTGCGTGGAGCGCGTTTGCAAAAGGCTCAGAAGGAGGAAGAGAATCCGTCCGGATTTCCGGCCGCGGAAACACTCTTCTTCCGGTAGCGGGAAGTCTCGACCAGTTTCCCGAGACGGGCGGCATATTCGGCGGAATCAATCGGCAGCGTCACAGTCTCCTCCTTCCATCCGGAAAGGAGCATGGCATTGCCGAGCTCCAGCGCGTTGATTCCCTCCTCCATCGGCGCCAGAAGTTCCGCACCGTGAAGGATCGCCTCGGCAACGTTCTCCACAATCAGCTTGTGCGGCGTCGGGCTGCCGGGAGCGACGGGGATCTCGCATTGCCAGATGTCAGGAAGACCGAACGCCTTGTCCGTCGTCTTGCAGAAAATCCCCGTCTCGACTTCATTGCGCTTGAATTCCAGGCGTCCGTCCTCATACACCAGGCGGCCGCGTTCCGCCATGATCTCCAGACGGTTCGTCCCGGGGATCTCGCCGGTGGACGCGATGAAGTTTCCGGTCTTTCCGTCCGGATATTCCAGATAGGCGTTGACTTCGTCCTCCACCTCGATGTCATGATATTTGCCGAATTTGGCCGTGGCGCGCACCTTGCACGGCATCCCGAAGAACCACTGCATCAGGTCGAGCTGATGGGGGCACTGGTTCAGAAGAACGCCGCCGCCCTCCCCGCGCCAGCTCGCGCGCCAGTCTCCGGAATCATAATAGTGCTGCGAGCGGAACCAGTCGGTGATGATCCAGTTCACGCGCGAGATCTTCCCGAGTTCGCCGGAATCGATCATCTGCTTGATTTTCTTATGTGCCGGGATGGTGCGCTGGTTGAACATCGCGGACTTCTTGAGTTCCGGATATTTCTTCGCCTCGGCGATCATGCGTTCCGCTTCCGCCTTGTGCACGGCGATCGGCTTTTCCACGATGATGTGTTTGCCCTGCCGCATGGCAAGAATCGCCAGATCGGGATGGGAATAGTGCGGCACGGAAATCACGACCGCGTCGATGTCGGCTTCTTTTAAAAACTTCTCCGGATCGGTGAAGAGCTTCAGCTTCGCCCGGATTCCCTCGTCAATGCGCTTGAACGCCTCCGGATTGATGTCGCAGACAGCCGTCAGCTCGCAGTTTTTCAGATTGCTGATGTTCACCACATGGGCGCTGCCCATGTTGCCGATGCCGATGATGCCGAATTTGACCTTTTCCATGAAAATCGCTCCTGTTTTCCTCCTTGGTGATGCTGGAATCATCCTCTTACAATACAGCGGCACTTTGGGAAAGCCAAGGGGGAAGACGCGGCTTTTCCGGTAAAAAGTTATCTCCTTATCTGTCCGGAATGAGATAAAAAAATATTTTTTATACCGGATGGAATTTCCAAAACGCGAAATAAGCTTGTATTCTTGTATTTTTTTTCAATACGATAAAAATCCAAAAGCAAAATCTGTCTGCGGATTTCAGGCCGCATGCAGAAAGGAACTCGGCAGGGAAGACGGAGCGTCACAGCTCGAACACCTTGCCGGGATTGAGAATGTTCTTCGGATCGAACGCCCGCTTGATCCCGCGCATCAGCCCGATCTGCTCCGGAGCGAGCGACCGCGCCAGATACGGCTTCTTCGCAAAGCCGATTCCGTGTTCGCCGGAGACCTGGCCGCCGAGTTCGTGCGCGCGGCCGTAAAGATCGTCGAACACGGCCGAGAGCTTCCGTTTCCAGGCGGATTCGTCAAGCGCGTCGCGCAGGATGTAGATGTGCAGGTTTCCGTCCCCCGCATGACCGAACGAGCGGATGCGCACGCCGTGCTTTTTCTGCAGCGACGAGGCGAAAGTGATGAACTCCGCCACATGAATGCGCGGGACGACGACGTCGCACTCGTCCATTTCCGTCGTGGACGCCTTGATCGCCTCCAGAAACGCGCCGCGCGCCGCCCAGAGCGACTCGTTGCGTTCATCCGTGTCGGAAAGGAAAACGTCGAGCGCGCCGAGCTCCAGACAGCGTGCCGCGACTGCATGAAAGGCCAGATCGACCTCCTCGGGGCTCATTCCGTCGAAGGTCAGAAGCAGATACGCGTCCGCGCTGTTGTCGGGGAACTTGCGGTTGAGGAACTCTTCCGCGGCGAGAATCACTTCCCGCTCCATGAACTCGACGGCGGTCGGTACGGAACTAGTCTTGATGACCTCCGGAACAGCCGAAATTGCGGAGTTCAGATCGGGAAACGGGACCAGCAGACTGATCTTGTGCTTCGGAAGCGGAATCAGGCGCAGAATGATCTTCGTAATCACGCCGAGCGTCCCTTCGGAACCGACAAACAGATCCTTGAGGTCATAGCCGGAACTGTTCTTCACGATCTTTCCGCCGAGTTCAATCACGCTCCCGTCCGGCAGCACGACTTCAAGTCCCCGCACATAGTCGCGCGTGATTCCGTATTTGACCGCGCGCATTCCGCCCGCGTTCGTATTGACATTTCCGCCGATCGTCGCCGTTTTCTCGCCCGGATCCGGCGGATAGAAGAGGTTGTGCTCCTCCACGTATTTCCCGATGTCCATCAGAAGGACGCCCGGCTCGAGCGTCAGCGTCATGTTGACCTCATCCAGCTCCAGAAAGCGGTTCATCGCGCAGAAGTCAAGGAGAATCCCTCCGCAGAGCGCGACGGAGGCTCCGACCAGGCCGGTCCCCTGCCCGCGCGGCGTCACGGGAATGCTGTTTTCATACGCGTAGCGCATGATCCGGGAGACCTCGTCCGTCGAAAGCACCTTCACAAGCGCTTCGGGTTCGCGCCGGATGCCGCCGAGCTCGTCATGCCAGTAGTCCTCGCCGATTTCGCCGCGGACGCTCACGCGCTCCGGGCAGACGGAACGGAGAAAGTCGAAGTCTTCCTGCTCCATTTTCTTATATTTCATATCCATTGTTCACGCACCCTTTCCCTTCGCCGCCTTGATTTTTCCAATGAGTTCCGGCACAATCCTGTAGACGTCCCCGACGATCCCGATGTGCGCGATGTTGAATATCGGCGCATTCGGATCGGTGTTGATCGCCACGATGCATTCGCTGCCGTTCATGCCGGCGGCGAACTGCACCGCGCCGGAGACCGCGCAGGTCAGGATGAGTTTCGGCTTGACCGTGCGTCCGCTGAGCCCGATCTGGCGCCGCGCGTCGATCCATCCGGCTTCCACCATCGCGCGCGTCGAGCCGAGCTGGCCGCCGAGGAGCCCGGCCAGTTCCTCCAGCATGGCGATGTCCTCGGGCTTCTTGAGGCCGCGCCCCGCAACCACGATCACATCGGCGTCCTCGATTCCGCGTTCGCTCTGCTTGCGGCGCATCGAGAGGAATTCGATTCCGGAAGCAAGACGCCGCGCGTCGAGCTTGCCGGATATGAATTTCGCATGCGGGGCGGTCTTCTCCGGCATGGCGAAAACTTTATAGCGCACGGTGGCGAACTGCGGACGATGCCGCGGCGTGCGGATGTGCGCCATGATGTTTCCGCCGTAAGCGGGGCGGATCTGATCGAGATCCGTATTCTTCTGAATGTCCAGGACCGTGCAGTCCGCCGTCAGCCCGGAACGGAAGCGCGCCGCCGCGCGGGGGGCAAGCGATCGCCCGACAGAAGTTCCCCCGACCAGCACGACGGAGGGTTTCACATACGAAATAAACTCCTCCAGGGCCGCGCAATAGGGTTCGATCCGGAAGTGCGCAAGCTCCTCCTGATCGTAAAGATAAATTTCATCCGCGCCGTATTCCGCAAGCGAGGCCGCCGCCTTCGCAAGATTGTGTCCGATGAGAAGACAGCACACCTTCTGAGAGACCTTCCCGGCAAGCTCCCGCGCCTTTCCGAGCAGCTCCAGCGTGACCGGATGGACGGAGGATCCGACCATCTCCGCAACCACGGCGATTCCGTTCCACTGCGTCTTGTCCGCGCCGGAAGAGGCGTCATCCTCAACATATTCAAAAATGCCGTCGCCCTTTTTGCAGCAGATTCGGCACATGCGGCAGGCGGCGTTGATTGAAAGTTCGCCGTTGACGTAGTCGATCGCGCCGAACGGGCAGAGCGCCTGAAGTTTCTTCACGTCGGTCACTTTCCCGTCATGCAGCACGACTTCGCCGAGATTCAGCGCTCCCGTGCCGAACGGAAACTGCGCGTTGAGTTTCTTTTCGTCCGTGACCCGTTCCTGATGGATGATGATCTTTGCCATCGCTTCACCTCAACTCGCTGAGAAACCGTTTTTCTTCGAGAAACGCGCAGAGCTTCCCGGCGAGCATTTCACCTTCGCCCGTCCAGGTCTCCTTCTCCGTCTTGATCTCCGGGGGAAAAATCCGCTGCACCTGGGTCGGGGAACCGTTCAGGCCGTAATGGGATTCGTCCCGGTCGGGGAGATCGTCCAGCGAGAAACAGGTGATTTTCCTGTCCGCTGTGGCAAGTTTGCGCCGGAACGAGGGAAGACGCGGCTCGAAAATACCCTTTTCCACGGTCAGGAGACAGGGAAGCTTCATGCGGACATCCACCACATGAAGCGGGATTTCCGCCTCGACGTCAAGTTTGCCTTCCTCCTGCATTCCGAGAAACTTCGTCACATTCGTCAGATGCGGAATGCCGAGAAACTCGGCAAGCTCCGCGCCGACCTGTGCAGTATCTCCGTCCGTGGTCTGCTTGCCGCAGAGGATCAGATCCCAGGCGCCGATCTTCCGGATCCCCTGCGACAGCGTGTAGGCGGTCGCCAGCACATCCGCACCGCCGAAACGCCGGTCGGAAAGAAGATACGCGTCGTCCGCGCCCATCATGAACGCTTCGCGCAGCACCTTTTCCGCCTGCGGCGGCCCCATCGTAAGGACCGAAATTCTTCCGCCGTGCCGTTCCCGGAGACGCATTGCGCTTTCCAGCGCGAAGAGATCGAACGGGTTCATTTTCGCGGCGACGCCGTCGCGCTTCAGGACCCCGGTCTTTTCATCAATTTCCACCTGCGCCGTTCCCGGCACCTGTTTGATGCAGACAATGATATTCATTTTTCTTCCTTTTTCCCGACAAGTGTATTGCATCCGCGCCGGATCGGCGTCCGTCGCGCCTTGAAGTCCTGTTGCATCCGGGCGATCACCGAAACCCCGTCCGGAATCGCCGCGACTTTCGCATCCGGCCCGCAGAGTTCAAAAGCCTTCGCAAGCGCCTCGTCAACCGAGGACGCGGCCGTTAGATGCATGGCATGAAGCATCCGGTGGTCGCAGTCTTTCGTCACGACAATCACGGTATGCTTCACCAGAATGCGCGCGAGAATCTGATACTCCCACTGATCCGGTTCGGTCCGGTCCCGGGGGATGCGTGAAACCTCGTCCAGGATCTGCTGCGGCGTCCCTCCTGCAAGATGGCGGTAAAACGATTCCCCGCCGTGCCCGTCGCAGCAGCTCGCGCAGAGGATGATGACGCCGCCTTCGCGGCAGACCGCCTCCCCCGCCGTCATCCCCTTGACCGACTGATAGACATTCTGGTCGAGCGGATAGCCGCCGTTCCCTGTGATGACGATGTCGGCCTCCGGCACCTCGATCCGGGCATGGCGCGAGAGATACTCCGTTCCGGCGCGGTGCGCAGCCACGGGATCGCCGGCAAACGCGGCGACAATCCGCTTTTCCGCATTGATCACGACATTCACGATAAATGCCAGCTTCGCCGTTTTCGCCGCAAACAGCATGTCCTCGTGAATCGGATTGCCGTCCAGCACTCCGGTCCGCGCCTTCGGGTGCCGGATGAATTCCGCGCAGTGGTTCGCCAGAACCGTCCGGCGGGAGGCAATGCCGGGAAGCACGCTCTTGCGTCCGCCGGAAAATCCGGCAAAGAAATGGGGTTCGATGAATCCTTCGGCGACGAGCAGCGAGGCCTCCGCGGCAAGGCGGTTGACAATCAGCTCTCCGCCGGAGGGAAGCGTCCCGATCCTTACGAGGCCGGATTCATCCGAGGAGTCGTGCACGACAATTCTCTCACGCCGGACAATTTCCGGACCGAACTTGTCCAGAAGCTCCGCCCCGGTCGTTCCGCGATGGAATCCGGTCGCGATCAGAATGGTGATCGCGATCGAGGGATTTCCCTTGCGCAGACGTGCAAGGATCTGCGGCATGAGAATACGGCTCGGAACCGGGCGCGTGTGATCGCTTGCGATGACGACCGCGTCGTTCACGCGCGAGGCGAGCTCTTCAAGTCCGGGCGAAGCGAACGGAGCATCCAGCGCCCGGGAAACCTCCGAAGTTTCATCACGGGCGGCCGCGGGAAGAGCCGCATGGAAACTTCCGAGAAAATTTTTCTCATCCACATGCCCCGTCAGCATGGTTTTCCCATAGGGAATGCTGATTTCCCGCATTGACCGCTTTCCTTTCCGCTTTGCAAAATTCCGCCTTACACTAGCTCCCGGAATGGATTTTTCAACCGGGGGAAAAGAAAAAGGGATGATTTTCTCAGAAATTATCAAAATATTATCATTATATTTATCATTTATTTATCATAAAACAATCAAAAAACTTTCATTTCACTATTGACAAACCCTTTTGCGAATGTATAATAAACGGCATGACGGAAGGAAACGAACGGAAACTCCAGGAAATTCTTATATGAAGAGTGACATTGCATTCGTCGGACTCGGTTACTGCAGCAACGACTATCTCTGCCGGGTGCCGGAAATCCCGCTGGATCACAAGATCGAGGCGCTCGAACATCTGACGCAGGGCGGCGGCCCGGCGGCAACGGCGACGGTGGCGGCGGCCCGGCTCGGAATGAAATGCGCGTTCGTCGGAGTCGCAGGCGACGATGAATCGGGACAGATGATTGTCAGGGACCTCAACGCCGAAAAGGTTTCCACCGAAGCGTTTCGGGTCCGGAAGGGCTGCACGACCTCGAGCGCCTACTGCTGGATCGACGCAAGCGGAAAACGCAGCATTGTATGGTACCGGGGCAACGGCGCGGATCTTGCGCCGGAGGAGGTGCCCGAACCGCTGATCGCAAATGCAAAACTCCTGCATCTGGACGGACATCAGACGCATGCGGCGCTTGCGGCGGCGAAGATGGCGCGGAAGCACGGCGTGCTGGTCAACATCGACGCGGGAACGCTCCGCCCGGGAGTCGGGGAAATTCTGAAACACACGGACATTCTCATCACGTCCGAATTTTTCGCAAAGCAGATCACGGGAGCGGAGGGCTACGAGACTCAGCTGATGGAACTCGTGAAGATCGGCGCAAAGGTCACGGGCATCACGATGGGATGCCGGGGGTCGATGTGCTATGACCGGGAGACGGGAAAAGTGATTCGCTGCCCGATTTTCGAGGATTGTCCGGTCGTCGACACCACGGGCGCGGGAGATGTGTTCCATGCCGCGTTCGGCGTGCGCTATCTGACATGCAGGGATCTGTTCCAGTGCCTCCGCTTCGCCTCCGCGGTATCGGGAATCAAGTGCGGAAAACTCGGCGGACGCGCGGGAATTCCGACATTGGCGGAAGTGGAAGCTTTTCTGAAACGGCATTGAAAAAGGAAAAAGGTCCACGGAAGGCGCAGAAGTCCGTTTCGCCTCCGGCGGCGGCTTGCGCAGCCGGACTGCGGCAGGACGGAAAGTCCTGCACGAATATAAGTTGCGAGGCAAATTAATTATTTTTTGAATTGCGCAGCTTCGCGCGCATGATTTAAAAACGGGAACATTCAACCAGGGAGGTTGTAAAATGGAAAAACTGCTTGTCAGACTCGGGAAGAAACTGAAGAACGGATACAACCCGGTCTTCCGGAATCACACACTCGGCATGAAACTCACCACCTTCGGCATCCTCTCGCTGGAAAAAGGAAACTCCTATACGGCCGATACCGGCGACAACGAAGTCGCCCTGGTCATTCTCGGCGGCAAATGCTCCGTGAAGGGAAAGGATTTCTCCTTCGCGGAAGTCGGAGAGCGCAAGGACGTCTTCTCCGGCAAACCCCATACGGTGTATCTCCCCTTCCATACGGAATACACCGTCACGGCTCTGACCGATACGGTGGATCTGGCCGTGAACGAATCCCCGGCGACACGCGGAACCGCGCCGCCGACCGTCATCCGTCCTGAAGACACCAGGGAAATCACGATCGGGCGCGACAACTTCACACGCAAGGCCACCATCATGCTGGACGAGAAATTCGATTCGGAACACTTCTACATCGGCGAAGGGCTCGTCCCCTCCGGCAACTGGTCCGGCTATCCCCCGCACCGCCACGACATCGACAATCCCCCGGAGGAAATCGACATGGAGGAGACCTATTTCTACCGCTTCCAGCCGCAGCAGGGCTTCGGCATCCAGAAGGTCTACACCGCCGACCGGCGCATCGATGAAATCTACACGATCGAGGAAAACGACACCGTCGCGATCGCCGAAGGCTACCACCCGCTGGCGGCCGCGCCCGGATACGACATGTATTATCTCTGGACGATGACGGGCGCGAACAACCGCGGCCTCATCTCCAGCAAAGATCCCGATCACGCATGGGTAAAATGATGGCGGGCAAAGACATCCTCCTTGGAATCGACTTCGGTTCCGGCGGCTGCAAGATCAGCGCGATTGACACCGTCGGCGCCCTGCTCGGCGAAGCCTCCGTGGAATACCCGACGCATTATCCGCATCCGGGATTCTCCGAACAGGAACCGGCCGACTGGTATGACGCGATGTGCCGCGCGCTCGCGCTTCTCCGGGAGCGGAACGTCGATTTCCGGAGGATCGCGGCAGTCGCCTTCGACGGGTCCACGCACAACGCGGTGCTGCTGGACGGGAACATGAAGCCCCTGCGGCGGACGATCATGTGGACCGACCAGCGCAGCGTCGAGGAGTGCGCATATCTGAAAGCGCACTATGCGGAGCGGATTTTCGCGACGGCGTGGCAGATGCCGACGCCGACCTGGACGCTTCCCCAGCTCATGTGGATCCGGAACCATGAAAAGGAGGTGATCGCGAAGACCGAACACGTCCTGTTTGTGAAGGATTATGTCCGCTATCTTGTAACAGGCTTATCCGCAACGGATTACATTGAAGCGCAGGGCACGCTTTTCTTCAACATGGCAAAGCGGGAATGGGCGGAGGAGCTCGTCGCGCCGACGGGATTGAAAATGTCCGCCCTCCCCCGGCTGCTCCGTCCGTGCGACCGGGCGGGAAGCGTCACAAGAGCCGCCGCGCGTGACACGGGAATTCCGGAAGGCACTCCCGTCATCTGCGGCAGTTCCGACTCCGCAGTCGAGGATTACGGCGCCGGAGCCGTTGAGCCGGGCGACTGCATCGTCAAGCTCGCGACGGCAGGCAACGTCAATGTCATGACGGACCGCGCGGTCCCGCACGAACGCACGCTCACCTATTCGCACATTGTCGAAGGCATGTATTACACGGTCTCGGCGACAAACGCGGCGGCGGTCTGCCAGAGATGGTTCCGCGACAATTTCTGCGACACGGAAAAGCGTCTCGCTTCCGAACGCGGCGCCAAGGCGTTCAATCTGATGGACGAACTGGCGGAGACCTCGCCGGCCGGCTCGAACGGCATCTTCTTCCACCCCTATCTCCAGGGGGAGCGCTCCCCCTACTGGGATCCGGATCTGCGCGGCAGTTTCAGCGGAATCGGCATGGGAAGCACCCGGGCGGATTTCGCCCGCGCCCTGCTCGAAGGCGTCGGATTTTCACTCCTGGACTGCTACGGGCTGATCGAGGAGATGAAACTCCCGGTCAAACGCCTTTTCCTGATCGGAGGCGGAGGAAGGAGCCGTCTCTGGAGCAGCATCGTCTGCAACATCTTCAATCTTCCGCTGACCGTCCCCTCCCCCGGCGACGCGTCCTTCGGCGCGGCGCTTCTCGCGGGAAGCGGCGTCGGGATTTTCAGCGACCCCCGCGAAGCGGTCAGACGCTGTCTCCGGATCGACCGGGAGCTTGCGCCCGATCCCGGAACGGCGGAAAAATACCGGAAGCTGTTCGCCTCCTACAAGGCGATTCACGACGCGATGGCTCCGGTCTACCGCGCGTTGCGGAAATGATTCCCCTCCCCGGAAGCAAAATGAAGTTGATCGAATAAGAAATCACCATCAATCAAGGAGATACGACAAAATGTTGCCGTCCACCAGCAATTACATGTTCGAAATGATCCGAAGCGAACTCACTGACGCCGTCGGGAAAGAGTATGTCGACGTCCGTGAAGCGGACCGCTTCGCCCACTCCGTCGACTACTACTGGATTCCCGAAATGTGGCATGACCGCAACATGCCCAACCCGCAGGCGGATCTCATCGTCCATCCGGGCACAGCCGAAGAAGTCTCGAAGGTCATGAAGATCGCCAACACCTACAAGATTCCCGTGGTGCCGTGGGGCGGCGGCTCGGGCTCGCAGGGCGGCGCGCTTCCCGTGCTCGGCGGCATTCTCCTTGACACGAAGCGCCTGAACAGGGTCTGGAAGATCGACACCACCGCGCTGACGGTCACGGCCGGAACGGGAATCATCATGCGCCATCTGGAGTGGGAGGTCAACAAGGCGGGCTATTCGACGATGCATCTTCCCGCTTCGATCGCCTGCGCGACGGTCGGCGGCTTCCTCGCACACCGCGGAACGGGCGTCCTCTCGACGAAATGGGGCAAGATCGAAGACATGGTCATGTCGCTGGAAGTCGTCCTGCCGACGGGCGAAATCATCAATACGCTCCCGATTCCGCGCCACGCGTCCGGGCCCGATCTCACGATGATGTTCCTGGGAAGCGAAGGCACGCTCGGCGTCATCACGAAAGTCACGCTGAAAATCCATCCGCAGCCCGAGGCGCGCAAATTCCGCGCCTATCTCTTCAAGACCTTCGACGACGCGATGGACGCCGGAGCCTCCCTGATGAGAAGCCGTCTGCGCCCCTGCGCGATCCGCCTCTATGACGAGGAGGAGACGCGCCATCACGTCAAACGCGTGTTCGGGCTCGACGACATCAGCGGCTCCTATCTGGTGTTCGGATTCGACGGCTATGAGAAAATCGTCGATCTGGAAATGGAGGAGGCCATGAAGATCATGAGGAAATACGACGTCCGGGACCTCGGAAGCAAAGGCGGCGACATGTGGTGGGAGAACAAATACAAGTTCTTCTATCCGCCCTACATGTTCCATATGCCGCAGGCCTTCGGGACGCTCGACACGGTCGCAACCTTCAGCGACATCAAGAACGTCTATCACGCCATGAAGAAGGTCGTCAACGAAAACTTCCCCGAAGCGCGCTTCATCGGACACTTCTCGCACTGGTATGAATGGGGCTGCATGCTCTACGCGCGCTTCATCTTCGAGAAGGCGCCCGCGGACCCGCGCGAGGCGGCGGCGCTCTACAACCGCGTCTGGGATCTGGCGATCCGCGCGGCGATCGCCAACGGCGGCGTCATCAACGAGCACCACGGCGTCGGACTCAAGCTCGGGCGCCTGATGAAGGAGCTCTACGGACCCGCCAAGGAGCTCGTGCTCGACAAGCTCAAAAAGGAGCTCGACCCGAACAACATCATGAATCCCGGCAAAATGGGTTTCGGCTTCTGAATCCGACACATCTTTAGAAATCAAGGAGAATCTTCCATGCATATCCAGAAATTTGAAGACGCCATGAAGGCATGCCGCTTCTGTTTCATGTGCCGCCATCTTTCCGCGGTCGGCAACGTCACGTTCAGCGAATCCGACACCCCGCGCGGACGCGCGCTGCTGCTCGACAAGGTCTCGATGAATCCGGAATTTCTCAGGAGCGAGGCGGTCGTCTCGACGATGTATCAGTCCGACCTCAGCGCGTGCTGCCGCTTCCACTGCGTCAGCCATTACGACGAGAACGGACTTGTCCTCGCCGCCCGGCGCGACATCGTCGAAGCGGGAGCGGCGCCGGAAAACGTCGGAAAACTGGCGGCGGAACTCGGGAAAAGCGCAGCGTTCAAGGTTTCCGGAAAAAAGGCCGACACCATCTATTTCATCGACCGGTACACGGCGCGGCAGCCGGAAATCTCCGGCGCGTTTGATAAAATCGCAAAGGCGGCAAAAGTTCCGTATATGACGATCACCGGCGGCTGTCTCGGCAAGGCCCTCAAAACGCTCGGCTTTGAAAACGAGGCGAAAAAAGCGGCATCGGCATTCGCGAAAGCCCTCGCGGCGTCCGGAGCGAAAGTGGTGGTCGTCAGCAATCCTGCCGCCTACGACGCGCTGAAGAACGACTGTCCCGCGCTCGGAATCAAACTCAAATGCAAGGTCATGCACACGTCGGAATTCATCGCGGGGAAACTCGCGGGGCTGAAGCTCCGGAAACCGGCGGGAAAGGCCTCCGCAGTCTATTATCTGGAAAGCGACTTCCTCCGGAACTACAACGAGGTCGCCGCGCCGCGTGAAGCGCTCACGAGGTGCGGCTTCAAGCTCCTGCCGTTCGGCACGAACAACGAGGAGTCCTACTCCGCCGGAGAGGGAGCATGCGTCCTGCCCGAACTCAATCCCGGACTCGTGAAACTTCTTGCCGAGAAGGTCGCCTCGCGCTGCGACGATGCGAAAAAGGACACGCTTGTCACGGCGTCTCCCTACACGAAGCATGTGCTCACGAAATATGCGGGCCTCAAGGTGAAGACGATTGAGGAAATGGTCTCCTCGCTTCTCTGAAACGCCCGCCACCAGTGAGAGATAAAACGAAACGAGAAAAAAATGGCTCTTTACACATTCAATGAACTGCTGCGCCCGGCGCGCCGGGAAGGAGTGGCGGTTGCTGCAATCAACATTGCGAACTACGAAACGGCGGTCGCTGTCTGCGAGGCATCGGAACAGGTGCGGCGTCCGGTCATCATCCAGATGTATTCGCGGATGTTCGGAAACGGCAAGGCGGAGATGCTGATCCCCCTGCTCCGGAAACTTGCGGAGAAATCCGGCCAGATGGTCGCGGTGCATCTCGACCACGGCGCAAGTCTCGAACAGGTGCGGGACGCGGTCCGCTGGGGATGCACGTCGGTGATGTTCGACGGCTCGAACCTTCCGATGGAGGAGAACATCCGGATCACGCGCGAAGTCGTGAAGCTTGCGAGGGCGGCCGGCGTTTCCACCGAGGCGGAGATCGGGCACGTCGCAATAGGTGACGAGGGACATCTGACCGATCCGGATGAGGCGAAACGCTTTGTCGAGGAAACGGGAGTCGATGCGCTCGCGGTTGCAATCGGGACGGCGCACGGCTACTATAAAACCGTGCCGGAACTCGACATCGAACGCTGCGCGGCGATCGCCGAAGCGCTGCCCGATACGCCGCTCGTCCTGCACGGCGGCAGCGGCACGCCGATGGAGGACGTGAAGAAAGTCATCCGTCGCGGCATCGCCAAAATCAACATCGCCACGGAGTTTCAGGACACCTTTCTCAAGGCGACCAGGGCGGAACTGGAAAAACTCAATGGAAAATTCCTTCCGATCGACCGCTTCATGGATCCGGTCCGGGAAAAATGCGCCGCCCACGCGGCGCGCCTGATGAAGGAGTTCGCTTTTCTGTCATAACCCCCGCTTCCGTCCGGAATATGGAAACGGCATGCTGCGGCCGGCTGCCGCGCATGCCGTCTTTTCATCTCCGACACAGACCGCAGTCCGCCGGAAAGAGCGGAAATTCATGCGGGAGTTCTTCTTACGGAAAGCGCCTACTTGAGTTTTTCCGAAAGCAGGCGGACAACCGTCTGGGGATTGGCTTTTCCGCGGCTGGCTTTCATGACCTGCCCGACCAGATACTGAAGGACGGCGGTCTTGCCGTCGCGGAACTGCTGCACCTGCGCGGGATTCGCCGCAATGACATCCTCGACGAACTTCAGAATCGCACCGTCGTCGGAAACCTGGACCAGTCCCTTTTCCTTCACGATTTCACCGGGCGCCTTTCCGGTCGAGAACATGTCGGCAAACACGGTTTTCGCAATCTTCCCGTTGATCGTCCCATTGTGGATGAGTTCCACCATCGCGGCGAGATTTTCCGGAGTGATCCTGCATTCGGAAATGGAAAGATCCGCATCGGAAAGCTCCCGCAGAAGCTCTCCGACGATCCAGTTCGCAATCAGCTTGGGGGCGCCGGACTTGCGCGCGGCGGCTTCGAAATAGTCCGCCATGGGCTTTTCCTGGGTCAGAACCTGGGCGTCATAGGGCGTGATCTGAAACTCCTTCACGAAACGCTCGCGCTTGACTTCGGGCAGTTCGGGAAGCCCTTTCCGGAAGTTTTCCAGATCCTCGTCGGAGAATTCGACGGGAAGGAGATCCGGTTCGGGGAAATAGCGGTAGTCGTGGGCGTTTTCCTTGCCGCGCATCGTATAGGTTTCTCCGGCGTCGTCGTTCCAGCCGCGCGTCTCCTGTTCGACCGAACCGCCTTCGGAAAGCAGAACGATCTGACGTTTCATCTCATAGGCGATGGCGCGGTGCACGGCGCGGAAACTGTTCAGATTCTTCAGCTCGACCTTGGTGCCGAACGTTTCGCTTCCGCGTTCGCGGATGGAAATGTTGACGTCACAGCGCATCTGGCCTTTCTCCATGTCGCAGTCGCTGATGTCGGCATACTGGATGATCTGCTTGAGCGAGGTCAGATAAGCGTAGGCTTCATCCGGGGAGCGCATGTCCGGTTCGCTGACGATTTCCATCAGAGGCACGCCGGCGCGGTTGAAATCGACGCCGCTGTGAGTGCCGAAATGGGTCAGTTTCGCAACGTCCTCCTCCATGTGGATGCGGGTCAGGCGGATATCCTTGTCCGGCAGCTCCTCGCCGGAAAACCCCCTGCCGCAGATATGGATTCTGCCGTTCAGGCAGAAGGGCATGTCATACTGGGTCAGCTGGTAATTCTTCGGCATGTCGGGGTAGAAATAGCTTTTCCGGTCGAACTTGCTTTTTTTCCGGATGTCGCACGAGCACATGAGCCCGGCGGTCACGATCTTGCGGATCGCCTCCCGGTTCGGAGTCGGCAGAACGCCGGGGTATCCCATGCAGACGGGACAGACCAGCGTATTCGGCTCCGCGCCGAAACGGTTCGGGCAGGAACAGAACATTTTGCTTTCCGTGCGTGCCTGGACATGCACTTCGAGACCGATCACAGCTTCATATGCGGGCATAGCAGTTCATCCTCTCCTTATCCTTGGAATTGTCAGGCCGTAAAGATAGCACGCCATTGCCCGTTCTTCAAATCCGGATTTTCAAAAGAAGAGACAACTTTCACGCTCTTCTCCGGGAAACGGGCGGAGAATCCGGAAGACATCACGGGAACTGTCCTGTGATTTTTACCTGGAACTTTTCACTCCGCCCTTTCTTTCCTGCCTTTTGCGGATATATTATTCCGTCAGACAACAATCATTCAAGGATGCGCGATCATGATTATGAACGGGCCGGTCCCGCCGGAAAGACAGGCGGCCTCCAAATACAACTACAAGATATTCGCCCTCATCAACGGCCTCTCCTACATGTGCCTCGGGGAAACCGTCATCATCCTGCTTGCGGTCCAGCTGGACTGCCGGGATTACATCATATCGGCTCTCGGCGCCATGCTCTATTTCGGCTTTCTTCTTCTGCCGCTCGGCAAAAACGTCACGGCACGGGTCGGCGCCGCCAGAAGCCAGGGGATTTTCTGGATTCTGCGCAACTTTTCTGCGCTTCTTGTGGCCGCTGCGACCCCCGTCAGCCTCTATGTCAGCCATTCTCTCGCGGTGATCATCCTTCTGACCGGCGCGTTTCTGTTTTACGGATTCCGCGCGGCGGGCGCGGTCATGGTGCAGCCCCTGCTCGGGGAAATGACCAACCGGAGCGACCGCTCGGCGTTCATCGCCCTGACGACCGCATTGTTTTACGTGACATGCGTGCTTGCCCTGGCGGTCATCAGCGTCGTGCTCCACTACACGCGCAGCGTCTGGGCTCTCACGGGGATCATCATTGTCGGCGCGATGTTCGGTTTCACCTCCTCGCATTTCATCAGCAGAATCGACGAGACGGGGGCGATCCGGGATTCGGCCCGGAAACCGATTCTGGGAGAACTGCGGATTCTCTGGAAGGACCGGCCGCTGCGTCTGCTCCTCGCGGGCGGATTCGTCATCAATCTGGCGGTCATCATGCTGATCCCGATCTCCATGCTGGCGCTGAAGCGCGGCTACGGCGTCAGCAACACCAACGCGCTGCTGTTCGCGCTGCTGCAGATGGCGGCCTCCGTGCTTCTATCCTACTTCATCGTCAAGGCGACGAGGAAACTCGGGCCGCGGCGCATCATGATCGTGACCTATCTGTTCATGCTGCTGATCGGACTGCTCTGGATGATCGCGCCGAACAGCTTTCACTGGCAGTATCTGGTTCTTCCGTTCATCCTCTGCGGGGGGACCTACGTCTCCATGAACAACTCCATGACCCATTATTTTCTGCAGATCGTCGAAGAGGAACGGCGCGTGGCGGCCTCCATTCTGATCGCGGTCGTCACCGGTGCGGGAGCGGGCGTCGCGGGCATGTTCCTGGCGGGCGGACTCCTCGCCCTTGCGGAAAAACTGACGGACAGGCTGCAGACGCCGGATCCCTACAGGCTCTATTTCATTGCGGCGACCATTCTTCTTCTGCCGGGCCTCTGCGTGCTTTCCAGCATGAAACCGCTTCCCGTGGAAAAACGCATGATTAAGAAAACATGGTTTGACTTTCTCTGGTGATGACAGTAAATTCCGGAAAAAACATTTGACGGGAGCAAGGGGATACAAAATGAAACAACTGCCGCGGAAACTTCACTTCGTCGGCGTCGGCGGCATCGGGATGAGCGGACTGGCGCAGATGGCGCGTTCCCTGGGACATGATGTGACGGGCAGCGACCGCGCCCTTCACGCGCCGGAAAACGCGGCGGTCTTTCAGGCTCTGTGCGCACAGGGCGTCCTTCTCTGCGAGCAGGACGGATCCGTCTACCAAGACTTCACGCCGGACGCGATCGTCTACTCCACAGCAATCGAAGAGGACAATCCCGATTTCCGCCTGGCTCCGGAAAACACGGAACGGATCCACCGCTCCGTCGCGCTGGAACGCGCCATTGTGGAACTGCGCGCGCGGACTTCCTTCGCAGTCACGGGCACCTGCGGAAAAACCAGCGTCAGCGCATGGCTGGCCGAAGCGCTCGCGAATCTGGGGGAGGATCCCGGCGTCATCACGGGCGGCCTTGTCAACGCCTTCCGTTCCGGAACGCTGGCCGGCAATTACCGGAAAGGATCGGGAAAATATTTCGTGATCGAGGCGGACGAGAGCGACAAGAGCCTTCTGAACTATCCGACCGACGGAGCCATGGTCCTGAATATCGGCACGGATCATTATCCGAAGGAGGAGCTGGCGCGCGTGTTCGGGGAGTTCGCCGGCGGCGCCGCGCGCATCGCCGTGCTGGAGGATCGCGCCTACCGGATCATCCGCGAATGCCGCGGGAAGGATTTCCTGCCGGAGAGACAGGAAAAGCTGCTCTTCAGCGCCGACAGCAGCGCACCGGAACGGATCGACGGCATCCGCGTCATCCGCCTGAACCGTTTTTCCAGCACAAAGGACGGAGCGTATGCAGCGATGGACGGCCATGCGGAAATCCGTCTTCCCGCTCCCGGCTTCTACACGGCGGTCAACGCGCTGGCGGTCTACACGGCGCTTCTGACACTGGGATTCCCTCCGGCGGACGCAATCCGGAGCGTGGAATCCTTCCACGGGGTCTGGCGGAGATTCAATGCCGCCGGAACCAACAGCCGGGGCGCCCGGGTTTTTGACGATTACGCGCACAATGTGGAGAAAATTCTCTCCTGCATCGAGGCGGGACGGGAAGTGGCTGCGGGCCGCGTGATCGCGCTCTTCCAGCCGCACGGATACAAACCCTTCGGCTTCATGCGCGAAGAGCTGTTTTCCGCACTGGAAAAACATCTTGAAAAAGACGACCGATTCATTCTGATGCCGGTCTTCTACGCGGGCGGAAGCTCCAGCTTCTCTCCAACGGCGGAGGAAGTCGCCGCGGAATACCGGAAAAAAACGGCATTCCCGGAACGCTATCTCGACTTCCCGGACCGGGAGTCCGCCGGACAGTATCTCCGCGAACAGAGCGCACCGGGAGATGTGATCCTGGTCATGGGAGCCCGCGACAACTCACTCTCGAACTGGGCGCGCACGATCGTCCAGACAACCTGAAAGGAACGCATTCATGAAATTTCTTCTGACGCTCAGTCTTCTGTGCGGCTTCACCGCCGCGCTCTTCGGTGCGGGCGAATGCCTGATCGTGACTTCGGACGGGAGGCGGATCAGCACAAGTTCCGTCACGGCAAAACCCAACGGCGACCTCGAATATGTCTCCCCGGAAAACAGCGCGCTCCGGGTGCGCATTCCCAAGGGACGCTACCGCTACGCCTGGGTCCCGAAACCCGCGGACGTCACGGAGGCCGATGCGAAATACAAGGCGGGGGATTACAAGGGTGCGGCGGAACTCTATCTCAAGGCCTATCTGAACTACCGCAATCTCGGCTGGGACATTTACTGCATGATGATGGAGGCCGACACGCTCGACAAGCTGGGCATGACCCGCGACGCCATCGCGAAGCTGGAAGGAATCCAAACAGCCCGCGTCCTCAATCCGGAACTCGAGAACGATTATCAGCGCGCAATGTTCCTGCTGGCCTCCCTGTACCGGAAGACGGACAACGCGGAGGGCGCCGAACAGCTTCTGAAGAAAGTCTCGCAGAGCCGCGACGGGGAACTCGCTGCCTCCGCATTCATGGCGAGAGCGGAAATTCTCGCGGAACGCGGCAACCGCAAGGACGCCGCAAATCTTTATTTCCAGACGGTCCTGCTGTTTCCGAAAAGCGGGAAACACCCGGAGGCGCTTTACCGCACCTACGAAAATCTCAAGCTGCTGAACGACGCTCGCGCGGAAAAATTCGCGGAACGGCTCAGAACGGAATATCCGTCCGATCCGTTTGCAAAACGTTTGAAATAACGCCATTGGCATGCTATTAGTACACGGCCGGGAGTCCGGTCTGCTTCATCATGATTTAATTTTACGGTTTGGTTCTGCAAAGTATGGTTTTCAGGAAAATGATTTACAACGAGCGGGAGATGCGGCTTCTGCGCATCGGGATTTTTTACGACGGCAATTACTTCTACCACGTCAGCAACTACTACTGTTACGGACATCCTCGCAAGTCGCGCCTCAGCATTCCCGGCATTCACGAATTCGTCAAGAAATACGTTGCGCTCCAGGAAAACATCCATCCGAAATTCTGTCAGATCGTCGACTGCCACTATTTCCGCGGCCGCCTTCCCGCCATGGAGGCGAACGAACGGCAGATTCTTCTGAACGAGCGCATATTTGACGACATTCTGATGCGCGAGGGAATCGTGACGCACTATCTGCCGATGTCGCGCGGCGGAGAAAAAGGCGTGGACGTGTCGCTGGCGCTGGAGGCGCTGGAACTCACGATCTTCAAGAAATTCAATGTCGTGGTTCTGATCGCCAGCGACGGAGACTACGTTCCGCTCGTGCGCAAGCTGAACTCCCTCGGCACGCGCGTCATGGTGCTCGGCTGGGATTTCGAATACACGGACGACAACGGCAATCAGCGCTACACCAGCACGTCCACCAAGCTTCTGAACGACGCGACCTATCCGATCCGGATGCACGACGTCATCAACGGCACGAAAAAAATCCCGGAGGTCTGCCCCGACATGCTGTTCGTGAACCAGCAGTCTCCGGACAACCAGTATGAACCCGCCTCGGAAGAAAAACTTTACTTCCCGGATGAGAACAGCGCGGATCCCGCGCAGCCTCCGCGCCTGCGCGGAAGGATCGTCCAGCTCCGGGGGGGGTACGGGTTCATCTCGACGGACATCCCGTCCAAGAATCTTTTCTTTTTCATAGAGGAACTGCGCAACTGCGATTTCAACGAGCTCCAGATCGGAGACCTGATGGAATATGAACCGGGAATGAACGACAGAGGAGAATGCTGCAAGAACATCACTCTGATTTCTCATGCGGCGCCGCGATGACATGACCAGACGGAACAGCATACTGCTCCAGATCGGAGATGTTTCCTGCGTGATCTGGCAGGAGACGCTGAGCCTGATTCAATTTATCGGGGAGGCTGTTTCCGCATGCGCGGACGCCGTGCGCCGCCCCCGGAAAATCCGCTGGCGCGAAACGCTTTTTTATATGAACATGTGCGGATCGGACGGCCTGCCCATCACTGCCCTGATCTGTTTTCTCACCGGCATCATCCTCGGCTACCAGTGCGCCGTCCAGATGCACAAATACGGGGCGGACGCATTTCTGCCCGGGCTTGTCGGCTGTTCGGTGGTGCGGGAACTCGGTCCGATGATGGTCGCCATCGTCGCGACAGGGCGCGCCGGATCGGCGTTCGCCGCGGAAATCGGCACCATGAAGGTTTCCGAGGAGATCGACGCGATGCGCACAATGGGATTTCTTCCCGAACGCTTTCTCGTGATTCCGAAACTCATCGCAATGACGCTGACGATCCCGATGCTGACAGTCATCGGAGACGTCATGGGAATTCTCGGCGGCATGATCGTGGGACACACGTCTCTGGGCATGCCGGTGCAGACCTATTATCAGCAGACAGTGGAATGGGTCGCTCCGGAATACTTTTTCGAAAGCATTTTCAAAAGCGTCGTTTTCGCAGTCGTCATCACCCTGACCGGATGCTGGCGCGGCTTCCGTGCTGGCAATGACGCGATCGCCGTCGGGAAGGCGACCACCTCCGCCGTGGTGATCAGCATTCTCTTCATCATCCTCTGCGACACCTTCCTCGCGCACGTGTTCAACACCATCTTCTTCGGGTGACGCCATGACGCAGAATGCCATTTCAGTGAAAAATCTCACCGCGGGATACGGCAGACGCATCGTTCTGGAAAACATCTCGTTCGACGTGCCGCCGGGACAGATTCTCACGATACTCGGGGGTTCCGGCTGCGGAAAAAGCACGCTTCTGAAGCACATGATCGGCCTCCGCACGCCGTTCGCGGGGGACATTCTGCTGCATGGAAAAAGCATTGTCAGCAGCACGGGAAACCGCAAGCGCGCGATCATGCGGCGGTTCGGCGTGGCCTATCAGGGCGGCGCATTGTTCCGTTCTCTCTCGCTTGCCGAAAACATCGCGCTTCCGATGGAGGAACATACGAAGATGTCGAAGGAGGAAATCCGGGAAAAGGTCCGGGAGAAACTCCGTCTTGTCAATCTGGACGGCTATCAGGACTGCATGCCGTCCGATCTCTCGGGAGGCATGGTGAAACGCGCCGCCTTCGCACGTTCGCTGGCGCTCGACCCGGACATTCTGTTCTTCGACGAACCGTCCGCGGGGCTCGATCCGCTGAGTTCGGCAAGCCTCGACCGCCTGATTCTGGACATCCGGGAGAAAACCGCCGCCACGATTGTCGTGGTGACACATGAACTGGAAAGCATCTTCACCATCGCGGACCGTGCCGTCATGCTCGATGCGGACACGAAATCCATCATCGCGGACGGTCCGCCGCTGGAACTAAAAAAACACTCCGCCAATCCGTTCGTCCGGCTCTTCCTGAACGCCGGACGCGACCCGGCGGCCCATTTACACGAAGGGAGCATTCATGCAGGATACCAATAAATTCAAACTCGGGCTGTTCGTCACGATTTCGCTGTTTGTGTTCATCGCGGCAGTGCTTTCGATGGGGGTGTTCGATTCCCTGTTCAAATCCCGCGCCCACATGGCAACCTTTGTGGAAGAATCCGTGCAGGGGCTGAACAGCGGTTCCGCCGTCAAATTCCGAGGGGTCCCCATCGGCAGCATCAGCGACATCACGATCATCATGGAGAGCCGGACCGTCCGGATCGACATGGAAATCGATCTTTCCAAGTTCAAGACGACTCTTGGCAAGAACATCTTCACAACTCCAAGCATCCCGGCGCCGGAGTTCTACAAGTATCTGCATTCGGAAATTGACAAGGGACTCTGCTGCCGGATCGAACCGGACGGGATCACAGGAATCAAATATATCGAAATGGATTTCTTCAAGGATGTGGATGCCCGGCACGCCGGCCCGGAATTCCAGCCCGGGCTCCGGAACGGCATTTTCTTCATGCCTTCCACGCCGTCGCTGATGTCCAGCCTCCGCTTCAACATGACTGAAATTCTGGCGAACATCGCCACAATCGACTTCAGGAAAATTTCAGAGGAAACCATCTCCCTTCTGGAGCGGGCGAACAAGACGCTGAATGATCCGCGGCTCGACAACCTGCTCAACGACGCGGAAACCATTCTGAAGAAGGCCTCCGAGACAGTCGAAACACTGAACGGCACGCTCACACCCGAAAAACTTGATCTGACTCTCGCTGAGCTGGACAAGACAATCCGAAGCATCCGCCTTCTTTCCGACGGACTGGAAAAAACGCTTGCGACCTCAAAAATTCCGCAGACAACGGCCTCCATCCGCGAACTCTCCGATTCGTTCAGCACGGGAGACTCCAGCATCAAAATGACGATCCTGAAACTGAATGAGGCGCTCGACGCCATGACCGATCTCATCCAGTATATCAACGACAACCCGTCGTCAGTGCTTCACGGAAAAGGACGGGCGAAGCAGTGACCCTCCGGAAAAAGGGAAGGAGCGCCCGCCGCACACGGAGGCAAAGAATCCGGGATTTTTTTGCCTCCGCATTCATAAAAAAACGTTGCAATTTCAACGGGGACGTGCTATATTTGCGCCATATGTCCATGCCGGATGCTTGCAATCCGGAGGTGTTCTTTCATTGTTGACGGCTACTTAACAATACAAACAATAACCAACAAACAAGGAGCAGCCAGTGCAGTATAAAATCATAGTGTTTGTGAAGCAGGTTCCGGACACGCAGAATGTCACGGGACAGGCTATGAAACCCGACGGCACTGTAAACCGCCAGGCTTTGCCGGCAATCTTCAACCCCGAGGATCTCAACGCCCTGGAGCTCGCGCTTCAGATCAAGGATCGCTACGACGCAAAAGTCGTCGTGGCCACGATGGGGCCGCCGAACGCGTCCAAGGTTCTCCGGGACGCACTCTGCATGGGCGCTGACGAGGCGATTCTCCTCACGGACCGCGCATTCGCCGGATCCGACACGCTGGCAACCAGTTATGCACTCAGCTGCTGCGCAAGAAAAATCGGAAATTTCGACTTGATACTCTGCGGCAGGCAGGCAATCGACGGAGACACCGCACAGGTGGGTCCGCAGATTGCCGAAAAACTCGCCATCCCGCAGATTTCCTATGTGGAGCAGGTTCTGGAGCTCAAGGACCGCACGATCCGCGCAAAACGCGCAATTGAAGGCGGCTACGAGATTCTCGAATCCCCCCTCCCCGTCCTCCTGACCGTCATCGACGCCAACGAACCGCGTCCGCAGAATGCCAAACGCATCATGAAGTACAAAAAGGCGAAAACCCGTTCGGAATTCGCGGCGGCCCAGGGCAGCACCTATGCGGAGTCGGGGCAGATGGCCGAATTCGAAAAGGTCTACGGGGACAAAGGCCTTCTCATTCAGGAATGGACCGCCGCGGAAACCGGAGCGGACCTGAAGCGCTGCGGACTGGCGGGCTCTCCCACCAAGGTCAAACAGATCATGAGCGTCGTGCTCACCGCGAGCGACTTCAAAAAGATCGAGCCCACCGAGGCCGGCATCTCCAATTTCATACATGAACTTATCGAAGACCACACACTGGGGTGAGCAACATGACAAAAATCGGTAACGTATGGGTTTTCATCGAGCAGGAAGGCGGGAAAATCGCCGACGTCAGCCTCGAACTCGTCTGCAAAGGCAAAGAGCTTGCCGCCAGGCTGGGCGTCAAGGTCGAGGCCGTTCTTCTCGGCGACAACGTCGCGCACTGCGCGGATACGCTTTTCAGCTACGGCGTAAAGACCGTTTTTCTTGCCGAGGACAAACGCCTTGAGCCGTTCACGGTTCTGCCCTATGCCAAGGTCATCATGGATCTCATCAAGGAGCACAGGCCGAACATTCTGCTGTTCGGAGCGACGATGAAGGGCCGCGAACTCGCGCCGCGCATCGCTTCCGAAAAGCTCGCCGGACTGACGGCCGACTGCACAGACCTCCAGATCGACGACTTCGACGACAAGGTCAACAAGAAATCCTACACCAACAAGCTGATGCAGATCCGTCCCGCATTCGGGGGCAACATCATCGCAACCATCGTCAACACATGGGACGATCCCCAGATGGTCACGGTGCGCGAAGGCGTGATGAAGATGGACGCGCCTGTTCCGGGGCTCAAGGGCGAAATTGTAAAAGTGAATGTCGCCCTCACGGAAAAAGAAACCGTCATGAAGGTGGTTGAGCGCATCCGTCAGGAAAAGAGCGTCAATCTCAAGGGTGCGCAGATCATTGTCTCCGGCGGCTACGGCGTCGGCTCGAAAGAGAACTTCAAGCTGATCCGCGATCTTGCCGAAGCGCTCGGCGGCGAAGTCGGAGCCTCCCGCGCCGCGGTTGACGCGGGCTGGATCGACCACGATCATCAGGTCGGACAGACCGGCGTGACGGTCCGTCCCAAGCTCTACATCGCCTGCGGCATCAGCGGCTCCGTTCAGCACGTCGCCGGAATGAAGGAAAGCAAAAAGATCATAGCCATCAACAGCGATCCGGACGCCCCGATCTTCTCCGTCGCGCACTACGGCATCATCGGAGACCTCAACGTCATCATTCCGATGATGATCAAAGCCTACAAAGCCAAAGCCTGAGAGGACGAACATCATGTCAAATTTCTACAATGACAATCCGGACCTGCTCTTCACGCTGAAAAATCTCGAACTTGAAGAGGTTGTCAAGCTGAAGGAGAAGAACTATACCGAAGTGAAAAAATTCGACTACGCGCCCGAAAACTTCGAGGATGCGATCGACAGTTACGACAAGGTGCTTGCCGTCATCGGCGACATCACCGGGGAACGGATCGCGCCGCGCTCCAGACAGGTCGACGAAGAAGGGCCGCATTTTGAAAACGGAGTAGTCACCTACCATCCGCTGACGAAAAAGAACCTCCAGGAACTCACCGACGCGGGTGTCATGGGCGTGATTCTGCCGCGCCAGTACGGCGGGCTCAATTTCCCGACCACCATCTACACGATGATGACGGAAATGGTCTCCCGCGCGGACGCGTCTCTCCAGAACCTCTTCGGACTTCAGGACATCGGAGAAACAATCTGCGAGTTCGGCGACGAGGAGCAGCGGGCGAAGTATCTGCCCGGCTTCGCCAGCGGCGAAGCCGACGGCGCGATGGACCTGACCGAGCCGGATTCCGGCTCCGACCTCCAGTCCGTCCGTCTCAAGGCGACGCAGGATCCCAAGACCGGAAAATGGTATCTGAACGGCATGAAGCGCTTCATCACGAACGGCTGCGCCAAGACACACCTTGTGCTCGCCCGTTCCGAGGAAGGCACTACGGACGGACGCGGACTTTCGATGTTCATCTGCCAGAAATGCCCCGAACTGGTCGTCCGCCGCATCGAGCACAAACTGGGCATCCACGGCGTCGCGACCTGCGAACTGCAGTACAACAACGTGCCGGCTGAACTCTGCGGCCAGCGCAGACGCGGTCTCACAAAATACGTCATGTCTCTGATGAACGGCGCGCGCGTCGCAATCAGCGCTCAGGCGGTCGGCATTGCAGAAGCGGCTTACCGCGAGGCAAGGAAATACGCCTCCGAGCGCGAGCAGTTCAAGCAGAGCATTGACAGATTCCCTGCGATCTATGACATGCTCGCGCGGATGAAGACCAAGCTCGCAGCCTCCCGCGCCCTCCTGTATGAAACCACGAAATGTGTCGATCTGCGCAATTCCTACAATCATATCATGGACCACGGTCCGGTTGAGGAACAGACCCCTGAAGTCCGCGAGAAATCGAAATACTACTCCAAACTTGCGGCGGCGCTCACCCCGATGAGCAAGGCGCTCTCGACCGAGTCCGCGAACCAGATCGCCTACGACTGCATCCAGATCCACGGCGGAACCGGATTCATGCACGACTTCGACGCGGAGCGTTATTACCGCGACGCCCGCATCACGAACATCTATGAAGGCACCACGCAGCTTCAGGTCGTCGCCGCGATCGGCGGCGTCATGCAGCGCGTTCTGGACAACCACATCAACGAGCTCTTCGACCGGATCAAGGCCGAGGGCCTTCATGCCAGACTCAAGACGCTCGTGCGCGACATGTTTGAAAAACAGCTTGCCGCGGTCAAGTTCGTCGCGGAAAAGAAGGATGCCGAATACCAGAACCTCCGGGCACGGAATCTTGTGGAGAACGAGACCTTCGTCCTGGTCAGCCTTCTGATGCTCCGCGACGCCCAGAAGGACGCAAAGCGCGAAGCTCTCGCCGAACGCTACATTCTGGACGCGGTTCATGATTTCGAGCGCAACAACCAGATCATCCTCAGCAACGATCTCACGACAATCGACAGACATCGTGAAGTGATCGATTACTGATCGAAAAAAGGAGTTCTGCTTTATGAACAATGAATATCTTGCCAGAGCAAGAGAAAAGGTGCCCGACGCAAAAACACTGATCGTGCTGGCGTCCAAGCGGGCACGGCTGCTGGCGACCGGCGCACCGCCGATGGTCAGATGCAAGGACGAAAATTTCCTTGACGTCGCTCTTCTGGAAATCGCCGAAGGCAAGCTTGTCGCCAGTTTCGAGGACAAGCCCCAGGACGATTTCATGTCGGAAATCGCGGCGGTCAAAGCCGCGGCGGCCGCAGAAGCCGGGAAGAAATCCGACGCCTGATCCGCTGCGCAGCGCTGCAGGCATTTCCAGGGACGAGGACGACAGTTCTTACAGCTGTTTGACTCGTCCTTGGCAGTTTTTAAAGTACTCTCTGAAAGGAAAATATCGTTATGACCGCAGAAATCGCCGTCATCATGGGAAGCAAAAGCGACCTTCCTTCTCTGAAAGGGGCCTTCGACACCCTGAAAAAATTCGGACTGCCGTTTGAGGCACGCGTCCTTTCCGCACACCGGACGCCGGATGCCGCCGCGGAATATGCGAAAAACGCGGAATCACGCGGAATCAAAGTCATCCTCTGCGCAGCGGGCATGGCCGCTCATCTCGGCGGAGTCATCGCCGCCCATACAACGCTTCCGGTCATCGGCATCCCGATGGCAGGCGAACCCTTCCACGGCTGGGACGCCCTTCTTGCCATGGTGCAGATGCCGCCCGGAATCCCGGTTGCGACAGTGACTGCCGGCCCCGCAGGAGCGAAAAATGCCGCACTTCTGGCTGTCGCCATTCTCGCACTGTCCAATCCGGAACTCGCGGGGAAACTCAAGGATTTCCGCGCAGCCCAGACAAGACAGGTGGAAGAGGCGGATGCCGCCCTGCAGGCGGAAATCGCCAGCCTTTGAAAAACGGCCCCGGGAGACGGAAGCAGGATGGGAAGCAGGATGAACAAGCGGACAGAAAGCCGTGCGCACCTGCCGCTGCTTGTTCCCGTATTGCTTTTCTGTCTGACCGCGTCTTTCGCACTCCGGGGCGACAGCAATGCTCCTCCGGAATCGGAAGAAAGCAAAGCGGTCCCATCTCCGGACCGTCCGGGAAAAATTCTGCTCAACACCGTTTCCGCCAGCCTGAAGACCATAGAAAAAGAATCTCCAGTATTCTTCCGGCAGCTGGAACGGAAAATGGCGGGGGAAAAGGACCGTCTTGCATCGGCGTTTCTAGTTGCGCTTGCTCCGGAGCTCGCACAGCGCCCCGCAGAGATGCCGTGTGCAGAAATCAAGCACCCGCCGTTTCATGCACTCCTGCTGGAAAACAGGCGGATTCTGTATCTTTCCCTCGGATCATTCTCGCCGGAAACGAAAACGGGACTGGAAAACGCGCTGCGCCAGACATGGCAGGAACAGGTCCATTTGACTGGAATCATCCTCGATCTTCGCGACGCCGCGGGCGACAACCCGCTTGACGGCCGGGAAGTGTTTTCCCTCCTCTCTTTCCGTGGAGACAAGAACACGGTTCAGCACGTTCCTGTCCCGATTCTGGTCCTGACGAACGGCAATACGAGCGGTGCAGCCGAAATCCTGGCAAAACTTCTGGAACACACCCGTTACGGACTCTGCATCGGTGAAAAAACCCGGGGGGAACCGTTTCCGCGCAGAGCAATCCGATCCGGAGGAAATACTCTGCACATTCCGCTGATCCCGGAAAAACTGGGAAATCTGACTGCGGATGCACTGACTCCCGCGGTCGCGGTCGCAGCCACTCCCCGCATGGAGATCGGCGCCTTGCGAAAGCAGCTGCCCTTCACGGAACAATCCGATCCTTCGCTCAGCCGGGCCAGGGATCTCCTGCTCAGTCTTGACACGCTTAACCAAAAATGGAGAAAATAGCCCACATGAACAAACTGACCGCAATTCTGTCATCCGCTCTTGCCATGGCTCTCCCGCTTTGCCTTGCCGGCGCGCCGAACAGTTTCAAGGTTCTGTATGAAAATGGAAAACCGGTGCCTTACTCCTGTTTGAAGGGTGAACAGCGCCGCGTTATCATTCCAACGGCCTACCAGAAAAAAAGCGGGGAATTCCGCGGCGCCTGGGTCGCTACGATTTCCAATCTGGATTTCCCGAAGACGGACACGCCTTACGCGTTCAAAATGAAATTCAGGACCATTGCAGTCAACCTGAAACGGGCGGGATTCACCGCCGTGATTTTTCAAGTCCGCCCCTCCAACGACGCCTTCTATCAGTCAGAATACAATCCATGGTCGCGCTACATCCGCGGGACGGAGGGATACGCCTATAAAAACTTTGATCCGCTGCAGTACATGACCGCCGAAGCACAGCGCCAGGGACTGGAGTTTCATGCCTGGCTGAATCCTTTCCGTGTGGCGAAATCAACCCGCCTGAGCAAGACGGATTACCTTGCCACGCTCGCTCCCGGCAACTTCGCACGCAGAAATCCGGATGCGGTGATCGCCGTTCCCGTGCAGGGCGGCAGCATGCTGATGCTGGATCCGGGACATCCGAAAGTCAAGGAGTTTCTTCTGAACACCGTGAGAGAAATCATTGCCAACTACAATGTGGACGCCATTCATTTCGACGACTACTTCTATCCCTACGAGGGTATCCGCGATCTCGACGCCGCGACCTACCGGACCTACAACAGAAATTCGAAATTCACCATTCAGGACTGGCGGCGCAACAATATCGACGATCTGATCTTCAGTGTCTCATCCCTGATCCGGAAAAACAATTCCTCGAAAGGCAAACAGATCCAGTTCGGAGTCAGCCCGTTCGGGATCTGGCTGAATCAGGCATCCACGAAATACGGATCTCCGACCAGCGGCAGCGAATCCTACTTCAAGCAGTTTGCGGATACCCGCTACTGGGTGAAAAAAGGCTGGCTGGATTATATCATCCCGCAGATTTACTGGAATTTCTCCCATGCGAAAGCTCCGTATGCCGCGCTGACGGACTGGTGGTCCGACACGGTTGCGGGAACGCGCACAAAACTTTACATCGGGCTCGCCGCATACAACCAGAAACCCGGCGCCGCGGGATGGAGCAATCCGGACGAATTGAAAAATCAGGTTCTCTACACGCTCCGCCGCGCCAATATCCGCGGAGTGTCCCTGTTCAGCTACAAGCACCTCTTCTCCCCGGACAACGCCGTCAAGAAAGAAGCGGTGAAAAAACTGGTGATCGGCTGCTGGCGCGGCGAACTCCCTTATCGCTAGGAAAGTCCATTTCAAAGGATGCACGGGGGAATGAGCGGATTCAGCGGCGGAGAGATTCATACAAGGCAAGATAGGCCCGGCACATCTCCTCATTCGTCATAATGACACGTCCCTCGTATCGCGATGCGGAAAGCGCGCTCTGAAGACGTTCCGCAATGGAATCGGGCGCCTCCCCGTCAAAGTCGGCGAGGAAGAAATGATCGCCGATCCGGGCGCAAAGTTCCGGCAGGGAGTCCGCCGTGCTGCAGAAGACTGGAATTCCGGCGGAAAAGGCCTCGGCGAGCGTCAGTCCGTAACCTTCATAGCGGGAAGGCATGGCGAAAAGATCAAACATGGTCATCAGAGATGCGCCGTCTTTCCGGTATCCCGGCATGCGGATGCGCAGATTCGAGCATTTCGCCTCCACCTCGGCCGCCTGCTGCCGGAGCCGTTCCCGCTCCGGACCGTCGCCGATGAGCACAACGCCAAGCGTTCTCTCCTTCGGAAGTCTCCGCGACAGATACGGCAGCAGCGTCAGAAAGCGGTCAAACCCCTTCTGCGGATCAAGACGGCCGAGCAGACCGATGATTTTTGAGCAGGACTCCACTTCCCACTCCCGCTTCAGCGACGCAATCGTTTCCGGCGAAGCCTGCGGGACCGGGTCGGAACCGTTGTAAATCACGCGGATGGAGTTCTCCTTCAAGCCGCATTTTCTCTCATGGAAGCGGGCGGCGGCATTGGATACGGCAGTGCAGACATCACAGAGGGGAAAGGTCAGACGGTCCAGAAAAAAGAAAAGTCCCTTTCCGGGACGGCGTTCGGCAATGTGAACCGTATTCACAAGAGGCTTCCGCGTCAGGACATTGACCATGCGTCCCAGAAGATTCGGATGCATCAGATGGGTATGAATCACATCGGGATTTTCCATGCGGATCACCCGATACAGCGAAAGAATCCTCCATGGAGTTCCTTTTGTCAGACGCAGAAAAACAAGTTTTGCGCCGCAGGCAAGAAGGGCGTCCGGAATGGCGCGCTGCTCCGGCGGAGGTTCGGGCGTCAGGGAGACCACGGTCACATCATGCCCATGGAGGCGGAGACGGCGCACCAGTTCCAGCACGACCTTTTCCGCTCCGCCGTGCGCCAGTTCCGTAAGAATCATCAGAAGTTTCATAGACAGCCCCGAAAAAAAGAGACATCCGGATTCCCGGATGTCTCCACATGACCACGGAATATGAACCGTCAGAAGCGGAAGTTCACAAACGGGAAGAACGGAACCGAGGAATCCTTGATGATGTTCACGATTCCGATCTGAAAGGATTTGTCCTTTGCAAAGTTGACGATTCCGAACTGGAGTCCTTTGACGGTATCGGCATTGTTGACCAGTGTGCTGGCCTGAAGCCCTTCCAGCCTTTTGGCGGAATTGAACAGCGGAGCGGCCTGCACGCCGTAGACTTCGTCGCTCATGCTGGCGAAGATGGATCCCTCTACGCCGGCGACAAAAGTTCCGCTGCCGAATCCGACGGGAACACCGACCTTGACGCCATAGACATTGAATACGTCAGCCGTCTGGGGCACCCCGGGCACAAAGGTGAAGGAAATGAAATCCCACGGCTGTTCCGCCTGCGCCTCCTGCGCCTCCTGCGCAGGAAGGGAAAGCGAAAGCAGGCAAACGGCAACTGCGGCAAAGAAAATCTTCATTTTGCTACCTCCTTCATTTCACGGACGCGGATTTTTCCGCCGCCGGGGTTTCCGCGGCATTCTTGTCGTCGGAACCGATGCAGATATTGAAGATCGGCATGACAGGCACCCAGCTGTCCGCTATGATGTTGATTCCGCCGAGCTGAATGCCCTCGTCGGAGCTGAAATTGATGACACCGCACTGGAAGCCCTTGAAGACGCCGCTCACAATGTTGACAGCACCGCACTGGAAGCCCTTGAAAATTTTGGAGACAATGTTGACCGCTCCGAACTGGAAACCGCCGAATTCCCCGTCTGTCACCGTCACGGCGCCGGTCTGAAACCCCTTGAAGCCGTCCATTGCCACAGAGGAAATACCAGCCTGGCAGCCGACAGACGGATCGGTCAGGAAGGAAAGACCGGCCGCCTGGAAACCGGTAAGCCGTCTGGCAAGAGCAAGCGACATGGTTCCCTGAACGCCGTAGACCTCGCCCAGCGCGATCGAAGGACCGAACCAGGAAGCCTGGCAGCCGTCCACGTCTTTGGTTCCGCTGTAGAGAAAAGACGCTTCAATTCCTTTCACCACGCCCCTGCCGCCGGTTGCGGGAATGCCAAGTTTCAATCCGTAGACGGTCGATGTCATGGAACTGTTGGGAAGACCGGGAATGAACACAAGCTGAAAAGGCGTCCAGCTTGCATCCTGCTGCTGTGCATTCGCAGCGGCCGGAGTTCCGGAATTCGCCGCAGCCGCATTGTCCGCGGCAAAGAGTCCGCAGGCGGAAAGGACCAGCGCCGCAACGGCGCCGCTTTTGAGCAGAGTTTTCATATTCTCTCCTTGGTTGGTTGAAAATGACGACTCGAAACAGGCCTCCCGTTGACTCGCGCCAAATGGAAGCTATATTATCCTGCTGCAGTAATTTATACCGGGAAGGAAAATCTTCAAGCCGGGATACGCTCCGAAAGGACAAAAACATAAAAAAATATTTGTGTAAAACGGAAAATGTCGGACAACTGTTTTCATCGGCATCTTAACAGCGGGAGTCTCCAATGACGCCATTTCAGAAAAAAAATATAAACGGGAAAAGCGTTTATCTTGTAGAAGACCATCATCATGCGCTTCTTCCCTGGGCATATGAACGGGACAGGCTTGGAATTGCTCCGCATGTTCTCACGCTCGACCATCACACAGACACTCTGCCGGCATTCACACATTATGACGAGACCCATGAAAAACCTCATGAGAAACAAATCGCGAACCATGGCGCGGAGGCTCTCGAAAACGCCTTGAAAGACCTCCGGCACGATGAACATTTCGATTTTGCAATCCGCAACGGCATCATCGCCTCCGCGACGATTTTTTCCCATGTAAACTTCTCCCGGGACGTCAATCCGGCAATCCGGATCATCCACGATCCTCCGCCGGATGACAAGCTGGAAACACTGGCGCGTTATTATGCCCGCGCCCTGGAAACGGAATTCCTGTCCGCCAATCTCGAACGCGCCCCCCTTCCCCACGGCCTTCCGTTCATTCTGGATATCGACCTGGATTATTTCAAGGGGGAAAAATCCATCAAACCGGAAGACTCTTCGCTTTTCCGGGAACTGATCCGGAAATCCGCTGTCATAACAATCGCACGGGAACGCGACTGGGTCCGCCTTCTGAATATGGATTATGGAAAAACGCCAGATTTCATTTTTGAGAGGAATCTCCTGCGGATGATTTCCGGGCAGTAAGAAAAAAAGCGAAAAAATCTCAGTATTTTTCTGGATTTTTTCTTGAATGGAAGTATGGTAACAACCGTTATTTTTGCCGGGGTGCGCCTTATATCATCCCCCCCCCATAGACGTATCCCCGGCTCTTTTCCACGCAGTTCGCCTTCGGCAGCGGGAGTCCGGGGAGATGCTCCGCCCATTTCTTCCAGGCGCGGCAGAGCATCCGATATGAGTTTCATTCAGGCATTCAAAAAATCAGGTTAAGGCCGCGCATGCTCCGCATTGCCAGAAATTGCTTCGTGCTCTCCGGGGAGTCCTGGTGCGGTCCAGCTGCGCAGGCCGGTCGCTGCAGGCGAAATCCCCGATACCGCGCATGCCTGCATCGCGGTAATTTATTCGGATATTCTCCGAGATTCCGCAATTGCATTTTCACTTATCATGCTGTATAATGCATGAATGTTCAATGCGGGGTGCAGAATGCCGGATCAGCGGGAACGAATCACAATTGTAGACATCGCCAGAGAATGCGGGTGTTCGAAGACAACCGTCGCCTGTGCCGTCGATGCGCGGACCGCGCATAAGGTGGCGCAGAAGACACGGGAGAAAATTTACGAGGCTGTCCGGCGTCTCGGTTATCTGCCAAACCGCTCCGCAAAGGCGCTGCGCCTTCAGAAAACATATACGGTCGGGGTCATGCTGCCGGAACCGGCAAACAGCTTTTACGGCAATATCGTTCTGAATCTTCAGCGGCAGCTTGCCGACCGCGGTTATACCGCCCTGTTTGCCTTCTGGGAAAACTATGATGATGTGGAAACCATTCAAAGGGCGCTTGACATGCTTCTGTCACGGGGCGTTGACGGAATCATAACCGGACAGCTTTCCGGCATTCATCTGGAAAAGTGCAATGTGCCCGTGATCCGCTGGCAGGAACCCGGCGATTATGATTCGTTCAGCAGCTTTCCCGATATGGAATGCGCGTATGAACGTCTTCTGGCAATTCTTCGGGAAAAAAACTGCCGGAACTATGCGATCATGACCAATGCCCTGGACCAGGGCCGGGCTGCGATTCTGATCAAACTCTTCGCCAGGCACCGGATCCCGCTCCGGAAAGATTTTCTGGTGGACGGCATCCGGTCGCCTTATCAGGCCTCCGAGGCGATGCGGAAGCTTCTGCGGAACAAGACTCTCCCGGATGTGCTGATCGCCAATAACGACTATCTGGCGCTGGCGGCAATGGCACAGGCCGTGAAAAACGGGATTCGCGTTCCGGAACAGATGAAATTTGTCGGATTTGACGGAATTCCCGAAAGCGGATATCTCCATCCGAGCCTGACCACATTCTTCGTGCCTCCGGAAGCCATCGCGGAAAAACTGATTTTTCTGCTTTTCCGCCGTCTGGAAAATCCGAATGCCGATTTCATGAGTCTTTCTCTGATGCCCGAACTCCTGATCCGCGATTCCATCTGATTGCGCACCCCCGGAAGCATTTGACTTTTCAGACCCGTCACCTCCGAGCGCAATGCGCCGTTCCCGCGGAAATATGGAGACAGCGCGCCGCATCCGGCTGCATCCGGTCTTTTCCCCGCATCGGAGCATGAACCGTCCATCCCCGCCGTTGCTCCGACGAGCCCTATTGTCCGGACAGAACGGAGAAAAATAAAATTTTTCCACTTTTGATCTTGACAAATCGGAACGTTCCGATTATAATGTGTCATACAGAATTCAGAAAGGTTGCTCCTCATGCATATGAACAGAAAAAATACCGCCGCGTCAGGAAAAATGCGCCGGGACCTCCGATCCGGGAGAGTGCCCCTGCAGCACGGGGAGGCCAAAACAGGGAAAGCGGAAGAAAGTTACGCATCCGATGTTCCTTCCTCTCTTTCCCGCAGGACAACCGGAAATCAATCTTTTACATTGATAGAACTCTTAGTCGTAGTTGCCATCATTGCGGTTCTTGCGGCGATGCTTCTGCCGGCCCTGAACAAGGCAAAGGAAAAAGCGCATGCGATCTCCTGCCTCGGACGACTCAGCCAGTGGGGAAAGGCCCTGGCAGTCTATGAGAGCGATTACCGGGAACTCCCATTCTGTTATTACAAGCCGCCGGATGCCGCAGCGACTGTCCGCTGGCATGACATGCTGATCAGCGATTATCTGCGCATTTCCGTGAAAGACAGGCCGCAGATCCGCAGAATCGACCCGAATTCCCCGAAATGGAAAATCTACCGCTGCCCCGCAGCCGTCATGATTGACGGAGCCTACATGAACGAGGAGACGGACTGGACAGCCAATATGAGCGTGTTTCCGCGCATCAACGGCACGGTGGACAACGCCACGACAAGAACTCCGCTGCGACGTCTGCTGTTTCCGTCCAGAACCTTTCTTCTGCTGGAATGTCACTCCTGCAGCAATTCCGCCAGCGGAATCAGCTCAATCAACCAGACCCGGATCGGAGAACTGCGGATTCCCTATACGCGGCACGGCAACAGCGTGACAATCTTCTTCGCGGATTTCCATGGTGCGCTCGTGACAAGACCGCCTGCGGGAAAAACGCTTGACATTCTCATAAAGAACCCTTGATCCGACAGAAACCGAGGACAGCAATGCAGAACTTGAAAAACATCCTTCTTCCGGTCGTTCTTCTTTCCGCCGGCGCTCTTTCCGCGGACGCCTGGCTGGCAAAGGATTCCCGCAGCGACGGAAAGATCTTCCTGCCGGCGGAGTACGGGAGAGCGCTCCATCTGGCCTCCCTGGAACTTCAGAGCTTTCTGGAACGCGTCTCCGGCGCGCGCCTGCCGATTGCGTGGGGTCCGCGCGGACGCGGCGAATGCGGAATTGTCCTGGAAATCCGCCCGGAAACTCAATGGAAAGGCAAGGAGTCTCCCCAGGCATTCACCATTGCAATGCGGGAACGCCCCCTCCCCCTCGTGACGATCAGGGGCAATACCGCCCTGGCGGTTCTCTACGGCGTCTACCAGTATCTGGAAGAACTCGGAATCCGGTTTCTGGCGCCCGGCGAGATCGGAACAAATATTCCCCGAAGCGGTCAGATCAAAGTGACTGCGCAAAACAGAAAATACACTCCGTCCTTCGAGATGCGGACGTTTTCCCTGTCTTCGACGGCAGACAACCATTTTTCCGGAAACGATCCCGCGGCACTGCGGGACTACCAGCTCTGGCTGCTTCGGAACAAGGCGCACCTTTCCCGTTTTGCCGCAAAAGGTTTCGATTTCGGCATATCCCCTTATATTGCGGGACATTACATCAAACCGATGACCGGTCTGACCAGTCAGGCCGTCAGACAGGGCCTGATGGAGAAGGCGCCCGAACGCTTTGCGCTCGTGACAGGAACGGATTTCATCCGGAAACGCCGCTATCACGACGGGCAGATCTGTTTCACGAACCGGAAAAATCTGGAAACGGCAGTCGAAAACGCACTGGCCGCCTGTACGCGGTATGAAAAAGACAAAAGCGACCTGGCATCTCTGCTCACAGTTCCCATGGGGCTCTCGGACACGGAAGGGATCTGCGAGTGTCCGGAATGCGCAAAAGCCGCCGGGGAAGGAACTTACCGCAAGGACCGCCTCGTCTGGACTTTCTACAATCGTGTGGCGGATGCGGTTGCGGAAAAATATCCGGGGCGTTTCCTGACCGTTCACTCCCCGTATCTGGAGCTCCGGTGTCCTCCTGACGGATTCCGTACGGCACGGAACATCTACTGCATGGCCTGTTTTGTCTACAGTCATGAAAAAAGCTCCCTGGGGGAACCGTGCTATCCTTTTTCCAGAACCTTTGCGCAGGAACTCGGACAGATCAGGAAAGCCGGTGCGAAACTGACCTTCTACTGTTACACGAACTTTCCATGGAGCCCGACGGGAACGCAGATTCTGAACGCGGCGGCCCGGTGCCAGGAAATGGGCATGTCGATGTTCGAAGTGGAAGCGATGAACCGGGCGGAATACATCTGGCCTCTGCTGCGCAGCCTGGCGCAGTATACATGGGATTCCGCTCTGACGCCGGAAGACCGCCTGAAAAATTTCTGCCGCGAATACTTCGGAAAAGATGCGGGAGACTCCATTTTCCGTTTTTATGCCGGCATGACACGCAATTCCCTCCGCATGGAACGGATCAATTTCGGGAGCGCGGCGGACACGGCATACATGCTCCCGGATTCCTTTATTGCGGAATACCGCCCGCTGCTGCGCAAACTGGCAGGAGCCGCTTCAGGCAAGGAAAAAGTCCGTCTGGAACGTTTCAACCGCGCAATGGAAGCCATGTTCCGGATGGCGGAAACCTACCGGAGTTATGCCGGGGCGCTCAATACGCGGAAGGCCGATGCCATTGCCGATTTCAGGCGGCGTGCGGAGGGGGTCCGGAAATACTGGGTCAAGGAAAGACTTGATGAGATTTCTTCCGGAAACAGAACGGTTTACGATCTGGCGGGAATGCTGCTTGCGACGGATTTCAGCAAGCTTTCGCCACGCCCGGGAAAAGAACTGGCAGGAAAAACTCCTGAAGATATGCGCTACCGGCAGGAACTTTTCGCCGGGACCCCGGTGCCGGAAAAAGTGGAAAATCTCTTTCCCCTGCCGGAAAACTGGAAATTCCATCTTGACGCGGACGGCTCCGGAGAGAAGCGCGGACTGGAAAAGCCGGAATATGACGATTCCCGGGATTTTCAGGTGCTCTCCTCCTGGAACATGCCGAGCGCGCAGGGATATTCCAGTCAGATCGGCGGATATTTCTACTACCGGCTCCGCTTCAAGGCGCCGGATTTCCCGGCAGGGAAAAAAATCTTTCTCCGGATCGGGTCGCTGGATGACTCCGGGGTTGTGTTCCTGAACGGCAAAGAGGTCGGACGCCAGGAGGATCCGCGAAACTGGAACAGGTCCTTCGAGATGGACGTTTCGGAAGCGGTCAGGCCGGGAGCGGAAAATCTTCTGGCCGTCCGCGGATATGATTCCGGCGGCGGAGAAGGCGTATGGCGTCCCTCCGCGCTTTACACAAAAGAATGACGGAGGATGCCGATGAAATGCCGTTTTCTGCTTCCGTTGCTCGGATTCTGTCTTTACTTTTCCGCAGGAGCGCTGGAAATCACCCGGGACGGGAAACCCCGCGCAAACATTGCGGTCGCACGGAACGCGCCTGACGCGGAACAGTTTGCCGCACGGGACCTCAGACACTGGATCCGGGAAATTTCCGGCGCGGAACTTCCCGTCGTCCATGAAATGAAGCATGACATGCCCGTCACGATTTTCATCGGCAAAAAGTTTGCGGAGCAAGTCTGGAAAAAGGAAATCGCGGACTTGCGCGGAGGCGACGGCTTCGCGATCCGCTCAAAGGGGAAGCATATTTATCTGTTCGGCGATGTCCCGCGCGCCTCAGCCTATGCCGCGGCTGCGCTTCTGGAAAAGAACACGGACATCATCTGGGCGCGTCCCGACGAAAAAACCGGATGCGTCTTCTCCAGAAATCCCAGTCTGAACTTCCGGGTTCTTTCCATGCTGGAAAAGCCCGCCTTCCTGCTTCACGGCTGGAACGTCGTGGCGGTCCGGCGAGACCGTCCGACAGGAATCTGGGCGCTGCGCAACCGGGGGAACTGGGCGGATCAGACCTCGCCCGTCCGCGCAGGAAACGAGTTTGATTTTCTGAACTGCGAGGGAGGACATATTTACTGGTGGATGGCACATCCGGACCGCTATTTCAAAAACAGCCCGGAATTTTTCGGATATTCCAGGCTGACGGGGAAACGCGAGCCGGAAACCCTGTGTCTGACCAATCCGGAACTTCTGGAAACCGCTGTCGGAAATCTGAAGAAGAGACTCAAGGCGTTCCGGGAAACTCCCGATCTCTTCACCATCGGATTCCGCGATTCCTGGACCATGTGCCAGTGTGAAAAATGCCTTGCTCCGATTCCGCTCCCCGGCGGAGGAACCCTGATCCGGAAAAGCGATGATCCGCAGGTCGATCCCCTTTACTTCTCCACCCGCTACTGGATCTTCGTGAATCAGATTGCGCGGCGCATGAAACGCGATTTCCCGGAAACTCTCTTTGCGGGATACGGATACTTCTATGGCGCGGAACCGCCGATGTGCGAGCTGGATCCGGCCGTTATCGTTTCCTTCTGCCCGATCGGCGGAGTCAATGCCAGGTATCCTCTGTTGGACAAACGGCAGTCTCCGGTCTGGAGACGCCGTCTGAAAGAGTGGAACAGACGTTTCCCCGGGCGCATTTTCCTTTACGAATACTACCGCTCCTATGCCAGCTCCTTTGCGGAAATCAGCGGTGTTTCCGTCATTGAACGGAAAATCGTTCATGATCTGCGCGCCCTGAAAGCAATGAACGGTCCCGGCATTCTTTCCGAACTGACGCCGGACAGTGAAAAAAAATTCAGCGACCACACCATGAAATCGGAGTGGGACGCCAACAGCGTTTCCGCCTGGATCCTGGCGCGCCTCTTCTGGAATCCGGCGCAGGATCCGCGCGCCCTCCGGGACTATTATCTGGAGCGGACTTTCCGGGAGGCTGCCGCGCCGATGAAAGAATTCTATGACCTTCTGGACAAGGGGTTCCGGAAAAGCGACGGGAAAAGACCGAATTTCGTCAATACCGTGATTCATACCGGAATGGAAAAGAAATGTTTTGACGCGCTTTGCCGCGCGGAGCGTGCGGCGAAACATCCGAATTCGCTCTCCATGATCCGGGCGCTCAAAACACAGTGGCAGCTTGTCCGCGGCAGACTGGGAATGAATTCCGTTCCCCGGATGGATCAGGAGGAAAAGTTCACGGATTTCCATGCCACATGCTACGAAAGCGCCCTGATTGTTGACGATTTCAGGATTCCGGGATATTTCAACTGGGGAAAGACTCCGCCTGCCCCCCATAAAACGGAAGCGCGCCTGCTCACGGACGGAACAACGCTTTATATCAGAATCACGGCGGAGCACCCGTCACCCGTTTTCATGGCGGAATCCGGATCCGAGGCATGGCCGCTTGGCGACCATGTTGAAATCCGCTTTGAAAAAGGTGCGCGCACCTATTGCTTTGCCGTCGACGGAAACGGCAACCATTATGACTCCCTCAACTCGGACAGACGCTGGAGCTCCGGCTGGAAAGTGCTGGCCTCGGACAGCGGCGGAGGCGCATGGAGAGCGCTGCTGGCGATTCCCCTGAAGGCGCTTGAAATCGAACCGGAAAACCGGAAGACCTTTCCCTCCTTCCTGATCATCCGGCGCGAGAAATACGGAGCGGGGACGCCGGGAAGCACGCCGGGAGGAGTCTTTCCGGGAAAACGTCAGGCTGCGCTGGCATTCTGAGGCGGGAAACGGCAATGGAATTTCACTGTAAGGAGAAGGGACAAAACATGCTTCGGAGATTGTTGATCCTGCTGCTTTTTCTCTGCGGATGCGCCGGAGACGCAACGGAAATCTCCGACATTTACGGGGACGGCTTCCGGAAGAAGGATCCGGACGCGTATTTCATCAATGCGGGAGGATTGAAAAAGCGTTCGGTCTTTCTTGAAAAGGACACGGGAGGAGTTGTATTCCGCTCCCCGCTGTCCTTCCTGTTTCGGGAGGTTCCGGTCAAGACGGACACAAAATACCGCCTCTCCTTTTCCGCCTGTCAGGAGGGGGCGGAAAGCCTGGAGGAGAATCCGGGAATGGGGGGGAAAATTTTTGCGCATCGCGAAAACGTCTTTCCCGTCTGCCGCCTTCAGTTTTTCAACCGAGGGAAGAAGCGCGTACCCTCCGATGCGGCATTCTTTGCCATTCCGTTCGGAAAGATGAAGGAGCATGTGTTTCTCTTCCGCGCTCCTCCGGGCGCGGAATCCATGCGTCTGAGTTTCAGCGTGCCGAAAGGGGTCAGGCTCTCCCTTTCCGACGTCTGTCTGCGGGAGGAAACGGAGGGAAAGACCTTGAACATCAATCCCCGGTTTGAACTCGGACCATATAATTATTCCGGAATTTCGGCTTTCAACGACAAATCCGGGCGTCTGATCGCGGACAGAAACGGCAGGACACACCTGTTTACCGGCTTTTACGCCGTGACAAACCGCTTTCCCCTGAAAAGCGAAGGGCCTTATCTGCTGAAAGTCCGCGGAAGCGGCTATTACAAAAAACGCGTGGACTCCATTCTGACATTTTATGACGCGGCATGGAAAAAAACCGGAACGTCCCCGGTCATCCGCCTCACACCGCAGAATCAGGAAACGCTTGTGTTCCGTTTTGTCCGGCCGCCGCAGGCGGCTTACGCCTCGGTGACAATCTACCACGCCACGATATCTGAAATCAGTATAGTCCGGGAAGAAGAGGAGAAATGATGAGTCCGGAAAATGTGAATGCGATGTGCCTGCGGAAAGCGAAAACGCCGTTTCCGGTTTCCTCTCCCCATGCGAAGATCCTGATTGGAGGCGATTTCTGCCCGCTGCGGCGCTATGAGGCGAAACTTCTGCGCGGAGAAAAGATTTTTCCGGATTCTCTGATCGAACTCTTCCGGAGCCATGAGTTTGCCCTGGTCAACCTGGAGGCGCCTCTCTGCAGCGCATCTCTGCCGGCGCTGAGCCGTCTGGGATTCGGGCTCCGATGCGATCCCCGGATCGCAGGCGCCCTGAAGTCTCACGGAATCACGGCTGTGGGACTGGCGAACAATCATATTCTCGACTTTCAGGCGGAAGGACTCTTTCAGACGCTGGATGCTCTGAAGAAGGCCTCCATTCCCCATGCGGGGGCGGGAAAGGATCTGGTGGAAGCGGAAACGCCGCTTGAGATCTGCCGCGGAAATCTGCGGATCGGGATCTGGATTCTGGCGGAAAAGGAGTTGAACTGCGCGGACGGAAACCATCCGGGGTCTTCATTTTTCTCTCCGGAAAGAAATCTGCCGCGGATTGCGGAACTCCGCTCCCGTTATGACTTTCTCATGATTTATCTTCATGCGGGGCATGAGTTCACACGTGTTCCGTCTCCGCGCATCCGGTCCGCCTGCCGCGCATTGATTGATGCCGGAGCGGATCTGGTGATCGGGCATCACCCGCATCTGTTTCAAGGGGTGGAGCAGTATGGGAACGGATGGATCGCCTACAGCCTGGGAAATCTGGTTTTCGACTCCGATTATGTCGCGGCGTATCAGGGAACGGAGCAGAGCTTTCTGCTCTCCGGATCGATCACTCCGCACTGTGTCCGGGAACTGAGTCTGATCCCATGCGAAATGACTTCCGACTGCATGGTGGAGACCCTGAATGAGGATGATTTCCGGGATTTTCAAAATGTCATGGAAAAAATTTCGTCAGTCCTGAAAGAGGACAAGGCGCATAAAACGGCATGGGAACAGGATGTCCGCTTCCGCTGGGAAACGGAATACCGGCAGATTTTACGGGATTTCTCGCGGAATTTCTTCAATCCGGAAAATCTGGATTACGCGCTCCGGACCGGCAATCTCTTTACCTGTCCGACCCATCTGGAAATGTTTCAGGAAATCTGCCGGATGCTGCAGGAGGGAAAACTCAGCAGAAATCCGGAGGGAATCGCCGCACCCGCATCCGCGCCCCCTTTCCCGCAGTGAACTTGAAATTCATGGAGACCGGGTGCGGGCGTTCCCTGAGAGAATGTCTTCATGCCGGAATTTTTTGTAAGAAGGAGAAACGAACATGCGCCCGCTCCACCTGGATCTGAAGGGAATCATTCCATCCGGAAAAAAGTTTCTGAAGTGGCTGAACTGGTTCAGAACCCGCGGGTTCGACGCTCTGGTTCTGGAATATGACTGCCGCGTTCCATGGGAGGTCTGGAAAGGAGCGGGAAGTCCGCTTCTGACGAAAAATGCGGTGAAACGTCTTGTCGGATATGCGGAAAGACTCGGATTTGAAGTAATCCCGCTGATCCAGATCCATGGACATCTGGAGTGGATTCTGAAAAACCGCCGATACGGCTTTCTGAGAGAAAATGGAAATCTGAATGAGCTGTGCCCCTGCCATGCGGAGAGTTTCACGAGAATGAGTCAGTGGATCGACGAAGTCGCCGAACTGCATCCCCATGCGGAGAAGATTCATCTGGGCGGAGATGAAACATGGCACCTCGGCAGCTGTCCGCGCTGCGGAAAAGCCATGGAAAATGATCCCGCGCAGCGCGGGCGCATGGGGCTGTTTCTGGACCATGCCGCGGCGCTCTGCCGTTATGCATGGGAGGAAAAGCATCTCCGTCCGATGCTCTGGGATGACATGTTCTGCAGCGCCGCTTCCCTGCCCTCTCCCGCCGCATTTCCGGAAGAAACCGTTTTTGTTCACTGGAAATACGGCGGAGAGGTAACGGACCGCCTTGATCTGATCCGGGCAGCAGGATTTGAAGTATGGGGCGCGTCCGCAATCCGCTGCGCCTGGCGGGGACATCACTGGAAGGCGTTGAATCCGATCGGAGAGCGTCTTGAAAACATCGCGAACTGGGAAAAAACCGGACTTCCGGTTCTCCATACCACCTGGGGCCGTCCGAACAACCTGTGGAATCTCTACGGCCCCTGGGAGGCGTTGATTCCGGAGTTTACCGCGGCGGGCTCCCCGGAGAAGTGGAGCGTTCATCCCTGGCGGTCTTTTGCACGGAGACTGGACGCGGCACTGCTTCATGACAAGCGCGAAGCGCTGAAAACTCTGGCGGATGAAGCCTTGTCACTCCCCGGAGCGGATGCGGTGGAGGAGGAGGCGAAGAACTGGTTCCATCTCGGAATCCGTTATGAACTGCTCCATCAGGAATCTCTGGATCTGCTCCAGACAAGACGCTGTCTGAGCGTTCTGAACAGATACGGATGCCGCGACAGGACGCGTACCGCAGATTACGACGCATTGTCGCGGGAATGCCGGAGGAAAACTGAACTCTGGGCACGGGATCTCCTTGATTTCTGGCGGAGAAATGAATTGAGCGACGCGGCGGAATATCTGGACACCCGCCTGGCGGGGATTTACGGCTGCGTCGCCCGGAAAAATCCGGAAAGATCAGGCTTCTCCTCTGCGGAGTGAGCAGAAATCGTCCGGAATGGAGATTTCAATCCGCAGCGGACTATGGCGCCGCATGCTTCCGTTTCTTTTCATCAGCCATGCCTGAATCCGATGTCATCCGGGACCGCATGCCGCACAAGACTTCAGTCAGCCGGCACACGTTCCGCTTCGCGCAGAGACACGTCAGTTCCCGGGTCTTGAAATCTCGACCTTGAAACTTCGTATTTGCGTTTCGAGGCGGCTTTTTTCCGGGCTTCCCCAGTTCCAGTTCGGCATCATCATGGGAGCGACATAGGCGGTTCCTCCCCGGAACGGATTGTTTTTCACGGAATTTTCCGAAATTCCCTTGACGCTTTTGACGAATGCACGCCACTGATCCCCGGGAGTCAGGTCGTCAATGTAGAAATACCCCCGGCAGCCTGGATCCTGACTTTTGTGCCTGCCGGACCGGCCTCTGCATCCTCCGCCAGGACTGCGGACGTGTCGCGGACCACTTCGGAATGCTGATGCAGGATTGCTTTCCTATCCTTGTCATAGAGGATAAATCCCGAAAGAAAACGTGCCGGCGGAGCACCGGGCGCTTTTCGAACTTCGCCGCTACCGGATGCAGAAAGGGGCTCGGGGAAATCAGTCCGCGAAGGTCCGCTTCCCGCATTTTTTCCCGTTTTTTTGCTTCTCCTCTATTGACAATTATGGAAAAGTGCATATAATTACCCTTGTGACATAATTAAAATAGTAATTTTTTTATTTTTTTATATGTCAGCAGAAAAACAGAAGACACGAGGTTCAAAATGGTCAGCAGCATTCCGCTGAATAAAACGATCTACGCGCCGCAATGCCAGATTGTCGCGACACATCTGACACGGATGATTCGTGACGGGAAATTCAGGCAGGGGGAGAAAATCCCGTCCGTACGCTCGCTTGCGGAAATGTTGGGCGTGGGACGCCAGGTGGTGCTTTCCGCCATTGCCATCCTGAGCCGTGCGGGGCTGGTCTATACCGATACGAAACAGGGAACCTTCGTCAGTTCAAATCTGAAGAGCGGCCTCTGCTACCAGATAGGGTTCTTCAACAACCGGGAAAATCCGATGATGCAGGGGGCCATGATGGAAAAAATCTACCGCATTGCCCGTCACGAGGGATTTCAGGTGCTCCCGGGAAGCAATTACAATGAAGACTGGGGACTTGGAGAATGGCTTGACCGCAATCCGGAAATCGACGGGCTGCTGATTACCGGAATCGTCGATGACAGGCTCCTGGAGACAATGAAAGGACGCGGCATCCCCTATTTCGTATTGGGAAATTATGACATTGCCCCGCATCATCCGCAGTCGCTTCCGCGCAAGAGCCGTCACGCCGTGAAACTCATGGCCGAAGCTTTTCAGCGCTCCGGCGGCGAACGGATCGCCGCCATCACCGGAGTAGAGTATTTCCTCTCCCACAGGGAATCACTCCGGGAAGTCCGGGAAGCATTGGTGAAAGCAGGGAAAAAAGTGGATGAGTCCCTTCTTTACTACTGCAACGACGACGGATATTCCGTCGCAAAGGAACTGCTGGAACGCCGGCATCCCGACGTGATATTCTTCCGTCTCGACCACTGGATCGGATATCTCAAATATCTGGAGCAGCACCCGGGAGTCGGAAAGCCCTACGTCATCGTGCACAATCTGAGCACGGACGAAGCCCCCTGCCGTTTCTATGACGACATGATCGCGGGCGATAAGAATGACAAGGCCGTCAAATACGGAACATTGAAACTCATCAATATGGTAAAAAACAGCTATGCGGGACTCTGCGGGGAGAGGAGGATGTGAAAACATGAAAGGAAAATATTTCACGCTGATCGAACTTCTGGTAGTTATATCGATCATCACAATTCTTGCGGGCCTTCTTCTTCCCGCTCTCGGAAAAGCCAGAAGCAAGGCCCTGCGGACGGCCTGCACGGGCAACCTGCGGCAGGTCGGACTCGGTCTGCTGAACTACGCCAATGACTGGAACGACTATTTTCCGAATCCCGGCGCAACGGCAAACGATCCCTGCGACTGGCGGAGGGGAAACAGCGGCGAACCCATGAGCGGCCTTTATTATTTCGTCAGAAACTATCTTCATTACAGCATCGCCTATTCCATGAAGGAGGCGCGGGAAGGGCTTCTGAAATGCCCAGCCTTCCACATGCCGGACGGAGCAAGCGAACATGAAAAGGGAAACCGGACCTGCTATATGCTTCTCGCTGGAATCGGCTCCACCTCCAACTGGGACCGCTGGAACGTCACCAATCCCCTGAAACGGAACCGCCCGCAATGGAACAGCTTCTCGAAAAAATTCGACGTTGTGCCGCTTGCGGGAGATCAGTATATTCTGAATACCGGAGGACCTCACTTCGTCAATCATCCGGACGGGTCCGGCTGGGTCATGCCGGACTTCAGCGTAAAATGGCACAGTTTCAAAGACCTGAACGGGAAAACCACCGTCGGCTCGAAAATATTCTACTGGACGACAGGTGACGCGGTTCCGCTGCAGATCCCGTAAAACAGAAATGGAGGAATTCATGAGATCGCCGGAAAAAGAGAGGATGAAATTTTTCGTGTCACGCCTTGCGTGGAGCAAAACGGCGCTTCTTTTATGCGCTGCCGCACTCTGCGGCGTCTCCGCATGCAGCGTCCCGCCCCGCCAGGAGGGCGGAATCCTGCCTTGTCTTGACGGAAAAAGCTCCGCATGGGAGTTCCGGAGCACTCCCCCGCTCGCGGCGGAACGTTCCATTGCGGAAGGGGAACTTGCGATTCAGACAGAAAACCGGGGGCGCGGCACGGTCGCCACAACGGGGAAAATCTCCGTCCGGGAGCTGACGCCTTATGCCTTGCGCTTCACCTATCGCACAAGCGGAGAGGTCAACCGCTTTCATGACAAGGCGCTGCGTGTCACAGTCATCTTTCACGGGAATCGGGAAGCCATGAGCGCGGCGGGCGGCGAATCTGTGCGGACCTTCGATTTTGAGCCATCCGGAAAAGCAAGGGAAATCACCATCGGAGGACTGAAGCTCCTCACGCCGCTCACGACGGAATCCGTATCGGTATCCTTCTCCTTTTCGGGAAACGGCGAACTGAAACTCTCCTCTCCGTCCATGCGGGAGATCCCTTTCCCCGACGGGATTCTGCGTGCGGGAAAACGCATCTGGAAACGGACGCGCGTGCTCGAAGACCCGCCCGCGGATTATACGCCGGAAGAACGGAAACGGGGCTGGGTCGTCTACCGCAGGGAACCATCCCGGATCGCGCCGGAAAGCCGTCCGGGACGCGGCGAAATCATTGATACGCTCCGGAAATTCACCGTGCCGGGCGAATACTGCAATCTCCATTTCGTTCTGCACACCTTCCGCGGGATCACGCTGGATTCCTTTCAAGTTTCCATGCTGAGAAGCGCGGACGGGAAGCATGAGATCGCGCCGGAAGCATGGGAACTCTTCCACGTTCCCTTCCGCAACAAGCCGGCGTGGAGCAGCACGGAATATTTTACAATTCCGGAGGTGCTCTACCCGTTTGAGCCTCTCTCCGCCGGAAAAGACGCCAATGCCTTTCTCTGGATGCAGGCGCGCCTTCCGGAAGACACGCCCGCGGGATTCTACCGCGGCTCGGTCCGTCTGACGGGGAAAAATCTGGAGTGCCGTCTTCCCGTTGTGCTCCGCGTGCTGCCGTTCACGCTGCGGAAGCCGCCGGCGGACTGGATCATGTACGGCGGAAGTTTCTGGGCCGGAGGATACAAAAACAACAGCCGCGCCGACATTCAGAAAAAACATTTTGAGGAGATTGCCTCCTACGGGCAGACCGGCATGATCCATCACGGCGGGATCTATACGGAACAGGCGGCGCGCATTCTCTGCGAACGTCTGGACGCGGCGGGGATGCGCGGACCGCTTGTCATTGACTTCGGCTGGGGACTGGAGGGAACCATGTACCGGAACCTTTACGGAAAAAACCTCTCCGATCACCGCAGATTCCCCTACCCCGAATGCAAAGATCCGAAACTCGCGGACGCCTTCGTGGAGCACCTGCGGAAACTGGACTCCTGGATGAAGAAACACTTCAGAGGTTCCGCCTGGTACTATCAGGGACTGGACGAACCGCATATTTACGGCGGACTCTCCCAGGCGGCATGGGAATATCCGCTCGCGAAAAAGGCCGGAGTCAGGACCTCCTCCACCGTGTATCCTTATCGTGAGTTCGTGGAATTCGGAAAATGGGGACTGGATGTTTCCGTAAATGGCAACGTAAAATTCTCGAAGGAGTATTATGACCGCCTTTCCGCAGCGGCAAAGCGCCAGCGCACGAAACTCTGGCTCCTCGGGCCGGGAAGCTATGTGCCAGGAACCGGCATCACCAACCGTTATCAGAGCGGTTTTCTCTTCTACCGGACCGGATTGCCCGCCTGTGTGGCATGGACGTATGGGGCAGGTCCCGACCGCGACGAACTGGAATTCGGCAGGATGAGTTATTACATGGTTTACGCGCGAAAGGAATTCGGCGGCTCCAGGAAGATCGAAACGCCGGTGAAGCGGGTCTCCAACACGACCCTGGCGGGGGAAGGACTCCGCGAAGGCGTGACGGACTACAAATATGCGTATACGCTGGAGCGGATGATCCGGAGTGCGCGGGAACAGGGCAGAAACAGTGAGGCGGACCGGGCGGAAAAATTCCTCAGACAGCTGAAAGGGGAGATGATTCCGTTCTGGAATGAAGTCGATAAAAACGGCGTGATGGACGAACCCGCCATGGAAAAACTCCGCTGGGCGGCGGCGCAGGAAATCATGCTTCTCCGGAAGGTATGCAAATGAAAACGGCAATGAAAACACTTCTGATTCTTCTCCTGCTCGCCGCAGGATCCGCTGCGGAACTCTCCGGAACGGAGAAAAAAATTCCCGTTCCCCGCATGAAGCTCGTCCGGTGCGCGGAAGCTCCGCGCATCGACGGGAAACTGGATGATCCTGTCTGGAAGAACGCGGCGCGCACCCCGCCCTTCGTGCTCTTCAACACACCGAAAAAGCCGCTCTTCCATACACATGCGATGGCTGCCTTCGACGACGTCAATCTCTATGTCGCGTTCGACGCGCGGGACAGGGACATTCAGAAATGGTTCACCCCCAGCGGACGCAAATTCGACGGCAAGGTCTGGATGGACGACTGTCTGGAAGTTTACATTGCCGATCCGGCGGATCCGGAAAAACTCTATCAGTTTGTCGTGAACTACGACGGCGTCGGTTTCGACCGCTCCACCCGGAACGGCGACGAGAAATGGAACGGCGTCTGGCGGTATGCGGTTCATGTCGGGAAAACAGGATATTCGGCGGAGTTCGCCATTCCCTTCTATACGCTCGGCATCACGCCCGGAAAGACCGCCTTCGCCATGAACCTCTGCCGGGAGAAGTATGTGCTTCCGAGCGAACTTTCCAGCTGGAGCTGCGCATACGGGGATTTCCATTTCACGGAGCGGTTCGGAAAAGTGGAAGGACTCAGCCTCACCCCCTGGAAGGTTTTTCTTGACGACGTCCGCTTTCCCGAACGTCTGAAAAGGGGCGAAAACACAATCCGCTGCACGGTCGCCAACAACACCCGGGCGCCATGGGAGGGGAGCGTCATCGCGGAAGATTTCCGGAACGGAAAACATCTCGTCCTCGCCGAACAGAAAATCGTTCTGCAAAGCGGGGAAAAGAAGGAAATTCCGCTGCGTCCGCGCCTTCTGTCCGGCGCGAAGCATCTTCTGACGCTCGCTGTGAAAACAGCCGGAGGAAAAACGGTGCGGCAGATCTTCCGCAATCTGGACGTCCCGAATGCGCTGAAGGTCGCGGCGCATCCGTTCATCCAGTATCAGGGCGAAGCGCCCGGGGCCGCGCTTGAAGTCGCCTTTCCCGAAGATGCGCGCGCCCTGGAATGCCGGATCACGGGGAAAAACGGAAATGCCGGAAGGATTTCGCCGGTCCGCTCCCGTTCCATGAGCATAACTCTGCCTTCGGAACGTCTGAAACCCGGAGACTACCGCGTGGAATATACGCTGCACGACCGTTCCGGCACACTGACGGAAACACGTCCGCTGAAGATCACAACCTCCCCCTGGAAGGAAAATGAAAAATGAAAATCCGCCTCTCTTTTCTTGCTCTGATTCCGGCCTTGACCGTCTTTGCGGGAGAACTGCCGCCCGAAGCGGGAAACGGACTGATTGAAATCAACGGGAAACGGATGAATCTTGCGCTGGATCCGCAAGGCGACATCACCTGCCGCAGCCTTCTCGCCGACATTCTGAGACGCGCCGCAGGCCAAAAACTGCCCATTTACCGGAAAATTGACCCGAAGCTCGACAATTACGTGATCCGTTTTCTCTCCCCGCGGGAATCCGCGGAAATGAACCGGACGGACAAGGATGCTGTTTACTTTCTGCTCTGCGAAGACGGGAAAACCCTGAACATCGGCGGCAACATCCGGTACGGTCTCTACGACTTTCTGAAACGCTTCACGCCTTACCGGCAGTTCGGAGGAATGCCGTCGGAGGAGGTCGTCCCGGAACTGAAATCGATCAAACTGCCGGAAAACATTCGCATCTTTGAAAAACCGGACATCGCATCCTATCTGGCGGGAGGCACGCCGAATCCTTATTTCTCCCGGGCGGACCGCATGAGAAGCAAGGGAACCCATGCCTTCTGGGAGGTCATCCCCCCGGAGGTCTACGGGAAAACGCATCCGGAATTCTATCCGCTGATCGACGGGAAGCGGAGGGTTCCGCCTCCCCGTTCGCGCGCAGGCTGGCAGCCCTGTCTCGCCAATCCGGAACTGCTCAAGCTCACCATGGAATACGCGGACCGTTATTTCAAAAGGAATCCGCGGATGATCTCGCTGCCCCTCGGCGTGAATGATTCCGCCGGAGACTGTCTCTGTTCCTTCTGCAACGGAGAATATGAAAAATACGGCAATCAGTATGCGGGCTTCTACAACAAGGCGGCAAAGGCGCTCGAGAAACGGCATCCGGGCAAGCTCCTCTCCTTCATCGCCTACGGAAAAAGATCCTCGGCTGTGCCGAAAAACATCCGGATGGAACCGAACATCCTGGTCGAAACCATAGGCATCAACGAGTCCCTGATGCGGGAGTGGAAGAAAACCGGCATCCGGCATTTCGGCGTTTACGACTATCTCTACACCGCAGGAGGCGGTTTCCTCATCCCCCGCCACTTCCCGCACAAGCAGCTGGAACGCTGGAGAAAACTGCACAGGGAATTCGGATTGAGCGTCCTTTTCAACGAATATTTCCCCTGTGAAACCGTAATCGAAGGCGCGCGCCAGTATGTTCTGGACGAAGGGGCTTGGAATCTGAACGCCGACGCGGACGCTCTCCTGAAAGACTATTTCGACTCCATGTACGGGAAAAGTTCCGCGGCGGTTTCCCGCTTCTTCCGCCGCATCGAGGAAGTCGCGGAACGCGATCCCGATCTCTTTTCGACCTTCCGCTACTGGCGTTCGCCCGATCAGATGAAATTCTACACGAGAAACGATCTGACGTATCTGGACGCACAGCTTGCCTCCGCGGAACGGACGGCGCAGGCGGAACCCTTCAAACGACGGCTTCTGCGCCTGAAAGAGTTCTACGCGCTCTTCCGCTCCTGTCTGGATCTTTACCTGACCTCCCGCGAGATCGCGGATCAGAAGATCGGGAACGATGCGGACCTGGAAAACCTGCTGCGGAAACTGCGCCGGGGGTATGCCGGACTGGAACACATCCGGAATTTCCGGTTCAGCCCGGGCATTGAAGATGAGATTTTCTACAAAAAGCGCATGAGTCTGGAGAAATTCCGCTCGCAGTACAATCTTCTTCCCCGTCCGATTCTGGAACGCACGGCGGATCCGGCCCTCTCCCGCGCGACAGCCTATCTGAAACGAAAACATGCCGCTGATCCGGATCAGACAAGGCAATTCTGGAAGACGCAGGCGGAAAAGAGCGCCGATCCCGAACTGAAAGCGCTCTTCCTGACCCAGAACTACACCGATCCGGAAAACCGGGAATATATCGTGAACGGCGGCTTTGAACCGGAACCGGGACAGACACAGAGGGAAAGCGATCCTTCCGGGATCAGAGGCTGGGGCGTATGGCGCTCCAGCAGAATGGAAACGGACGTCTTCTGGAACGGAGAGGAAAAGTTCTCCGGAGAACGCGCTCTGGCATTCGGAAAGAATCTGAACGACATGCTGGCATACACCTGGGGAATCGTGCCCGCGAAAGGCGGACGCTACCGCGTCACATGCCGCGTGAAGCGGAACGATGCGACGGCGCACGGCGATCTCGGCTCGGTCTCCATCCGGAAGGACTGGACGAACGGTTCCTGGCTCGCCAGCGCGGCGGTTCCGGCGGAAGCCGTCGGGAAATGGGTCCAGCTGGAATTCTGCTTCACCATGCCGCAGGATGCGAAACGCGTCGTCTTCGCCGTCCGCCCGCCGCTCCAGTCCGCCGACTCGCGCCTTTACATCGACGACGTCTCCATGCGGAAAATCTACGATCCGGTCCCGCCCTCCGCACAGCTGGAAAAATAGAGCGCATGCGCAGACGCTCCGATCCTTCCCGGAGAAGCCGGAGGAAAACTCCCTCCCGATATTTTTGCCGCCGGGAATTGGTTTTTTCCGGGAATGAAGTATATTACCAGCGAAACTTCATTCAGAGACAGGATATCGGGAACATGCTCAAATGGATGCGCTTGAAAAACCTTGCCCTCGTTGACAGGGCGGATCTGGAATTCGGGCCCGGATTCAATGTGATAACCGGAGAAACGGGAGCCGGAAAATCGGTCATCATGGGCGGAGTCGGACTCCTTCTCGGCGGCCGGGCGGACAAGTCCGCCATCCGGATCGGCACCGACCGCTGCGAAGTCTCCGGCGAATTCGTCCTTGACAAAAATTCCGCGCCGCGCGTCGGGGCCATCCTGGAGGAAGCCGGAATCGAACCGGATTCCATGGAAAGCCTGCTGGTCCGGCGCGTCATCACGGCCTCCTCCAGCCGTAATTTCATCAACGAGTCCCCCGTGACCCTTCAGATTCTGCACAGGATCGGGGAACTCCTGGTGGACATTCACGGCGCGAACGGTTCCCACCAGCTTCTGAAAAACCGCACGCAGCTGGAAACGCTCGACCGCTTCGGAAAACTCGACGCGGAACTCGCCCGGGTGCGGGCCGCGTGGAAGGTCCTGGCGGATTTGCGCGCGGAAAAAAAGGCATTCATGGAAACCATGCCATCCGCGGAGGAAACCGCGCGCTTCCGCCGCGACGCCGCGGAAATAGAAAAGGCAGCTCCGGCTCCCGGCGAGGATGCCGAGCTGGAAGCAAGGCATTCGATTGCGGCTCACTCCAAAAGCATCATTGAAATCACGCTTTCCGCCGCCAATGCGCTTTCCGAATGCGAAGACTCGCTTGCGGACCGCGCGGGGCAGGTCCGCAGAATGCTCGGGGATCTGGAAAAGTTCGATCCGGACCATGCGGAACAGTTCATCGCGGAAATGGAGGAAATCACCGCACGGATCGTCTCTCTTTCCGGCGATCTTGCCGGACATGCCTCCGACGTCGAAATCGACGAGGGGGAATTCATGGCCATGGAGGAACGGATGCGTGTTCTTCAAACGCTGAAACGGCGCTACGGCCCCGCACTGGACGATGTGATTGCACACCTCTCCTTCCTGCGCTCGAAAATCGACGCCTATGACAATTCCGAGGCAATCCGGGCTCAGTTCGAACGGAAGGAGCGGGAACTGCAGAAGCGTCTGCACGAGGCTTGTTCCACGCTTTCCGCCGCCAGAAAGAAGGCGGGCGCGGCAATTGCCAAGGCCATCGCCGCGGAACTGAAGAAACTCGGATTCAAACGCTCCGGATTCGATGTCGCCTTTTCGGAGACGGAAGAGAGCGGAGACGGGGCGGACCGCGTGGAATTTCTCTTCACCGCCAATCCGGGCGTTCCGCTGATGCCGCTTCGCGAAGTCGCCAGCAGCGGAGAGCTCTCGCGCGTCATGCTCGCCGTCAAAACGGTTCTGGCGGAGGCGGACTCCATTCCGATTCTGATTTTCGATGAAATCGACGCCAACATCGGCGGGGAGACGGCTTCGCGCGTCGGCCAGGAGATCGCGGCTCTGGCGGACCGCAAGCAGATCCTCTGCATCTCCCATCTGCCGCAGGTGGCCTGCTGCGCCTCCGTTCACTTCATGGTAAGCAAGGAATCCGCCGCGGATGTGACAACCACCTCCGTCTCCAGGCTGGACACGAAATCCAGAATCGGCGAGATCGCCCGGATGCTCGGAGGCGGAGAACTTGCGGAAAAACACGCGGCGGCAATGCTGCGCCGGACCGCCCCGCGCAATACAGGCGTTTGAACGCCGTCCGACTGTTTCAGAATGGAAACGGGAAACCGGGAGAAACGGCTCCCGGAAAAGAAAAAAAAGATCGCAACACCGTCCCTGCGTCAGGCTTCTCCGCCGTCCTCGGCCCCTTCGAACAGGGAGAGGAAGGAATCATCCGTTTCCTCCTTCCGCCTTCCGTCCGGATTTCTCCCGGAGACAAGCGCGCGGTGCAGCGTGGCAAGCGCCCGGATTTTATCGGAGGACTTGTCGGCGTTCAGAATGATGTCGATGAAATTTTCGCGTATCCACGCATCATCCGCAATGGACTGATCCGCAAGACATTCCCGCAGGTAGCGGATCCGGTTCCTGACATCCGGATTCTCGAAAAGGGCGCGGACCGTTTTCTGTCCCGGGCGGTAACCGGCCTTTCCCGCGGCTTCCGCGGGACGTCCCCAGAGTTCGCGGGCGTAAATATTGCAGAATTGCTCCTGGCGTCTGTTCCGCAGCGGTTTTTCCGGCCGGAACTCATCTTTTTCTGTTTTCTTTCTGTGCATACGACACTCCTCTCTATACCCATCGGGAAGCGTCAAATGAAAAAGAGACAGGAAAAGAAAAATCCGCACTGAAAAACAAGCCGGAGAAAGAACGTGCAATCCCTGCGGAAGGGAAAGCGGAATCAGCCGAGCGCCTTCTGAAGTTCGATCTGGAACTCCTTGATATCCTGTTCCGTGGGCTTTCCGGTCGGCTTGTCAAGTCCGAGACGGCCGTACTGATCCAGCATCCACTCGGCGGTCACGCCGGAACCGAATTTCACGGAGCCGCTGGCGACAGCTCCCGGACGCGCAATCGGACTGACTTCCACGGTGGTTTTTCCGGTCAGAGCCTGATCCGCGCCGGCGGGCGGAAGTTCCGCGTCGGCATCCGCATCCGGCGGAAACGCATCCTCCGCTTCCGCATCCGGAAGCGCGGCGGACGGCGCGGGCGCGTCTTTTTTCCGGGCTGCCTCCGCCTTCGCCTCGGTCGTCGCCCAGACTCCGCTCTCAATTTCGGAAGCGAGCAGGCGCAGCTCCATGAATGTGATATTCACATTCTGTTCCTTGAGCATGTCCTGTATTTTGGAAAGACTGTATCCCTGCGGCACTTTTTCCGCAATGAACTTTTTGATTGCGTCAGAATCCATTCAAACACTCCTTGGTAAAAGACAAGGACGGCGCGGAGGCCGTCCGGAACATGCGGGATTTCTCAGAGCTTCATCCCAGCGTCTTGAGATATTTCGCATACATTTCTTCCGTCATCAGGTCCTGCAGTTCGTCCAGATCAATATTATCCAGCTTGCAGATCCAGCCTTTGGATTCCGGATAATTGGAAACGATGCCGGGATCGTCCTCCAGATTCTTGTTGACGGAGGTCACAGTCCCGCTGATCGGGGAATAAACGTCGGAAGCGGCCTTCACGGACTCGACAATGCCGAGGGAGTCGCCGACGATCATATCGGAGCCTTCCCGGGGAAGTTCCACATAGGTAATGTCGCCAAGCTCTTTGGTCGCATAAGCGGAAACGCCTACCGTGGCATCGTCGCCGTCGATATCAACCCATTCGTGTGTTTTGGAAAAATACTTGGTCATCTTGGACTCCTAAGTTGTTGTTGCTCCTCTTTGTTTCAGCGGTATAAAAGCATGGATTCCGCTGTCTGTCAAGAAACAATTCAAGTTTTTTCAATTTTTTTTCTTGCCGTTCCGTTCCTGTAGAAGGGGAGTGTTTCAATTCGGGCGGGAATGCGGACACGTCCGGTATCCACTTCAAATGCGGCGGAAGAAAATGCCGCAGCTTCCGGGGAGAGATATGCCATCGCAACAGCGCGTTGCAGAGATGGTGCAAACGCGCCGGATGTCACATGACCGACAGCTTTCCCGTCCAGAAGAACCGTGCACCCCTCCCGCGCGGCCCGCCGTCCCTCCAGGACAAGCCCGGTCAGGATCCGTTTCGGCGCGGCGTTCCGCAGCGCATCCGATCCGGTGAAGCGCCGGGGCTGTCCGTCAAGCTTCAGCATGGCGCCGAATCCGGCTTCAACAGGAGTCGTCTCCTCGTTCATCTCATGTCCGTAGAGAGGATATCCCATTTCCAGCCGGAGCGTATCGCGCGCGCCGAGTCCGGCGGGCTTCACCTCTTCGCATGCAAGAAGAGTGCGCCACAGGAAAACGGCCTTTTCCGCGGGAAAATAAAGTTCATATCCGAGTTCGCCCGTGTAACCGGTGCGGCTGAGCAGAAGATCGACGCCGGCGATCCGGACCGTCGTAAAATGATAATAAGCGGGAAGCGCATCCGCCGCAACCCCCAGCCGGACAAGCACATCGGCGGCAAGCGGCCCCTGCAGGTCCAGCTTCGCCGTGGCGGCGGATTCATCCGTGATTCCGCACGCTTCCGGCAGGCGTTTCGACAGTTCGGCAAAATCGTTTTCCCGCCGTGCGGCGTTCACGACGATGAAAAACTCGTCTCCGGAAATCCGGTAGACAATCAGATCATCCAGCACGCCGCCTTTTTCATTCAACAGGAAATTGTAGCGGCAGACACCGGTTTTCTGATCCGTCACGGCACGCGCCAGGGCTCCGTCGAGCGCCTCCGCGCTTCCGGGACCTTTCACACGGAACTCGCCCATGTGACAGATGTCAAAAAGCGACACCGCTTCACGGGTATGCTTGTGTTCGGCAAGAATTCCGGCGGCATACTGCACCGGCATGTTCCAGCCTGCAAACGGCACCATTTTCGCGCCGAGCGCGGCATGTTCCGCCGCAAGCGGCGTCTCCAGCAAAACTTCTTCGGACATACGTTCCTCCTGACTTCATATGATGGAAAGCATCAATCATGCGTAAAAAGAAGCGGATCGACCTTCAGGCACTCCATGACGACGTCGCGCGCCTCCGCGGCGGAAAGCAGAAAGGAAGCGGCATCGCCGAACACGACATGGCGCAGAATGCCGAAACGCCCGAAAAGCCCCTCCATTTTTCCGTAATAGCGGGAGTGCCCCCCCAGATGCCGCCGGGAAGGCACCACGTGCTCGATTCCGGAGGCGTCAATCGCAAGCAGGCGTTCCCGGCTTTCCGTCAGCATTCCCGGAACGCCGAACCACTCCTCGACGCCATGCAGAAAGGTGTTGCAGGATATGGTTTTCGTTCCGATGAACAGAATTTTCGCATTGCGGTCCGCCAGACGTCCCCATGGGGAATTCCGCGCGCAGGGCGTGCTGAACATTTCGTGTCCCGCGATAAAAGAGGCGGCATCGCGTCCCCATGCCGCGACGGAATGAGTCGGATGAAGAGAACGCAGCACCCCCGGGCGGCGGCGGAAAAGCTCGGACAGCAATCCGACCTGCGAAGGAGTGTCCCGGACGGAAAAAACCGGGTTTGCCTGATTCAGGTGATACGTCAGGGTCGGAAACACCAGCAGTCCCTCGTCCCGGAAGTAATCCATCAAGGCATCCAGAACGGTATCCGCTCCCCCATCCACATCCCCGATGCTTTTCATGGAGGAATGGATCAGCAGCGTGTCCGCCGGCAGGATGCCCGCACGCCTCAGATCCGCCGTAAGCGACTCCTTCGTATGCATGAGTCCGCTCCGGGCGTCAGAAACGCTCCATCCAGCGGACCGCCTCCTCCGCCCACGGATGGCCGTCGAAAAGCCCGGTGCCGTGCGGACCTTTCTCATAAATATGGAGTTCGAAGGGAACTGCGTTTTTCCGGAGGGCGGCGGCATACATCAGACTGTTTTCCACCGGCACGGCTCCGTCCTGTCCCGTATGCCAGATGAAGGCGGGCGGCGTGTCCGCAGTGACGCCTTTTTCACAGCTCAGGCGCGCCAGAAGTTCCGGCGCGGGAGTTTTCGTTCCCATCAGCATTTCGCCGGAATAGACGTTTCCGAACGGCGGATCGAAGGTAATCACCGGATAGCAGAGAATCATCCAGTCCGGACGGGAGGATACCGTCCGATCCTCCCCCTCTTCATAGAGCGCCTCGGAATAACAGTTTCCGAGCAATGCGGCCAGATGCCCCCCAGCGGAAGATCCCATCACGCCGATCCCGTCCGGCCTGATCCCCAGTTCCGGGGCGAGCGCACGGACAAAGCGGATGCCGCGCGCGGCGTCCGCCAGCTCGGCTGGATGGTGGTATCCGTTCGAACCGAGGCGGTATTTGACGACAAAACAGCAGTATCCCCTGGAAGCGAGATATTCCGCATATCCCCTCCCCTCGTGGTCGGCGAGATGCGCATAAGCGCCGCCGGGAAGGATGACAACGGCCTTGCAATTGAATTTCCAGGCGCTCGGATAATAAGGGGTAATGGTGGGAAGATGGTCCGTATCGTTTTCAATGGCAAGCGGAGCGCGGCTGCTCCACAGCGGTATTTCTTTCCTGTTTTCCGGATTCATGAGGAAACTCCTTGATTTTGCACACAATTTACCATAATAGTGATGCAGTGCAAATCCAAAACGTTTTTTTTCCCGGAATTCTTTCCCGCGCGCCCGCTCCCGTCCAGCTTGTTCCGCACTGCTTATTCTGCCTCTCTGCACACTCGTTATCCCCTGCAGCCTCCTCATAAGCGGCGGCGAAAGAATCGCAGACCGCGCTGAGCGCGACGGTAATATCCGCGCCGCAGTACCGGAAAATGCGGCAGGACGCTTCCTCCTCGGAAGGCAAAGCGGAAGCGGCAAGCAGAACAGCCACCGGCAATGCCCCGTAAACATTTACGGCACGCAGGTGTTTCCGAGATTCCGCAAAAAAAATGCGCTTTCTCGGACGAATCGCGATTCCGTGTTTTGACAAAGGGGAAACACTCATGTATATTTCCCGCCGTCAGATTTCACTCATCAATCATTTTAAGGAGTTGGCAGAAGATGGCCTACGACAAGATAAAAGTTCCCGCAGGCGAAAAGATCACGCTGAAATCCGAGGGCGTTCTGGATGTGCCCGATCATCCGGTCATCACTTATATTGAAGGCGACGGCATCGGTCCGGACATCACGCGCGCCAGCATGCACATCTGGAATTCCGCAGTGGAAAAAGCCTACGGCTCCAAACGGAAAATCGCATGGATGGAGGTCTTCGCCGGAGAAAAGGCAAACCGGATTTACGGAGAAGGCACCTGGCTTCCCGACGAGACGGTCGAAGCGATCCGCGACTATCGGATCTCCATCAAGGGACCGCTGACCACCCCGGTCGGAAAAGGCATCCGTTCGCTGAATGTGGCGCTCCGCCAGACGCTGGATCTCTACGTGTGCCTGCGCCCCGTGCGCCATTTCGCCGGCGTCCCCTCTCCCGTGAAAAATCCGGAACTGACCGACATGGTCGTGTTCCGGGAGAATACCGAGGACATCTACGCCGGAATCGAATGGCAGGCCGGTTCCCCCGAGGCGAAGAAGGTCATCAGCTTCCTCCGGAATGAAATGGGCGTGAAGAAAATCCGCTTTCCCGAAACCAGCGCGATCGGCGTCAAGCCGGTCTCCCGGGAAGGAAGCGAACGGCTCATCCGCGCCGCCATCCGCTACGCGCTGGACAACAACCGGAAAAGCGTGACGCTGGTCCACAAGGGCAACATCATGAAATTCACCGAGGGCGGCTTCAAGGACTGGGGCTACGAACTGGCAAAACGGGAATTCGCCGACCGCGTCGCAATCGCATCCGAATGCGACTGGAAGGCGCCGGAAGGCAAAATCCTCATCAAGGACTGCATCTGCGACGCCTTCCTTCAGCAGATCCTGACGCGTCCCGCGGAATACGACGTGATCGCCACGATGAATCTCAACGGGGATTACGTCTCCGACGCCCTCGCCGCATGCGTGGGCGGAATCGGCATCGCCCCGGGCGCGAACATCAACTACACAACCGGCATGGCGGTCTTCGAGGCGACACACGGGACGGCGCCAAAATACGCGGGCATGGACAAGGTGAATCCGTCCTCTCTTGCGCTTTCCGGCGAAATGCTTCTGCGCCACATCGGCTGGAACGAAGCGGCCGATCTGGTCATCAAGGGCATTGAAAAGGCGATCTCCTCCGGACAGGTGACTTACGATTTCGCACGCATGATGGAAGGCGCGACGGAGCTTTCCTGCTCCGGATTCGCAAACGCCGTGGTCGGCAATATGTGAAACTCTCATGAACGCCGCGGAAAAGGGAGAAATCGAATTCCGGATGGAGCGCGATCTGAATCTCGACGAGGTCGCCGCGCTCTATCTGGAGGCCGGCTGGATCGCTGAACCGGTTGACATGGATGTGCTCCGGGCAATGCTCGAGGGGTCCTATGCCGTGTCCGCGGCCTTCCGGAACGGACGGCTCGTCGGAATGATGCGCGCATTTTCAGACGGCGTCAGCGACGCATACATGCTGGATCTCGTGGTTCTAAAGGCCTTCCGCGGACGCGGAATCGGACGGGAGATACTGGAGCGCCTCGCCGCATTCCTGAAAAACAAAGGATGCGACTGGGTGCTCTGCGTGGGGGCTCCCGGCACCGAGACCTTTTATGCGAAAACCTCCGGGAAAAAAATGGACTCGTTCACACCGATGAGGTTCTGAACGCAAAAAGACAAGGATTTTTATGAATACGGAACTCTGCTTCGATTACGAAGCGATGAAACCCGTCTCCATGGACGACATGGAGGAAATTCAGCGCAGCCTGGCGCTTTCCGCATATCCGAGCTGCGAATACAGTTTTCCGAATCTCTACATCTGGGCGGAAGTCTACGGAACGGTCCGGAGCTTTTTCAACGGCCGTCTCTACGTGCATATGCCTTCCGTGGACGAGCTGCTGTTCCCGTGCGGGGAAAAACCGGTTCCGGTCCGCGAACTTGCCGCGGTTTCCCGGGAACTCCGCGCACATTCGTTTTCCGGGACAATCGCGCATGTCCCGCCCTCCTACATTGCGGTGCATCCGGAGCTCCATGAATACTTCGAACCCGTCCCGATGGGCGCCGAAAACGACGAATACATCTATCTGACAAGATCCCTGGCGGAACTCCCGGGGGGGAAACTCTCCAAAAAGCGCAACCTGATCTCGCAGTTCGAACGCAATTACGACAGTTTTGAACTGAAGAGAATCGAAAAGGAGGATTTCCGGACCGTCATCTCCCTGACGGAGCACTGGCGTCTGGAACATCTCGACGACACGCGGGTGGAAAATGAGCGCAAGGCGATCAACCGCGCCCTGGAACACTACGGGCAGCTCGGATTCGACGGCCTGATGCTGCTCGCGGGAGGGGAACTCAAGGCATATGCCGTATTCAGCAGAATCAACTTCAACTCCTATACTGTCCAGTTCGAAAAGGCGGATCTGGACTGCAAAGGCGCCTCCCAGGTCATCACGAATCAGACGGCGAAATATCTTCTGAACCGATGCGAGTTCATCAACCGGGAACAGGATCTCGGCATTCCGGGGCTGCGCCATGCGAAGCAGTCCTACATGCCGGTCCTGATGCTCCGGGATTACTATCTGCGCCCCCGCGCGGACTGACACTGCAGCGTACGGACTTCCGCTGTCACAGTTCCGGGGGGGGGAAAGCCCCCCGGAACGTTCCTACAGCTGCATCCCGCCGGCCACGGGAATGTCCGCTCCCGTGATGTAGCTTCCCGCTTCGGAACAGAGCAGAAGCACAATTCCCGCGCAATCGTCGGGAGTTCCGAAACGCCGGGCGGGAATCTGCTCCAGAATCTTCTGCGCGGCGGCGGGATCGCCGAGCGCCTCGCGGTTCCGGTCCGTGGCGATGACGCCGGGCGCGATGTTGTTCGCCGTCACGCCGAATTCCGCCGAAGTGCGGGCGCAGTTCATAATCATGTTCGCCTGCGCGGATTTCGTCGCGGCGTAGATGCAGAGACGGGGCGACTGCTTCCACTGATTGACGCTGCCGATTGTCACAATGCGCCCGAAACGCCGCTCGCGCATGCCCGGCAGAAACGCCTGGACAAGAGCGAACGAGGCGCGCACATTGGTGTTGAACTCGCGCGCAAACTCCTCCGGATCGAAATCCTCCAGCGTCCGGTAGCTCTGAACGGACGCATTCAGGATCAGGATGTCGCATTCGCGCACCGCGTGAACGAGCTGTCCGACCCCATCCGCGGCGGAAAGATCCGCCGTGACGGAGCGGCACGCGATGTTCCGCCGAACCGCCTCGGCGATCGTCGAATCAAGAACCGCGGAAGGGCAACTGGCATGAAACCAGACCTCCGCTCCGGCCTCCCCGAGCAGCATTGCAATGGAACGGCCGATTCCCCGGCTCGATCCGGTGACAAGCGCCGTTTTCCCGCTCAGACTGAAATATTGCTCCAACATGCCTCTTCCTTTCTCTCTTTGGCAGGAATCCGCATCCGCGGACTTTTTCCTCAGAAATAACCGCCCTTGTCGATGATTTCGGAAATGGTGTCGCCCTGCCGGACCCAGGAGAAGATGTCGATCTCGTTGCGTTCGATGCCTTCGGCGCGCAGGAGAACGTCATAGGCGATTTCGCGCGGGATGCAGAGGACGCCGTCGATGTCGCCGAAGATGATGTCGCCGGGGCGGACCGTGACCTTGCCGATCCGGACGGGAACCTGATAATGCGTAATCATGCAGCGCCCGAGCGAACCGTTGCTGGTGCGGTATTTGTAAAAGACGGGAAACTTCTGTTCGAGAATCTGCCTGGTGTCGCGGATGCCGCCGGCGATCACGGCGCCGCGGATGCCCTTGGTGATCGCGGTCGCGGTCATGACGCCGCCCCAGAGGGAGGCCTCGGTATCCTCGGATGTGTCCCAGACGACAACGCCCTCGGGCTTGAAGTCGTCAAGCATCTGCGCGCGGAACGTCATTTCGCCTTCGATCATGACGTTGGGGGCGCTTTTCACCGTGAACGCCTCGCCGCAGACGGTCATTTCGTCGCGCAGCGGCATGATGTCCGAGGGCAGATTCTGGTTCAGCAGACAGAGTTCGCGCATCACGTCGTTGATGCACCCGGTGTAAAGTTTTTCGTAGCGTTCGCAGAGTTCCTTCACCGGAACGGGGAACGTGCAGTCCGGGATGCGCTGGCGCGTCGCAATGAGCTTGTCCAGTTTCATCAGTCCGGCTTCCTTGGCTTTTCCTCTCATGTCTTTGAGTGACGGCATAACATATCCTCCTTCGGTTGTTTATTTCAAGTGACAGATCATGGACTCTTCACGGCCGTCCGCGCCGGTCCAGGCGAGCCGGTAACGGCCGCGGAACCCACGGAACGCCACGCGCGACTCCGCGTCCGCAGTGCGGACCAGCCGGGTGCGCCATTCGTGAAGAATCAGTTTTTCGAGTGCAAAGTAGGAGAGTTTCGGTTCCATCTCCCGCGTGAAAAGCCCGGAGGCCGCCGGTTCGCCCGGAGCGCCGCAGCCGTCCACGACATTCCACCATGTGATTCCCATCATCGGCTCAAGGCTGAACCAGAGACGGTAGAGGTTGCGGGCGATTCCCGCCTGCACGATCTGTCCGTGCCGGCCGCTGCCGGGCGAAGTGATCGTGATTTCGGAAAGATGAATCGGCAGTCCCGCGCGGCCGATGCGTTTCATGGTCTCGCGCACTTTGTCCGGAGACTGCACGAGGCTCCTGCCTTCGGCGATGTCCAGGCAGGTCTGCGGATTGAAGAGATGCATCTGCGCGCCCATGATGTCGATTCGGCACCCCCGCGCGCGCAGATCGTTCACCTGCTCCGCGTAGGCGTCGCAGAGATTGTAATCGTTGATGTTGAGTTTCGCCTGCGGAGGGAGCACGCTCTCGGCGAACTTGAATCCACGGTATGCGTAGTCCCCGGGCATCGGACCGTAAGCGCTTTTGCAGAGTTTCGACCCGGGGACCATCAGGCCCTGCCCGAAATCCGCAGAGCTCTCATTGACGACATCCCAGCTGTCCACCTTGTCGCCGTAACGCATCGCAATTTCAATGATGCGTTTCGCCATGAGCGTATTGATGAGCGTCGTATATTCCGGAAGCGCCTCCTCCATTTCCCGGACGCTCATTCCTTCAAACGCATGAGCGGTCGCATTGCCCGGAAGCGTGTGATTCGCCGGATTGCGTTCCAGGTCCGCCTTTTTCAGATAATCAAACGGAATCCGGTTGATGAGCCAGTCGGGAATCTGCCAGGTGTTGTTTCCCCAGACAAGCGTATGCCCGTGCAGACGGATTCCTTTCGAGCGGCAGAATTCCACGACGGGATCGACAGCCGGACGCCGCCAGTGCGGCTGCCTGTTCGGTTCCGGGCAGTGATTCCAGAACTCCGCGGTATCGCGGTATCCGGCCTGGAAACGGGGATGCCCTTCTTCAGGCTCGAGCGTCTTCCAGTAGAATGCGACCGTCGCGGAATTGAAGAGCGTTCCGTAGAGTTCCCGGTAGCGGGCGTTGCGTTCGTCGCTGCCGAGCTGGTCGAAGTTGAAGATGTGCGCGCCGAATACGAAGTCGTGCGAAAGCTGTTCGACACGGATTTCGCGCCCGGCGGCGGAAGCGGGCAGCTGAAATTCGCCGCCCGCCTTGCGGTTCCTTTCGATGTCCGCGTCAATCCTGCGCTGTTCGTCTTCGTTCCAGAGCTTTCTGTAGGCATCTGAAAATGCCGCATCGATCTCTTCTCCGGAAACCTGCGGCTCCTGATAGGTGCTCATGTCTGTCACTCCTGTCTTAAGAAGAAATTCAAGCTGCCGAATATGCCGACGCTTCTGCCGGCCGGGGAATTTCCGCGGGATGAACCGGGAAGCCTGTCACCGGCGCAAGGCGGCCGTGCCGGAAAGCGGATTCCGACTTCCGGGACATTTCCGTTCCACTCTTTCCGTGACAGCATCTCTCCCGCTCTCCTTCCGTTCAGATCACAATATGGAAACAGCTGTTGCTGTCCCTGTCCAGATGGATTTCACGCCGGGCGGTTTTCCCGTCCGCTTCAATTTCCAGTTCGTAAACGCCGTAAAACCCCTTGAAATCGAGTTCGTCCGTATCGGTTTCAAGCGTCAGCTCCGTGTGCCAGGTCCTTGTGAAAAGCTCCCGGATCACGCGGTATGCCTCCTTCGGCGTAAAGTCATGACGGACAAGACCGCCGTGATAGTAGTTTTCCCCTGCCGTCATATCCCCCTGCGCCGCGCATGCGGCGAATCCGTCCACGAGGTTCCAGTAAATGATCCCCTCCATGGCGGGATGGCTGAACCACATGCGGTAGAGATTCCGGAGAATTTCGGCCTGAAGCGCCTCATCCTCCGCTTCGCGCGTGTAGGCGGGAATCGTCAGTTCCGTCAGCTGGATCCTCCTCCCGAGTTTCGCGTACGTGTCAAGCACGTCGTAAATCCGTTCCGGATCATAGTAGACGGCGGTTTGCGCGATCTCCTCCTCCGCGCGGTAGAACATGTGGAACTGCATGCCGATGCTGTCGATGCGTCTGCCGGAGCGGAGCGCGCGTTCGATCTGCATGTAATAGGGGCTGCGCGTCCCGTAAAAATAATCCGGCCCCCAGATGCGGCAGTGCGCCTCGTTGATAATCAGGCGGTTCATGGGGAAATAACGTTCCGCCTCCGCAAAACTCCATTCGATCAGATCGTCCTGCCGGTACAGTTCGGAATAGCGGGGAATCCGCATCCCCCAGAACGTTTCGTTCGTGACCTCCCAGCTCGGAATGCGTTCGGAATAACGCGCGGCAAGTTCGCGGAAACGCCTGTCGAGGAGCCGCTTCTCCGTCATCACATCCCCTTTTGCCCATTCCGGATGGAAAGCGGCATAGTTCAGACAGTGCGCCTTGGGTTCGATTCCCCTGGCCTCGCAGTATTCGAGGCAGAGATCGGGAGCGGGCCGCCGGTAGCGTTTCGGGCTGTCTTTGGCAAAGCGCGGCTTCCCCGGCTCGGGCTCAAGATCGCTCCAGTAGAACGGAAGGGTCGCGATGTTGAACGCATCCGCGAACAGACTTTCGTATGCCGCGTTCTGTTCGGAGGAATCGAATTCCCCGAGCATGAAAAGATTCGCGCCGTAGCGGAAGTCATGCGATTTCTGGCGGATGTGCACGCGCACGCCGCGGACGGGACGCTCCATGGCATCCCGGAAACGCAGAAAGGCAAATCCCTTCCGGTACAGCTCGATCCCGTGTTCGATCCGGTCCTCCATGAACGCCTTTTTGCGTTCAAAGGGCTTCAGCACTTCGCTTCGACTGCTCATAAACGCATCCTTTTTTCCTGAAATCATGACCACTGCCGGTCGTTCGCCCATTCCTTGTCCCACTGTTCCGTGGATTCCCAGGCGACGGGGAAATCGCCATGGAGTTTTTCCGCAATCAGCTCCTCGTTGAGTCCGTCGATTCCCAGTCCGGGCTTGTCCGGCACGGCGATATAGCCGTCCCGGATCTCAAGACGCGGGACCACGAGATCCGCCCACCACGGCACATCGACGGAATGCACCTCAAGCGCCATGAAGTTGCGCGTCGCGGCGGCGACGTGAACGGCTGCCATGCAGGCAATCGGGCTCTCCGCCATGTGAATCGACATCTGGACGCCGCACTCCTCGGCCATGTCGCCGATCTTCTTCGTTTCGAGAATGCCGCCGGCGCTCAGGACGTCGGGATGGATCACGGCAAGCGCGCCGGATTCCAGCAGCGGCCGGAACGACTCCTTGAGATACATGTCCTCCCCGGTGCCGACCGGGACCGTCGTGGCGTTCGCGAGACGCACATACTGATTCGTCATCTGCCACGGAACGGGATCCTCCATCCAGGCGAGATTGAACTTCTCGAGCCGTTTCGCAAGCTTGATGCAGTCCTCCAGCGGAATATGCCCCAGATGATCGATCGCGATCGGGATTTCATACCCCGTGACGGCGCGGCAGTCGGCCATGTACTGCTCCAGATAGTCCAGCCCCTTTTCCGTGATGTGGATTCCCGTGAACGGATGCGCGGTATTGAAGAGATCATAGGCCTCGCCCCGCATCGCGCGGGGGTCGATCGAACCGTGCGGCGTCGAAAAGACCGTCTTCTTGTATTCGCGCATTTTCTCCAGGAAGCCGAGCGGGGCGGAAAGCGCGCCGGGGACATCCGTCAGGAGTTCAATCCCGAGATCCATTTTCAGGAAGGTGTAGCCCTGCGCCATGCGTTCCTTGAGGGCTTTTCCCATATCGCGCCCGCCGCCTTCGGAATCCGTGTCGCAGTAAATCCGGATCCGGTCGCGGAACTTTCCGCCGAGAAGCTGCCAGACGGGAACTCCCCACGCCTTTCCGGCGAGGTCCCACAGCGCGACTTCAATTCCGCAGACGCCGCCAGCCTGCCGCGAATCACCGCCGAACTGCTTGATCCGCCGGAAGATTTTCTCCACGTTGCAGGGATTCTCCCCGAGAATGCGGCTCTTGAGCATCGCGGCATAAGTCCGGCTTGACGCGTCGCGGACCTCGCCGTATCCGACAAGTCCCTGGTTGGTGTAGAGCTTGATGAGCGTGCAGCGTTTCGGCGCGCCGTCGATGTCGGCGAACCGCATGTCCGTGATTCTGAGTGTGGACGGGTCGATTGTTCCGTTCATGTTCCGTTTCCTTTATTTGACTGCAATCCTGAATTCGTTTTCGGAGAATTTGCTGAGCGAAACAGGCAGCGTGACTTTTCCGCTCTCCGTTTCGATTTCCGCCTCGTACTGCCCGTAGAAGCCGTGGAAGCGGTTATCCCCGCCCGCCCGGTATTCCAGCACGCATTCCGTATGCCACTCCTTCCGGATGAGGCGTTCGAGAGCCAGGAAAGCCGCCTTGGGGGTGAAGTCGTAGTTGACCAGACCCGCGCGAAGAGCGTTTTCCCCTTGCTCGCTTCCGAGCGGCGCATAGGCGCCGGTTCCGTCGACAAGATTCCACCAGATGATGGCCTCGGTTGCGGGATGGCTGAACCAGAGGCGGTATAGCTTTTCCGCGACCAGCTCCTGAAAGGTGTCGCCGTCGCCGAGATCGCGCCGGCTGATGATGCTGACCTCGGAGAAGTTGACCGGAATGTCCAGTTTCCGGTACTGGTCCAGACATTTCAGGATGCATCGCGGGGTCAGCGGGCGGTTGACGCCGCAGCAGCGGTCTCCGAGCATGTTTTCAAACATATGATACTGAACTCCGATTCCGTCCACGCTGCAGCCGCGCTCCTGAAGGCGGCGGATCAGGCGGTAGGAGGGAGAGTAGTCGCCCTGCCAGTTCCACCAGGTGTTGTCGTCATTGTACAGTTTCCGGCAGTCCGGCAGGAAGCGCTCCGCCATGCGGAAGACGCGCTCCACGTAATCATCCGGAAACACGGGAATGTCCGTGCGGCAGGCGGGATGGCGCGACTGCGCCTCGTTGACCACGTCCCAGATCGGAATCCGGTCCTTGTAGCGCGCGGCGATCTGTTCGATGCGCTTCCGCAGAAAACGCATGTTGTCAACGGTGTTGTTCGGAATCCATTCCGGCCAGAAAAGATGCCAGCAGAGCGGATGTCCCTTCGGCGTAATGCCGTGTTTTTCACAGAATTCCAGAACCCGGTCGGGCGCGGGACGGCGGTAGCAGAAGGAACTTTCCCTGGCGAAACGCACTTTTCCCGGCTCCGGTTCCAGATCGCTCCAGTAGAACGGAACGACGGCAAGATTGAACAGGGAGGCGAACACCTCCTCGTAGCGTTCGTTCTGCTCCTTTTCCGGGAAGGAATCGATCATGAAGGCGTTGCAGCCGAATTTGTATTCATGCGTTTTCTGTTTCAGGCGGACCGTCGCGCCGGGCAGCTCCTTTCCCGCCGCGTCCGTAAGCAGAAAATGCCCGAATCCCTTCCGGTACATTTCCGTTCCGGTCCGGATCCGGAAATCGATCTCGGAATTTTCCGCGAGAATCTCCCGGGAAAGTCTCTTCGCCTCTTCACTGAACATTGCATTCTCCTTGATTTATGATGAACGATTCATACACTCATGGACTGCTTTTTCCAGAATCGAAAGCTGTTTTTTCCGCCGGCCGGCTGCAAAATCGTCTTCCGTTCCGATCAGCGTAAGAGCGGCGATGACCGCGCCTCCGGCGTCCCGGACCGGCATCGACATGGCCGCAATGTTCCAGCGGTTTCTGCGGAGATTGAGCGCATAGCCTTTTTCCCGGACATCCCGGACCGCCCGCAGCACAAGTTCCGGATCCCGTTTCTCCGGCAGATCCGCGCGGCATTCGCCGGCGAGCTCCAGAATTTCACTTTCGCTTTCCTCGCAGAGCAGCGCCGCCCCCACGGAACCTTCGATCACGGGAAAACTGGAACCGACCTGCCCGGTCAGGGCAAAAGGCCCCGCAGGTTCCGCCCGGAGGAGCGTCACCTGTTCGGAACCGCGGCGGATGGAGAGCTTGCAGGCGATTTCATGAACGGATGCGACCTTGTCGATGACGCGCTGCGCCTCTTCCAGAATGTCCATGCTGTCGCGGAAGCGGCAGAGCAGCGGGAGAAGTCCATTGTCGGGCATGTAAACGCCGTCCGCGCTCTTTCTGACCCATTTATGCTTCAGCAGCGTCTGAAGGATCCGGTAAGCCGTGCTCATCGAAATGCCCAGATCCCGTTTCAGTTCCAACTGCGTCGCGCCTTCCGGCGACTTCGCCAGAAGCTCCATCAGGAGAATGGTTTTTTCCACCGCGGGGATCATATTGTTCATATTTGAACATCCTGTTTTATTATATGAATACTTAAGGTATCGCCCTTTCCGGCATTTTCAATGCTTCAAAATAAAAAAAAACGGTTTTTTCCGAGAGCTCCGGAGGGAAATATTTGAAACGTGTTCGAAATCTGTTCCGCTTCCGTCAGTTCCGGCGTTCTCCCCTTGCAGGAAACGGCATCCTGCTGTAATGTTCCGCAACTCCTGAACAAACAGGAAAGGAAACAGGATGATCAACAGAAAAGTGAAAAGAGTGGCGGTTTACTGCGCCTCGAAAAACGGACTGGACCCGGCATTCGGCAAAGCGGCGGAAGAACTGGGAAGAGAGCTGGCGTGCCGGGAAATCGAACTGGTCTACGGCGGTTCCTGCGTCGGTCTCATGAAGCGGGTTGCCGACTCCGTGCTCCGGAACGGCGGCGAGGTCACGGGAGTCTATCCGCGCGGACATTTCCTGGAGGAACTCCAGACGAATCTCACACGCACCTGCATCGTCGGCAGCATGGCCGAACGGAAGGCGCTGATGCTGGAGCTTTCCGACGCATGGCTTGCGCTGCCCGGGGGATTCGGAACGCTGGATGAATTCTTCGACGCGCTCTGCCTCCTCCAGATCCGGAATCACCGCAAACCATGCGGACTCCTGAACGTCAACGGATACTACGACGACCTGCTGCGCTTTCTACGCAATGCATGCGGTCACGGACTTCTCCGGGACACGGACCTGAAGCTGATTAATGTCCGCAGCTCGCCCGCGGAGCTTCTCGACGCCCTGTGCGGAGAAGTCGAAGGGCGCGAACCCTTCTTCAGCCGGACACGGACGACCGACGCCTTCGCGCCGGAGTCCGCACACGGGAAAAACGCATGGCAGCAGAAGCGCATTCCCGAAACCTGCCTCTGAACTCCCCGCCGGAACCGGGATGTTGAAGCCTCCGGTCTGCGACCATACATAATCCGTTTCCGAAGCGGATGAAGCCATCCCTTTCCGGACCGCTCCGGAAAAACATTTGCCGCAAGGGGAGGAAATTCCCCTGCGTTTCCAAGACCTTCCGGAGGAACGCCGCTTTTCGGGAAAAATCATGCAATCTTTCCCGTTTCACGCTTGAATTGCGCATGAAATGATGTAGAATCTCCATAAAAAACAAGGGAGATGCGGGAATGGAAACCTACAATTGCGGATGGCTGCTGCAAACACGCCGGTACAGGGTCCGCGACGACGGAATTCTGGAAATTCTGACACGCGATTTCCCCGGCGGAAAAACCAGAACCGCCGAACACCCCCTCTCCTCCTCCATTCCGCTGCCGGAAAGGAAACGCATGCGCTGTCTGGATCCGTCCTTCCCGAAGCTTCTCGCCGCGCTTCTGCTTCTTCCGTATCCGTTCCTGCTTCCGGCATGGTGCGGACTTCTTCCGGAAATTCCGGCGCTTTGCATCCTTCTTTTTTCCCTGCTCGCCGCCGTATCCGCGCTTCTCCTGCTGACGGAGGTTGTCTATTTTTTCCCCGCCTTTGAGGGATGTGACGGGCTTTCCGTCCGAATCGGATGGCGCGACACAAAACAAAGCGCCGCGTTTCTCAGGGAACTGCGCCGGATCATGGCGCGCGTTCTGTGCGAACCGGAACGCGTTTACAGAAATCGCGCGGCCTTCCTCGAGGACCTTGCGGAAATGCGGGAAAACCGTCTGCTGACGGAAGCGGAACTGGAACTTGTCACGCGCCAGTATGACGAACGCAGCCCCTTCACGCCGCTCCACACCTATGTCGTTCTCGACGTTCTCCGGATGGACGGCATTCTCACTGAAGAGGAATATCAGGAAATGAAATACGAACGGCTCCTTCACCCGAACCAGAGGAAAGAATCAAACTCATGCGAAGTCTTGTCATCAGCGGCGGAGCGGAAATCTCCGGAAATGTAACGGTCGGCGGAAACAAAAACGCGGTTCTGCCGATGATCGCGGCCTCCATTCTCACGAAGGAGGAAATCGTCATGCACGACGTGCCCGCCATCAGCGACGCGGACGTGATGCTGAAGATCATCCGGCATCTCGGGGCCAAGGTCACGCGTTCGGGAAAAACGGTCCGGATCAACGCGAAAAACATTACAAAGAGCGAAATTCCGCGTTCACTCTGTTCCGCGCTGCGCACCTCGATCCTGCTTGCGGGTCCGCTCTCCGTCCGCTGCGGCGAAGCGACGATCTATCCGCCGGGCGGGGACGTGATCGGCCGCCGCCGTCTCGACTCGCATTTCTACGGGCTGAAAAAACTCGGCTCGTCCATTCAGGGGGATTCCATCCCGTTTGAATTCCGGACGACGCCGCGCGGCATGCACGGAAGCGAAATCTTTCTCGACGAGGCGAGCGTGACCGCGACCGAACACATTCTCATGACCGCCGCCGCCTGCCGGGGCACGACGATCCTCCGCAATGCCGCGTCCGAACCGCATGTGCGGCAGCTTGGCGAGATGCTGATCAAAATGGGCGCGGAAATCTCGGGACTTGACTCCAACACGCTCGTCATCAAGGGCAATCCGGAACTTCACGGTGCGGAGGTCTCGATCGAGGGCGACCACATCGAGGCGGCAAGCTTCATCGCGCTTGCGGCGTGCACGCGCGGATCCGTCAACATCGAAGGCCGTCTCACGCCGCGCGACTACTGGATGACGCGCCGCGTGTTCGAGCGCATCGGCATCCGTTTCAAACTCCATCCGGACCTGATCGAGGTTCCCGGCGGACAGCGCATGAGAATCCAGCCGGATTTCGGAAATGCGATTCCGCAGATCTCCGACGGGCCGTGGCCGCAGTTCCCCAGCGACATGATGAGCTGTCTCATCGTCTGCGCAACGCAGGCGAAGGGATCGGTTCTCTTTTTCGAAAAAATGTTTGAAAGCCGCATCTACTTTGTGGACCGTCTCATTGCGATGGGAGCGAACGCGGTGGTCTGCGATCCGCACCGCGTCGTGATCTCCGGGCCGGCGAAACTGCGCGGCATTGAAATGTCCAGTCCGGACATCCGCGCGGGGATGGCGATGGTGCTTGCCGCGATCTGCGCGCGCGGCCGTTCCGTGGTCAACAACGCCGATACGATCTTCCGCGGCTACGAGGACATCTGCGCAAAACTCACGGGGCTCGGCGTGGAGATTGCCCTGGAACAGCGCTGACGCACAAATGCGCGCAGTCAGAAGGGATTGCGTTTTTCCACAGGCGTTTCGGCCTTTTCCGAAGCGGGATAGAAGTCGTCTGTCAGACAGCCGTAATAGGTCTTGCCTTCCAGCAGAGCGGGATCGACGGGAGAGGCCTTCACGGTTTTTCCGTCAAAAGTGAACTCCACGGCGCCGTCGGATTCCGACCGGCCGCGCGAACAAAATCCGTGATGCCGATATGGGACGGTATAAAACGTTCCGTCATGCAGGAAAAGATACTCGATCTTCCGGGAGGGGACATCCACAAGATAGTCATGATCCCTGTCGGAGAAAAGAAGACGGCCGTCTTTCAGACGGTAGAGATTGAAATGCGTCCGTCCGCCCGTGTTGGTCTGGAGCGCATGGTATTCTTCGGAAGAGCCGCTCCGGAAGCGGAGGCGGTAGTCGTATTCGGCAAGAAACGGGTGAATCGCAGCCTGCTGAAACGCGACACGCACGCCGTTTTCCGGCGGCAGGAGGCTGGTCCGCCAGTTTCCCCGGAAGCCGGAGGAGTTCCGCATCATAACGGCAAAGGAAATCAGAGTGGAAAGGACAATCGCGGTAACAGCATAAAACACATACACCGCGACATACGGGAGAAAGGATGTTTTCCGTTCCGGCGGGTGTCTGGAATGCGAAACACGGTTCAGGAAGGCGATCAGGCCCAGACCTGCGAGAATGGAGAAGACACCAATCCAGAACGGACGCCAGACGCGGCGCAGGACAAACAGTTCTTTTTCATTGCCCAGGAAATCAAGACAGAAATAGGCAAGAACAGGCAGCAGGAATGTGACAAGACATCCCGGCGGCACGTTCCGGAGCGCCGTCATCCAGTCTCCCGTCATCCGCCGCGTCCGGGGAACAGCCCACAACACGGCGGGCGCCAGAGCCAGCCACAAAGCCGTGAGAATATTGTCAAGCATCGCCTCTCTCCCTTTTTCGCATGCGTTGAGCTCTCATTCCCCGGTTACTATAAGGGCGGGAAACAAAATTTTCAAGCGAATGCCGGATTGAGAGAGGGAAACATGCGGAGCGGACACGGAATTTCCGCCCCGCACAGAATGAAATCAGAAACGATCCGGATTCGTGTGGATGCGGTCCATCTTCGCACTGAACGGAACCGCCCCCTTGTCCGTGATTTCGTAACCGGTTTCGATCCGGACGCCGTTGAATTCGGGGTGTCCGAAGAAGCTCACATCCACGCAGACCGTCATGCCGGGGACGAGCACATCATCGCTGTTCGGACCGAAGAACGGACACTCCGCCTCATTCAGCCCGATCGTGTGCACGAACGGGCAGACCAGATACTTTTCAAATCCGTGTCTGCGGAAATAGGTCCTCGCGGGCGCGTCGATCTCTCTCCCGGTCCGGCCGACCTTAAGCATCTCCTTCGTCAGGCAGAACGCCTCGCGGAGACACTTCATGCACTCCTTCTGTTTCGCCGAATAAGTCCCGTTCACGGGAAGCGCGTCGCCGACCACGCCAGCATAGCCGCGCACTTTCGGCGCAATGCCGATCATGACAAGTTCTCCGTCCTCCATCACCTTCGAGGTCGCGGTCGGGACAACCGCGTTGCCGCGCACACCGCTGCCGACAATAGCGGAGAATCCGAATCCGGTGGCACCCCGGCTCCGTGCCGCATACTCTCCCGCCGCCGCAACCTGAATTTCCGTGTTGCCGACCCGGATCATCTCCTTCATAGCCTCGCAGCCATGATCGGCAAGCTGGAACGCCGCACGGATCTGCTCGATCTCCCAGGAGGACTTGTGACAGCGCAGATTCAGGAACTCACCGGTGATATCCGCAATCTCCACGCCGGCAAATCCCCCGATGATTCCCTTCCAACAGCCGTACGGCATCCGGTCGCCGCCGACAATGCCGATGCGCTTCACCGCGCCCAGATTCGCGTTGAGTTCGGCGAAAAGCTGCGGAAAATCAATGATCGTCGCCGCCGGATATTCCTCGTCCGGCACCATGAACACCGGAAAGTTCCGCGTTTCCGTGACCGCGCTGTCCTGTTTGGCGAACGGTTCGCTCTCCGGGCCGCCGAGCAGAAGCGGAACGCCTTTCCGCGGAACCAGAACCGCGCCGCTCTCGAACTGCGGGCACCATCCCGTCAGATACCACCCGTTTGCAATATTGCACTCGTCGTAATAGATCAGCGCAAGGTCGAGATTCCTTTCCTTCAGAATTCCTCTGACTGCCGCGAGGCGGTTTTCACTTTCACTCTGAATCAGATAACCCATTTTTCCACTCCTTATGATTTCAGTTGATGTTATATTTAACAAAGATGATGTTAATTATATTACATTCTTTTAAAATAACAACCCCCCGAAGTGAAAAATCATTGATTTTTCCGGAAAGACGTGCTATTTTTCACCATTATGAGGAAAGAGAAAAATCACAATATTTCACTGGACAGCATCGCCGCGGAATGCAACGTGAGCTCGATGACGGTCAGCCGCGCCCTGCGGCAGCTTCCGACCGTTTCTGAGGAGACGCGGAAACGTGTATTTGAAGCGGCTGCGCGTCTCGGCTACCTCCGGACCACCCGCGCCGGACGCAAGGCCGAGCTCCATGAATCCATGCACGCCCGTCCGGTCCAGATCATCGCCGGAGAAGGCGGAAGCGGAATGGGACGCTTCCATTCCGAACTCACGCTGTCTCTTGTGCGTCTTCTTGCCGCAAAACGCTACGAATGCGTCATCCGGGTGTCGGACGGCAATTACCGGGAATTCACGCGTCTGCTCGCAACCGCCGCGAAGGCGGATGTCGAAGCCAGTCTGATCATCGGGAACTTCACGGAAAAGGAACGCTGTTCGCTCCTGACCGCCCTGCCCGGGGCAATCCTTCTGGACGACACGGGAAAGGACGTGATCGAATCGGTCTACAGTTCCTTCTCCTTCGACAATACGCGCGCCGGCGCGCTGGCCGTCCGGCATCTGCTCGGAACGGGACGACGCAGAATCGCCCTGGTTTCCGGACCGGAGGATCACTTTTTCACACGGGAAATTGAAACGGGCTACCGGGAAACGCTTGCCGATGCGGGAATCGAGCCGGATGAAACCCTGATCTGCCGAACGGATTTCACAGCGAATGCCGCCGCGGAGGCAGTGGCATCTCTCCTGAAACGCGATATCCCGTTCGATGCCGTGTTCACAAACGATGAAATGGCGGGAGGGGTGTACCGCGCACTGCTCCAGTCCGGGCGGCGGATTCCGGAAGACGTCGCGGTCTGCGGCTGCGACGGACTGCCCGTCGGCGAACAGCTTTATCCGCAGCTGACCACGCTCATCCTCGACCACAGGCAGCTTGCGCGCCAGGTCATCGACAAAATCACCAATCAGGATCTGGCGCTCACGCCGGTCAAGGTCCGGCTCCTTCCGATCCTGAAAATCCGGGAAAGCGCCTGACACCGGAGAATTCCGGGATGGATGAGCGTTTTTCTTTCCCCGAATATTTGTAATCCGCGGACTTTGCAGTATATTAAGCATTTTCAAAAATCCGTCTTCAACACAATTATTCTGGAGTGATGTCATGTCGAACGCAGAGATGCCCAAAGCATATGAATCCTCGGCCGTCGAGGAGAAGTGGTATTCGTGGTGGGAAAGCAACGGGCTGTTCCACGGCAGGCCCGATCCCGCGAAAAAGCCCTATTCCATCGTCATTCCGCCGCCGAACGTCACGGGCATCCTGACCATGGGGCATGTGCTCAACAACACGCTTCAGGACATTCTCGCGCGCTGGCACCGGATGGAGGGCGACGAGGTCTGCTGGTTCCCCGGCACGGACCACGCCGGAATCGCCACGGAAAGCCGCGTGGAAAAGTATCTGCGCGAAAAGGAGGGCACGAGCCGCGACGAACTCGGACGCGAAGAGTTCGTGAAGCGTGTCTGGTCCTGGCGCGAGCAGTACGGCGGAACGATCATCCGCCAGCTCCGCAAGCTCGGAACCTCCTGCGACTGGGAACGCGAGCGCTTCACGATGGACGAGGGGCTCAGCGACGCGGTCAAACAGGTGTTCGTCCAGCTCTATGAAAAGGGCTACATCAAGCGCGGCAAGCGCATGATCAACTGGTGCCCGGTCTCCAGAACGGCCCTTTCCGACGAAGAGGTCGTCTACAGGGAGGAGAACGGCAAGTTCTACCACTTCAAATATCCGCTCTCCGACGGCTCCGGATTCCTGATCGTCGCGACGACCCGTCCGGAAACCATGCTCGGCGACACCGCCGTGGCGGTTCCGGTCGGCGATCCGCGCTACCGTCACCTCGTCGGAAAAACCGTGGACCTCCCGCTGACGGACCGCAAAATCCCGATTATCGAAGACCCCCACGCCGACCCGGAAAAGGGAACCGGCTGCGTGAAAATCACGCCCGCGCACGATCCGAACGACTTCGAGGTCGGACTGCGGCATGATCTCGATTTCATCAATGTGTTCACAAAAGACGCGAAAATGAACGAGCGCGCCGGAAAATACGCGGGACTCGACCGTTTCGAATGCCGCAAGCAGGTCGTGGCGGACATGGAACGGCTCGGACTGCTTGACAAGATCGAGGATCTCGTTCACGCGGTCGGCTACTCCGAGCGCGGCGGCGTTCCCGTCGAACCGATGCTCAGCGAACAGTGGTTCGTCAAGATGGACGAACTCGCCAAACCGGCCATCGAGGCCGTCCGCAGCGGCACGATCCGCTTCTATCCGGAACGCTGGACCAAAACCTATTTCCACTGGATGGAAAACATCAAGGACTGGTGCATCAGCCGCCAGATCTGGTGGGGACACCGGATCCCCGCGTGGTACAACGAGAAGAACGAAGTCTATGTCGGCGTGAATCCCCCCGAAGGAGACAACTGGCATCAGGACGAGGACGTGCTGGACACCTGGTTCAGCTCGTGGCTGTGGCCGTTCTCGATCATGGGCTGGCCCAAGGACACGCCGGAACAGAAGTATTTCTACCCGACCAACGATCTCGTGACCGGGCCGGACATCATCTTCTTCTGGGTCGCGCGCATGATTATGGCGGGCTACGAATTCAAGGGGGCGCCCCCGTTCCGGAACGTCTACTTCACGAGCATCATCCGCGACGACCTCGGGCGCAAGCTCAGCAAGTCGCTCGGGAACTCGCCTGACCCGCTGGACGTGATCGCACGCTACGGCGCGGACGCGCTGCGCTTCTCGATCATCTACATCGCCCCGATCGGCATGGACATCCGCTACGCGAATGAAAAATGTGAAATCGGGCGCAATTTCGCGAACAAGCTCTGGAACGCCTGCCGCTTCCGGAAGATGCAGGGAGATGTTTCCCCGAACTTCCGGAAACTCGAAGGAATCGATCCGGCGAAGCTCGCCCCGGACGAAAAATGGATTCTCGCCTGGACCGACCGCACGGTCGGATCGGCGCGAGAGGCGCTGGAGGGATTCAAGTTCCATCAGGCCGCCCATGATATTTATGAGATGGTCTGGAGCACGTTCTGCGACTGGTTCATCGAATCGTGCAAGCCGCGTCTCTACGGGGATCCGGAGGAGAAAAAGCAGACGCTCGCCGTGCTGGACTTCGTGCTCTGGAAGCTTCTGCGGCTCCTGCATCCGTTCATGCCGTTCGTCACGGAGGAACTCGCCCATCAGATGGACTTCCTCAAAGAGAACGAAAGCATCATGTATGCGCACTATCCGGAAACGCTTGAGAAGCTCGGACTCGGCGCTCTTGCCGACGGACTCGACACGGTCCTCGGACTGGTCGATGACAAGTTCCAGCTTGTCCGTGCGGGCAGAAATCTGCGCATCTCCTATGACATCGCGCCGGGAAAGAAACTCAAATACCATGTCAAGGCCGCGACGGAAACCCAGGAAGCCTTCCTCCGCAATGAGATCGGCAATCTCAAATTCCTGCTCAATGCCGAGGAAGTCACGGTCTCGCAGGAAGACTACCGCGCGGAAGACGGCTCCGGCGCTCCTTCGGCGCTCGTCAACGCAGGCGCGATCTTCCTGCCGCTCAAGGGCGTCATCGACGTCGAAGCGGAAACCGCCAAGCTCAACAAGCAGAAAAAGGAGCTTCTCGGCTGGATCAAGGGGTCCGAGGCGAAGCTCGGCAATCCGGGATTCCTCGCCAAAGCGCCTCCGAAAGTCGTCGAAGACGCGAAAACGCACCTGGCGGAGATGAAGGAAAAACTCGCAAGAGTTGAAGAAGCCCTGAAATCCCTGAACGGATGAAAATGCGGAATGAACCAGAAGGAGCCGTTCATGATCCGGGAAATTACCTATCCATGCAAATTCGACGGAACGCAGCAGCCCGCAATGGCATATTTTGCCGGAGGCGATGAGCCGCGTCCGCTTCTTGTCGCACTCCACACATGGAGCGGCGATTACACACAACCCTGCGCGAATTATGCGGATTTCTGCATTGCCGCCAACTGGAATTTCATCTTTCCGAATTTCCGGGGACCGAACTGGCTGGAAGACGGATGCGGCTCCGAGCTGGTGGTCTCCGATCTGGAAGACGCGGTCGCGCACATGAAAAAAACGGCAGATGTCGATCCCGCGCGAATCTATCTCTCCGGCGGTTCCGGCGGGGGACACTGCACGCTTCTGATGGCGGGACGCCGTCCCGATCTCTGGACGGCGGTCAGCGCATGGTGCCCGATCTCCGATATCGCGGCATGGCACAGAGAGTGCCTCAACACCCGCTGCAAAGGATATTCCGAACACATCGAATCCGCCTGCGGAGGCGATCCGGCACGCTCGGAACATGCGGCGAAAGAAGCCCGGAAACGCTCGCCCCTGACCTGGCTGCCGAACGCGGCGGAACTGACAGTCGACATCGGAACGGGCATTCATGACGGACACACGGGAAGCGTTCCGGTCAGCCAGGCGATCCGCGCCTACAATCTGCTTGCCGCGCCGGAGGACAGGATTTCCGAAGCGGACATTGCCTTCATTGTCGAACGCGAGCGGATTCCGGAGCATCTTGCCGCGCATGCGGACGATCCCGCCTTCGCCGGACGCGCCATCCATCTGCGGAAACAGTCCCGGCGCGTGCGCCTGACGATTTTCGAAGGAGGACACGATCTCCTGCCCTGGCCCGCGATGGAGTGGCTTTCCAGGCAGAGCGCGGGACATGCGCCGGACTGGTCCCCGGGAAAACAACCGGCGCCGGAAGCAGGCGGACAGACGGAACTGGCAAAATAACGTCTCCGGATCACTTCTCGGAAAACATCCCCGGAAAACATCCGCAAAAAAAGGACGCGCCCTTGCGGGAGCGTCCTTTTTCCCATTGCAGTTCTGCGGCAATCAGGCTTTGCGCTCAAAGAGAGCACGGATCTTTCTGCCGGTGACTTCGGCGATATGATCGCCCAGAGCTTTGCGCTTGCCGAGAAGTTCCGGAGAACCGTTGGCAATCTCGGCCAGGAAGGTTTTGGCGAATTCGCCGTTTTCGATCCTGCGAAGAGATTCCTTCATTCTCTCCTTCACATCGGGAGTGATGATCTTCGGGCCGTTGTAGTATTCGCCGAATTCCGCGGTGTTGGAAATGACCGAGTTCATCTTCTGAATGCCGCCCTCGTAGATCAGGTCGACGATCAGCTTGAGCTCGTGAATGCATTCGAAATAGGCCATTTCCGGAGGATATCCGGCTTCGACAAGCACTTCAAACCCGTATTTCATCAGGTCGACGCAGCCGCCGCAGAGGACGTTCTGTTCGCCGAAGAGGTCTTCATAGGTTTCCTGTTCGAAGGTGCATTCGAGAACGCCGGCGCGTGTGAAGCCCATGGCCTTCGCCATCGCGAGAGCGGTCTTGGCGGCATGACCGGAGGCATCCTGCTTGACGGCGATCAGTCCGGGAACGCCGAAGCCGGCGAGGAACGCCTTGCGCTCTTCCGTGGCGGGGCTCTTCGGCGCAACCATGATCACGTCGCAGCCTTCGGGAGGAAGGATCTGCTTGAACACGACATTGAAGCCGTGGGAGCAGGAGAGCGTCTTGCCCGGAGTCATGTGCTTCTTGATTTCCTTGTCATAGGTCGCCTTGTGGAATTCATCCGGAAGCAGGATGTGAATGATGTCGGCCTTCGCCGCGGCCTCTTCCGCGGACATGACCTGGAACCCGTCGGCAACCGCTCTTTCGAAGGACGGACCTTTTCTGGAACCGATAATCACATTGACGCCGGAGTCTCTCATGCAGAGAGCCTGCGCGCTTCCCTGGCTGCCGTAACCGATCACGGCGACTGTTTTCCCATTCAGGATTGATGCATCCGCATCTTTGTCATGAAGGATTTTCACTTCCTGTGCCATTTTTGCTCCTTCGCGGGACACCCCGCAATTTTGTTTATAAGAAATTGTTTGGGAATTTCCATGTCAAAACTGTAATGTAACACTTTTCTGCGGTGTTTTCAAATAAATCCGAACCTTTTCCATGCTTTTTATTCCGCAGGCGCGGCACAGAAAAAAAGCCTGAAGACGCATCGGTCTTCAGGCTCTCCTCCGAAATCCGCGGCAATCAGTGAATCAGCAGGGACATGATCGCCTTCTGGACATGCAGACGGTTCTCCGCCTGATCGAAGACAATGGAATTCGGAGACTCCATCACCTCGTCGGTAATCTCCTCGCCGCGATGCGCGGGAAGGCAGTGCAGAACCTTGACGGAGGGCTTCGCGAGTCCGAGCACATCCATATTCAGCTGATAGGGCTGGAGAATCGCCATGCGCCGCTTGGATTCCTCCTCGAACCCCATGCTGACCCAGACGTCGGTATAGACGAAATCGGCATCCTCCATCGCCTCGCGGACGCATTTGGTCCACGCGCATTTTCCGGGTCCGAGGTTCTTTTCCATCAGATCCCCGCGCGGCCTGTACTCCTCCGGCGCGGCAATCACCATGTTGACCCCGGCGAGCTGGGAGGCGAGCATCAGCGAATTCGCCATGTTGCTGGCCCCGTCGCCGAGATAGGCAAGCTTGAGCCCTTCCAGCTTCCCGGCATGCTCGTACATCGTGAACATGTCCGTCAGCGCCTGGCAGGGATGAAAATCGTCCGTCAGGGCGTTGATGATCGGAATATGCGCATTTGCGGCAAGGTCGATCAGGTCCTGCTGGGCGAAGGTCCGGATCACGATGCCGGAAAGATAACGTTCCAGAACGCGCGCGGTGTCCGGAACCGTTTCGCCGCGTCCCATCTGCGTGCGGGACTGGTCCAGATACACAGGATGTCCGCCGAGCTCGAAAATGCCGACTTCAAACGAAACGCGCGTCCGCGTCGAGGATTTTGCAAAAATCATGCCGACGCTTTTTCCTTCGAAAGGCTTCGGCGCGCCGGGTTTTCCGCGACCGTCCTTCAATTCGGCGGAAAGGCTGAGAATCCGTTCGAAATCCGCCCTGGTGATATCCATGCAGGACAGCAGGTCTTTTTTCATATGTTGCAGCTCCTTTGCTTTCAGGAAATTGAATTACTTTGCGCAGAGTTCGGCGAATGCGCCGTCGATCAGTTCCAGCGCGAGGGCGCAGTCCGCATCGCTCACGTTGAGCGGGGGAACAAGCCGCAGGACATTCTCTCCGGCGGACAGGGCGATCATGCCTTTGGAACGGAGGATCCCAAGAACGGCTCCCGCCGGCCGGTCGAGCACGGCGCCGACCATCAGGCCGCGTCCGCGGACGCCGCGGATGCACGGATATTTCTTCGAAAGCGCGGAAAGGCCGTCCATCAGCGTCCCGGACTGCCTCGCGACATTGTCAAGAATCTTTTCATTGTCAATCGCGTCGATCACGGCGCACGCGGCTGCGGAGGCAAGCGCGGTTCCGCCGAAGGTGCTTGCATGCGTGCCGGGCGTCAGGACATGCGAATATTTGCGCTTTGCCACCATCGCCCCGATCGGATAGCCGTTCCCGAGCGCCTTGGCCATGGAGAGCGCGTCCGGCTCGATGCCGAAGGACTGCCATGCGAAGAAGGAGCCGGTTCTTCCCATGCCGCACTGGACCTCGTCGAAAAGCAGCATGATGTCATTCCGGTCGCAGAGCTCGCGGACGGCGGCAAGATACGCGCCGTCGGCGGGAATGATGCCGCCCTCCCCCTGCACGGGTTCGAGCATGACGGCGGCGGTCTTCTCCGTAATCGCGTTCCGGACGGCTTCGGCGTCATTGAAGTTGACGAATTTGAATCCGGGCATGTCGGGAGCGAATCCCTTCCGGTATTTGGAGCGTCCGGTCGCCGCGAGGGTCGCAAGGGTCCTTCCGTGGAAGGAGTCGTTCATCACGATGATTTCGTAACGGCCTTTTTCCGCTCCGTTTTTACGTGCGAGCTTGATCAGCGCCTCGTTGGCTTCGGCTCCGCTGTTGCAGAAGAAGCATGTCCCGTCAAAGCCGTGGCTGATGAGTTTCTGCGCAAGGCGGGGCTGCCATTCGTTGAGAAAGAGATTCGAGACATGCACCAGCTTTGCCGCCTGTTCCTGAATCGCCTTCGTGACGGCGGGATGGCAGTGGCCGAGACTGCATACCGCGATGCCGGCGGCGAAATCCAGATACTCCCGGCCGGCGGAATCATACAGGCGGCACCCTTTGCCGCGCACAAAAAGCAGATCCGCGCGCGCATAGGTCTCCATCACATATTTTTCATACAATGCGCTGATTTCCTCCAGTGTCACAGTAGCCATTTTTCACGCCCTCGCTGATTGAATTGGTATAAAGCAAACAACTATTGTATCATGAATTTCGCGATTGTCAAGGGGATATCCGGAAAATCACCTCTTTTTTCCGCCCCGGGAGGATCAGGAACGGTCAACCGGACAGCTTATCGGGCGGGATGAAACCGCAGGAGGAAATAAGGACAGCCGGGCTGAAGGGGAATGGAGCGCAGTTCCTCCATGGAGAGCTCCCGCGGCTCCCGGCGGGAATACGGCTCCAGAAGTTCCACGCGGGAAAAACCTTCCGCCATTGTCATGGAAAGCGGCTTCCCATGTTTCGGTGCAATATGGGAAATGATTTTCAGATGGCGGAAGGCAGGAGAATGCGCGTTCCGCCGTTTTTCAAGCGATTCATTCAAAGCGATGCAATACTCCAGCGCAATGAAATGAACCAGCAGACGCCCCGCCGGATCAACATAGCGTCTGGACGCCCAGCCCTCCGCATGAAGACGGGTGCAGCATTCTTCAAGAATTGCGGAGAATCCGGCGGGAACGCCGGAAGAGAAACGCCTCGTGAACCAGTGAAATCCGGGATACGGCCTGAAAACTCCTTCCGGAGTGCACTCCCCGGGGGGAAGAGCCGCGTTCCGGGGATCGCAGAGCGAGCCTCGGCCTTTCTCCGGAAAGGAGACAGGCAGGTCGCAGCGGGAGGCAAAAGATTTCTCCGCAGGCGCGCCGGATGCCGTCCGGAACCCGAAAGGACCGAGCACGACGGCCGTTTTCCCCGCATCCGTCCAGCGCTTCATCGCAGCATACATCTCTTCCGAAACACAGACAGCGGAAGGAACAAGGAGCACCTTCCAGCGGGATCCGGCATCGGGCACATCCGTCACGACATCCGCGGAAAATCCGTGTTCCAGCAGATACATGCACAAGGCGGAATAATCTTTTGCGCAGTCTTCTTCCATTCCGCCGAAATTCGCGACGGTGTCACAAGGAAACAGAACGGCGACATCACCGGCGCCGGCGGCATGGAACCATTCCGCATGCTTCTCCTCAAAACGGAAGATGCCGTCCAGCTGTTCCGGATCATCCGGGATCCTCCTCATATCCTGATCGCTCAGGCCGAGGCGGTGAACCAGGGAGGAATACCACGTTCCGGAATTCAGGAATTTGTTGAACGCCCAGACCATGAATGCCGCATCGGAGGAAAATCCGTATCCCAGGCCGATGCACGGCAGAGCGGATTTCTCCGCCATGGCAAGATGCAGCAGCTGGGAAGGCAGCTCCTTCCGGAAAAGGGCGCCGCCTGCATCCGGCGTGTTCCCGCACATCTCCAGCATGACGGTGTTCGCACCCGCCTCGATGAAGGCGCCGTAAGTCAACCCCCTCTCCAGCAGAGCCGGGTGGATGCTGGAGGCGCAGCAGCTCATCAGGGGAAAGTTCCGCGGCAGACTGGCAGTCACTCCGCGGAAATAGTCGCGGACGGAATCCAGGCGCATCCGGATCATGGCGCGGTAGTCCGGATTGTCCCGGTTTCTCCAGAAGGAAAAATCCCCGGCCGGGGGATATTCCAATCCGTATTCCCGGCGGAAGCGGGCGCAACAGAAGGGACAGAAACAGCCGGACAGCGGGAAAATGGCGTCATCGCTCATCAGCCCGTCGATCGCCGTGTCGGCGACAAGCCGTTTCAGGTAGGCATAATAAGCCTCGCGGAAATCCGGATTGTTCATGCAGAAGGACTGCGCCGCATACTGCGGATAGAAAACGTTCCGCCCGCCGGCATCTTTCATTTTCCACTCGTCAAGCATCTCCCGGGGAAGGAATCCGTCGGGCGGCGAAATCAGCATCTGGCGGTGGTTGCTGTATGTCTTCCGCGCGTTGAAGCGCCGGGGATCGGGATTGTAATTGCAGCTCAGAACGGAGGAATGATGATCGAACAGAACGATCCCGTATTGATGCAGCTCGTCCGCGACGAATGCGATCAGTTCATGAAGCTGCCCGGTCACCGGCATGAAATCCCAGCGGAAATGCGCGCCGAAAACAATCGCCGCATTGACACCCTCGCGCGCCATGCACGCCGCACGGCGGCGGAATTTCTCCGCACTATTCCGGTTCGGCCACGGAAGGTCGTCCTTCCGCAGCCACCAGCTGACCATGCGGTAATGATCTTTCATTCCGTCATCTCGATCCGGCGGAATCCCGCGTCCGGATATTTCCTTGCGAGCCGTTCCATCTGCGGATTGAAGGTTTTCCGGATAAACTCCGCCATTCCGCTCCCGGAACGATCCGGAATGCGGAAGCGGATCTCCCTGCCCTGCGCATGGACGGGGAAATCGATCCTTCCTTCCGGAAAGATCCTCTTCCGGGCGATCAGGACTCCCGCAATCCCGCCGGCGGGCACGGCAATCATGATTCCCCTGCGCAGTTCCGGAGCGGAATAACTGCGTCCTGATGCGTTTTTCCTGTTGTCGATGCCGACATTCAGGAAATATCCGTCACCTTCCGGCAGATCTTCCGGAACAAGACGCAGAATCTTCGCCTGTTCATAATCCCAGTTGAAAAGCGTGAAGAGCCGCCAGTCGTTCTCCCCATGGGCAATGCACTGAAGTGCGCCGTAACGGTCCGTCGCCATCAGAAAGTAATTGCTGAGATATCCCCGCTTCATTTTTTCACGATAGGGAGACGGTCCGGAAGTGCAGTCATACAGGCGGAAACTCCGTGCGTCGAGGCGCGTCCGGACAGAAAGGAGATCCTCGAAATCCGCGCCGAACTGAATCCCTTCCGCGATTCCGGTCAGGGCATCGGCATCCGCGACAAAAGGCGAGGCGGCAATCTCCACGCCGGAAGCGCCCTGGGCGAAATCCGAGGCGATCTCCAGCTTGTGGAGCTTCCGCCGGAAATCGACTCCCAGCCCCCGGAACCCTTTCCTCCGGGCGAAATCATATCGCCCGTAAATGCAGAAGAATCCCCAGTTGACCCAGTGCAGGGAGGTTGCCCGGGCGATGACTGGCCGGGAAAGAAGCGCCTTCCCGTCCGGCGTCTTCTGCAGAAACGCGCCGACCGTCATGACGGAGGCAAGACCCGTCGCCAGCGAATCGGCACTGTGAAAATCAACGCTGCCGTCCAGGATGCGCGGATCCTCCGCAAAGGCGGACCATCCGAAACTCCGCAGGGCGGACAGATACACATTCTCATGAACGAGATTGGAATTCCAGCCGATCGTGACCCCGAGCTCCTCCCGGAGCAGTTTGAGCACCTTTCCGAACAGGTTGCACCGGAAGAGATACCACTTCCAGGGATATCTCGCGACCAGTTCTCCGGCTTTCAGCTTCAGACATTCCGACTCGTCCGCACCGGCGAAGGCGGCAAAGGCCCGGCGGCATTTGTCACAGTAGCAGCAGTCGTAAACCGGCGGCTCGTAATCGCTGAAGAAGACGCGGAACCCGCGCCTGATATAACGACGGTAATAACTGCGCATGCAGGCGCGGACGGGGGAATCCTTTTCCGCCATGGCGCTGAAACAGAACATCTGCTTGGGACAATTGCGCATCTCCCGCATGGAACGCCCGGACGCATTGCGCTTCACATCCCGATCCGTGACACGGAATCCGGCGGCGTTCATCGCTTCCGGCGTAATTCGCTGGGAGTAGGAAAAGCAGTTCATGGCAATTGTCTCGAATCCCAGCCCGGAGCGGAGTTCCGCCACAGGGCAGACGGCATCCGGGAGCCAGCTTCCCCCGCTCTCGACAATGCCGTTCACCCCCGCATTCCTCATGGTTTTCAGAATGGCAAGATAATATTCCTCCGTCCAGGCGCCCGGTCCGGTCTTGTTTCCATACATTCCCATGGCACTCCAGACGGAAAGATGCTTCGGCTTTTTCGTCAGGACCGGCGCGGGCAGCGTGAAGAGTTTCATCGTGCCGGAAACCGGTTCGAAAGCATCTCCCGTCACCGTCCACGGAACATCGAACCGTTCCGGCCCCCTCCCCTCCGGCGAAAGGAAAATGACAACCGAACTCTCGGTCCATGGAACGGTGGGACGCCAGGGATGCGCGGACACCCTGTAGACGGACTGATAATTCACGTTTCCGGCGGAAAGCGTCCATTTCCGCCATCCCTTCCCCGCGGGTGCGGATGAAATGCTTTTTCCCGGACGCGGCCTCCGCCCGATCGAATAATGCCCGATCCGGAAATTTTCCGGCAGCTCCAGCGTGACGGCGACACGGCCGGAACGAAACGCCTTTTCCTTCGCCCATGTGTGCAGGATCAGGACGGACGGGGCGTCGGAAAAAACCGAGCCGGTCCGGTCATCCCGGTAACCGTCGGGAAAAGTTCTGATTTCAAGCTTTTCCGCGCCGTGCAGAAAAAGTCCGGACAGAAGAAACAGCAGAATCGGCAGGATGGTTCTCATATGCGGCTCCTTGTGTAATGCGTTCATCGCAGACAGTTGTAGACGCTTGTGGAATCCCCCCCGAACTCCAGAATCATTCTTGTCCGGCTTACGGCTTCCGCATGCCCGTCCAGAAAAATCATGTTCGCATTCCGGGAGTGAATGCCGGCGGGCGCCTTGGATGACGCAAGCATGCAGTACATCTGCAGGCCGTTGACCTTTGTCTGTCCGATCGAGGAGCAGCCGCGGAGGTTGAAGGCGGCAGGACGTCTCGCCTTTGAAAGATCCATCACCCCGACCGAACGGAGATACAGCAGGGACGTCACATCAAGCCTGTCATCCCCGAATCCGCGGCGGATGTCGGCACGCGTCGCATAACAGTACAGACTCAGATACCTGCCGGCATTGTTCGGGAGACTGAAATGTTTCACAAGCCCCGGGCAGCAGTATGCCTTTCCGATGTAAAATGTTCCGGGGGAACCGCTTCCATGTGACGGCGCCAGATATCCCTGACGCCAGTAAAACTGTGGATAATAGATGCTGTAGGTCGTTCCGTTTCCCGGATGGAAATATTCCATCTGCCCCATCACGCTCCAGATCCCCCGATTGTCGCTGGTGTAGTTCTGATCGACTACGCCGAGCTGCCTGAGCTGACTCAGACAGGCGATTCCGTCCGCTTTTTCCCCGGCGCGCTTCAGGGCGGGCAGAAGCAGGGACACAAGAATGGAAATGACGGCGACAACAATCAGCATTTCGATCAATGTGAATTCAAGTCGTTTCATGGAACCTCCTTATTCAAGATCAGGAAGAGCGTTTTTTCATCGTGCTCCTGCCGATTTTCAGCGTAAAGGGTGCGCAAAGAGTCCGGGGAGGCCCTGCGGAGCCGTCCAGAATGGCAATCATTCTCCGGACCGCCATCGCGGTCAGCCTCTCCTCATGGGCGACGAGCGTCGTATATCCCGGATTCCGATTCTGGATGCAGGCGACATCCGCAAGCGACACGTCGCGGGGAACGGAGATGCCCCGTTCCTTCAGGCTCAGAAAAATATGACGGACCAGCGGCGGAACCACAATCACGGCGCTGGGACGTTCCCGGAGGGCCATCAGACGCTCCACAATCCCGTCGGCGATTTTCTTCGACTTTTCCATCCCGTTGAAACCGGTCCGCAGCCGGCTCCGGGGAATGATGCAGAAGAGTTCCTCGGAAAAATCATCCCCCATGGCGTTCCGGAAAATCGATTTCAGCTTCGCGATATACTCCGCATATTCCTGCTTCCGTTCATACTCGACAAGGGCGATTCTCCGGTGTCCGAGCCGTTTCAGATATTTCACAAGAACGCCGTATCCTCCTGCATGATCGTAAGTCACACGGTTCAGCCAGGGAAAGTCGAAAAACGGTCCCCCGATGACGGGAATGGAACATTCATGAAGGCGCGATAAAATCCAGCTGGTCGAGTAGGAGCCGAGAAAGATGTAGCCGTCAAAGGGGAAATGCAGCAGGAGCTCGTAATCCTCCGCCTTCAGGTCCAGCGCGACGACCTTGTATCCGAACTTCCGGCTTCGGCAGTTCAGATAGTCGATCAGTTTTTCCGAACCGGCAGTCGACGCAATCCCGAGAATGCCGATGGCATGATGTCCGGGAGAGCCGCCGGGACGGGAAACCGGAAATGTGCCCTGCGGACCGTTGACGCGGATCACGCCGCGCCGGACAAGGAGACGCATGGCCTTGCCGACGGTCTTTTTATCAACGCCGAACATGGAGGAGAATTTCCGGACGCCCGGCAGACGGCCGTTCGTCGGATTCTCCCGGATCCAGCTCTCCATCATCCGGGAAAGCGTCTCGTATTTCTGCTCAAACATGGGATCTCTATCTCCCCGTCATCCGTTCTGTTTTTTCGGAATATTATAGGAAGTGTCCCATATGAATGTCAATATGCGCGAGACAAAATTCCGGAAAAATGTTTTACACCGGAATGAACATTGCGCCAAAGGCCACTTGGAGAGACGCCTGTGCGGGAGGAGATCGCCATTTCGGGGAAGGCCGCGATCCGGGCAGTCAGAACTCTCCGTCGCGGCAGGCACGGAAGAGATACACTCTTGCCGAGGGGTCCCCGTTGCCGGCCAGAACGGTCAGGCGGAAGGCCGAAACGGACATTCGCGCGAATGTGTGCTTCCGGACACGCCGGTAATTGCCGGAAACCTCCGCAACCGGTATCCATTGTCCGCGGCAGAGCGCCTCGACCTTGTAGTCCCGGACGCATTCGACAGCCGCTCCGCGGGTATGTTTTTTATCGAGATTCGTGTCGAAAACTAGTTCGACACGGGAACAGACGGTCTCCTTCGCGCATGTGAGCGTCAATGTCTGGGGAAAGCCCTGCGCAGGATCCGAAATCCAGAGATTTGCGGAAAGTCCCGGACGCGGCGGCGTTTTCACGGCATTTTCCGGGACGAACACATGCTGCGGCGGCTCCACGGAAAAACAGAAGTTGTCATCGGAAAAGTAGCAGCCGTCCGGTTTGCAGTAAACGCCGGGCAGATGCCGTCTTTCCGTGAGCGCCGATACGCCCGGAACCTCCTCCAGCAGGAGAAAAACGCTTTTGCAGGCGAGCGGCACATGGAACTCAAAGACTCCCTCGACATTTTCGCCGGGTGGCACCATGGCCTTTCCGAGAGCGAGTTCCTTTCCTTCGAAGACGCCGGGGAAGCGCGATTCATGCAGAAACGCCTTCACTTCAGCAGCTCGGCCGGTACGGTTGCGGAAACGAAGCGCGATGCGGTCGATATGATCCGTGGCGACGGGAAACATCTGTCCGCGCCGTCGGTCGGTCGGGGGAACGTCGCAGGGATCGTAAATGGCCGGATTGCGGGGTTCCGGGGCCAGCGGCAGTTCTCCGGCGGGGGAATCAAGGCGCAGAATCATGTCGCTGTCCGCCTCCACGCGGGAAAACATCCCGGACTCCATGGACGGCATCCATGGAAGAATCTGGTCGTTCCGGTAGAGAACGCTTTGAAGTTCCGGGATATGGCTTTTCCCGAGCTCGCGCGGCGTGCAGGCATATTTCCGGCAGAGTGCGGCGGCGCTTCCGACGGCCTGTCCGCAGAGCGCGCAGGTCGCCATGACGCGCGTCGAACCGAGTGCCACATGCGTCACGCTGATATTGCGTCCGGCCATCATCAGATTGTCGATGTTGCGCGAGTAGAGGCAGCGGAACGGAATCGGATAGACGCCGGGGAAAATGAATGGCGGCGTGGTTCCGGGATGTCCCTTTCCGAAGACGCCTTCGGGCGGGTGGATGTCGATCGGCCAGCCGCCGAAGGCAACCGCGTCCGGGAATTCCGGATGGTTCATGAGATCGTTCTGCGTGAGAATGTAATCGCCTGTCAGACGTCTCGACTCGCGCTTCGCCGGAATTGCGGAGATCCATTCAATCGCATAGTTTTCCGCTCCGTGGTCGCCGCCGTTTTTCACGTGGTCCCACATGCCGAAGAGGATCGAGAGAAGTTTCCGGTAGATCTCCTCGTTGTCGTGAATGGTGTCGATCTCTCCTCCGTATTCGAGCCACCAGTAGCCCTGGCGCGGATTGCTGTGCATGCGGTAGGGCAGATCGTCGTCGGAGCGGATTTTATAAGCCCACTCCGGCGCGTTGAATGGAATCGGGCGTCCCGTGTCAACGGCGCGGAATGCAATCGATGAGCCCATGGTTTTCCGGTCCGCCTCTTCCGGAGCGAGGGATTCCTGAAATTCGCGGCGCGCCTCGCGTCCGACGCGGTATTCCGCGCCCGCCGAGAAGCCGACGAAAGAGTCCCCGGAACAGTCCGCAAAAAGCGGGGCGCGGAGGCGGTATTCCAACTCACTGCCCTGCGTCCGCGCCTTCAGGGATACGATGCGCCTTCCCTGCGTTTCGACCTCATAAACCTCCGTATTCAGGAGCAGGGTCAGGAGTTTTTCGCGTTCCGCCCATTCGCGCATGACGAGACTCCAGTGCTGTCTCCATCCGTTTTCCGAGCGGAAAAAGGATTCACGGCGCATCTCTTCTAGGATTCCGGTTTCCATCGCGCCGCGGTTCACATACTCCGGCGCGCCGGTGATAAAGGCTCCGTCGCTGTTCTGGCAGCATTCCGAGCCGGACGGTCCCCCCAGCACGGGACGGTTCTGGACGAGAAGGGTTTTCGCTCCGAGCCGGGCCGCCGCAATCGCCGCCACTGTTCCGGCGACACCGCCGCCGACCACAATAAAATCGCAGTTGTGTGATAAGACTTTCATACTTCAGTTCCTGTTTTTTTCCGGCATTTCGGCTCTGCTTAAAACAGACCCCAAATACCTGCCACAGGGATCCTGTGTCCCACGAAACAGATGGAGCTGTTCCGGATTACTTTTTCACCGGCAGTTCTGTCAGTATCAGATTCCGGAACATGACACCTTTTTTCGAATCAATGCTTTCCACTACGATCATGGCATATTCTGTTCCCAACCACCAACGGTTCAGGTTTGCGGCGGGAACTGCTCCGGGGGGAATTACGACTTCGATTTTCTTCCAGTCATTCCCCAGTGCCGCAGCGGCGGCTCCGGCGTAAAAATAAGTCCAGCTTGCACGGTGTGCGCGGACCGGTGTTCCTGCCGGATAATTCTGTCCGACCGGCGCATTCAGTTCAAGTTCCACTCCGTCGCTGACCGGGCGGACGGCAGTGATCAGTCCTTTGGAAAGATGATTGTTCGGCAGATCACGTTGTTTTCCTGTCGGGTCAACATCAAAAGCAATCAGGCTGATGCCATCCTGTTTCCAGTTCGCTCCGTCTTTGATTTTCACTTTTTTGTCCGCCGCGCGGCAATCTGCCAGCAATACGGTTTCGCTGTTGGGAACGATGTTGATCGAACGGGCATTCAGCGGTGACTTTTTTGCCGTCAGCAGGATCAGTCCGAAACGAATCAGGTTGCCGCTTTCGCCGCTTACAGATTTGAATTCTCCGCTCAGGCGGTACGGTGAATCCAGATTGACGGGAGCCTTTTCCAGATAAAAATATCCGCCGGGGGCCTTGACCTTGCTCTGCGGCTGCATAGTGAAAATCCCGTCAGCGGCAATCAGTTTGTCGCCATTGTAAAAATTCTTTGCAGAGTCCGCCTTGACCGACACAGGATCCGCTCCCCATACGGTCGCGGCGGCGCACAGCAGGGAAAACGCCTGAATTAAATGTTTATTCATGATCTTGTCCTCCTTGTTAAATGTTGTGATCTATGGATAAGGCTCGCAATGCGCCTTTGAAATACCCGGCGTTTTCAGGCAGTCCGAATTCCGCTTTGGTGTGACCTCCGAAGACAGCGGGCTTGAAGTAGAGTGTGCGTCCGCCTTCAAAAGGAAAGAACCGTTCCTGTCCGTTGACTTTGATCGTCAGACGGTGAAGATCATAGCTGATCTGAACGTCCGACCATTTGCCTGGTTCGACAATGAATCCGGACGCGAAGTTATGCGTCTGGAGCTTCCGGTCAGTGAAACTCACATACAGACGGTCGAATTTCACATAGACTGTGGCAGAGCCGAGAATCGAGGAGAAATGACGGAATAGCACATAGGGATTTTCCGTTGCTTCCGGCTTGATTTCAAAACTCAGCCGGAACGGTCCACGCGGAAATGTCTCCAGTGGAAAATGCAGATAGGTTTTTCCATCGAATTTCAGGATGTCGCGGTTATCCTCTTTCATCCGGACGGGTCCGCGTCCGTTTGACGGATCGGCGATGTAATGGAAAGCATCATCATACTTGTAGCCGCCGCCGAGCGTTGCGGTGAAATACGGATGAAAGCTGTTGAAAAGAACCGCATTGTCCCTGTTGTCGAATTTCCATTTGAGACGAGGAATCAGAGCAGAGCGGACAGGAACGGAAACAACTTTCCCGGAAGTCTCGGAATTGACATTCAGCATTTCCGTTTTTTCCGGCACTGCGACCGGCATCACGGGCGCAGAACGGTAAATTCTGCCGGATTCGGAGACCGCCCGGAGCTGATAAACGGGATAACGATTCTGCGATTCGAGAACAATATCAAATTCGGCGGAATCGCGCTCGATGTGGACGGGAATATCTGGAAGACTCAGATAATTTTCCAGTTGCAGACGGCATTTCGGATAATGCGTATCAATTCTCCGTTGCGCCAGTAGGTCAGCCACTTTGAAAGTTTTGGTTTCGCCGTCCACACTGATTCGGAATTCCGCTTTGTCAGCCTGTTCTTTCGGCAGGGTCAGAATAAATCCGGAGGGTTCCGTCCAGCAGTAGATGTGACAGTCCGCCCGGTTGCCGTTTTTCTTGATCGTCCCGAAATTGACGTTGGCCTGCTCCCACGCCCGCATCTTCCAGTCTCCGCCGTTGACCATTTCCAGCGTCATCGGTCTCCAGCCCTTGTTGCGGGTGGTGAACCAGCCGGTCAGGACCAGCTGCCGGGAGCGGTCAAATTCTCCGACGGGATCGCAGGCATAGACTTCCAGTCCCCGATCCGTGACTTCCAGCGAGTTCAGTTTCTCTGCGGCTTTGAATTTTCCTTTCAGACGAAAGCGGCCATCTCCGATGGATTCCGCTTCAAACACCACTTGCCCGGCAACGAGCATATCCCGCAACGGCTGACGGACAGACTTATAATTGCTGTTCACTGTCGGATTTACCAGAATGTACTGGAAGTTTCTGTAAATCCGCAACTTGCCGTCATATCCGGTAACTTCCAGTTCTGGTATGAATACAAAGTCCGGCATTAGTTTTTCTGTTGGGACAGTATACGTGACAGCGCGGAGCTGATCTCTGCGGAATTTTTCCGCTGGGAACGAGATCAGATTTTTGCCGGACAGATTTCGAAGATGCAGCCGGACGCTGTAACTGTCCTTTTTGATTCCGTCCGGAATGTTCAGCAGTTCAAATTGCAGCGGTTCGCCGGTTTTCAGACGCGAACGGTGCGACAGAACCAACTGCGGCACAGCCGGGTCATCCCCCGGATTTGGTTCGGGTGTCAGCCCTTTCAGATGCCGGATGTAAAATTTCAGAAGCCGCTGAAGCGCAAGCGAGTTGGCAAGTGTCGGCTGATAACAGGTGTTTTCGTTGAATTCATTCCATTCAAAGAAATAGATGAAATCCGGATTGAGCAGCATGATCCGATCCAGTTTGCCGCGGAGTGAAGCCGTTCCGAATTCGCCGTGCGTAACGCCGGACATGTGATTGATGTATCCCTGTCTAACACATGCCCCGATCAGTTTCTGCCGGAACTCCGGCATGGCGGTCAGTTTCTGCAGAATAGGCAGCAGATAACGGTCATAGGCTCCGAATTCCTCATGGGTCATGTATTCTCCATCTGTCCGGTTCCAGCACATCTCGACTTGCAGCCCGTCATACAGACGCAGGGCTTTTTCGATCCGGCGGCGGTATTTCTGAACCGTGGAGTCCGACCATTTCCCGGTCTGATTGTATTCCTCCTGATCTTTCCAGTCGATTCCATACGATCCGATCAGAGCGAACACATCCCCATATTTTGCACGCAGAGCTTTGATGAATGCCTCCATGGCATCTTGATTTGCCTGCCAGGCGCAGTACGTGGTGATCGGGATTCTGCCGTTTACTCTGGGCGTGAACGGACTTTTCAGCGCAATGTCCAGAATCGCACAGGCCGTGGTAAACACAGTGTCTTTCGGGGAAAAATCCCGGAAACTTCCGGAAAAGGCAAACTGGGGAAATTCCTTGTGTCCGACAGCCAGCTGCGGGTATTTTTCCAAATATCCCATGACGGTCTTATACAATCCAAAAATCGGCAGTGCCAAACTTCCCGCGCCGTCAAATCCGTAACGCTTCATAATGGCTATATCTCGGAAATAGGACTCCGGCGTGATATAACTGTACTTGTTCGCCGGATACCGGGTCGCCCGGTCATGAAATAGCGGACGGTCAATATATATTCCCAGAAGATTGTGGAACAGTCCGTATTTATACTGGACCTCCGGATAGAAAAACGGTGTCTCGATCCGGGGGCGTTTCCCGATTTCCATGGTTGCGGTGTATTCCGCGCGGGCAAATTCCTCCGTGCCGGCATTTCCCCAACACAGCAGCAATGCCGCCGCAAGAACAGTCCTTTTCATTTCCATCCCTTTCCTTATTTTATCAGATTTTTCAAGTAAACAGTACCGGCAGTTCATCGCGCAAAATAAAAAAACCGAATTCCCGGAATTTTCCTCCGTCATCCAGATATTTTGCCACGGTCCGCTGCATTGAAGTCTCATGCGGGACGGCATGAATGCCGCATTTCTGTCCTTTGAGTCCGAATACGCGCCAAATCACTTCGTTGGTTTCATCAATTCCCGGCAGCTCGAAAGCATGTCCCAGCGTCTGAAACTCTTTCAGATTGCTTTTCGGATTCAGTTCCGCGAAAATCGGATCCAATACCCAGGAATAGCAGACAACGGCGCGGAACAGATAATCCGGACGGTATTTCCTGCAGAACTCCACTATTTTCCGGATGGAGTCAATGCAGTCTTTCCGTTTCAGGGGCCCGGCGGCCGGGATGTGAAGATTAATCACGCGGTCTCCGAAATTCAGCAATGCCGCCGGGTCAGGATTCTTTCCGGGAATCATTTGAATTCCGCCGTTCTTTCTGACCACGGAAAACGCCCCGTTGAATTTGTGTGGAATATCACATTGAAGACGTCCCAACTGGAGGATCTGTCCGGAAAGTACGCAGCGGCACCAGAAAAATATACGCCAGTCAAGCCCTGCATATCCGAAATCCGCCATGGCTTTGTCTCCCCAGATCCGCAGGTCGTTGCGGATATCATCCAGCATGGACTGCGGATATCCTTTTCTCCGGTACAGATCCCGGAGAATATGCCAGCTGGAGGCGATCAGAATGTAGTTGAACTTCCGGTGTTCTCCGCCAGGATAGTTTTTCTCAATTTCTTCAACAGGGAAATCGCCGAACAGTTGCGCTTTTTTCTCCTTGAAAAAATGCCTGTCGATTTGTGAATAAAAATCTTTCACCGTATTCAGCTGCGTTTCAGGAAGCCGGAATTCTTCCGCGGCTGCCAGAAAATCCTGCCAGTTCTCCATTTTGCGTTTCTGCCTTTCTGCCGGCAATTCAAATATTCTGCCACCGTTCCAATGTTATTTTCACGGTACCGTGGTGCGTTTGAAATACTTTCCGCCGAGACCGGTTCTCTGAAAACGGGACTGGGCATTCCTTTCCTGCGAACAGTGCCCGTCCACCCACAGTATGTTGGCGGAAAATCCGGCATGAGCTAAATTGATGCGGTTCACTCCGTTTGCTTCGCATGCCTGCTGTATTACGCATGAGCTTCTGCTTACGTTCGAACTTTCGCGGGATTCCGCCAGATTGATTTTTCCGGAGGGCGATTTGACCATTTCAACTTTTGCCGGACGGAGTGTCCAGTCGCCGGATCCGTTCAATTCGTTGTAGCTCCCTCCGAGATTCATGTAGTTGTAGCCGTACGTGATGTACTGATACCGCGAAGAAGTCTGCGGATTGTTGATCGCATTGTTTTTGCCGGAAGTATAATCGTTGGTCAGCGTGTTGATCGCGGAAGGACAAAAGTAAACCTTGGGGTCGGGCTGATACTTATGTTCTTTCATGAGGTAGGGCCAGAACAGGTAAACATCCTGCAGATACGGTGGATAGTATGAATTGAAATCGCCGTTATAAAGCGAGAAGGCAAGCCCGACCTGTTTAAGCTGACTGCTGCACGCAATCTCTCTGGCTTTCTCGCGGCTCCTGTTCAGCGCAGGAAGAAGCATTCCCCCCAGAATCGCGATGATCGCAATTACAACCAACAGTTCTATCAATGTAAAAATATCCCTTTTCTTCATCTGAGTGTCTCCTTCTTCTTGCATTCTGTTGTTGCGAATACGGTGTCTGGGTGTCGTCCTTGTCTTTCCTTTCCGGTTATCCGCAATTTGGGGCGGAGCAGTTTATTCTGATGAGGCGTCATGTGCCACACCTACTGATTCGCGAATCACAAGCGGCGCCTGCAATACCCTGTCCAGCCGGTTGACGGGTATGGAACGCCGCCAGCTCTCCGCGATCATCTCCACTGCCGCCCGTCCCGTCTGAAGCCAGGGATGGCGGATGGAGGAAAGTCCCGGGAGCAGACCAGTGTCGCCATAGCCGATCACGGAAACATCCTGCGGAACTTTCAATCCCGTTTTCTTTACAATTTCAATCACACGCAGTGCTTCCTGATCATCCGCGCAGAGCAATGCTGTCGGACGTTCCGGTTGGCTTAGAATCTGATTTAGCCACGGGACCATTTCCGAGTTTCCGCGTTCTGCCTCAAAAAGAAAATCATCACGCAGAACCGTTCGAGTGCGAACCGCCTTGCAGAGAAGCGAAATCCGGTCGTAAGTCTGGAGCTGGAAAATCCTGCGCTTCGGGATTTTCGGCCCGCATACCGCAAAACGGCGGTGCCCAAGTTCATACAGAGTATCAACCGCCGCCTGAAAACCGGACTCCATGTCCACTCTCACGATCCCGAGATGCTCCTGGAAACGGTGCCCGCTGATGAAGACCTGCGGCAGCGTCCGTTCCGCGAGCAGAATATCAAAGGCTTTTTCATGAGAACGCGACTTGTCCTCGCCGAGATACACAAGACCGCTCAGCTTGGACAGCATCGATTTCAGCCAGTTGTTCAGGCGCGCCACATCATCGTCCGCAGCGGGAAGCGGAACCACCATTGCGGAGATTCCCAGATCGGCGGCGCCGTCCATGATCCCTGCCACTGTCTTAAGCGCTGTTGTATTCGGCAGATCAAGCAGACTCTCCATGCGTTCCGGGAGAACCACGCCGATGGCGGCAAGCACTTCATCCGCATTGCCGCGGGCAAACATTTCGGTCACTTCCAGAATACGTCCGCCGGGGGTCCGGCAAATCACCTCGCGCTCCTCCAGAACCGCATACGCCTTGCGGACCGTATCCCGGTTCAGGTGAAGTGTCTGCGCCAGCGTCAGAATCGGCGGCATCACCGTCCGCGCCGGAACACGGCACTGTTTCAGCTTGTGCATGATCCCCTCGGACAGCTGATGATGCAGCGGCACCGGAGAATCCGCATCCAGTTTCACATGCGGTTCAAATACTGATTTTGATATTTTTTGTATCATAAAACATACATCATCATTTTATTATTGTATATTGAAACGTACTATAAATTTCAGACATGTCAAGCATGACAGGGAAAAAAATCGGAAAAATATCACGCCACATCCGAAGGAACCGCTTTCCATGATTCAGCGGGAAAAAGTGAATTCCAGTCTTCCGCAAGGAGTTTCCTCTGCGGAATCGGAGGAAACACGGTCAGGCGCCGTGACTTTTCCGCCGCATCCCATCGAATGCGTCAATGCCGGGCGAGTTGCAATCCGCATGAAATTCCGGAGGTCCGGACGCAAGGGAAATCAGCGACGCAAGCGTCTGCCCCGCAGGAATTCATAATGAACCGACCTCATATTTGCGCATGCTTCCTGCCGGTTCCCTCCCACATACGGCGGTTCGTTCTTTCCATCCGGCAATCCGGAATCCAGTGTTTCCCGCGGATGACGGGTGCAATAGGCTCTTCGAAGAAGCTCCGTCTCCGGTGCTGCGTCCCGGACATTCAACCATTCGTAATGCGGCAGCGCATGAATTCCCGGTTCAACTCCGGAGACCTTTCGGTCATATTTGAACACTCACTGGTGCCCTGTCAACTTTTATTTTGTAAAAATGAAATCATCATTTTTTGATTGCTACTACGTAATGCCGCACCTGAAAAACGGGGGGCATTACACCGATGACTCTCTTAGGTTGTGTCGTCAATAGATTTGTGCTATATTATGCAAACGTCAAAAAAGGATATAGGGAAAATGGCGAATGCATACGAACGACATGATATATCGGATGAATCTTGGGCTAAAATCGAATTTTTGCTACCGGG